>DAITAC010000003.1:0-106027 GCA_036824465.1 Burkholderiaceae bacterium
CATTTTTCGTGGCGCGGCGTTCTCCCGCTATGAGCCGGCCGCCGTGCCGAATCAAACTCGGTCCGGCATGCGCGCCGGGCGCGTCCGCACCGCTCAACCAAACAACGGCACCCCCAGCAGCGCCTGCGCGAACACCGCCGCCACCGCAAGCACGCTCAATGCCGCGACGGCGTGCACCACGCGCAATGGCCGCGCCATGCCGCTGCGCGCGATCAGCCAGCCGGCGAGCGGCAGCAACTGCTGCAGGTGCAGCGCCAGGAAATGCGCCGGCCGCAGGTCGCCGCCCTGGCGCGCCCAGCCCAGGACCGGCAGTCCGTTGGCGTCGGTGTGCGGGCCGCCGACCCAGTGGCCGGTGCGCGATGAGAGGTAGCCCGCCACGAGCAGTGTCGCGCCCGCGCCGAGCCACGAGCCCAGCACCACGGCGCGGCGGTACGCCGGATGCGCGGTGACCGACCGGTCGCGTGCGATCAGCGTGCCCTGAACCGCCATGGCGCTGACGAGCACCAGTGAGCCGACGCCGCCCATCAGGTAGGCGGTTCTCCAGATGGGATCGCTGACGTTGAAGTGCGCCGGCACCCCGTGCACCGCCGCCGCGATGAGCCACACCATTTCGAGCACGCCGGCCACGATCGGCGCCACGATCACGTAGCGCGCGGCGCGGCTGCGGCGCGCCTCGGGCGACAGCAGGCCGAAGAACCAGGCCAGCGTCACGTAGTACAGCGCGAGCGAGAACAGGAACTTGGCCGGCTTGATCCAGACGCTGATGCCGTTGACCAAGCGCGGGTCGATCTGCTGCGCGATCAGGACCGGGATCAGCGCCAGCACGAAGACGAACGCCACGTTGGCGAGCAGCGGCTGGCGGCGTTGCAGTTCAGCGAACCCGTCGGTGAGAAAGTTGGCGCGCAATCGCGCCGGCGCGGCGGCGATGCTGGAAAAGGTGGCAGACATGGCGGGGGCTCCGAGTGAACAGGACTAAGCGGTGAGGTTTTGCGGGGCGCCGGCAGGCTGAGTGGCGCCTCGCACGTGGCGGACCGCCATGAAGAGCAGCCAGCCGATCGGGCCGAACATGAAAGTCAGGAAAAGCAACGGCGCCAGCAGCCACTGCGACATCCCAATGCGGCGCGCCTCAGTGCGCTCCCAGACACCGATCAGCAGGTCGAAGGCGAGGTAATGCACCCAGCCGGCGAGCAGCAGGCCGGGGTGTTCGAAGAGGCGCGCCACGCCCGCCAGCGACGAGAAGTCGCCCTGCCCCTGCGTGATGTACGCGCCGATCAGCGCCGTGTACGTCATCGCCATCAGCAGCGCGACCGCCACGCCCAGCCGGCCGGGCCACTCGAAGCGCAAGGGCGCGAGGATCAGCACCACCCAGGCCGCGGCGGCCACCGGGTTGGCGATTGCAAAGAGTTCATGCGGGGACATGCGGGGCTCCTGTGCGTGGGTAAAGTAGACGCTGTCTAGATGACGGCGCCACGATAGCCCACACATGTAGACGCTGTCAAGATGTATGATGCGGCATGCGCAAATCGACCGCCCGCGCCGGCAAGCCGACCCGCGCCGCAAAGCGCGCCGCGCCGCGCCGCCGCCCGCTGCGCAAGACGGTGACCCCCTATCACCACGGCGATCTGCGCCACGCCATGCTCGTGGCCGCGGGAACGCTGATCGAGGACAAGGGTGTCGACGGGCTGAGCCTGCGCGAATGCGCGCGCCGCGCGGGTGTGTCGCACGGCGCGCCGGCGCATCACTTTGGCGACGTGCGCGGGCTGCTGACCGCGCTGGCGGCGCAGAGCTTCGAGATGCTGGTGACGTACATGGACCGCTACGAGGCCGCGGCTGCGCCGGATGCCTATGCGCAGTTCATCGCCAACGGGCAGGCGTACGTGGCCTTTGCGCTGGCGCATCCCGGGCGGTTCCGGCTGATGTTCCGCACCGAGTGGGTCGACCGCGATGACGCCGCACTGCGCGCCGCCGGCAGCGCCGCGTACGGCCGCCTGCAGCAGCACATTGCCGCGGTGGTGGCGGCCGCCGGGGCCGACGCGCTCGGGCAGGACGCGAAGGCCGCGTTCGCGTGGGCGATCGTGCACGGGCTGGCCAGCCTGGCGCTCGACAGCCAGCTCTGCGGCCCGGATCCCGCGCACCGCGCACCGCAGGCCGCCCATCTGATGCAGGCATTTGCGACGTTCATGCGACCGGGGATCGAGGGGCGGGCGGTGATGGAGTCGAAGTCCGCTGCAGTGAAAATCACGCAGGGCGCGGACTGAACCGTGAAGATCTAGCTGTTGCCGGCGGCTCTGCCGTCGATGTAAAGCAGGTAATCAGCGAAACCGAAAACGGGAACTGAGCGGGGGCTCGGCTGGCGTTTAATCTTCGAGCGGCGGTTGTAGCGCCCGCAGAGAGGCAATCAACGCAGGCAGTTCTCGCATTGCCGTTTCGTAGAGCCGCTGTCGATCGATCTCGCCATAGTTGTGAGCGAGCACGTTGCGCAGCCCGATGACGCCTCGCCACGGAATCTCCGGGTGCGAGCGCGCGTATTCGTCACTCACATGCCGGGCCGCCTCGCCGATGATTTCAAGCTTGCGCTCGAACGCGGACATGCGCATCTCGTCGGCGGTGGCCTGCTCCCTCGGCAATCCATCGACATAACTCCACGCCGAAGTCGCTGCGTCCAGCATGTCCCATAGGTAGGCGTAATCGCGATCCTCAGGTGGCATAGATCGTCTTCAGATCCCGCATGATCGTGCGGCGGCGGTAGGGGTTGCGCAGGATTGCGCTGGAAGCAAGGTCGACCGGGCGGCCAAGAATTGCTTCCAGTTCGGCCTGAATTTCCTGGTACTCGAACAGTCCGACGCCTGCGTCGGGCTTGAATTCGATCAACAGATCGACGTCGCTGTCCGGCAGCAGCTCGCCGCGCGCGGCGGAGCCGAACAGGGCGAGCGATTGCACGCCGTGCCGCTGGCACAGCGCCTCGACTTCCTTCCGGTGTTGGTCAATCAGATTGGCCACTATTGACGTTTCCGATATTCGTGACGCTATCACCACCCGATCGGGCTGACTCTTCGACGAGATCGCGCTTGCTCCAGTCTTTCCTGGCCGGTGTCTTACCGCTGTACACGCCGGCTATGAACTTCGCGGCTCGTTCCGATCGTTTGCGCGAGCCCGCCCCTTAAAGCCATCGCGCAAGGCGCTGCTCGACCTGCTGCTGTGTGAAAGTCCCCTCGGAATCAGCGCGTTCGATTCCGCGCCGAACCTTTTCGAGTACGTACAGGTGGTACTGGATGTCTTCCAACGTGCTGTCGTCCGGAAGCTTCTTGAGAAGCTCGCCAACTTCTTCCTTGAGTTCGCTCATGAACAGCCTCGAGTTCGAGTGCGAATGAAGTTGATTGGGAAGGCGGCGTTCAAGCCAGTGTCGGCATGGCAGGAATTGGCAGATCTTCTTCGGCAGAAGCGGCAGCAAACGCAATGATCGCCCGCACGGCGGCTTCATCCAGGGTTGGAAACTCTCGCAAGATTTCTTCGACCGTCAGGCCCTCGGCAACGCTTGCCAGTACGGTCCGCACGGTGACGCGCGTGCCCTTGACAATTGGCTCTCCCCCGCAGACAGCCGGATCGCGGACGATGTAGCGCTGAAAGTCAATCGTCATGTCGAAACCTTTGGTGATATTGAAGTCCGTCGTTTGCGATTCGTCGACGAGTTGCGATTGTCGCGCATCGCTCCGCACTTCGATAGGGCCGGGTAGATCGCGCGGCAACGGGCATCGCGCGCTCTTGGTCCCCTCTTTAGGTCGCTGCCGTTTGCCGTCCGCCCTGGACCAGGAAATGCCGGATTTCGCCCCGCATGCGCTCAATCTCGCGCTCATAGCCGGCGCTGAGCGCCGGCCACTCTTCCGGTCGCGCGGATGCACGCAACGCTTGCAACATCTGCTCCATCTTGTCCAGACGCTCGCGCATGACAACCAGCTCTTGATCGTTTCCGATCACGCTTGCACTCTAGAAATTCCGCTTCGCGAACGTCTTGAAGCAGCTTTTCTGAGCGAGCCTGCATGCACGGGTTGGCGGGTCTTGTTGACCGAATCGATGAAGTACAGGTTTCTCAGCGCGCCGAGCATTACGAGATCAACCGCGCGGCTCAGCAACGATTCGAGATCTTCTTTCAGACCAAAGTAGCGATGAAATAGATTGGGCTCGCCGTCCGGGTCGAAATCCACCAGAAAGTCGATATCGCTTCTTTGTGGATCAAAACGATCGTCAGTCACTGAGCCAAAAGCTTCCAGCCGTGCCACGGCGTAGCGCCGGCAGATTGCTGCCAGAGCTTCGCGATTGGTTTCGATGATCTCGTGCATGGGCCGACTCCATTGCCATTATGCCGCCGCCCGCTGCGCAAGGTGGCGACCCCCTATCACCACGGCGATCTGCGCCACGCAATGCTCGTGGCCGCGGGAACGCTGATCGAGGAAAAGGGTGTCGACGGGCTGAGCCTGCGCGAATGCGCGCCGCGCGCGGCGTGGATGTTGGTCGGCTTTGAAATCCTGAACGGCCCAACGGGCCGCGGTGAGCAGCGCGTCGATGTTCTGGCGGGCTTGTTCTTCGGGTGCTGTCATTCGACAAATTCCACCACCGAAGTTGCCGGCACCACGTCCACGATTGGCGCAAGGCGATAGGGCTTATCGCCGGGATAGATCACCAGCAGGCGGTCGAGCCTCAGATCCTGCAGCGCGATGCGCATTGAGGTCGTAAGGCTGGGCGCATCCGCGCGCTTGATCTCCACGCCGACGCGCCGGCCGCGCTTGAACATCAGCAGATCAAGCTCGGCGCCCTGGTGCGTCGCCCAGAAGTAAGCCTCCGCGGGGCGGGCGTGGTGCAGCACCTGTTCGAGCACGAATCCTTCCCACGATGCGCCGGACTTCGGATGCGCCATCACCGTGTCGGCCGATTCCAACTGCAGCAGTGCATGCAGGATGCCGCTGTCGCGCACGTAGACCTTGGGCGCCTTGACCTGCCGCTTGCCGAGGTTCTCATGCCAGGGCCGCAACTGTCGAACGAGATAGGCATCGGTCAGGAAGTCGAGGTAGCGGCGCACCGTGTTCTCGCCCACGCCGAGCGAACGTGCTGGCTCCGCCGCGTTCCATATCTGCCCGTGATAGTGCGCGAGCATGTTCCAGAACCGGCGCACGGCCGCGGGCGCGGCGCCCAGGCCCAAGGCGGGCAGGTCGCGCTCCACCGTCAGGCGCACAAACGCCTCGCGCCACGCCATGCTGTCGTGCTCCGTGGGTGCAAGGAATGACAACGGAAATCCGCCGCGCGTCCACAGCGCATTCATCCTGGCGACGCCGACTTCGGCCAGAGACAACGCATCGACCTCGATGATCTCGAGCCGGCCGGCGAGCGATTCGCTCGACTGTCGCAGCAGCGCGGGCGACGCGCTGCCGAGGATCAGATACTGCCCCGTCTCCTGCTTGCGATCGATCAGCACGCGCAGGACCGGGAAAAGGTCCGGGCGGCGCTGGATCTCGTCGATGACGACCAGCCCGGATAGCGCCTCCAGCGTCGTCGCCGGTTCATCCAGCCGCTGCAGGTCGCGCGCGCTTTCCAAATCGAAGTAGCGAGTCGAGCCTGCGGGGAGGAAACCGCGCGCCAGCGTGGTCTTGCCGACCTGCCGCGGTCCGATCAGCGCGACGGCGCGGCTGCGTGCGAGCGCGGCGCGCACGCGTGCCTCAAGCGCCGAGCGCCGGATCCAGGAACTCATGGGTACTCAAGTTACCATGAAATTCCGCCACGCGATAGCGGAATTTCATGGTCGAACGCTACGGAGACGACGCGGCGCAGCCGAATTCCCGCGCCTGCGCGCGACGCGCTGCCGCGTCGCATCGGGATGAACCGATGCTGCCGTCAAGCGGCGGCGGCGCGGGCACGGCCTCATCAGAACTCAATCCGCGGCCCATGCACCATTTGTCTCGCGGCCGCGGCGGCCGCACATCCACGGGTGATCTTCAGCGCAAGCTCGCGGTAGCTTTGTGCACGCTCGTCGGCGGCGCGCCGCGCTTCGGCGATGATGCGATCCAGCCGGCCGGGGCCGCGTGTGCTCATGGTCCGTCAAATGATTGTGCGCCAGGGCTCCGCGTGTCGTCGAACCTCGATCGGCATCCGTTGTCTGGCGACGAGGTGGATATGCCGCGAATACGCCTTGCCGGTTTGCTCTGCGCCGTCGCGCTCGGCGCGTTCGCGCCTGCGCTGGCTGCCGACTGCAACGGTCGCCAGTCCGCCGGCTATCGCGTGCTGGCGCTGGACAGCGGCCGCAAGGTGGCGGTCTGGTATCCGGCGGCGAGTGCGGAGCAACCGTCGGCGCAGTCGCGCTCGAACAAGAGCTTTGCGAGCAGCGTGGCCAGTGACGCGCCGCCCGCGGCATGCCCGCGTGTGCCGCTGGTGTTGTTCTCGCATGGGTTCGGCGGCTGCGCGTTGCAGTCGACCTTCGTGACTGAAGAGCTTGCCCGGCACGGCTACGTGGTGGCCGCGCCCGATCATGCGGACGCGGTGTGCGCCATCGGCACCGACGCGCTCAACTTCGGCAACATGCGCACCGACAAGTCGTTGCTCGACCCCGAGAGCTGGAACGATCGCAGCGAGATCGGCCGCCTGAATGATTTGCGCGCGGTGATCAAGCTGGTGGCCAATGATCCGCAGCTCGCGCGCATCGTGGACACTTCGCGCATCGGTGCGGTGGGGCATTCGCTCGGTGGCTATGCGGTGCTCGGCATGGCCGGGGCGTGGCCCACGTGGAAGACGCCGGAGTTGAAGGCCGTGCTGGCGTTTTCACCGTACGTGGCGCCCTTCATGGCGCAGGGCACGCTGGCGCGGCTCGCGGTGCCGGTGATGTACCAGGGCGCGGAGCTCGACTGGGGCATGACGCCCAACCTCGAAGGGCCGCGCGGTGCCTATGCCGTGACCGCACCGCCCAAGTTCTTCGTCAAGCTCAACGGCGGCACGCACTTCGAGTGGACCAACCTCGCGTGCGCCGACCAGGCGAACGTGGCCGCGTGCCTGAAGGCCAATTCCAACGCAGCACTGATCGACGGCTACGGCATCGAGTTCCTCGACCGGTACCTGAAGGGCAAGCCGGGCCCGCTGTTGAATGCGCCGGGGCGCGGGTTGAGTTCGTATCGGTTTGAGTTGCGGTAGGGCGCAGCGGCGAGCGAGCGGACCTCGTCGTCATTGCGTCGCCCCGGCGCAGGGCGGGGGCCGAGTTTGAAGTGTTTTAACTTTGGTTCCGGCCTACGCCGGGAGGACGGCGCTGTGCCGATCTTCTCGTGTCGCGGCTGGGCGCGTTTCACAAGTCCACTGCCGATTGCCGCGAGAGCAATGAATGCAATACCCGGCCCGCCAGCAGCCGGCCGCTGCGCCAGGCGCCTTCCACCTTGCCGCCATTGAGCCAATCGCCGCACAGGCCGAGGCCTTCGCCACCCTGCCAGGCGCACCCTTGGTCCAGGACCGGTTCGGTGTCGGCGTAACGCCAACGGTGCGCAGTGGACGCGTGCGGGGCCGGGCCACCGAGCGCGCGGAACGCGTGCAGTAGCTCGGCGGTGACGGCGTCCGCGTCGTGATCCAGGTGCGCTTCACTCCACTCGGCGCTTGCATGCAGCAACCAGGTTTCCGGGCCGCTGCGCCCCGGCTTGCTGCTGTCGCGCGCAATCCAGCGTAGCGGGCCTTGGTTGACGAATGCGGCATCGAACGGAAGCTCTACAGGCGCGGAAAAGCGCAGCATCAGCGCCCAGCAGCCGCGCATGCTCGCGCTTCCTGCGGTCGCCGCGAGCTCGGGGGAAAGCTGCTCCAGCAAGGGCGCGGCTTGCGGCGCAGGGATTGCAAGCAGGACCGCGTCAAAGCGCTGGTCGAGCCAGCCGTGCTCGGCGGACTGCAATTGCCAGCCATCCACGCGACGCTTCAACTGCGCGATCGTGGTTTGTGTTGTGAGGTCAAGCGTGTCGGCCATGAAGCGGGCCGGCGCTGTCATCCGGGGAAGACCGACAAAGCGCACGACCGCCAGATCCGTCACGTGCCCCGATGCGCCGCCCAGCACCTGCAACTGCGGCGTCCACGGCGCGGCCACGCCGGCCTGAAGCCAGCGGTCCACTTCGGCACGAAAGTCGGGGTGGCGCGCAGTGAAATACTGCGCCCCGTGATCGCACTGCCAGTCGTCACCGCGGCGCGTGCTCATGCGGCCAGCCGCGCCGCGACTCTTTTCGAACACGCTGACGTTGATGCCGGCCAGCTGCAACGCCGCTGCGCAGGACAGCCCGGCGATGCCCGCGCCTATCACCGCAAGATGCGAGGGCTTCACTGGATGCGGATCAATCGGACCGCGCGGTCGAGGCTCGCCCGAATAGCGCACGCAGGCCCGGCATGACGTAGATCTCGACCGCGGCCAGACCCAGCAGCCGGGACAAGCGCGTCGGCTGGGAGTGGGGCCGCAGTTGCGCCACCACATGCTGTCGCACCTTGAACCGCAGCGTCAGATCCGCAACCTGCAGATCGCGCTGCAATCGGGCCAACAGCGATTGCCGCTGCCTGCGGTCGGCCAATGGGCCGATCGCCCAATGGCGCGACCACAATCGCGGCAACGTTACGTCGATGACCGTACCCGTGGCCGTGACAGTCACTACCTCTGCATCTGCCGCGAGCAGCGAGAGGTCGGCATAAATCGCCAGCGGCGCCGGATCGGCCATCACTGCTTGGGCAGATCGCGGGTGCGGATCTTGAGCAGGCCTTTGAGTTTCCAGTTCGCCGTGGCCGCTGCGCTGTTGGTGCCGTTGGGTACGCCGATTTCCAGATTGTCGAACTCGTAGCTGATTTCGGCGCCGCGGCCGGTCAGCTTGTCGTACAGGTCGATGGCGAGTTCAGGCCAGGTCGTGTGGACTTGGGGTGTCATGGGAGTTGCTCCTTGGGAAGACGATCAGTGAAAGGGACTGCTTTGATGAAAACCGGCCGCCAGAGTTTCTGCGGTCAGCGGGTGCGCCATGTCTGAACCCGGGCCGGGCCCATCTCGGGTGCCGTCTGCAACGCCAGCAGATTGCGCCGGCTTTGCAAGCTCGACATCCGGCGGAATTCGTAAGCGGTCACAGCCAGGGCCACCAAGATCATCGCGACGCAAAAGGTCATCGCGTAAATCATCGTCATGTCGATCATGGTCTTGCTCCTTCAGTAAGAGGTCCGCGAAACAAACGCGGAGATAACCCGCGCCTTGCCCGCGTGCCGCGCGACCGCGGTCACCTTGTGAAGACGAAGAAGCTGAGGGGAACTGCCTTGGCTGCTTCGTCTTGCTTTCCGTCACACCGGCATCGGATCGGCGTCGATGGCGTGAATGCCACCCTCGCTGCCCGTCATGCGTGCCGGCAAGGCTCGCGCACCGTGTCAGTTCGGCACGACGACGGTGTCGATCACGTGGATCACGCCGTTCTTGGCGGCGATGTCGGTCTTGATGACTTTGGCGTTATTGACCGTCACGCCAGAAGACGACGCGACCACATTCAGCGCCTGGCCTTGCACCGTCTTGACGGCGCCGGTCTTCACATCAGCGGCCATGACCGTGCCCGGCACCACGTGATACGTGAGCACCTTGGTCAGCGCCGCTTTATCGGCGAGCAGGGCGTTCAGTTTGTCGGCCGGAATTTTGGCGAAGGCTTCGTCGGTCGGCGCGAAGACGGTGAACGGGCCCGGTCCTTTCAGCGTGTCGATCAGGCCGGCGGCGGTGAGCGCTTTGGCCAGCGTGTTGAACTGGCCGGCACCGACGGCGGTGTCGACGATGTCGGACTTGGCTGCCATCGCGGCGGTGTTCTTGGCGCCGTAATTGCCGCCGGCGACGACGATCGTCGGCACGGTAGCGAAGGTTGCAGCGGCGACGGCGACAGCGAGAACTGATTTGATCTTCATGGGACTTGACTCCTTTATTGCGGTTGAAGGACAGGGAAAAAACTGCGCGATTCGCAATCGCGCGGCAGTGGAAATCGGATTCACCTCACGAGCGGGCGAACGGCCGTGAAGCCGCCGTCGATCGGCAATACCTGGCCCGTGATGCGCGAGGCCGCCGCTGAGATCAGCCATGCGATGGCCTGCGCGACTTCGTCCACGCTGCCGATGCCGCCGAGCGGGTATTGCCTGGCCACGCCCTCGCGCCCGGCATCGCTCGCAACGATCGACGCGGTGGCAGGCGTGTGCATGAAAGCGGGCGAGACCGCGTTGAGGCGAATGCGGCTCGGCGCATAGGTGGCGGCGGCCGCGCGCACCAGCCCGGCAACAGCGGCCTTGGCCATCGAGATCGCCTCGTGGCTCGCCACGCCGATGTGCCCCACGACCGAGGAGACGAGCACCGCAGCACCCGGCCGCTGCGCCGAGCGCAGCGCTTCAACGAACGCGGCGAGCGAGAAGAACGCCGTGTCCATGTTGGCGCCTAGGCAGGTGCGGTACGCGGCTTCGCTCGTCCGGTGCAGCGGCGCGATCAGCGTGCCGCCGGCGCAATTGACCAGCGCGGACGGCACGTCGAGCGCCGCCGTGCACTGCGCGACCGCGGCGCGTGCACCGTCCGGCGTGGAAACGTCGGCTTCGATGCGCAGCGCATCGGCCGGGCCAACGCCTTCGAGGCGCGACGCAGCGCGGCTCACGAGCGCGAGGCGCCAGCCGGATTCCGCCAGATGCGCCGCCACCGCGCGGCCAAGGCCGCCGCCGGCGCCGGTGATCAATGCCACCTGCATGGTCATGATGTCGTTCGCGGTGTGGAGTTCATCGGCGCGAGGGCATCAAGCCTTGTTGACCCAGGCAACGCACCAGCCTTTGGCGTTGACCAGCTTGCCGCCGACGGCTCCGCATGCGCCCCATGCTTCGCCGGCCTTGGCCTGGTAGAGCTGGCAGCCGGCGCAGTTGCGGCCGACCGCAAACGTGGGGTACTTGGCCTTGTCGACTTTGTTGGCATCGTGCTTGTAGCCGAGTGCGACGGCGGCGGGGTCAGACTCCTCCAACTTCGCAGCCTGGGCGGATGCGGTGCGCGCCGCGACGGCGGCAAGCGCCGCGCCGGGCAATGTGGCAAGGAGGAAGGTGCGACGAGTCGTCATGAGGATTTCCTTTCGTGATGAAGAAGCGGCCCTGTCCACTTATCGAGAGGGCCGGTCGGAATCGATCAGGGGGTAGGCATCGGCGACATACGCCGGGCCTTTGGCAATCAGGACGATCACGCACAACAGCGCCGCCGTGAACATGACCGTCCAGTGCAACACCAGCACGCTGGCCAGCACGATCTGGATGGTGGCGGCGAGCTTGGCGCTGGCCGGGTCGCCGCCGAGGAAGAGCCCAGCGACGAGCGCGCCGACGATGGGCAGGACTGTCCCGGCGAGTGCGATCATCGGCAGACGGCGCAGCACGGTCCGTTCAAGACCGGCGGGCGCACGCTGGAAGCCGGGGAGTTTCTTCAGCGCAGACATGTCGGTCCCTTCATGAGCGCGGTCGTTCTTCACGCCGGGCGCGCAAAGGCGGCGATGTAGTTCACCGAGGTGCTGCGCATCCATGCAGCGCGGTGAAGCACCGGCAGGTAGCGCATGCCGCGCAGGTCGATCGCGGTCAGACCGGACCACCGTGCGGCCGCTTGCAGCTCAGCCGGGCGTACGAACCGCCACCATTGGTGCGTGCCGCGCGGCAGCACGCGGAACACGTATTCGGCGCCGACGATGGCGAAGACAAAGCTTTTCAGCGTGCGGTCGATCGTCGAGGCGACCAGCAACCCACCCGGAGCAACGTGCCGGGCAGCCGCTTCTACAAGAGCGGCAGCGTCGTCGACGTGCTCGACGACTTCGAGCAGCAACACGAGATCGAAGCGCTCGTCGGTGCCAAGCACGTGCCTGGGTTCGCCGACGCGGTAATCGATGCGCAAGTCCTCGGCGGCGGCATGCAGGCGGGCCGCGGCGATGTTCTTTTCTGCGGCGTCGACACCGGTGACGCGGGCGCCACGAGCGGCAAACGGCTCGCACAGGAGACCGGCGCCACAGCCGATGTCGAGGACGCGCAACCCTTCGAGCGTGCGGCCATGCGGCGCAAGACGCGCCTCGATCAGTTCCAGCAGGTACGCGAAACGCAGCCGGTTGATGACGTGCAGCGGCCGCATCGGCCCGCTGCGATCCCACCAGGTGGCGGCCAGGCGATTGAAGCGATGGACTTCGGCGGCAATTGCGGTCATGGCAGCGGCTCCATCAGTAAGGGTCGGCGCACACGCGTCACACACGGCGACTGGCGGCAACGGCCAGCTCCGAACCTTTGCCAACGACGGCCGACCAGGCTCGGGCGAACGCCCCGGGCCGCGCATGCAAGCGTGCAAGGGCATCGTCGCGATGCGCGATCTCGTCGCGGCGACAGGCAGCCAGCGTGTCGCGCAGATCGGCCAGCTCCGGATGCGCCGACAGCCGCTCGATCTGCTCCGCGTAGTGCCGGTCGACGAAGTGCTCAACCGCCGCCACCGTCACGAACACGGCGCGCGGTCCGAGCAGTGCCGACATCGCGCCGGTCAGCCAGCCCGTAACGCGCCACAGCGGCAGCAGTCGGCTGCGCGCCGACGCGGGCAGCCATGGCCGGACCCGCCGCAGGTGCAGAAGCTCGGTGGCGAGGTGGCGGGCGGCAAAGGCGCGCAGTTCGCCGTCGCGCGCGACCGCCAGGATGCCGCGATAGATCTGCACGGCGCCCACCTCGCCCGCGTGATCAGTACGTAGATCGGCGAGCACTGAGCGCGGCAAGGACGTCGCGGGCGTCTCGGCGCGCCGCCACAGTGGGCGCAGGCGGAGGAAGTTCGAATAAGCGATCTCCATGATCCTTATTGCCGGGCCGCGGGAAGCGATGGCGGCGAGCCAACCGTAAGCGGGCAGACGTTTCCAGATCGCCGCGAACGCCGCGGCGCCGGAGACGAGCGAGCCATCGGCCCGCCGCACGTGCAGGCGCGCCAGCGCGGCATCGCGGCTGAGGTCGGCGCCGAGCGCGGCTGGATCCGAACTGGCCACGTCGACCCACGCGATGGCCGCTGCGCCTTCCTGCTTGCGGTAGTGCGCGATCTCGCGCCGGCACAGCGGGCAGGCGCCATCGAAGTAGACGGTGCAGGCGGCGGCTGTCGTGGACATCTGACTAGACCCGGTCGATCCGCTGCGCCTGGCCGCTCAGCTCGACCGTAAAGTCGACCATCCGCGAGCCGCCCAGGTACGCCGGCGTGGCGCGCACTTCGGCCTCGGCATCGCGCGGCAGACCGCCCATGTAGTCGCCCGCACCCTTGCCGTCCGGGTATCTGACCACGGCAAAGCCTTTGATAACGACCGGGACACGATAAGTTGGCATGTGCTCACCTCTGGTTCAAGATTTCAGGACTAATCCGCATTTGTCTAGGACAATATGGCAGATGAATCGGTATTGTCAAGCTTATCCCGACACAATAAGGGGACATATGCGGCGCGATTTCGTGACAAAATCGCGTCATCGACGGAACTTGGGTCAACTGGAGGCTGCCCACCCATGAAAACTGCATCGTCCAATCAAGGGTCGGCGCCGACGTATCGCAGCGGAACCGCGGCGCGCTTGGCGGGAATTCCGGTGGCCACGCTGCGCATCTGGGAGCGACGCTATCGGGTGGTCGGGCCGACAGTGAGCCCTCACGGGCATCGGCGCTACGCGGCGCAGGACGTGAGCCGGCTGGCGCTGATCAAGGCGCTGGTGGACCTCGGGCATCCGATCGGCACGCTCGCCCACCTGCCGCTCACCACGCTGCGCGAGATGCGTGCCGGGCTCGGTACCGTGTCCGTGACGACACCGCGGCCCGAGCGGCAGTCGTCGATGCTGCGGGTGGCGATCGTCGGCGAAGCGCTGGCGGCGCGGGCCGAATCGGCCGCAGCGCGCTTTCCGCGGCTGCAGGTTGTCGCCGCGTGCGCGGATCGGGAACAAGCCGCCGCCGCCCTGCACGGCGTGACCGCCGACCTGCTGGCGATTGAACTGCCGGCGCTGCGCGAGGACGCGGTGGAATTCGTCGATGCGCTGGCCGCCGCGGTCGGTGCGCGGCGCGCTGTCGTTTCTTATCGCTTCGGCACCGAAGCGGCAGTGCGCGACTTGCGCCGACGCGGGCACGCGGTGGCCCATGCGCCGATCGATCTGGCTGAAATCGAGTCACTCGGGGCGGCGGCGCTCGGCGCGCCCGAGGCAGTCGCCGCGCCACCGCTCGCCGCTCCGCCTGCGCCGCGCTTCGACGAGCGCGCACTGGCACGGCTGGCACAGACCTCGACCACGGTCCGCTGCGAATGCCCGCGCCACGTGGTCGATCTGCTGCTGAGCCTGCGAGCCTTCGAGCGCTATAGCGCCGAGTGCGAAAACCGCAGCCCCGCCGATGCTGAACTGCACCGCCAACTTGGCCGCGTCGCCGGGAGCGCGCGCGCGCTTTTCGAAGAGGCGCTTGTCCGCGTCGCACAGGCGGAAGGCATTGCGCTGCCGTCCGCGGACGCTTGAGGACAGGTTGGTGCGCCCGCGCTTGCCGCGGGTGCTGTTCTGGGTATAGGGCGCCAGTTCCTCGACTTCGAGCCCGGCATCCACTGGAGCCAGATGCAGATGCAACGCGGCACCACCGGCATCAATACGCTGCGCATCTGCTCGCCGGCCAAGCAGCAGCTCGACCTGTTCGAGCCGATGTCCGAGGAGGGCGCCGAATGAGCGCGCCGCGCCACGGCCTCAAGGGCAACAAGGCCACGCTGCCGACCAAGCCCTGTGTGCATTGCGGCCGGCCGATGAGCTGGCGCAAAGCCTGGGAGAAGACCTGGGACGAGGTGAAGTACTGCTCCGACGCCTGCCGGCGCGGCAAGGTGGCGGCGCCGGGCGCCAGGGAGCCCGCGCGATGAGCCGCCGCCCTCTCCACACCCTCCGCCATCTCGTGCTCGTGCTCGGCGACCAGCTCGATGCCGATGCCGCCGCCTTCGACGGCTTCGACCCCGCGCAGGACGCGGTGTGGATGGCCGAAGTGGCCGAGGAGTCGACGCACATCCCGTCGTCGCAGATGCGCACCGCGTTCGTCCTGAGCGCAATGCGCCACTTCGCGGCGGAGCTGCGCGCGCGCGGCCGGCCGCTGCACTACCGCACGCTCGACGATCCGACCAACTGCGGCACGCTGGCGGCCGAGCTGCGGACCGCGATCGCCGCGCTGCGCCCGCAGGCCCTGGTGATGACCGCGCCCGGCGACTGGCGCGTGCTTGCCGCGCTGCGCGCCGTGGCGGACGAGGCCGGCCTCGCGCTCGATGTGCGCGAGGACCGCCACTTCTTCGCCACCGTGCGCGAGTTCCGCGCCCACGCGCAGGGCCGCAAGCAGCTGCGCATGGAGTTCTTCTACCGCGAGATGCGGCGCCGCCATCGTGTGCTGATGGACACGGCCGACCCCGCGCAACCCGAAGGCGGGCAGTGGAACTTCGACGCCGACAATCGCGAGAGCTTCGGCCGCGACGGCCCCGGTACCGTGCCGCCGCCGCGGCGCTTCGCGCCCGACGCCATCACGCGCGCGGTGCAGGCGATCGTATGCACGCGCTTCGCGTCGCACCCCGGAAGCTGCGACGGCTTCGGCTGGCCGGTCACGCGCGCGCAGGCGCTCGAGGCGCTCTCGGTCTTCGTGTCCGAGCGACTGCCGAACTTCGGCCGCTGGCAGGACGCGCTCTGGCCCGGCGAGCCGTGGCTGTGGCACGCGCATCTCGCGGCGGCGCTGAACGTCAAGCTGCTGCACCCGCGTGAGGTGGTGGCCGCGGCCGAGGCGGCCTACCGCGCCGGCCGCGTCCCGCTCGCCAGCGCCGAGGGCTTCATCCGCCAGATCCTCGGCTGGCGCGAGTACGTGCGCGGCATCTACTGGACGCAGATGCCGGAATACCTCGAGCACAACGCGCTCGGTGCCGAGGCGAAGCTGCCGGACTTCTACTGGAGCGGCGAGACCGACCTGGCCTGTCTGGCCGACGCCATCGGCCAGACACTGCGCCTGGGCTACGCGCACCACATCCAGCGCCTGATGGTGACGGGCCTGTACGCGCTGCTGCTGGGCGTGCGGCCGCAGGAGTTGCACGCCTGGTACCTGGGCGTCTACGTCGACGCGGTGGAATGGGTCGAGCTGCCCAACACGCTCGGCATGAGCCAGTACGGCGACGGGGGCCTGATGGCCAGCAAGCCTTACGTCGCGAGCGGCAAGTACATCGAGCGCATGAGCGGCGGCAGCCTGTGCGCGCGCTGCCGCTACCGCCCGGCCGAGCGCACCGGCGAGCGCGCCTGCCCGTTCACGACGCTGTACTGGGACTTCCTGCTGCGCCACGAGCAGCGACTGGCCGCCAACCCGCGCATGGTGATGCAGGTGAAGAACCTCGCGCGCCTGTCGGACGACGAACGCGCGCGCATCCGCGCGCAGGCCACCGCACATCGCGCCCAAGTGGGCGCGTGAGCGCGCCACCGGTCGCGCACGAGCCGACGCCGGCCGCCGCGCGGGCGTTTGCGGACGCGCTGCGTGCGCGGCCAGTGTTGGCAGCTCACGACGTGGCGTGACTCCGTTTCAAGTTCAAGACAGCATGAAGCTTGGTGCCGGCGCAGAACCTGTCTCGGACGTGATCCGGGGCCGGGACCTACTGACGATTGCCGATTCAGTAATCTGGATCGTCGCAGATTGGGCCTCGGCCTGCGCCAGGGAGACGGACATTCTCGTCGCGCTTCGATCCGCGCCTACAACACTCTGCGCCAAGGATCGTGACACTCCAAAACGCGATGGTCGAATTTCATGGTGTCACGGGCTTCTTGAACGTCGCGCACGGATCGGCGCGCGGCTGTGTGGGCGTCACATAGGCGACGTCGAAGCGCGGCCGCCACTCGCGCATCGCCATCGTGTCTTCCAGCAGGCCGATGCTGATCGTGTTGGCACGCTCGGCCGCGGTGAGGAAGTACGGCACGCCAATGTCGCTGCGCGCATGGCCGTTGCCGGTCAGCAGCACCACGCCGCGGTCGAAGTGCGGGCGGATGGCGAGCATCAGCACGGCATCGCGTGCGATCTGCGAGCGCGCAAGCTTGGTGACTGCATCGGCAGGCAATTGCTTGCAGTGTCCCTCGTCGATCGCGTGCTCCTGCGCGCTCAGCACCGCGGGCGGTAATGCGTCGAGGCCGAGTGCGCGGAACGTGGCGGCATCGAACACGACGCCAAAACCCTGGCTCGCCACGCGCGTGGCATCGGCACGCGAGAGGTTGGCCGCAATGATCGGCAAGTCGTACTCGAGTGCGAGCTCCACGTACGGCCGATAAAAGGCCCAGTCCCAACTGCCGCGAGTCGTACTGGCCTGCGCAATCAGGTGATCAGCGCGAGTGGTGCCGGCGGGCGCTGTTTCGTGCCGCGCGCGGTCGATGTCCGCTTGCCGCTCGCGATCGAACTGTTCGAACGCGATCGCCGGGCGTGCGCCGTTGCGCACGAGGTGCCGCAGCGCGGCCGCGCGCGCGGTGTGTTGAGCGACATTGTCATGCACTTCACCCAACAGCACGACGGGCCGGCGTGCCATCGCAGACGCCAGCGATTGCGCATCGAGGTCGATGCGCGCGGGCGTGGCGCAGGCAGCGAGGAGCGCGCATGCGAAGACGATGCTTGCATGGCGCACACGGCGGCGAAGCGAAGGCAGGTTCATCAGGGTTGGAAGCGAGAGGGAGGTCAGGGTAGCGCAGTGCGCGCGGGTGATGACACAGTTGCGCCGGTGGCGAGCGGCTCGACACGCGCACACAGCCAAGAAAAACGCCGCGCAGTGCGCGGCGCTTCTCAAGGGCAAGGGCGAGGTTTCAACGCTCTGGACGCAGCATGATCACGCTTTGCGCGCCGCGCATTACTTCGCCCATGCCGAGCGCGAGCGGCACGGTCTCGTTGGCCAGCCACTTCGGCAGGAACAACGTGTAGTTCGGATTGCCGAGCACGCCACTCGTGCCACCAGCCCAGATCGATTCGGCGCGCGTGACGCCCGGGCCGACTTCACCCACAAAGCGGCGCACCGGGCCCGCGCTGAACATGAAGCCGTTCAGCGTGGCGGCGCGCGGGCTATGCGATGAGGCATCGACCGTCGAGAAGCCGCCGTCGGTGGGAATGCCGGTCAAGCCCGCGAGCGGCGCAGGGAACGCACCACCGGCCGGCGGCACTGAGAATGGCCCGCCGAGCGGATGCGCAAACACGATCCGGTGCAGCTTGCCCCAGCGATAGTCGCTCTGTTGCGTCGAGTTGTTGAACGCGGCCTTGAACTCGTTGCTCGCCAGCAGCGCGAGCGCCTCCTGCACGCTCTTGAGCAGCACGATGTCGCGGCGGTCCGCCGCACTGGTCACGCCGGGCACGTTGAAGAAATTGATGCCGGAGGCCCCGACGCCGCCGTTCGTGTCGAACGTGTCAAACAAATGGCGCAACGCGTTGACGACCGACTGACTGTCGGGCTTCGGCAATCCGAACGTTGTCAGCGGGGCATCAACCGTGTTGGCGAGCACGCGGCTGCGCCACGCGGAGTAGATCGTCGCTGCGACCGAATTGCCGATCTGTCCCGCCGTGGGTGCGGTACCGGCGGGCTTGCCGGCGTCCCAACCTTCAGTCAGGCCCGTAGGCGTGGAGTAATCCCACGCGTCGAGCCGGCCAACCGCCTGCGCGACGGCTGCGTCGGCGCCGAGCGCGGCCAGCACCGGATTTGCACCCGGTGCACGTGCACGCGCGAGCGCATTGACGATCCACGGCGTGAAGTACTCTGCATCGCGCAGCTTGACGTCGGCCTGGATCGACTGCATCGCGTCAAAGCTGACGCGGCTGCGCAAGGCGAGTTCGGTGCGGAGACGGTCGGTGATGCGGCCGGCGCGGAAGCCGCGGTCCCATGCGTACGCCAGGTAGAGGAGTCCGCCGCCGGGCCGCAGCGCGTTCAGCGGGTTGTTGTCGAGCGTGAGCCCCGCCGGATCGTTGTTAGCGTTGACGAACCACCCCGCCGGCGGATTGATGATCTGCGGCATCTCGGCAAACGGCAGCACTGCATACCGCAGCGCCTGGGTTTCCGGCGGATTGGCCATCGGAATCCACTCATTGCCGCCCTGCCCGTTGCGGATGAACCAGGGCGGTGCGCCGTTGACGGTGCCGGCCTGCAGGTCTTCGCGCAGCGGCATCTCGCCGGTGGTGAAGTAGGCGATGTTGCCGCGGTCGTCGGCATAGACAAAGTTCTGCGAGCCGAAGTCGAAGTACTGCAGCGCCGCCTTGAACTCGTCGAGATTGCGCGCACGGTTGATCAGGAAAAAGCTGTCCAATTCGCGCGTGGCCGAGAAGCCTGCGTATTGCACCGACAGCGCGACACCCGTCGTCGGGTTGAAGTTGACGATCGGACCGTTGTTCCGGCGCGGGATGATCAGCGTCGCGGGCGGGATTGATCCGCCCGGTGGAATCACGACGATGTCGTTCGCGATGCCGTTGCCCAGCTGGTTGGCGCGGAACACCTCGGGGATCGGGATCACGGCTTCAAGCTGACCCATGTAGACCGATGAAAACCCGCTCGGCGATGACGGGTTGGGCACCAGTTGTTCCTGGTAGGTGTCGGTGACGTCGATCGCGTTGTTGGTCGTGCCCCACGCGATGTGGCGGTTGTAGCCCTGCACCACACCCGGAATGCCGGGGAAGCCGCTGCCGAACACTTCGAGCTTGCCAAAGACGGCCAGGCCCATCGGATAGAACGTTGAAGGCGTGCCCAGCGCAAGGTGCGGGTCATTGGCGATCATCGGCCGGCCGCTGGTGGTGAGTCGCCCGCTGACGGCCCACAGGTTCGAGCCTTCGCGCCTGTCGCGATCGCGAATGCGCTGGAACAGCGGAATATCGCGCAGCTTGTCGCCCCACTCGCGCGCGAGATCGAGTGACTTCGCGTCGACTTGGTGCGCGGCCTGACCCGTGGGCTTGACCGCCGCAATCGAAAGCGGCACCGAAGCGTCAGGCACGGTGGCCGCCGGATCAAACGGTGCGGAGCGGAACAGATCCTCGAAGAACAGTGCCTGGCCGTTGAAGCCGAGGGCCTGGCCGGCCTGCAGGTACGACTGGAACGCGATCGTCGGATCGATGTCGAGGTCGAACGACAGACTGAAGGCGATGAGTTTCGCGACCACCACGCTGTCGACTTCGGTCCATGGGTCGGCGCGCGTCAGTTCGAGTGCGCCGTACTCAGGCGGCAGCGGGTTGGCCGCGAGCCACGCATTGACGCCGCGCGTATATGCGGCGATCGACGCGCGCGCGGCCGGACTCACCGCTGCGAGCGAACGCACCGCCGCGCGCTTCAGACCGATCGTTCGCAACTGAACGTCGCTCGGCAGCGCGGCCGCGCCGACAAGTTCGGCCAGCGTGCCGCTCGCCACCCGGCGGTTGTAGTCCATCTGGAAGAAGCGGTCACGCGCGTGTACCCAGCCCTGCAGGAAATACACGTCGTCTTCGTTGACCGCGGCGACGTGGGTGATGCCGTTGGCATCGGTGATGAGCTGCGCGGGCGCCTGCAGGCCCGGCTGGGTCTGCACGTCGACCCGGGCACTGGGCTGCGCATGAATGGAAGTAACAGCAAGCAGCGCGCACGCCGCGGCCGCAATGTAGCTACGCATACGAGTCTCCTCTGCCCCGATTGGTGGTTACTTCGATGGGGCACGGCGCGACGATAAGCGGCGCGGCGACCCGGTTCAATCGCACGAACTGACCCAGGTCAAGAATGGTTTCGTGAACGTCGCCGCATCACGGATTGGCGTTTGTCGCAGGCAGGACCGACACGGAGCGCCCGAGTGGGGTGGGTTAACAACGGCGCGCGCAGCAAGCGTCCAATGTTTCATCGGTCGCTCGCGGTAAAGGCTGCAACGGGATTCGGGAGTGAGCATTCGCGCCTCGTCAAACTGTTTATTGCGGCCACCTTGCTGGCCGTCGTGGCCGCCTGCGGCGGCGGCGGTGGAGGCGAGCCGACTCGCACGACGACGACGGTCACGCTCACCAACCCGACCCTGTCCCCGAAGGAGGGCGACACGCTGCAGATGACGGCGGTGGCGAGGAATCAATTTGGCGATGTCATCGCCGGTACCACGGCAACGTGGTCCAGCTCGGACACTGGCTTCGCCACAGTGGACACCGTGGTTCATGCAGCCTATTGAGATCTGGTTGGAGGTGAAGGAATAGTCACGAGACGCAGGCGAAGGATCTGGCGAACTCGAAGGGAGAAAGAGATCTTCTCGACTCAAGGCTGCCGGGTTGCGAATTTCTCCAAGCAGCCTGGCGCTTTACGCATTGCGCGAGAGTCCTGAAAGGGTCAGATTCAGCGCAGCAACTCCATACCCAGCCCAGCAGCCGTCTTGTCGAACGTTACGGTGCGCTTGCAGCCGGCCTTCGCTGCGCATTCGGTGATCAGCGCGTCTGCAATGTCACCGCCGGAGTTCCCCACGCGCGCCAGCGCCCGCGCCACAAGGGCGCGACTTTCGACGGCTAGTTGCCGCGCATCGAGCAGGTCGCGCACGGTTTCAAGCAATTCACCGGCGGTGGCTCCATAAAGCCGCTTGAGAACCCAGCAAGTCTCCACCAGGACGATGAGACTGATGTAACCGGGCTCGCGCTCGCTCAGCTCGCGTTCGATCAGTCGCGTGGCGCGGGCCGATTGTGCAGGCTCGTCCTGCGCGAGGTATCGCACCACGACGTTGGTGTCGAGCCCGATCACTTGCTGCGCTTTGCCCTGCCGGCCCGCACGCGGCCCGTGCGACGCGCGCGCTCGGCCGCTTCGGCCTGCACCGCCGCTGCCATGTCTTCGACACTGATGGGCCGCCTGACCCGGCCGGCAAAACGCCCGCGCAGGGCCTTGACGTCTTTGCGCAGCGCGACGACCTTGAAGCCACCCGCATCGTCGGGCACGAAGTCCACCTTGTCGCCAGTCTGCAGGCCGAGTGTCTGCCGCACCGCTTGCGGCATCGTGATCTGGCCCTTGCTGGTGAGGGTTGCGGTCGTCATCTTTATTCCTTACGCTTGGTAAGGAATGCTATCGGCAAGGGCTGCAAGCGTCAAGCGCGCAAGTCGGGCGGTATCCACAAGACGCCGGACTTCAGGTGTACGCGCCGCCGCGCTGCGATTTCACATCACCGTGTGCACCAGCCCGCTGTCGCGGAAGCAAATCCCGCGTTGCATGAGCAAGGCGACGACGTGATCTTGAAATTCCGGCGCGTCGAGTTCCAATTTAGTGGCCCCTTTGACCGGCGCCGGGGGAGCACGGATCAAGAGGTTCAAGGCGATGGATCGCAGCGCGAAACCTTTGCGGCGAGAATTCGGTTTACTAACCTGCCCGCTTGTCTCAAGCTTTACCGATGCAGATAGGCAAGAACACCGAATCCTTGGCCGTCGGCTGCGGCGCGGGCTTCTCCGGCGACCGCGTCGATGCGCCGCCGGCCGTGGTGCGCACGTTGATCGAGCGCGGCGGGCCGTCGGCGATCATCTTCGAGATGCTGGCGGAACGCACGCTGGCGCTGGCGCAACTGGCGCGCAAGGCGAACCCGGATCTCGGCTATGAAGTACTGCTCGACATGGAACTGCGGCCGATCCTGGCCGATTGCCTCGCGAATGGCATCACCATCGTCGGCAACTTCGGCGCGGCCAATCCGCGCGCGGCGGCGCAGATGATTCTGCGGCTCGCGCGCGAGCTGGGTCTGGCTTCGCCGCGAATCGCGGTGGTCGAGGGCGATGACCTGTCGAGCGCCGAAGGGCGCCGATTGATCCGCGAATGCCTGCCAGGCCAATTCGACGATCGCCGCTTCGTGTGCGCAAACGTCTATCAGGGCGCGTTTTCGATCGCCGCGGCGATCAAGGCGGGCGCACAGGTCGTGGTGACGGGCCGCGTGGCCGATCCGTCGCTGACGCTGGCGCCGGCGATTGCGCACTTTGGCTGGCGCGAGACCGATTGGGATCAACTCGCCGGCGCGACCATGGCCGGCCACCTGCTCGAATGCGGCGCGCAGGTGAGCGGCGGTTACTTTGCCGACCCCGGCTACAAGGACGTGCCGGGCCTCGAGGATGTGGGCTTCCCGATTGCGGAGATCGCGGCCGACGGCAGTTGCATCGTGACCAAGGCATCGGCGACCGGCGGCCTGGTCGATGCGCGCACGGTCAAGGAACAACTGCTGTACGAGATCCATGACCCGGCCGCGTACCTCACGCCGGACGTGGTAGCCGACATCACCGATGCGCAGGTGGAGGAGTTGGGCCCGAACACGGTGCGACTGTCCGGTGTGCGCGGGCATCCGCGCACTCCGACGCTGAAGACCAACGTGTTCTCCGACGGCGGCTGGATCGGCGAGGCGGAGATTTCGTACGCGGGCCCCGGCGCCGAGGCGCGCGCGCGGCTGGCGATGGACGTGCTGCGCAAGCGGCTTGGCCGCGAGCTGGAACTGCGGTTCGACCTGATCGGCGTGTGCAGCGTGCTGGGCGACGACGGCAATCGACTGCTGGCCGCGACCGCGGCTGGTGCTGCCACCGACGTGCGGCTGCGCGTCGCGGCCAAACACGATGACGTGAGCCGCATCGACCGCCTGCTGCGCGAGGTGCCGGCGCTGTGGACGGGCGGTCCGGCCGGCGGCGGCGGGGCCAAGGTCTCGAAGCGCCAGCGGCTGTCACTTCAATCGTGCCTGGTGCCACGCGAACGCGTGCCGGCAAGTTTCTCGTTCATCGAGCAGACATGAACCAGATCGAAGTCCCGCTGCGCGAGATCGCGCACGCGCGCACGGGCGACAAGGGTAACTGCACCAACATCGGCCTCTTTGCCTACGACGCGCGCCACTACGATCTGCTGGTCGAACAGGTGACAGTGGCGCGCGTGGCCGCGCATTTTGCGTATCGGCGGCCGACCCACGTCGTGCGCTACCTGTTGCCAAAGCTCGCGGCGATGAATTTCGTGCTCGATGACGTGCTCGACGGCGGCGTCAATGATTCGCTCAACCTCGACCTGCACGGCAAGGCGCTGTCGTTTCACCTGCTGACGATGACTGTTAAGGTGCCGGCCGGCACGGCCCTGCGCCGCGCAAAGAAGGAGACCAGATGAAAATCATCAGACTGTTCGGTGCGATCGGCGTGGCTGCGATTGCCGCACTCGCAGTGCCGCCAGCGTTCGGCCAGGCGCAGGACTACCCCAAGGGTCCGGTGAGGATGCTGGTGCCGTTTCCGCCGGGCAGTGCAACCGATCACGCCGCGCGCGTGATGGCGCAACAACTGCAGAACGCGCTGGGCAAGTCGTTCGTGATCGAGAACAAGGCCGGCGCGCAGGGCACGATCGCCGGCAACGAGGTCGTGCGTGCGGCGCCGGATGGACAGACGCTGCTCTTCACATCCAACACGGCGATCGCATCGAACGTGCCGCTGATGAAGAAGATGCCGTACGACCCGGCCAAGGACTTCGCGCCGGTGGCGGGCATCGGCGAAACCTCGCTCGTGCTGATGGTCAAGCCCGAGTTCCCGGCGAAGGACCTGAAGGAATTCATCGCCCTCGTGAAGCAGCGGCCGGGCAAGGTCTCGGCCGGCTATGGCTCGACGAGTTCACAGATCAGCATTTCGATGCTGAACAAGCTGGCCGGGCTCGATGTGCTGTCGGTGCCGTACAAGGGCATTCCGCTCGCGGTCAACGATGTGATGGGCGGCCAGGTCGATTTCACCTTCGTCGATCTCGGCAACGCGCTGGCGCAGGCCAAGGGCGGCAAGCTGCGCGCGGTTGCGGTCACCGCACCGACGCGCAGCCCGCTGGCGCCCGACTGGCCGACGCTGGCGGAGGTGCTGCCGGCCTACAACATCACCGCGTGGTTCGTGATCGCGGCACCGGCCGGAACACCGAAGGACATCGTCGACAAGCTGCACGCCGCGACGACCAAGGCGCTTGCCACCGCGGAAGTGAAGGAAAAACTGGCGGGCGTGGGAATCACGCCGATGCCGATGACGCCGGCCGAACTGCAGCGCTTCATCGTGGCGGAAATCGCCAAGTGGACCAAGCTCACCAAGGAGGCGGGCATCGAGCCCGAGTGATCCCATGGTCAAAGTCATGCTGGTGACAGGTGCCAGCCGCGGCATCGGCGCCGAGATCGCAAAGCTTGCGGCCATTACGGGCTACAAGGTCGGCGTCAACTACCACCGCAGCGAGCAAGCTGCGCGCGCAGTGGTCGACGAGATTCACAACGCCGGTGGCGACGCGATCCTGCTCAAGGCCGACGTCGGACAGCTCGATCAGGTGGTCCGCATGTTCGGCGAACTCGACTCTGCGTTCGGCACACTCGATGTGCTGGTGAACAACGCGGGCGTCCTGGCGGCGTTTCGCGTCGACGAAAGTGACGAGACCAACGTCGCGGACATGATGCAGTCGAATGTGCTGAGCGCGTTCTACTGCTCGCGCGAGGCAGTGCGCCGCATGTCGACTCGGCACGGTGGCAAGGGCGGCGCGATCGTGAACATGTCGTCGGTCGCATCGCGCACCGGCGGGCTCGCCGGCGGCGCGGCGTACGCGGCCTCCAAGGGCGCGATGGACAGCTTCACGTTCGGGCTGGCGAAGGAAGTGGGCCTCGAGGGCATCCGCGTCAACGCGATCCGGCCGGGGCTGATCGCGACCGACATCCACAACCTGCATGGCGGGCTGGCGCAGATGGAAAAACTGGCCAAGACCGCCGTGCCGCTCGGCCGCTCGGGCGCGGCGAGCGAGGTCGCCGAGGCCGCGCTGTGGCTCGCGTCGGATGCGGCCTCGTACGTGCACGGCGCGTTGATCGATGTCTCCGGCGGGCGCTGACGGCCCAACCGCAAACTGATCCCGCAGCCGCGTGCACCGTCGTTCCGGCGCAGGCCGCGCGCGCGATTGACGCTGGAGCACTGCGCATGATGAATTCAAGAATATTGTCCTTCTCGGCGTTCGTCGCAGTGGCGATCGCTGTGTCTGTCTTCCCGGAGCCGGCGATGGCAATCGAAGAACCCACCTTCACGGTCGAAAAGCGCTTCGACGAGGTCGAGATCCGGCGCTATGCGCCGTATGTGGTGGCCGAGGTCGTGGTGCAAGCCGATGCGGAAGACGCGGGCAACGAAGGTTTCCGTTTGCTGGCCGGCTACATCTTCGGAAAGAACAAGGGCGAGCGTCGCATCGAGATGACCGCGCCGGTGGCGCAGACGCCGGTGAAGATCGCGATGACCGCACCGGTGACGCAGACCGCGGCGGCAAGCGGCTATGTCGTGCAGTTCACGATGCCCGCCCAATGGACGCTTGACACGCTGCCCGAGCCGCTGGATGCGCGCGTCAAGCTGCGCGCGGTGCCGGCCCGCTCGGTGGCGGTGATCATGTATTCCGGCTTCTGGTCGCAGTCGCGCTTTGAGACGTATCTGGCCAAACTCAAGTCGGTGCTGGAGGGCGCGGGACTGGCGTGGACCGGTGAGCCCACATGGGCGCGCTACAACCCGCCGTGGACGCCGTGGTTCATGCGCAGAAACGAGATCTGGCTGGAGTTGAAGTCATAAGCGGGCCGGCTGACTACACTCAGCCACCCTCACGCAAGCGGAGGCAGCATGCAAGGTTGCGCATATATCGACGGCGACTTCGTCGCGCCCGAAGACGCGAAGATCTCCATCTTCGACTGGGGATTCCTGCATTCCGACGCCACGTACGACGTCGCGCATGTCTGGCACGGCAAGTTCTTTCGGCTCGACGATCACCTCGATCGCTTTGAAGCGAGCCTGGCCGCGTTGCGGCTCAAGCCCGGGGTTGCGCGCGCTGAGATGCGCACGATCATGCATGCGTGCGTGGCGCGCGCCGGTCTGCGCGACGCCTATGTCGAGGTGCTGTGCACGCGCGGCCACCCGGCGCCGGGTTCGCGCGATCCGCGCACCTGCACCAATCGCTTCATGGCATTCGCGATCCCGTTCATCTGGATCGCGGACCCGGACAAGCAGCGGCGCGGCATCGACCTGATCGTCGCCGACCTGCAGCGCATACCGCCCGCCAGCATCGATCCCCGGGTCAAGAACTATCACTGGCTCGACTTCGTGATGGGCCTGTTCCAGGCGTATGAGCAGGGCGGTGAGACCGTTGTGCTGCAGGACGCAAACGGCAACGTCACCGAGGGGCCGGGCTTCAATGTGTTTGCCGTGTTCAACCGGCAGGGGCGAGCACAAATCGTGACGCCGGAAGGTGGTGTGCTGGAGGGCGTTTCCCGGCGCACGGCGATCGAGCTGGCGCGCGACAAGGGTTATGACCTGCAGGTGCGCGCACTCCCCGTGAACGAACTGCGCAGCGCCGACGAGATCTTCCTGACCAGCACCGGCGGCGGCGTGATCGCGATCAGCCAACTGAACGGCGTGCCCATCGGCAACCGGCGAGCCGGCGTGTTCGGCCCGGTGACGACGCAACTGCAGTCGGCGTATTGGGCCCTGCATGATGACCCGCGCTTCGTGGAACCGGTGCAGTACGCGGCGGATCGAGCCACGGTCGAGTGAGCGGGGCCGGGCGCCCCCATGCAAATGAGCCAGCGCCTGCAGAGCACGTCGCTGGGCGCCGAACTTCGGCGCGCGGCGCGAGAAGTGCCGGATCGGCCGTTCCTGCGCATGCGCGCGGGCGAGTGGACCTACCGGCAGCTCGACGAGGAAACCGACCGCGTCGCCGCGGGGTTGCAGCGCCAGGGCGTGAAGCAAGGGCACATCGTCAGCCTGATGCTGCCGAACTGTCTGGAGTTCGTCGTGGTCTGGTTCGCGCTGGCAAAGCTCGGCGCCGTGACGGCACCGGTCAACACTGCATTTCGCGGGCGAGCGCTTATGGATGCGATCGATCTCGTCGAAAGCCGGCTGCTGATCGCGCACGCGAGCTTGAAAGACCAGTGGTCCGAGGTGCGATCGAAGCTGAAGTCCGTGGCCGCGGTCATCGTCGTCGGCGACGCGCAGGCCGACGCGGACACGCTGCGCTATGAAGACGTGCGCGCCGGAACAACGGCGCAGGGCGCAGTTCCGCACCCGGAGGTTCACTTCCGCGATCTTTGCCTGCTGCTGTACACGTCGGGCACCACGGGACGATCGAAGGCCGCGATGATTTCGCACCGATACGTGCTGGCGCAGGCGAGCGGCGTGGTCGAGGGCCTTGGCCTGCGCAAAGACGACGTGCTGTACTGCCCCTACCCGCTGTTCCACCTCGACGCCGCGGTGATGACGGTCGCGCCGGCGCTGTTGTTGCGCGGTGTGGCCGCGATCGGCGAGCGTTTCAGCGTCTCGCGCTTCTGGGACGAGATGCGCGCGTTCAAGGCAACCGTATTCGACTTCATGGGTGCGACCTTGACCATGCTGTGGAAGCAGCCGCCGACACCGCGCGATCGCGAGCACCATGCCCGCCTCGGTTGGGGTGTGCCTTTGCCGTCATGGGTGCCCGAGTTCGAGCAGCGCTTCGGTTGCCGCCTGGTGGAGCTGTATGGTTTGACCGAAGCCGGCACGATGATCTACACGCCGCTTGACGAACCGGGGCGTCTCGGCTCGTGCGGCAGACCGCTCGATCGATGGGAGGTCGACCTGCTCGACGCAGATGGTGTTTCAGTGCCCGTGGGCACGCCCGGTGAACTTGTCATTCGACCCCGTGAACCGTCGCTGATCATGGACGGCTACTACGGAATGCCGCAGGAAACGCTGCGGGCGTTCCGCAATCTGTGGTTTCACACGGGTGATCTGCTCAAGCGCGACGCCGATGGTTATTTGTACTTCGTCGGGCGACTGAAGGACATGGTGCGCCGGCGCGGCGAGAACATCTCGGCTGCCGAAGTCGAGTTGTGCATCGAGACACACGCGGACGTACTCGAGGCGGCGGTGATCGGTGTGCCGAGCGAGTTGACCGAGGAAGAGGTCATGGCCTGCGTGGTGGTGCGGCCGGGCTCCACACTGACGCCCGCCGCGCTGGCCGACTACTGTGCGGAGCGACTGGCGCGCTTCATGGTGCCGCGCTATATCCGGTTCCTGAGCGAATTGCCCAAGACCCCGACCGACAAGGCCGAGAAGTTCCGGCTCCAGCAGGACGGCATCACCGCCGACACATGGGATCGCGAAAACAAGGAGCAACGATGAAGTACGCCAACGTCACCACCGAAGGCCCGGTCAGCGTCGTGACGCTGTGTCGCCCGGAGCGCCTGAACGCGATCGGCGCCGAACTGCTGGCCGATCTGCATGCGGCGCTGGCTCAGGCGCAGGGAGATCGCGACACGCAGGCGATCGTGCTGACCGGCGCCGGGCGGGCCTTCTGTGCCGGCGATGACCTGAAGGAGTTTGAGCAGCAGGCGACGAGTGCCGCAACGATCGCCAAGACGTGCGAAAACATCCAGCGCATCACGCGCGACATCATGCTCGGCCCGAAGCTGGTGATCGGTGCTGCGCACGGTTATGCGGTGGGCGGCGGATTCGAGTGGCTGCTGAACTGCGACCTCGTGGTGGCCGCCGACAACCTGGTGTGCTACTTGCCGGAGATGTCGCTCGGGCATTTCGTCACGGGCGGGGTGACCCATCTGCTGCCGCGGGCCCTGGGCCACCAGCGCGCGATGGAACTCATCGTGCTTGGCGAGCGCCAGGATGCGCAGGCGCTGCATCGGCTCGGCCTGGTCAACCGCGTCGTGCCCGTCGCCGAGATGCTCCCGACCGCGCTCGACCTGGCCCGACAAGTCGCATCACGCTCGACGCTTTCGACGTCGCAGTTGAAACGCGTCATCAACGCCGATCTGAATCCGCAACTGGCCAGCGCGCTGGAACTCGAGCGCCAGGCGGCGATGGCCTGCTTCGCCAGCGCCGACACCGCGCAGCGGATCGAGGCGTTCGCGAAGAAGAAGCTTTAGAAAAGTCCGACGATGCGCCCGTTGTCGTCGATGTCGATGCGCGTGGCGGCGGGGTCCTTCGGCAGGCCCGGCATGGTCATGATGTCGCCGCAGATCAGCACGATGAACTCGGCGCCGGCCGCCAGACGTACTTCGCGGATGTTGACCACGTGGTTGGACGGCGCGCCGCGCAGCTGCGGGTCAGTGGAAAACGAGTACTGCGTCTTGGCCACGCACACCGGCAGCCGTCCGTAGCCTTCGTCCTGCAGCTTGCGGATCTGCGCGCGCACCTTGGTATCCGCCGTGATGTCGGAGGCGCCGTAGATCTGCGTGGCCACGGCCTTCATCTTCTGCCACAGCGATTCTTCGTCCGCGTACAGGAAGCGGCAGTTGGCCGCGCCGCTTTCTGCCAGGCGCACGACTTCGCGCGCCAGGTCCTCCGCGCCCGCGCCGCCGTCGGCCCAGTGCCGCGCAACGATCACCGGCGCGCCGTGATGCGCCATCTTCCGCTGCAGCAGCTTGATCTCGGCGTCGGTGTCACGCTCGAAATGATTGACCGCGATCACGCACGGCAGGCCGAAATGGTTGCGCACGTTGTTCAGATGCCGCTCGAGGTTCGTGATGCCGCGCTCGAGCGCCGGCAGGTCTTCCTCGGTGAGCGCCTTCACGTCGATGCCGCCGTGATACTTCAGCGCGCGGATGGTGGCGACGATCACCGCCGCATCCGGCCGCAGCCCGGACTTGCGGCACTTGATGTCGATGAACTTCTCCGCGCCCAGGTCGGCACCGAAACCGGCTTCGGTCACCACGTACTCACCGAGCTTGAGCGCCGCGCGCGTGGCAATCACTGAATTGCAGCCGTGCGCGATGTTGCCGAACGGCCCGCCATGGATGATGGCCGGGTTGTTCTCCAGCGTCTGTACAAGATTGGGCTTGAGCGCGTCCTTCAGCAGTGCGGCCATCGCGCCGTTGGCTTTCAGGTCGCGCGCATGGATCGGCTGCAGGCCACGCGTGTAACCCACGACGATGCGGCCGAGCCGCTCCTTCAGGTCGGCGAGTGAATTGGCGAGACAGAAGATTGCCATCACCTCGGAGGCGACCACGATGTCGAAGCTGTCCTCGCGCGGGAAGCCATTGGCCGGCCCGCCAAGGCCGATCGTGATCTGGCGCAGCGCACGGTCGTTCATGTCGAGCACACGGCGCCAGACGACGCGGCGGAAGTCGAACCGCAGTTCGTTGTTGTGGTGGATGTGGTTGTCGATCATCGCCGCAAGCAAATTGTTGGCGAGCGCGATCGCATTGAAGTCGCCGGTGAAGTGCAGGTTGATGTCTTCCATCGGCACCACCTGCGCAAAGCCGCCGCCGGCGGCACCGCCCTTCATGCCGAACACGGGCCCCAGCGACGGCTCGCGCAGCGCGATCACGGCGCGCTTGCCGATGCGGTTGAGCGCATCGCCCAGTCCGACCGTGGTGGTCGTCTTGCCCTCGCCGGGCGGCGTGGGACTGATCGCAGTGACAAGGATCAGCTTGCCGTCGGGCCGGCCGTTGAGCGAGGCAAGATAGTCGAGCGCGATCTTGGCCTTGAAGCGACCGTATGGCTCGATCGCGTCTTCGGGGATATGCAGGCGGTCCTGCGCAAGCTGCACGATCGGCCGGAGCCGGGCGGCCTGCGCGATGTCGATGTCGGTTTTCATGGTCTGCGTTCTCTTGTTGTTGTGTACGCGCCGGCGGCGATCACTTCACCAGCAGCGCGCGGTGTCGGCGGATCGCTTCGATCACGATCGGCTTCAATTCCGAAGCGCCGCCCGCATCCACGTGCGCGACGAGTTCGCTGCGCATGCGCGGCTCCCAGAAACGCTTGAGGTGCTGCGCGACGCCCTCGCGCGCCTCGTCGGCGTCCGGCATCGCCTCGAAGAAATCGCCGATCCGGTTGGCCATGCGGATCAGGTTGTCGATGTCCATTGCCTGACCGGCTGTTGAAAAGGGGGCGTGCCCCCTTTTGAACCCCCGATGTCGGAGGGTGCTTCAGAGCTAGCGCTTTGAACAGGCAACATACTGAAGTGAGCGTCGCAGACTTCTTTCCACACCCAGTTAACCGATTACCCGCTGCGGATGACTGTAGACGTTGAACCCGGCGCCGCGGGCAAAGCCGATCAGCGTCTGGCCGCAGTCGACGGCGACCTGCACGCCGAGCGCGGTCGGTGCCGACACGGCCGCCAGCATGGCCATGCCCGCCGTGGCGGACTTCTGCACCATCTCGACGCTGGCGCGGCTGGTGACCATGGCAAAGCCCTGTGTGGTTTCGACGCGCGCATTCGCGAGCGCGCCGATCAGCTTGTCGAGCGCGTTGTGCCGGCCGATGTCCTCACGCGCCAGCAGGATCGTGCCATCGGGCGCGCACCAGACCGCGGCGTGCGCGGCGCCGGTCGCGTGCTGCAGCGGCTGATGCGCGCTCAGCGTCGCATACGTGCGTGCCAGCGCGGCCGCGGTCACGGTGATCGCGCGGCGTGAAAGATCGGGCATGGCCCGCAGCACCTGGTCCAGGCTTTCGGTGCCGCAGATGCCGCAGCCGGTGCGACCCGCGAGCGTGCGCCGGTACGACTTCAGCCGCATGAATGCAGCCGCCGCGATGTCGATCGCCAGCGTGATGCCGGCGGCGCTCGCGTGCGCCTCGACCGCGTAGAACTCCTCGCGCGTGGCGATGCCCTCACTGAGCGAAAAGCCAAGCGCGAAGTCGTGCAGGTCATCCGGCGTGGCGAGCATCACCGCGTGCGAGATGCCGTTGTATTCGAACGCAATCGGCACCTCGCGCGCGACCTCGACCCGCGCTGTCGCGGTGGCGCCGTCGCGCCAGCGCACGACCGGGAACGGTTCGGCCACGCCGGCCGCGTCATCGAGTTCTGCGGCGAGCGGGACGCGCGCTTTGGGTTTAGCCGGTGAATGCACGATCGCGCTCGCGATACAACTGCTCCTGCGCCGTGTTGAAGCGCTGGTAGCCGCGTTGCCATTCCGACGGCTGAGTGACATGCATGACCTGCACCGCAGTGACCTTGTACTCGGGGCAATTGGTGGCCCAGTCCGAGCTGTCGGTCGTGATCACGTTCGCACCGCTCTCCGGGAAATGGAACGTCGTGTACACCACACCCGGGGCCACGCGTTCGGTGACGGTGGCGCGCAGCACGGTCTGTCCGGCGCGGCTTTCGACGCCGACCCAGTCGCCATCGCGGATGCCGCGCTCGGCCGCATCGTGCGGATGAATCTCGAGCAGGTCCTCATGGTGCCACTGCACGTTATCCGTGCGCCGCGTCTGCGCGCCGACGTTGTACTGCGTCAGTACGCGGCCGGTGGTCAGCAGCAGCGGGTGCTTGCGCGTGCCCTTCTCGTCGCTCGGCACGTACCTGGTGATGATGAACTTGCCCTTGCCGCGCACGAACTCGTCGACGTGCATGATCGGCGTGCCGTCCGGTGCGTTGTCATTGCACGGCCACTGGATGCTGCCCAGGCGGTCGAGCTTGTCGTAATCGACGCCGGCAAACGTTGGGGTAAGTGCCGCAATCTCCGCCATGATCTCGGCCGGATGCGCATAGTGCATCGCACAGCCGAGCGCATTGGCCAGCAGCATCGTGACTTCCCAGTCGGCGTAGCCGGCCAGCGGCTGCATCACCTTGCGTACGCGCGAAATGCGCCGCTCGGCATTGGTGAAGGTGCCGTCCTTTTCGAGGAACGTTGAGCCCGGCAGGAACACGTGCGCGTACTTGGCGGTCTCGTTCAGGAAGATGTCCTGCACGACGATGCACTCCATCGCCGACAACGCCGCCGCCACATGCTGCGTGTCCGGATCGGACTGCACCAGGTCCTCGCCCTGGCAGTACAGCCCCTTGAAGCTGCCGGAGAGCGCCGCTTCGAACATGTTCGGGATGCGCAGCCCCGGCTCGGGCTGGATCTCGACACCCCAGGCGGCCTCGAAGGCGCCACGCACGGTCGCGTCCGATACGTGCCGGTAGCCCGGCAGTTCATGCGGGAACGAGCCCATATCGCACGAGCCCTGCACATTGTTCTGGCCTCGCAGCGGATTCACGCCGACGCCTTCGCGACCGAGGTTGCCGGTGGCCATTGCGAGATTGGCGATCGCCATCACCGCGGTCGAACCCTGTGCATGTTCGGTCACGCCCAGGCCGTAGTAGATCGCACCGTTCTTGCCGTTGGCATACAGCCGCGCCGCGCCGCGCACGAGTTCAACGGGCACGCCGGTGGCCGCCTGCATCTGCTCGGGCGAGTTCTCCGGCCGTGCGATGAAATCGCGCCATTGCGCGAATGCCTTGGCCTCGCAGCGTTGCGCAACAAAGGCTTCATCGACCAGCCCTTCGCTGACGATCACATGCGCGAGGCTCGCGAGCACCGCGACGTTGGTGCCGGGCGCGAGTTGCAGGTGGTAGTCGGCTTTCACATGCGCGCCGTCGACCAGATCGATGCGCCGCGGATCGATCACGATCAGCTTCGCGCCCTGGCGCAGCCGCCGTTTCATGCGCGACGCGAACACCGGATGCGCCTCGCTCGGATTGGCGCCGATGACCATGATCACATCGGCCTGTTCGACCGATTTGAAGGTCTGCGTGCCGGCCGATTCGCCCAGCGTCTGCTTCAGCCCGTAGCCCGTCGGCGAGTGACACACGCGGGCGCAGGTGTCGACGTTGTTGTTGCCGAAGGCGGCGCGCACCAGCTTCTGCACCAGAAAGGTCTCTTCGTTGGTGCAGCGGCTCGATGTGATGCCGCCGATCGAATCGCGGCCGTGCCTGCCCTGGATCTCGCGCAGGCGCCGCGCCGCGTAGCCGATCGCCTCGTCCCAGTCCACCTCGCGCCACGGATCGGTGATTCTTTCGCGGATCATCGGCCGCGTCACGCGGTCGGGATGCGTGGCATAGCTCCACGCAAAACGGCCCTTGACGCACGCGTGGCCTTCGTTGGCGTCGCCGTGCTTGTACGGCACCATGCGCACGACCGTTTCGCCCTTGAGCTCCGCCTTGAAGGCGCAGCCCACACCGCAGTACGCGCACGTGGTCACCGCGACGCGGTCGGGCGGTCCGAGCGCATTCAGCGATTTCTCCCGCAGCGAACCGGTCGGACACGCGGCCACGCAGGCGCCGCAGGACACGCATTCGGACTGCATGAACGGCAGGCCACCGGCGCTGATGCGCGAGTCGAAGCCGCGCCCCTCGACCGTCAGCGCAAACGTGCCCTGTGTTTCCTCGCAGGCGCGCACGCAGCGGTTGCACACGATGCACAGCGCGGGGTCGAACGCGAAGTAGGGGTTCGAGGCATCGACCGGCTCGGCGCAGTGACTGGCCTCGCCGGTGTAGCGCACGGCGCGTACGCCAAGCGTCCCGGCGATGCGCGCGAACTGGGTGTCGCGGTCGATTGGGCGACCCGCATCGTCATGCGGGTGATCGGACAGATACAGCTCCATCACGCCGCGACGCAGCCGCGCCAGTTTCTCGCTTTGCGTGCGCACCTGCATGCCGGATTCGGCCGGCGTCGTGCAGGACGCCGGGTAGCCCTTGCGGCCCTCGATCTCGACCAGGCACAGCCGGCACGAGCCCCATGCTTCGAGGCTGTCGGTCGCACACAGCATCGGGATCTCGATCCCGGCTTCGATCGCCGCGCGCAGCACTGACGTGCCAGCCGGCACCGTGACCGCGCGGCCGTCGATGGCGAGCGACACCGTGGCTTCGCCCGCGCGCGCGGGCGTGCCGTGATCACGGTCATCGAAGCTTCGCTTCAGTTCAGTTGCCTGCATCAGCAACTCCTTCCCCGAAGTCGCCGGGGTAGTGGTTCAGCGCGGAGAGCACCGGATATGGCGTCATCCCGCCCATTGCGCACAACGAGCCGTCGACCATCGTCTCACACAACTCGCGCAGCAGGACAGTCTGCTGCGCGCGGTTGCGGCCGGCGATGATCTCGTCGATCACTTCGACGCCGCGCACCGCGCCGACGCGGCACGGCGTGCACTTGCCGCACGATTCGAACGCGCAGAACTGCATCGCGAAGCGCGCCAGTCGCGCGAGGTTCGCCGTATCGTCGTGGACCACGATACTGCCGTGACCGATCACGGCGCCAAGCTCGGCATAACGTTCGTAGTCGAGTGGGACATCCCACTGGTGCTCGGGGACGTAAGCACCGAGCGGCCCGCCCACCTGCACCGCGCGAATCGGCCGGCCAGAAGCGGTGCCGCCGCCGTAAGTCATCAGCAGTTCGCGCAGCGTGATGCCGAAGGCCGTTTCGATCAGGCCGCCGCGCTTGATGTTGCCGGCCAGCTGCACCGTCAGCGTGCCGCGCGAGCGCCCGACACCGTAGTCACGATAGAACGCGGCGCCGCGGGAAAGAATGATCGGCACGGTGGCCAGCGTGACCACGTTGTTGATCACGGTCGGCTGGCCGAACAATCCCTTGATTGCCGGCAACGGTGGCTTCGCGCGCACCACGCCGCGGCGGCCTTCGAGGCTTTCCAGCATGGCGGTCTCTTCGCCGCACACGTACGAGCCGGCGCCCTTGCGCACCTCGACATCGAAGGCTCGCCCGCTGCCGAGCACGCTCGCGCCGAGCAGACCCGCGGCACGCGCCCGCTCGATGGCGGTGTTCAGCATCGCGATGGAATGCGGATACTCGCTGCGCACGTAGATGTAGCCCATCGTCGCGTTCACCGCGAGGCCGGCAATCGTCATGCCTTCAATCAGCGTGAACGGATCGCTTTCCATCAGCAGGCGGTCGGCGAAGCTGCCCGAGTCGCCCTCGTCGGCGTTGCACACGATGTATTTCGTGCCCCCTTCGGCCTGCAGCGCCGTACGCCACTTGATGCCGGTCGGAAACGCCGCGCCGCCACGGCCGCGCAGGCCAGAATCGATCACCTCCTGCACGATGGTTTCGGGCGCCAGCGCCAGCGCACGGCGTAATCCGGCGAGACCGCCGTGTGCCTCGTAGTCGGCGAGCGAAACCGGGTCGGTCGTGCCGATACGCGCGAAAGTCAGTCGCTGCTGCGAGGCGAGCCACGGCAGTTCTTCGACCTTGCCGAGTGTGAGCGCATGCTCTTTGCCCTGCATGAAACCGGCATCAAATAGCGAGGCGACATCCTCCGGCGCGACGGGGCCGTAGCCGACCCGGCCTTGCGGGGCGGCGACTTCGACCAGCGGCTCGAGCCAGAACAAGCCGCGCGAGCCGTTGCGAACGATGTCGACAGCAATGCCGCGCGCGCGCGCGACCGCGGCGACCTCAGCGGCGACCGCGTCGGCACCGACCGCAAGCGCGGTGGAATCGCCCGGCACGAAGATGGTCGTGATCATCGGCTGTCGGCCGCGCGCAGCGCCGCGACGAGTTCATCAAGGCGCGCTGGCGTCAGGCGGGCGTACACGCGCTCGCCGATCATCGCGGACGGCGCGTTGGCGCATTGGCCAAGGCAGTAGACCGGCTCGACGGAGAACCCTCCATCTGCGCTGGTGTGGTGGTCCGTGCAGTGCAGCGAAACCTTCGCGTGGTCCATCAGCGCAGCGCACCCCATGCTCTGGCAGGCCTCGGCCTGGCAGATCTGCAGCACGTGCCGGCCCGGCGGATGCCGGCGGAAGTGGTGATAGAAGGTGATGACGCCGTGCACTTCGGCGCGTGAGAGGTTCAGCGCGCGCGCGATCCGCGTCTCGCATTCCGCGGGCAGGTAGCCCAGAAGTTCCTGCACCTCATGCAGCAGCGGCAGCAACGCACCGGGGCGTTGCGCGTGGCGCTTGATGGCTGCGGTGACGGCCGCAGCGACTTCGGCCGATGACACTGTTGAGCGTTCTGGCGCGGTCATCGCATCAGCAAGAAAAGCCGGGGGAACGCCGCGCATCGGCAACGGTAGGCAACACGCGGCGGGTCTATTCGGCGACAAGGAACCATACACCCGGCGGGCGATCCGGTGCGAGGTTGCCTCGCAAGCTTCCGCGTCAAGCGAGCGGATTCGTGGCGAGTTCCCGTCGCGCGTACGCGGTCGCGGACGGTGCTTCGGCGACCGCTTTCGCGACAAGGAGCGCCAACGAATCTCGTTCAATCGCTGACGCGAACGAGATGTCAGTGCTGAGCAGCTTTTGACGCCTTGCCGTGTCTGTTCGCAGTTCTTGCAGCGCGCCTGTGTGTCGCAGGCTTGCGCGGCGCAGCCTTGGCGACGGCGGCCTTCTTCTCGCGTTGCCGAACCGCGGCCAGCATCGTGTCGAACTCGCGGTGGAAATGCGCGGTGATCGCCTCGGGGTCGGGCACGAGGTGCGCATCGGCAATCACGGACAGTGATGCGTAACCCTTGTAGCTCAGGATGCTGATCCCCATGCCAAGTTCTCGGCCCGGATACGGCACCCAGAATGTCATGCGATTGATCGGGACGCCGGCCAGATAGATGGTTTCCTTCGGTCCGGCGACGTTGGTCATCACGAGACTGGCCTTGGCTCCGAACAATCGCCCGGCGATGTCTTCGACCATCTTCGGACCGCGGCCAAGCAGATTGAACAGTGCCAGAATCGCTGCCGGCTCCGGTGAACGCTTGAGTTCGTCCATGCGCGCCTTGGTCAGGCGCAGCCGCTGCAGCGGATCCTTGCTGGGGATCGCCAGTTCAAGGATGACGAGGCCGAATTCGTTGCCGAGTTCCTGCGCACGTTCGGGCGGCCTGAGATCGACCGGGACCATTGCATGCACGGTCATGTGGTCGACGTCGACACCGCGCTTCTTCAGATAGGCGCGCAATGCGCCGGTCATGCCGGCAATGAGCACGTCATTGATCTTGGCGCCCGACGGAGCGCCGATGGCCTTGACCTCCTTCAGAGAAACGAGTTCTGACCACGCCACGCGCTTCGCGAGCCCGAACTCGCCCTTGAGCGGGGAGTGCGGATCGCGCCGCTTGAGCAGCTCGCCAGCCAGTGTGACCGCTCCCGCAAGGACCAAGGCAGCCTGCTCGAGCGCCTTCTTCGGATGCTTGACGGTGTCGACTGCGGTGTCCACTGCAGAGCGCGCTTGCTTGTACGACCGTTCGACGGTGCCGAACGCCGGCGCGAACATTCGCTCGATCAAGCCGGGCGCGGCCGCCGATGTTTTCGGTGCGGCGGCGGGCGCGAGCGGCGCGTCGGGCGTGGTGTCGAACAGCGCGCGGGCGATCGTCAGGTTGGCGGTGCCGTCGCCGATGCAGTGGTGAATTCGTGTGACGAGCGCGCTGCCGCCGTCGACACCATCGACGACGTGGATGTCCCACAGCGGTCGTGAGCGATCGAGCGGCGTGCTGGTGAGGTCGTTGATCAGCGCTGTCAGCGCCACCTTGTCGCCCGGTGGCGGCAGCGCCACGTGATGAAGTTGCTGGTCGATCTCGAAATCCGGCATGTCCTCCCAATGGGGCGTGGCGATAGGCAATCCCCGCTCGACGACGCGCTGACGAAAACGCGCGAACTGGGCCAACCGGTGCGTGTAGACCGCTTTGACCTTCTCGAAGTCGAGCGGTTTGCGGGTCAGCATGATGCCCGTGATCACCGCGGAATTCACCGGACCATCGATGTGGTACCACGCCGCATCGACGGGCGTCATGGGGTGCGTTGTCATGGCAGGTGCTTCCAGGAGAAACAGCGCGCCTCTTCGCCGCGCTGTGCAGGACAGTCGGTGACGCCGGCCGGCGCTCGACGCTCAGCCGCCCTTGGCCTTGGCGCGGAGAATTCTTCCGGCCCGGGCAACATCTTTCGGCTTGACCCAGAGAATCGCACCCCAGCGTCCTTCGCCTGCCGTCAGGCCATCAACGGCCGTGATGTTGATGCCGCGCTCGGCAAGCCGCTTCAAATTGTCTGCCAGCGCTCCCGGGCGATCTTGACCCCTGACTAGGAAACCGGCTTTCTTCTCGCTGAAAACCAGCCCGGCTTTCTTTGCCGCCGCGCTGAATTTGCGCGTGTCGTCGGGAATGACGTCAATCCGGGAGCGGCGGCCGCTCGGGAATCCCTTGCAGGCAAGCAGATTGATCCCCGCGCTCACGAGAGTCGCGAGCACGTTGAACGCCTGGCCGGGCTTGTTGGAGACCAAGGTCGAGAAGTAGTGCACCTTGAGTACGGTGTCAGGCATCGTCCCCTCCCTTCCCATGGCCTTCCGTTGTGCTGCACACCCCTAGCCTAAGACTCCGCGACCGCCAATGCACGTGCCGACCGCTGCATGCGATTCGGCTTTGGCACCACCACCGTGGTTGCGGTATCCAGCGACCGAACCCGTTGCGGCCGGAAGCAGGCCGGGCGCACCCCAGCAGTATCGTGTGCGCATGGCAATCCGCGTGGAGTGCTACGCCGGCTATCGCGGCGACCAGGAGCCGACTGCGTTCTGGCTCGGCGAGCGTCGCCTCGCGGTGCGTGCCATCGTTGACCGCTGGTTCGCGCCGACGCAACGCTGGTTCAAGGTCGACGCCGATGACGGGGATGCCTACGTGCTGCGGCACGACGAGACGAGCGGGGAGTGGGAACTCGCCGCGTTCACGCGCGGCACCGGCTGAGAGCGGGCGCCGCCCTCGCACCAAGCGTTATCGCGGCCGGAACACGAGAAAATACTGGTGCGGCAGGAACGTGTGAGACATCGCCAGCACATATCCGGTGCGCTGCATTTCCTCGGTCACCTGCTGCGAAGGGATCCGCGCACTCACCGGCGGGCCGACCGGTGAGTCGCGGGTGAAGTCGATGATCGCCACTTCGCCGCCCGGCTTGAGATAGCCGATCAACTTGCGAAAGTATTTTTCCCGCTCGTCGATGTGATGGTAGGTGTCGACCATCAGCACGCGGTCGACCTTGCCTGGCAGCAGCGGATCGTCGGGCTTGCCGAGGACAGCCTCGACGTTGGGCAGCTTCTCGCGCTTGGCGCGCTCGGCAAGGTAGCGCACCATGTCCGGCTCGATGTCGACCGCGAACACGCGGCCCTTGGGGGTCATGTGCGCAAGCCGGACCGCGAAGTACCCGGTGCCCGCGCCGATGTCGGCGACGGCCGCGTCAGGCGCGAGGCGCAGCGCCTGGATCACTTCGTGGGGCTTCTGCCAGCGATCGCGGGCCGGATCGTCAAACGCGCGCGCCCATCTTTCCGCGCCCGAGAAATCGTGCTGATGGGTGTTCGGCGTTTCCGCCCAACCGTTCGCGCAAGCGAGCGCAAGAAGTGCCAGGAACGCGCGTCTCATGCTTGTCTTTGCCTTGAATTGAATGGCCTATCTTCGCAGCATTCGCGGCGTTTGCACGATGCGCACGCAACGGGTCGAACGGGGCTACGCTCGGTTGCACAACTGATCGGAGCGCCTTGATGCCGCATCCACCGAACCGGCTGGCCCGCGAGACCAGCCCTTACCTGCTGCAGCATGCGCACAACCCCGTCGACTGGTACCCGTGGGGCGCGGAGGCGTTCGCCAAGGCGCGCGCAGAGGACAAGCCGATCCTGCTGTCGGTCGGCTATGCGACCTGCCACTGGTGCCACGTGATGGAGCGCGAAAGCTTCGAGGATGAGGCCATCGCGCAACTGCTCAATGAGGGTTTCGTGGCGATCAAGGTCGATCGCGAAGAGCTGCCCGATGTCGACCACGTTTACATGAGTGTTCTGCAGGCGCTGACCAGTCACGGCGGCTGGCCGATGAACATGTTCCTGACCCCACAGCTCGCGCCCTTCTATGGCGGCACGTATTTTCCGCCGCGCGCGCGCCACGGACTGCCGAGCTTCGCGGACGTCCTGCAGGGCGTGCGCGATGCGTGGAGGACGCGGCGCGCCGAACTCGAGCAGCATGCGCAGTCACTGATCGAGCATGTGCGCCAGGGTGTGGCCGCCCCGCGAAGCGCGCCGGCTGATGGGCTGCATCAGCAGGCCGTCATGCTGCTTGCGCGCAGCTTCGATGAGACATACGGCGGCTTCGGCTCGGCGCCCAAGTTTCCACAGCCGCCGCTGCTGCAGTATCTGCTGACAATGGCGGCGATGGGCGAAGCGCGCGCGCGCACGATGCTGGTCACCACGCTCACGCACATGGCAGCGGGCGGGATGTACGACCAGGTCGGCGGCGGCTTCGCGCGCTATTCGACCGATGATCGCTGGCACGTGCCGCACTTCGAAAAGATGCTGTACGACAACGCGCAGCTCGTGCGCGTATACGTGGGCGCCTATCAGCTCACTGGCGATGAGCGCCTGCGCTTCGTGGCCGAGGACACGCTGGCGTATCTGCAGCGCGAGATGCGCCCGGTCGATGCCGCGGCCGCGTTCAGCTCCGCGCAGGATGCGGATTCAGAGGGTGTCGAGGGCAAGTTCTACGTCTGGACGGCGGACGAGTTGGTTGCCGTGCTGGGTGACGACGCCGATGCCGCGCTGCGCCTGTATGGCGTGACGCAGGAAGGCAACTGGGAGCGCGGCGTCAGTGTGCTGGAGCGGCGCGATGCGGAATCCGTACGTGCCGCACTGGGTCTGTCGCCCGACGAATGGAGAAACGGGGAGCGCTCGGTGCGCGAGCGTCTCTATGCAGTGCGCGCAAATCGCATCTGGCCGATCACCGACGACAAGGTGCTCGCGGACTGGAACGGCATGGCGCTGCGCGCATTAGCCGAGGCCGGTCGACTGCTGGAGCGCGACGACCTGCTGCAGTCGGCGCGGGCGCTGGCAGGTTTTCTTCTCGACACGATGCGGCGCGACGGACAGCTGTGTCACGCATGGCGTGCCGACACGCTGCGCAGCGAGGGCTACCTCTCCGATTACGCTCAGGTCGGACTCGGACTCGTCGAACTGCACGCAGCGACCGGCGAACTCGACTGGCTGCAGTCGGCACACGAGCTATGTGGCCAGATGGTCGAGCGCTTCCACGACGCCGATGAGGGATTCTTCGACAGCGAGCCGGGACCCCTGCCGCTGCGGGCGCGCGATCTCTTCGACGGCGCGGTGCCGTCCGGCACCGCCGCGGCATGCGAACTCCTGCTGCGCGTCGCCGGCGCCTACGAGCGCGGCGACTGGATCGACCTCGTGGAGCGGACGATCGAGCGCCAAACGGCGATCCTGGAGCGGGCACCGTCGGCGGCACCGGCCTTGTTGCACGCCCATCTGCTCAGCACGAAAGGGGGCGAGCTCGCGTTGCCGGTCGAGGATGGTGCGAGCAATGCGTTGGTGCGCGCACGTTCCGAATTCGCACCGCTGGTGACGATCGTGTCCGGGCCGCCCGATGCCGTGCCCCTGCTGGCCGGGCGCGTTGCCGGCGAGGCTTACCTTTGTCAGCACGGCGCGTGTCAGTTGCCGGCGCGCACGCTGGAAGCACTGCGCGGTCAACTGGCGCAGCTTCACTCGTTTTGAATTTCGGGCGCAGAAGAAACAACCCCGCCGTTGCGGCGGGGTTGCTGCAATTCAAGGTTCGTCTACTGCACGCGCCCGCGCATCGATGCCGGCGGGCCCGGCAATCCGACAACCACGCCGGTGTTGACGACCGTATCGCCGTCGACGCGCAGCACGGAAATGTTGCTGTCGGCATAGTTGCCGACATAGAGCCAGTTGCCGTCCGGGCTGAAGACCGCGCCCTCGGGAACACCGGCGACCTGCACCTCGCCGGTCTTGGTGACTTTCTTGCCGTCGATCTTCAGCGTCACGACGCGCCCATTGCGGTTGTAGAACCACGAGTTCTTCGGCCCATCCGATCCGCCGAGCAGGATCGCGACCGCCATCCTGCCGTTTGGATTGACGGCAAAGCCCTCGGGCGCGTCGCCGATGACCACCTTGTCGATCGCGCGCGGTGGTGTGGCTTCGAGGTCGACGACGGTCACCGTGTCGACGTTGCCGTCGGAGCGCCCGTTGTTGCCGTTGTCAGCGGTCAGCGCCAGCTTGCCGTCCGCCGTGACGCCGAGGTTGTACGGCCAAAGACCGACGGGAACATCGCGCTTGTCATACGTCACTTTCTGGCCGTCGACGTTGAGCAGCGCCACCTTATTGCCCGGGAACTTCGCGGCCAGCGCGCGCTTTCCGTCGGGCGTGAAGACAACGGCCGCAACGTGTTCGCCTATCGCCACCGTATCGATCAGCTTGACCTGCTTGCCCTGGATCGACAGCACGCTGATCGAGTTGTCGGCACGGTTAGCGATCAGCGCGAGATTGCCGGCAGGATTGATCGATAGACCCGACGGCTGTTTGCCGACCGCCACCGTGTCGATGTGCTTGGGCGGATTGACGGTCAGGTCGATCACATAAAGCTTGTTGTCCGGTGCCGGTTTCCAGCCAGACCCTTCCTGCGGCCATTCCATCGAGTTCGCCACGAGGCCGAGCGTTCCGTCAGGCGTGATCGCCAGATTGGTCGGTGGCCCGAACACCGAGTTCATCAGTGGCAAGCTCGCCACGATCCGCGGCCTGGCCGGATCGGTGCCGATGTCGACAATGGTGATGGAGTCCTTGCCCGGCGCAAAAAACTTCGGGTTGCCGTCGTCGCCAAACACGACCTTGTTGTCGACGCCGACGAGCATGAACTCCGGCTTGCCGGCCGGTGGCGCGCCCGTGGCGCAGGATGCAAGAACTGCAACTGCAGCGACGGACGCTGCAAGTCGCGATATGCAAGAACACATGGTTGTCTCCCTTTTCTTGTCAGGTGCGCACCGCAGAACCCCGCGCACGACAACTACTGTACCTGCGTCGGTATGACAAAGGACCGGGCGGACAATGCGTTCGCGGGAAGGCGTGAGTGGGACGCCATGCAAGCAACCGCTTCCGTCGCCCGCGATATCTCTCTGAACACGGCCGACACCTGGAGAGCGTGACATGACACAGCCTGCTTCGAAAGCGCCGTCGACGGCGCTCATCACTGGTGCATCAGCAGGTATCGGCGCAGCGCTCGCTCGTTGTTTTGCGCGCGATGGTCACCAGTTGGTCCTGGTCGCGCGCGGTGCGGAGAAGTTGCGAGCACTGGCCGGAACCTTGACCGCAGAGTTCGGCGGGCGGGTAGTGTCGTTGCCGGCGGATCTCACTCAACCCGACGCTGCGGCCAGGCTCGCCGCTGCGCTCAAGCGGCGGCGCCTGAGAATCGATGTGCTGGTGAACAACGCCGGTGTGCTTGCGTCAGGTCTTTTCGTGCAGATGCCGGCGCGAAGGCATCAGGACATCATCGATCTGAACGTATCTAGCCTGACCGCGATGCTGGCGCACTTTGTTCCGCCGATGATCGAGCGCGGACACGGACGCATCCTCAACGTGGCATCGATCGCGGCTTTTCAGCCGGTGCCCACGCTGGCTACCTATGCAGCCAGCAAGGCCTACGTGTTGTCGCTATCGGAATCGCTCGCCGAGGAATTGCGCGGCACCGGCGTCACGGTCACCGCGCTGTGCCCCGGCATCACCGCCACCGACATGCTGACGAACGCAGCGCGGGAGCACGGCCGGCTCACGCAGCTACCGGGATTTCTTGTGGGAGATGTCGATGCGGTTGCGGCCGAGGGCTACCGCGCCTGCATGAAAGGCGAAGTCATCGTGGTGCCGGGCGTCGTCAATCGCGCGACGGCGGCGGCGGCGCGCGCAGCGCCCAAATGGCTCGTCAGGCGCGTTGGGGGTGCGCTGGGGCGCAAGGTGCTTTGATCAGCGCAATGCCGCGCTGGGAGCGCCGCGGGCTGCTCGCGTCGACATCGCCTTGCGGTTTGGCACTACCTTTCCTCCCGGTTGGCGTAATAAGGACAGTATGCGGTGCGCTTCGTGACCGCGAGATGTTGAGTTTCAACCAAGGCCACGACAGCGACCGAGAGGGAGGCGAGATGAAACGCGCAACAATCGCTGCAGTTCTCGGCGGGACTGCTGCTGCTTTTCTATCCTGCGCCGCGCTGGGCCAGACCAGAGCCGACTATGGCAAGGCAGAGTATTACTCGAACTGCGCTGTATGCCACGGCCTGAGCGGCAAAGGCGAAGGTTCGTTTGGTGAGGTGCTGAAGGCTGCGATGCCTGACCTGACAACGATCGCCAAACGCAATGGGGGTGTCTTCCCAGTGGACCGCGTCATGATGAACATCGATGGTCGTGCCACCCCCAGGGCGCACGGTACGAGCGAAATGCCGATCTGGGGCAACGACTACAGCCTTAAGGGCGGCCAATACTTTAGGGGCTTCACGGACTACTCGCCGGTCGACGTCGAGTCGTATGTCCGCGTGCGGATTCTGGCGCTGATCGACTACCTGCACCGGCTGCAGGTGATGTAGGCACAAAGAACCCACTACCGACAACTTCCTCAAAACGTGGCGTTTCGTAGATTCGACGCCAGGCGGAGGCGATTGCTTGCGTGAACTGAGGGCAGATGGGCGTACCCGTCAGCGCCTCGTCGGGGCTGAGTTGCCCCACTTGAAGGTTTGCGCAGCGCTGAAGGCGAAGCAGCAACTGCCTAACGAGTCGCGCCGGCTGTGCGTCGCTCCATGTCAAGCGGAGCGAACCGAAACGGTGCCGCCAGCGCGCGGATGATGGCGCCGTCGCGCGCATACAGGTCGGGACGGAACTGCAGCGTGCCTTCGGTGGCCACACTCGCGGTGAAATAGAGCAGCAGCACCGGGACTGTGCGGCGCACGGGGATCGTCTGGGTTCTGCCGGTGGCGATTGCCTCGCGCAGGTGCTCCTCGGTCCATTGCGCCGGATCGTCGAGCAGCAGCAGCGCGAGCTCGAGCGGCTTTTCAATCCGGATGCAACCCGAACTGAATGCGCGCACGGTGCGCTCGAAGAGCAGCCGCGACGGCGTGTCGTGCAGGTACACGGAGTGCTCGTTCGGGAACATGAACTTCACGCCGCCGAGCGGGTTCTCCCGTCCCGGTGCCTGGACGATCTGATACGGGAAGGCCCGCGGCCGCTCCCGGTATTGCGCCCAGTCGATGCCAGCCGCGTCCACAACCTGTCCCGCGGAACTGACGACGCGCATGTTCTGGCGTTGCAGGTAAGCCGGGTCCTTGGTCACCTTGGGCAGCACGTCTTCGCGCAGGATGGTGGGCGGAACGTTCCACTCCGGATTCAGCACCAGGTACTTCATCCGCGCCCGAAACTCGGGCGTGGTGCGATACGGCCGGCCCACGATCACGCGTGATGACCACGCGAGCCGCTCGTCGAGCCAAAGCTGCGCCCGGAAGCCCGCAATGTCCACCAGCAGGAAGTCGCCCGCGAGTTCGCGCGAAATCCAGCGCAGCCGCTCCAGATTGGCACGCACCTGCGCGATGCGATCGGCGAGGCCGACGTTCAGCGCCGTCAGGGTGGAAGCACCCACCACGCCGTCGGGCTCCAGGCCGTGGCGCGACTGAAAGCGCCGTACCGCAGATTCGAGCGTGGCATCGAAGCGGGTCGGGTCGTCCGCATCGACCGCAAGATCACCGCTCGCTCGCAGCCTCTCGTGCAACTGCGCCACCCGGCTGCCGCTTGCACCCATTTCGAGCTTGGGTCCGGAGACGACCGTGCGCCAGCCGCCGGCGTGCTCGACACCGCGCAACCGCGCCAGCGCACCGCGCAGGTCGCGATACATCGGCAGTCGCGGCGCAAGATCCTCGAGCGCCGCCGCCGGATCAATCGCTTCGACCAGCGCCGCCAGAGCCGCTGCCGGATCCAAGCCGTCGAGCGTGCGCGCAAAGTTCCAACCGCCGCGCAGCGAACGCGGATCGGCCTTGCCGAAATACAGGTGATAGGCCAGCCGCACCAGCGCATCGGTCAGCAGCAGATCACGCTGCGCCAGCTCGCGCGCGAAATTGCCTGAGACAGGACGCAGGCGGGCGAGCGCTTCGAGGTGATAGTCGCGCGGATCGAGCCCATGCGTGCTGCTCGCTTCAAGTGCCGCCTGCAGCGCGCGCGCACGTTGCGCATCGGCCCACAGCGGCACAAAGCCGCGTCGCTCGTAAAGTTGTGCCACCAGCGTGCGCGCCGCGATCGAACCCGCGCCGATCTGCGAGTCGCCGCTCGTGCGCAGGATTTCAACGCGCTCGCGCAGAGCCTCGATCAAGGGATCGGCGGCGTTCGCGACCGGCGGGCCGGCGCAGACAAGTGCAGCCGCCGCAATGAATGCGAGCCGGACTCCCATACCGATCAGCCAAACACGTGAGCGCCGCGCCGCGGAAAGACGAGGTAGCATGCGCGGCCGCCGCATCCGTTCGTCAATCGACTCGCTTCGCATGCAGGATCTCGCACGGCCACATCCAGTTACGACGCACCGTCGGCACGTGCTGCGCGCGCTCGGCCTGGGTGCGCTTGCGCTCGCATTGCCGTTCGCGCCGGAAGCATGGGCCACGGCGCCCCGTTCGATTTCCTTCTATCACACGCACACCGGCGAGCGCTTGAGCCTGGTCTATTTCGATGCCGGCAACTACCTGCCTGATGCGCTGGCATCGCTCAACCGGCTGCTGCGCGACTTTCGAACCGGCGACATGAGCGAGATCGATGCGCGCCTGTTCGACACGCTGCACGCGCTGAATCTGGCGTGCGGACCGGGTACCTACGAAGTCATCTCGGGCTTCCGGTCGGTGCGCACCAACGCGCTGCTTCGCAGTCACAGCAACGGCGTGGCGACCAACAGCCTGCATACACAGGGACGCGCAATCGACGTGCGCCTCACCGGCCGCGACACGCGCCGCCTGCGCGACGCCGCGGTTGCACTTGCGCAGGGCGGCGTCGGTTACTACGCCAGCTCCGATTTCGTGCACCTGGATACGGGGCGGGCGCGCACCTGGTAGACCGGGTAGCCGCTCGCTCGGCACCCACCGGTCGCCGCACGGCGAGCGAATCTGCCGCTAAAGGCCCATACTTGCGGGTTCGGGGCGCGGGCCCGTGCCCCCAATGGCGGCACTTGGGCGGTTCACTTGCGCTCATCTGCATTACAGGAGAATCGATGCGCAAATCACACCAATCCATTGCCAAGGTGTTTCTTCCCCCCAGCCTGATGAACTGGACCGACGAGAAGCTAGCGTCGTTGAGCGAGGAGCAACTGCTCAGCCTGTTGGGGAATCTGAAAGTCCAGCGCGAGTCCGGCCGGGTGCACGCTGAAACCGCGGACGATGTCACCCGCCGCATCACTGAACGCCTGCCCGCCAGGGCACTCGCCGTGCGCCGCAAGCGGGCGCGCAGACATGTGCTGCTCGATGCGAAAGTCGCCCTGCAACTACGCGGCCTGGCCGCGGAACTCGGCCTGCGCTACGACTTGAGCGCAGAGACGGCCCGCCAGCAGTCCGCCGGCACCAAGGGCTTCAAGCCACAGGCGCTGACGGACAAGCTCGGCGCAGCCCGCACCAGCAGTGCCACCAAGGACGGTCGCACCACGGTCGAACGATTCATCTCGTACCGTGTGCGCGATTCGATGGCGAATCTGGCGTTCGTGCTGCTGCCCGATCAGCCGAACGAGGCCGGGCGCTATGTGCTGATGGCGACCGATGACCTGCTGGAAGACGCGGCGCCGGAGAGTGAATTTGCGCCGCTCGCACAGGATTACGCCTGGTCCGAACAATCGCGCGAGCGCATGCGCGCGCTGCCGGCCGCCGATTTCGCGGAAGCCAAACGCCTGTACGAGGCGCTGATCGCGCGCGTGGCGACGAAGCTGGAGTAAGGCGGTGGAGGTGCTGTGACGCTGTCGAGTGCGGCGTTCCAGCGGATTGACGCGCGTCGCGTCATCGCGCACCTCGACATGGACGCGTTTTACGCCTCGGTCGAACTGCTGCGCTATCCGGAACTGCGCGGGCTGCCGGTCGTGATCGGCGGCGGCGCGCGGCACCAACCGGCGTGGGAAACGGACCCGGCCTCAGGGGAAAGACGGCGTCGCTTTGCGCGGCTGCGCGATTACACCGGGCGCGGCGTGATCACGACCGCCACCTATGAGGCGCGCGCCTTCGGCGTGAACTCGGCGATGGGGATGATGAAGGCGGCAAAGCTCGCGCCGGACGCCGTGCTGCTGCCGGTGGATTTCGACGAATACCGCAAGTACTCGCGCCTGTTCAAGGCGGCCGTACGTGAGATTGCACCGGTGGTCGAGGATCGCGGCATCGATGAGATCTACATCGATCTGACCGACGTGGTCGCCGCGCGCCTGGGCGATGCGCAGGACACCGATGCGGAAGCCGATGCCTGGTGGTGCGCGCGCGAAGTCGCGCGTGAACTGAAGCAGGCGGTGCGCACGACGACGGGCTTGTCGTGCTCGATCGGTCTGGCGCCGAACAAGCTGATCGCCAAGATGGCCTCGGAACTGGACAAACCCGACGGGCTCGCCGTCGTTACCGAGAACGACATCGCATCGCGCATCTGGCCGCTGCCGGCGCGCAAGATCAACGGCGTCGGCCCCAAGTCCGCCGCCAGGCTTGCGCAGCTTGGCATTGCGACGATCGGCGACCTGGCACAGGCCGACGCCGCTTGGCTGATCGAGCATTTCGGCGCGAGCTACGGCACGTGGCTGCACGATGCCGCCCACGGCCGCGACGATCGACCGGTGGTCACGGCCAGCGAGCCCGTGTCGATGAGCCGCGAGACCACCTTCGAGCGCGACCTGCATGCGGTGCGCGACCGCGCGGCCTTGTCCCAGGTCTTCACCGAACTTTGCGTCGAGGTCAGCGACGATCTGCGCCGCAAGCACTATGTCGGAAAGAACGTTGCGATCAAGCTGCGCTTCGAGGACTTTCGCACCGTGACGCGCGCCAAGACGCTCGCCACGCCCACTGATGACCCGAAGGTGATTCGTCGTGCCGCCGGCGAATGCCTGAAGCGCGTCGAGTTCGCCAAGCGCATCCGACTGTTGGGCGTGCGTGTGGGGGCACTTTCCCGCGCGGCTGACATGGATGCGAACGCCGGGCCAGCGCCGCGCGAGACGGAGCTGTTCGAGTAGCGCGCGGCGGCGCTGCAGCTACTTGTAGACGCGGCTTCGGCGACACGGGCGGCCGCGGCCGCGAGATCTTCTTCATCTTCCCGCAGCGATTCACGCACCGCGTCGGCGACGAGTTCCGAGATCGAGCGGTGCGTGCTGGCGGCCTTGAGTCGCAACGCCTGATGCGCGGCCGCATCAAGGTAGAGGGTGACGCGCGTTGTGGAGTCGACGACCGTCGAAGCGGCGCTTACGGTGCGACACTGTGGCGCTGCGACGTTTCGACGTTACGACGCTTTGTCCACGACGCCATGCAGAACCGGAGTCCGCACGCCGTAGCCCCTCATTCCGCAACTTCGATGGCGAAGCCCTTTGCCATCCACGCCTCGATGCCACCCGCCAGCGGCCGCACGCGGGTAAAGCCGGCACGCATCAGCTTCTTGGCGACCACGGCGGCACTGGCCTCGTTGGGGCAGGCGCAGTAGACGATCACCTCGTCGGCGGTGCGTTCGTGCAGGCGCTGCGCCTGCAGACTTTCATCGAACGCGTGGCTGTCGATCCACACTGCTCCCGGAATGCGGCCCTGTTTCTGGCTCGCGGGCGCGCGCACGTCGACCACCAGCGGCCGCTCGTTGTTGTTCAACATGTCGTTCAGTTCATCGACCGAAATGCGCGCCATGCGCAGCGTGCGGATCAGTCGGTAACGCTGAATCCACTTCACCGCGATATACAGCGCGAACGCCGACAGCAGGAACACCAGCCCCCAGCGGCCCGCCTGCGCGAGGATCTCGATCACTTCCTGGACCGCGTCGCGAAAGAACCAGCCGAGCGTGACCGCGACACCCGACCACAGCAGCGCGCCGATCGCATCGAACACAACGAAGCTCGCGAGCCGCGTGCGCATCACGCCGGCCATGCTGGTGGCCACCGCCGCGAAACCGGGCACGAACTTGGCCACCATCAGCGACGGCGCGCCCCAGCGTTCGTAGACGTTTTCGGTCTGGCGCACGCAGCTATCGGGCGACAGCGACAGTCGGCACATGAGCCGCAGCACGCGCCGGCCGAAGCGCGTGCCGGCGACGTACCAGGCCAGATCGGCGATCAAGCTCGCAACCACCGCCACCGCGATCACCTGCGGCGCGGTGAAGTCACCGCGCGCCGACACGGCGCCGATCACGATCAGCGTCGGGTACGCCGGCACCGGCAACCCAAGCTGCAGCGCCAGCACGTTGGCGAACACGAGCCACAGGCCGTACTGCTCGATGAGTGTCAGGAGCCATTGCATGGTGCGCAAAGCTTACGACGCCGTCTCGCGACGACGGGGAAGTGCTATTCATACCGTAACAACGTGAGGCGGCGCACGGCGGGCATGATCGACTACACGCTTGCGCGCAGTCACGGACGGCAGGGGCGGCCTCAGGGGGCCGCCCACGCCGCGCGGGCCGGGCGCGACGGCAAGCACGCGCTTCGCTGCCGCGCTTGTGCCGGCCGGTGCTCCTAGCCGAGCCCGCGGCCGTGACATAACCGCGCCGGCCGTGCGATTCCGGGTCATGCCGGGGCAATTACAGGAATCCGTTTAGTCGCGCGAAGCGGCGATCGCTCGCGCGACCGTTCCCGATGTTGACGCGCCGCGTGCGGGGCGCTCACACTCGACGCCCCCGCGTCCGCATCGGGCGACAAAGCATAGAAACTCGGAGGAGATCCATGACGTTCAAACTCGGGGCCGCGCTGCGCGCGCTGGCCGCGTTGATCATCGCGTCGTCCATGGCCGTGATCGCGGCGTGCGGCGGCGGCGATTCATCGCTCGATCAGGCGACTGCACAGGCCGCCAAGGTTTCGGCGTCGGGCGCCAACGAAGTCTGCAATGCGGCAGCGAGCACGGTGCTGTTTGCGGTGCCGACACCCCCGACCCAGCCGTCCACGGTACGCATCCACTATCACCGCGATGACGGCAATTACGCGGGCTGGACCACCTACGTCTACAACGCGCCCGGCGAAGCGCTCGGCGGCTGGCCGGGCAAGGCGCCGACAGGGAGCGATGCGTTCGGCGTCTACTGGGACATTCCGGTTTCGAGCCAGGAGTTCAACTTCATCATCGTCAAGGACGGCGGCGGCACCCGCGAGCCGTCCAACTGGAGTGGCAACACGGGCGACCAGCAGCAGTTTTGGCGCCTGGCCGACGGCAAGGAGATCTGGAAGCTCTCGGGCGACGCGACCAACTACGCGAACAACCCGCTGTTGACGCCCGACATCTCGTCCGTGCGCGTGCATTACGCACGCAACGACGGCAACTACGCCGCCTGGGGCGTGCACATCTGGCCGTCGAGTGGCATCGACGCGAGCCGCCTGAAGCCCGGCGTGGTGATCGACGTGTGGACGGCGCCGGTCAAGTTCAGCGATTTCAACAACTACGCCGTCGGTACGGGCGAGATCGTGTTCGAGATTCCGGTGCTGAATCCAACCGGCGATCCGTCGCGCAAGGCGCTCGAATTCATCATTCATGGCTTCCCGCCGAACGAGAACGACAAGGACGGCCGCAACGACAACATTCGTGTCGTCTACGCCGCGTTGAAGATCGCCGCCGGAGTGGGCGATGTCTGGCTCGTCCAGGGCGACCCGACCGTGTACACGTCGCCGCCCGACCTGCGCCGTGTCTCATCGACCGACGCGCGTGCGGTGTGGCTGACTCAGTCGCTGATCCAGTGGCCCGGCATCGACGGCAACCAGGTCTTCAAGCTGTACCACTCCGCCACCGGGCAGATCGTGGTGAAAAAGGACGCCAAGGTCACGGGCGCGGACGGCTCGATCCCGCTCTACGTCTTCAACGGCACCGTGCCCGCCGCTGCCGCGGAGCGGTTCAAGTATGTCGCACCCGGCGTGGTGGTTAAGGTGTCGCAGCCGAACCTCGGCCAGTTGAAGGACGTCCTGACCCGGCAGCTCGTGCTGGTGCAGGAGAACACGGCCGGGCTGGTGCAGAACGCGACCACGGCGCAGATCGCGGGCGCGCTCGACGATCTCTATGGGTCGGCAACGAACGAGACCGCGCTCGGCCTGCGGCTGCAGGGCGCCGCCGCGCAATTCCAGGTGTGGGCGCCGACGGCACAGAAGGTGGGCCTTTGCGTATACGCGGGCGGTCCCGGGTCGGCGGTCACCTTCACTGCAATGAACAAGGTCACCTCGAACGGCGTCTGGCATGCCACGCAGGGTGGAGCACAGCCGGGCGGCTACTATCGTTACGCGGTCGAAGTCTTCGTGCGCGGCGTGGGTCTGGTGCGCAATCTCGTGACCGATCCGTATTCGATCAGCCTCGATGCGAACTCGCAGCGCAGCTACATCGACCGGCTCGACAACCCGAACCTGAAGCCGGCGGGATGGGACCAGCATGCGCCGCCCGCGACCACGGCCGCGCAGGTCGACATGTCGATCTACGAGCTGCACGTGCGGGATTTCTCGGCCAACGACCCGACCGTTAGCGCGGCCAACCGCGGCAAGTACCTCGCATTCACGGAAACCGGATCGAACGGGATGAAGCACCTGCGCGCGCTCGCGCAGGCGGGCCTGACCGACGTGCACCTGCTGCCGGTGTTCGACATCGCGACGGTGCCGGAAATCGGTTGCGTGAACCCGGCGATCCCGGCCGCAGCGGCTGACTCGGATGCCCAGCAGGCTGCGGTCGACGCCGTGCGCGACCAGGACTGTTTCAACTGGGGCTACGACCCGTGGCACTACACCGCCCCCGAAGGCAGCTACGCGAGCGACGCCAGCGACGGCGCCAAGCGCATCCGCGAATTCCGCTCGATGGTGATGGCGCTGCACCAGGCCGGCCTGCGCGTCGGCATGGACGTGGTCTACAACCACACGACGGCGTCGGGCCAGAGCGACCGATCGGTGCTCGACCGCATCGTGCCGGGTTACTACCACCGGTTGAATGCGATCGGCGACGTGGAGAACTCGACCTGCTGCGCGAACACCGCGACCGAGAACCTGATGATGGGCAAGCTGATGATCGATTCGGTGCGGACCTGGGCGGTCGAGTACAAGATCGACTCGTTCCGCTTCGACCTGATGGGGCATCAACCGCGGTCGGTGATGGAGCAACTGAAGGCCGATGTGAACGCCGCCACAGGGCGCGACATCTACCTGATCGGCGAAGGCTGGAACTTCGGCGAAGTGGCCAACGGTGCGCGTTTCGTGCAGGCGTCGCAGTTGTCGCTCAACGGCTCCGGCATCGGCACCTTTAGCGACCGCGCGCGCGACTACGTGCGCGGCGGCGGGCCGTTCGACGGCGGCTTCGACTTGGTGAAGAACCAGGGCTACATCAACGGCCTTTGGTACGACGACAACGGCAGCGGTGCCGGCAAGACCAAGACCGACCTGATGTGGGCCGCGGACAACATCAAGGTCGGTCTGGCAGGTTCGATCCGCAGCTACCTTCTCACGACGCACTGGGACGCGACAGTGCCGCTGGAGCAGATCAACTACAACGGCCAGCCGGCTGGCTACGTCACGCAGCCGCAGGAGGTGGTGAACTACGTTGAGAACCACGACAACCAGACATTGTTCGACATCAACGTCTACAAGCTGCCGACCACCACGTCGAAGGAGGACCGGGCAAGGTCGCAGATCCTCGGTGCGGCGATCAACGCGTTCAGCCAGGGCGTGACCTATTTCCACGCCGGCGTGGACACGCTGCGCAGCAAGTCGATGGACCGCAACAGCTACAACTCGGGCGACTGGTTCAACCGCCTCGACTGGAGCTACGCGGACAACTACTTCGGCGTCGGCCTGCCGCCGCAGGGCGACAACGGCAGCAACTGGAACCTGATGCGCCCGCTGCTGACCAACCCGCTGATCAAGCCGACCTTCAACGAGATCGGCTGGACCCGCGACGCGTTCCGCGACCTGCTGAAGATCCGTTCAAGCTCGACGCTGTTCCGGCTGCGCAGCGCCGACGACATCAAGAGCCGGCTGACCTTCTACAACACCGGCTCGGCGCAGGTGCCGACGGTGCTGGCCGGCCACCTGAACGGCGCCGGCTACGCGGGCGCCGGATTCGGCGAGGTGCTGTACCTAGTGAACGTCGACAAGGTGCCGCAGCAGGTGACTCTGGGCGCACTGAAGGGCAAGGCCTGGGTGCTGCACCCGGTGCACGTGACCGGAGCTGACCGCCGGCCCGCCAACGACGCGGTCTACGAGCCGGCCACCGGCCGCTTCACGGTGCCGCCGCGCACGGCGGCGGTGTTCGTGGTGAAGTAGCAGCCTTTACCGGCGCCTCAGGATCGGCCCCGCAGCCGCAAGGTTGCGGGGCCTTTTTCATGGCATTTGTCCCTCGAGCCGCGATACGCTCACGTTTCCGGTTCAACGCCAAGAAGGTCAACATGACGATTCTTATCCTCGGCCTCATTCTCTTTCTCGGCGTGCATTCAGCGCGCATCTTTGCCGAGGGCTGGCGCGCCCAGCAGATCCTGCGCGTGGGAGAGCAGCGCTGGAAGGGCGTCTATTCGCTGGTGTCGATCGTCGCCTTCGTGGTGCTCGTGTATGGCTACGGACTGGCGCGGCAGGCGCCGATCGTGCTCTACAGCCCCCCGACCTGGGCCAAGCATCTCGTGGCATTACTGATGATCCCGTCATTCATCCTGCTGGCGGCCGCCTATGTGCCGGGCACGCGCATCAAGAAAGCGGTCGGGCACCCGATGGTGCTGGGCGTGAAGACATGGGCGTTCGCGCACCTGCTGGCAAACGGCACGCTTCACGATGTGGTCCTGTTCGGCGCGTTCCTGGCGTGGGCGGTGGCGGACTACATCTCATGCCGCCGCCGCGACCGCGCGGCGGGACGTGTCTACGTGACCGGGCCGGTGTCGCGCGACGCGATCGCGGTCGCCGTGGGCCTGATCGCATGGGTCGCGTTTGCGTTCTGGCTGCACGGATGGCTGATCGGCGTGCGTCCGCTGGGAAGATGAGTCGCAGCGCGCGTGGTCGACGGGTGATGCGGGAGACGCGATGGGCACGGCCCTGCGCACGGACAGGTTGATCGACGCACTCGCATTCGCTGCGCATAAGCATCGCGACCAGCGGCGCAAGGACGTGCACGCGAGCCCGTACATCAATCATCCGATCGCGCTGGCGCACGTGCTCGCGGTCGAGGCGGCGATCGACGACGAGAAGACACTGATCGCGGCCGTTCTGCACGACACGATCGAGGACACCGAGACGTCGTTCGAGGAACTGCGCGAGCGCTTTGGCCTGACAGTCGCGGAAGTCGTGGCTGAGGTCACCGACGACAAGTCGCTGTCCAAGCAGCGGCGCAAGGACTTGCAGATCGAGCACGCGTCACATCTGACCAAGCGCGCCAAGTGCGTGAAGCTGGCCGACAAGATCTGCAACCTGCGCGACATGGCGGCGAACCCGCCGCATGACTGGCCGCTGGCGCGGCGGCGCGAGTACTTCGACTGGGCCAGGCGAGTGATCGATGGCCTGCGCGGCACGCATCGCAAGCTGGAGAAGCTCTTCGATGCCGCTTACGCCGCGCGGCCGTAGGAACCCGCGCTAGAACGCGAACGCGTTCGTCAGATCGCCCGCCTTGTCGCGCACGCCCGGCAGCGGTTCGAGTTCGAAGCGCTTCGTGATCAACTTGATGATCGACGTCGTGTCGTAGAGCGTCTTGTCGACGTAGCCGCGCCGGGCGAACGGCGAGATGATGATCGCCGGCACGCGCGTACCCGGGCCCCAGCGGTCACCCCAGCCCGGCCCGGACGGTGGCGGCACATGGTCCCAGAAGCCGCCGTTCTCATCATAGGTGACGATGATCGCCATCCTTTTCCAGAGCGGGCTTGCGCGCAGCCGCTGCAACACTTCGTCGATATGAATGTCGCCGCGCGCAACATCGGTGTAGCCGGGATGCTGGTTGAAGCGGCCGGCCGGTTTGTAGAAGCTCACTTGCGGCAGCCGGCCGGCATCGATCGCGGCGACGAAATCGCCGTAATCCCGCAGGTGCCGCTCGCGATCCGAAGTGCCGGGCGCAAAGCGCGCGTAGTAGTTGAACGGATGATGATGCGGCAGAAAGTTGGGACTGCCGACGATGCTGGAGTAGATCACGTTGCGCTTTTCGCTCGCGGGGCGGCGACCATCGGCGAGCGCGGCGTTCCAGCCCTCCGCATACCAGGCCCAGCTCAGGCCCTTCGCGCTCAACGTGTCGCCGATGGTTCTGTTTCGATGCGGCGCCGTCGGCCCCTTGGATGGATCCGCCAGGTTCAGGTCACCGTCCTCGGCAGGAGCAACGCCACTCGGCTGGTACGCGGGCTGCGCGTTGTTGACCAGGTAACCGTCGGGCGACACTCGGCCGTTGAACACCTGCACCGGCCCCGTCATCACCGACGCCGGCGAGCCGGGCCGCTTCTTCAGCCGCCCCTGCTCGTCAAGCTGCGGGCGCGCAGCGGCGGGCGCGTCCTTGTGCTCGGGCGTGCAGGCGCAGACCAGCCATTGATGATTCAGGTACGAGCCGCCGTAAGCGCCCTGAAAGAAGTGGTCGGCCAGTGTGTATTCCCGCGCCCATTGCCACAACTTCATCGACGAGCCGTCGAAGTAGCCCATGGTCCACGCGCCGCGGTCACTCATCGCGACGAACAGGTTGTTCTTGCCGCCGTTCACCTGCTCCCGGTTGTTATAGAAGCTGTGGATCGGGCTCGGCAGCAGTTCGTCCAGGCGCCGACTCACCGGCGGCGCGTCGATGCGAAATGGGCCGTTCGCCAGCCCCTTGGGGAAGTCATCGCTCGGCTTGCCATCGACATACACCGGTGGCAACGAGGGCAGCGGCTTGCCGTCGTGATCGAGTTGCGTCTTCTGCTCCGCGGTCGCCTGCGCGATGCCTTCCGCACCCGGAAAGAGTCCGTACAGGTGATCGAAGCTGCGGTTCTCCGCGTAGATGACCACGATGTGTTCGATCTGGTGCAAGCCGCGCGCGGACGGGCGCTCGATCGTCGCATGCGAACAGGCGCAGGCGAGCAGGGCTGCGGCAATCGCACTCAGGTGCGGTCTGGTCGTCAATTTCGTGTCTGGCGCGGACTGATGCGCCGATGCTACTGCGAACGACCGGCCGTCACCTCGATTGCGGTCGATCGCATGGATTCCCGTTCGGGCTGAGGAATCGAAGCCCGTGTTCGTCCTTCGATACCCCAGGACGAACGGTGAGTGAGGTCCGCGAAGTTCTGATCGCTCGACTGCAAGTTCGTATCAGAGATCGAGCACAAGCCGCGGCGTGACGGCGCGCGACACGCAGATGCACATCAGTCCCGCACGGTCGCGCTCGGCATCGGTCAGTGCGCTGTCGCGATGCTCGGGCGTGCCGTCGAGGACCTTGGTCGCGCAGGTGGCGCAGGTGCCGTTGCGGCAGGAGAACGGCGCGGTCACGCCGGCGGCTTCGATCGCTTCCAGAATCGACTGCGTCGCGTCCACCTCGATGGTCCTGCTTGAGCGCCGCAGCTCGACCGTGACCGGGCGCTCGTCAAGGCGCCGCGCGGCGGCAAAGCGCTCGAACCGTACGCGCTCCGGCGCGATGCCCAGCTCGGATGCCGCAGAGCTAACCGTATCGATCAGGTGCGCGGGTCCGCAGACATAGATCACGGCAGCAGAAGGTGCGTGTTTCAGCACTTGCCGCACGTTCATGCGCTCTCCGCTGTCGCCGGAATACGTGCGGATGCGCCCCGCGTAATCGCGCTCAAGCTGATCGCGATACGCCATCTCGCGTGCCGAGCGCGCCGCGTAGTGAAGAGTGAACGATCGGCCGTCGGCTTTCGACGCCGCCGCCATCGACTTGATCGGCGTGATGCCGATGCCACCGGCGATCAGCAGCGCCGGACGTTGATCGGCATGCAGCTCGAAGTCATTGCCGGGCAGCCCGCAGTTGAGCCGCATGCCCAGCTTGAACGTCCGATGCACCGCGCGCGAGCTACCGGTGCCACCGTCCTTGCGCAGCACGGCGATTTCGTAATGGTCGCGCCGCAAGGGATCTGACGCAATCGAATAGCGCCGCGTGGCCACGCGACCGTCTGCGAGTCGCACCGGCACATCGAGGTGGGCCCCAGCCGCTAAGCGCGGCAGTGCACCGCCATCCGGCGCGCGCAGCTCGAAGGCGCGGATGCGCGGCGTGAGTTGGCGCACACCGGAAATTACGAGCGGCAACCCGCCGGTGCCGATTGACTCGGCTTCCGTCCCGGCCACGCCCGCACCTGCGCCGTGATGGCCGTCGATCTGTGCGCGCAGCCGGGCGATCTCGGCGTGCAACGGTGCCGAGGCGGCCGCAATCTCAGCTTCGGTGAAGCGCGGAGTGATGTGCTGCGGACAGTTCCAGTCGTGGGCCTCGACATCGATGATCACCGCGCGTTCGATGCGCGCGCGGTAGGACGGCACTTCGAGCCGGTCGATCCATCCGGCCTCGTCATCGCGGCCGTCGATCAACCGCGCACGGCCCCAGATCTTCAGCCGGCGGCGGTTCGCGTAGTCCATCAGGATCAGCGACACGCGACCGTCGGCCTCGATGTTGCCGGCACTGATGTACTGCACGTTGCCGCGAAAATCGGCGTATCCAATCGTGTGCGGATCGAGCACCTTGAGGAAGCCCGCCGGCCCGCCGCGGAACTGCACGTATGGCCAGCCGCTCTCGCCGACGCTGGCCTGATAGAAACCGTCGCGCGCCGCGATGAATTCGGCTTCGCGTGCCGTCAGCGCGTTGCGCTCGGCGCCGGGCGCGTCAAGCGGCGCGTAATTTTCGCGGCTGCCCATGCGGGTCTGGAACGCGCGCACCGTGGGTGTGAATGCGATCTCACTGAAGTTGCGGGCCATGTGCAGGTTCTCGGTTGAGCGGCGGGCGAGCGCAGCGGCAAGTTCGCGCCCGCCCGGTGCGAAGGATGATGATCCACTACGCCGCCGCTTTGAGCGGCGCTTTCAGCAACTCGACTTTCGGGAAATCGATCTCGACCCGGGTGGCCTTGCCCAGCACGTTGGTGAAGATGTTCAGGGCCACCGTGGCGATCACTTCGACGATCTCGCCATCGCTGATTCCCGCCTGGCGCGCCGCGTCGAACTCGGCCGAGGTGACCTCGCCCAGGTTGTCGTTCAGCGCCCTGGCGAAGGCCACGACTGCGGCAGCTTTCGCGTCACCGGATCTGCCCTGGCGGTTCAGTGCCATTTCGTCATTGCTGAGGCCCGCATGCCGGCCGATCGCCGTGTGCGCGGAGACGCAGTACTGGCAGCCGTTGCCTTCTGCGATCGTCAACGCGATGCGCTCCTGCGTGGCTTTGTCGAGCGAGAAACCTGCGGCAGCGCCATACAGACCGAGGAAGCCTTCGAGCGCCTTGGGCGAGTTGGCGAGCACGCGGATGAAATTGGGCGTGATGCCGAGTTGCGCCTGCACGGCGTCGAGCAGCGGCCGGGCCGGGCCGGTGGCGGTGTTCGGATCGATGACTTGGACGCGGGCCATGGACGTTCCTTTCAGTCGAGTTGGGGTTGGGTTCGGTCTGGTCCGTCGCACAGGCGACGACGAAGCGAATCCTGATTGCTTTGCCGCGTCGAATAAATGGCGCAAAGCGAATAAGATTGCTTCGTTTAATGAACTAATATCGGCGCATGGACAAGCTGCGCGCGATGGAAACCTTCGTTCGCATCGTCGATCGCGGCAGCCTGACCGCGGCGGCGGCGACGCTGAATACGTCACCGCCGTCGGTGGTGCGCACGCTGGCCACGCTCGAGCAGGCACTCGGCGTACGGCTGCTCAACCGCACCACGCGCCGCATCGCGCTGACCGACGAGGGGCGCGAGTACTACCAGCGCTGCAAGCGCGTGCTGGAAGACGTGGACGACGCCGAGGCGGTGCTGAGCGCGCGCCGCGCCGCGCCGCGCGGGCGTCTCATCGTCACAGCATCGGTGCTGTTCGGCCGCATGTACGTGGCCCCGGCCGTGATCGACTTCCTGGTCAGGCATCCGGCGCTGCAGATGGAACTGCGGCTGCTGGATCGGGTGGTCGATCTGGTGGAAGAGGGCATCGACGCCGGCGTGCGCATCGGCCGCCTGCCGGATTCGTCGCTGGTTGCGATTCCGGTCGGACAGACGCGCCGCGTCGTGTGCGCAAGCCCCGCGTATCTCAAACGCGCCGGAACACCGAAATCACCGGCCGATCTCGCCGCGCACCGCAGCGTCAACTTCCTCGGCGTCGCGCCGGGCAATGAATGGGTCTTCGCAGACAAAGGCGGCACGGCGCGCGTACCGATTGCGCCCGTCTTTGCATCGAACCAGATTGACGCCGTTCTCGACGCCTGCCTGCGCGGCGTGGGACTCGGCCAGTTTCTGTGCTATCAGGTGCAGCCGCTGCTGGACCGCGGCAAGATGAGGCGTGTGATGAGCGCGCACGAGCCGCCGCCCGTTCCGATCCAGATTGTCTATCCGAGCACGCGATTGCTGTCGTCGAACGTGCGCGCGTTTGTCGACTGGATCGTGCCGAGGCTGCGTGCCCTGAAGCTGGGCCTTGAGCTGAAACCTTCCAGGAAGCCTGACGGCACTTTGTAGAAAACGAGGGATACACCACAGTCAACTTGTGCAAGGAGTGTCCGATGCCTGTCCGCGAGGCGAGACATACCGACGCATGCCAAGGGAAGTGTGTCCGCGCATAGCGGATTCGTTCGCGCATCTGGCGCGCAGGGCCGCCCGGAACAAGACGCTTCGCATCGACGCGCGGCTCGCCGATTGCGCCCGCCCTGCCAACGCCGTTTGTTCCAGCGCGGCCCGCGCGCGTCCGGCAGGCGCTGGATCCTGGCCAGGGGCCGTGAATGCATCAGACATGCCGGCGGCGCGCTACGCTCTTCTATACTCGCCCTCCGCTCAGCCCGCCGTCCCGGCGGACGGGCGTTCAGGACGCACGTCAATTGCAGATTGCAAGCCGCCAATATGCCGACGCGTTGGTCGCCGCGCCGGCCGGCCGCGTCGACCATCTCAGTGCACCCGGCTTCGAGAGCGAGCTGACACGTCTGGTGGCGCAGGCGCGTGACGGAGGCAGCGCACTGGTCCTGGATTTCTCGGATGTCGAGTACATCAGCAGCGGTGGCTTGCGCGTCCTGATGATTGCCGCCACGCAGATGCGGGCGCGGCAGGGAAAGCTGGTGGTCGCCGCGTTGCAGACTGTGGCCGCCGAGATTTTCGCTGTGAGCCGGTTTGACCGCGTCCTGACGGTGGCGACAACGCTTGAGGACGCGCTCGAGCACTGCTCCACGGCGGCGCTCGCCGCTTACAGGCAGTCAAGCGCGACGCCATGAAAAAGGTGCGCTTCTGGGGCACGCGTGGTTCGCTGCCGGTGGCGCTGACCGCCACTGGCGTGCGGCAGAAGTTGCTCGAGGTGCTGCGTGCCGCACGCGGCCGCACGCTTGCCACCGACACCGATCTGGAGCGGTTCCTCGACGGCCTGCCATTTCCGATCGCCGGCACCTATGGCGGACACAGTTCCTGCGTCCAGATCGACACCGGCGGCCCGGATTATTTCGTCTGCGACATGGGCAGCGGCCTGCGCCCCTTTGGGATTGCTGCGATGGCGCGTCGCGCCGGCACGGCGGGGCAGACCTTCCACATCTTTCAGTCCCATCTGCACTGGGATCACATCATGGGCCTGCCGTTCTTCGTGCCGGCCTTCATCCCCGGCAACCGCGTCGTGATCTACGGCGGACATGCCGAGCTTGAATCGGCGCTGCGCCGCCAGCAGGAGCGGCCATCGTTCCCGGTGGACTTCTCGATCTTCGGTGCCAAATTGGAGTTCGTCCACCTCGAACCCGGGCAAGACTACGACATTGCCGGCGTCCGCGTTAACACGCTGCTGCAGCGCCATGCTGGCGATTCGTACGGCTACCGCTTCGAGTCGAAGGGAAAGGCAGTGGTCTATACGACGGACTCGGAACACCCGTTGACCGATCACGAGCACCTCGAACAATTCGTCCAGTTCTTCCGCGACGCCGACCTGGTCATCTTCGATGCCATGTACTCACTGGCCGACGCGATCACGGTCAAGGCCGACTGGGGTCATTCCAGCAACGTCGTTGGCGTCGAGTTGTGCCAGAGAGCGGGCGCGCGGCATCTGTGCATGTTCCACCACGAGCCGGTGTTCGACGACGCAGCAATAGAGGCCGTGCTCGCTGAAACGCGGCGCCTCGAAGAAGTCACCCGCGGCGCCTCGCGGCTGCAGGTCAGCGCCGCCTACGACGGGCTGGAAATCGAGCTGTGAACGCGCGCCTGGCGCGCGAGCCGGCAGGCACTGCGGTCGGCCGGATAAGGCTCTTCGGCGCTGCGCTGATCGCATTGCTGGTCGGTGCCGTCTGGATGCAAACAACGTGGACCGGGCGCCTGCAGGCTGCCTGGTTTGACGCCCTGCAGGTGCTGGGCCCGCGCCAGGTCGGCGCGTGGCCTGTCACGGTCGTCGAGATTGACCAGAAGAGCCTGAGCACACTCGGCCAGTGGCCGTGGCCGCGCACGCAACTGGCGCGCCTGCTAAAGGCAATTGATCGCTCCGGGCCAGCAGTCATCGGCATCAACATCCTGATGCCGGAAGCGGATGCACTTTCGCCCGAGCACGCGCTGGCGCAAACCCCGATCGAGGATCCCGCGGCAGCCGCTGCGCTTAAGGCGCTACCGTCCAACGATGCCGTGCTGTCGCGGGCGCTGCAGGAAACTCGTGCGGTGCTCGCCGTCGCCGGCACGCCCGAGCCGACCGGGATGTCCTTGCGCGCGGCGCCCGTCACAGTCCACGCAACTTCAGCAATATCGGAAACATTGTCCGCCGTCACCCAGTACGCGGGCGCGCTGACAAGCATCGACGAGTTGAATCGGCACGCCGCAGGCTGGGGGCTCACCTCGGTCGACCCGACGCGCGGCGTCGTTCGGCGCATCCCGATGGTGGCGAGCATCGACGGCACGCTGGTGCCGACGCTGGCCGTCGAGATGCTGCGCGTTGCCGCCGGTGTGCCCTCGGTGCGGCTGGCGGCCTCGGGTGCCGCGGTCACGGGCATCTCGATCGGCGACCTCGGGGTCCCGACCGAGGCCGATGGCAGCTTGCGCTTGTACTTCTCCGGCCACGCACAGGAGCGGTTTGTCTCGGCTCTCGACGTGCTCGAAGGGCGGGCCGATCGCGCGCTGTTCGAGAGGCAACTGGTCCTGATCGGCCTGACCGGAATTGGGCTGCACGAATATCTCGACACTCCGCTCGGCCAGCGTATGTCGGGCAGCGAGATTCAGGCACAGCTTTTGGAAAACCTGATCGACGGCACGTGGCTGCGGCGCCCTGCCTGGGCCCCGCGTGTGGAGGCGCTGACGCTGCTGGTGCTGGGTGCGGTGCTGGTGTGGGTCACGCCACGCGGACGACCATTCGGCGCGGCGCTGTCGATGCTTGCCTTTGTCGTGCTGTCAATGGCGATTGCTTTCCTTGCCTTCCGTTTGCAGCGCTTGTTGCTCGATGCCGCGACACCGGGCCTGAGCCTGATGCTTCTTTTCGGCGTACTGCTGACGCTGACGTTGGCGGAAGCCACCCGACAGCGCAGAGCGCTTGAGCGCGTCGTGCAGTCCCAGCGCGAGCAGGCCGCGCGCATCGCCGGCGAGCTCGAGGCGGCGCAGCGGATCCAGAACTCGACGCTGCCGCGCGCTGACCTGCTCCAGGGCGACCGCCGCATCGACTTGCACGCGCTGCTGACCCCGGCGCGCGAGGTCGGCGGCGACCTGTATGACTACTTCATGCTCGATGCGCGCCGGCTCTTTGTGCTGGTCGGCGACGTTGCCGGCAAGGGACTCTCGGCGTCGATCTTCATGGCAGTCAGCAAGGCGCTCTACAAGAGCGTCACCGTCCGGACGCCGTTGGCCGAAGCGGGTGACCTCGGCCTGGGGCAGATCATGAGCCTGGCCAACGCCGAGGTCTCGCGCGACAACGGGCAGATGCTGTTCGTCACCGCGTTCGCGGGCGTTCTCGACCTCGAAACCGGCGAATTCAGCTACTGCAACGCCGGACACGACAACCCGTACCGGCTGCATCCGGAGCGACCGGGTCTGGCGCGCATCGACGACGGCGATGGTCCGCCGTTATGTGCGGTGCCCGACTTCCCCTACCAGGGCGCACGCTGCCGGCTGATGCCGGGCGAGATCCTGTGCCTGATGACGGACGGCGTCACCGAGGCGCTGAGCCCCGCGGGCGAGTTGTACGGCCACAGCCGGGTTCAGAGAGTCCTGCTCGGGCTGGATATTCGGACTGCGCGCGCGCGTGACGTGGTTCAGGCGCTGCATGCCGACGTAATGGCGTTCTCCAGTGGCGCGGAAGCCGCCGACGACCTGACGATCCTGGTGCTGCGTTGGCAAGGCCCGCGATCGGCCGGCGATACATTCACCGCGGGCGCGTAGGCCAGCGCGGACGCGCATTCAGCGCACCAGGATCTCGACGCGCCGATTACGCGGCTCGGCCACACCGTCGGCCGTGGGGACGGCGAGTTCGCGCTTGCCGCGGCCGGTGGCGACGATGCGTTCTGCGGACATGCCACGAGCTACCAGCGCGCTACGCACGACCTCTGCGCGCTGGCGCGACAGCGGGTCGTTGACGGCGTCGCTGCCGACCGTGTCGGTATGCCCGATGACCTGCACGTCCGGCACCGGACGGCGGGCGATCTCACCAAAGACGTCGTCGATGATCCGCTTAGACTCGGCGGTGAACTCGTCTTTGCCCTCGACGAAATAGAGCGTGAACTGCGCCGGCGGCAGCGGCCGCGCCGCCAGCGCAGCGCCGAACTGCGCCTGCACCTCCTGCGCGCTCGACGCGTATGCCTTGGGACCGTCGCCCGACAAGCGCGCTCCGGCATACGGCTGGTCGAGCACCAACTGCTGCGTGCCCTGCGTAACGGTCACCTGCGCAGGCTTGCCGGCAGGGTCGGGCAGCAGCACAACGGAGCCCTGCGGCGGTGTCGCGCAGGCGCCAAGCAGCGCCACGAGAAAGACGACCGCGAGCCGGACGGTCACGGAACCGAGACGACGAAGTCGGTACCGCGCACGGCCAGCACCGCCGACGGAGTGCGAACCGTCATCGCCTGCGGTGATTGCTTCGCGATGCGACCCGACACGACTGCCAGCGTTCCGCGCTGCAGTCCCGACTCGAAGCGGCCCTGATGCGTGGTCGGATCGAATTCGAAGCGGTCCAGCGTGAGCACGCTGTTCGGCCCGGCGGAAAGCAGCGAGTTGTCGCGCATCGTGATGCCCACCGTCCCATCGGCACCCGTCTTAAGAGTGTCGGCCGCGGTCAGCGCCATGCCGACCTGCGCGGGCAAGGACTGGCCGTTGCGATCAACCAGAACCTGACCTTTGGCGACCTTGATCTGGCCTACGTCATCGGCCGCGGTGGCCGCAACGCAAGCCATCAGCAGGGCGAGCGGCAGCCCGCGGCGGAGCCGGCGAGAGAGCGTATTCATCAGCGGTTTCCTTTCATGCCGGGCCCGACTCTACACAAACCCGGCCGTGTGCAATAGTCGGGTTGATGACGGTCGAAACCCAGTGCGTCCTGCAAGCGAGCATGTCCTGTTTGCCGCTCGCGACCGCCTTCGTCGAGGATTTCTGCAACCACCATGACATTGCGCCGAATGACAGGCTGCGCCTGGCGCTGATCGCCGAAGAACTGTTCACGAACACGGTCTTGCATGGGCTTGGCGTTGATGGCGACACCTGCGTACGCCTTGCGCTGACCGCCGGACCGACGCAGCTGGTGATGGTCTACGAAGACACCGCGAGTCCCTTCGACCCGCTCCCGCGCGCCGCCCAGGCGCTGGCCGACCTGGATGCGCCAGTCACGGAGCGCCGGGCTGGCGGGATTGGCCTCGTGCTCATCACGCAGATGGCCGACCATGTCAGCTATGCACGCGTTGCCGGGTGGAACCGACTGAACGTGGCGCTGTCGCGCGAGCATTGAGCCGAAAGCAAAGCAGAGAGGCGCGAGCGCGCACCGTGCAACGAAGCAAGGGGATGACGAAGGGCGTTTTGGCGCCGGCTGCGACGCTGCGAGCAGCAATCCGCGAGCGCCGAACATTGCCGTGGCCCTGTGCCGCGGCCTGTCGAACGGCTTACGCCGTCCAGGAGCATGCCACGCCCTTCTTAACTCGGATGCGGCATCCTCGCGCACGAATTGCTTCCGCTGCGCTGCGCCGATTGCGGCCACGACAAGCTCGTCGCCTTCTCCTGCAAACGGCGCCGATTCTGCCCTTCGCGCGGCGCGCGGTCTCAAAGATGCTTGTTCAGCGTCAAGCGATCGATGAGGTCCAAGACAGTTGGTCGACTCAAAACGGCCATAAGGGGACATGGCATTCGCCAGCACGCGATGCGAACGGCTGCCCGCGGCGGGACCAAAGTCGTCCAGCGTTGCAGCATGACGTGAATCAAGGTTCGGAGCCTTCGGAGTGCCAGAGTGGGGAGCCAAGTTTCTAGAAGGGCTGCGCCATGTCTGACACACCGACCCGCCAAGCAACCGAAGCCGACCCCCCCCTGCAAGACTTCTCCAGGTGTCACATCGGGTTCGTGACGGTTCTCGAATCAGCGCTCGGCCTGCCCGAGATGATCGTCACCGCCGCACGGTCGCGCTCGTGCGCCGCCGACATGCTAAAGATGTTCCACGACCGCCTGCTCGCCCACCACGATGACGAGGAGCGCGACCTGTTCCCCGCGGTGCTCCGGGTCGCGCTGCCGGGCGACGAAGCGGACCAGGCCCAGACCATGGTCGCGCAACTCGTCCGCGAGCATCGCGAGATCGCGCAGCTGTGGAAGCAGCTGGAGCCGGCCGTGCAAGCCATCGCGAACGGTTACCTGCCACAGCTGGACTCCGCGCTACTGCACGAACTGGTGCGGAGCTTCAACGAGCACGTGCGCCTCGAGGAGGAAGAGTTCCTGCCCTTCGCGCAGCAGGTGCTTGCACGCGAGGCCGAAGACATGGCGATGCTGGGCTTGGCGCTGCACCGACGCCATGAAGCCGAGGAGATTATGGCGACGGCGGTGGTATACGGGGCCACCTGAACAGGCTCCTCGCGCCCCGCCGAACGCGGGAACGCCGGAGTCGTTTGTACGCTCGCCGACCGTCATGTTCGGTCACGTCCTGGATGTCATCCCGCCAGCGCGACGCTTGCGCGGAGCTCGCGCCCGCCGCAGCGCTGGCTGCTGCATGGGCCGTAGTGGGTTGCGCCCGAGACACGCAGTTTGAACGTCGGCTTTGGGTCGAGGCCGTGTGAAAACGCGAAAACCGTGCATTTTCGGGGGTCTGTTTGGTATTCCCGAGGGGTCGATCGTTGAATACAGAGCGATCTGAGAGGTCGCGTTCAACGTCGCGCGCTCCGCCGGCGCGTTTTCGCACAGCTTCGGTCGATCTGCGCCAGTCGCGTACAGGTTAGCGAACTGACATTCGCCAAATACGATCGGGGCGCCCTAGTACAGCACGCGCGTCAACCACTGCGCGATCAGCGCCGGCTTGTCTTGCCCTTCGCGCTCGACCGTCACGTCCCAGATCGCCTGCAGCCCGCCGCGAACATCCTTGCATGCCGCGAGCTTGAACCGCGCGCGCACGCGCGTGCCGGACAGCACTGGCGCGACCCAGCGAATGCGATTGAAGCCGACGTTGACGCCGGCGCTGCGGCCGAAGAAATCAATCGAGCTTCCCAGCAGATGCGACAGCAGCGACAGCGTGAGAAAGCCGTGCGCGACGGTGCGGCCGGCGCCGTGCTCATCGCGGAACGGTGACTCCCTGGCCGCGCGCTCGGTATCGATGTGGATCCACTGCGGGTCATGAATCGCATCGGCGAACTCGTCGATCGATTCCTGCGTGACCGCATACCAGTCGCTGACCGCGACTTCCGTGCCAACGGCGGCGCGCAGTTCAGCTTGCGTGATCGCACGTGCCATCTGGACTTTCATTGCTTCGCGTCAGGCGGGCGCACCGCCGCAGCCTGGGTGCGACGCCGCACCATTTCGTTGGCGATCGCTTCAAACTGCTCCCGCACCTCGTGCGCGATGAAACCGCGCGAGATGAATCCCGGCAGCCAGGTCCCGGGCTCCAGTTCCGCGTGATAAGTGATCCGCGTGGCGCCACCCGCTTCTAAGAACTTCGTCTGTGACTGCGCCGTGCGCATCGCACCGCTGATCTGGCGCGACCGCACCACTTCATTGGCGACCAGCTCCAACTCGCGGACTGACTCGAACGCGAATCTGAAAAGCCCGAAGCGCGCCATGCCTTTCTGCTGCACCGTAACGCGATTTCCGCTGCGATCGATGATTCGGCTCTCGGTCAGGTTGGGTACAAAGCGCGCCATGCCGTCGAAATCGGTCAGCACCGACCACGCATCGGACAGTGGCACCGGCGCGATGATGACCGTGTCCACGATATAGACGTCGCCGTCCTGCGCGACATCGACCCGCGTGACGGCCTCGGCGCGCGCCAGCGGCGGCGCAAGCAGGAAAGCGACGAGCGCCGTCGCGGCGAGCCGCCCGATCACACGCTGCGCGATACAGCGTCGACCACCGCCACGGCCGACATGTTGACGATGCGTCGCACCGTCGCCGCCGGCGTCAGGATGTGCACCGGCTTGGCCGCGCCTAGCAGGATCGCGCCGATCGTGATACCGCCGCCGGCCGTCACGCGCAGTGCGTTGTAAGTGATGTTGGCGGCATCGACGTTCGGCATGATCAGCAGGTTGGCCTCCGTGCTCAGGCTGGAATCGGGCATGATCGTTTCCAGCACGCCCCGGTCCAGCGCCGCGTCGGCCTGCATTTCGCCATCGACCACGAAGTCGGGCTTGCGCTCGAGCACCAGTTCCAGCGCCGCGCGCATCTTCTGCGCCGACGGCAGGTCGGAACTGCCGAAGTTCGAGTGTGAGATCAGGGCCACACTCGGCACCAGGCCGAAGCTGCGCACCTCGTCGGCGGCGAGCATCGTCATCTCCGCAATCTGCTCGGCGGTCGGATCCGGGTTCACGTGCGTGTCGCAGATGAAGAGCTGCCGGTGCGGCAGGATCAGCAACTGCATCGCGGCGAACGTATGCACTCCTGGCCGCAGACCGATCACGTGGCGCACATACCGCAGGTGATCGGGATAGCCGCCGACGGTACCGCACAGCATTGCGTCGGCTTCTCCCATCTGCACCAGCATCGCACCGATCAGCGAGGTGCGCGTGCGCACCTCGGACTGCGCCAGCGCACGCGTCACGCCCTTGCGTTTGGCGAGCGCGTAATACCCGCTCCAGGTCTCGCGGTAGCGCGGGTCGTCCTGCGGGTTCACGCACTCGACGTCCTGGCCCAGCTTCAGGCGCAGTCCGTAGCGCTCGATGCGCGCGGTGATCACGTCGGGACGGCCGATCAGAATCGGCTGCGCAAGGCCTTCGTCAACGACGATCTGCGCCGCGCGCAGCACGCGCTCCTCTTCGCCTTCGGCGTAGATCAGGCGCTTGCTTTGCTTCTTGGCGCGGTCGAACACCGGTTCCATCGTGGTGCCCGACTGGTACACGAAGCGGCGCAGCTGCGCGCGATAAGCATCGATGTCCGCCAGCGGGCGCGTGGCCACGCCGCTGTCCATGGCCGCCTTGGCCACCGCGGGCGCGAGGCGCTCGATCAGCCGCGGGTCAAACGGCTTGGGAATCAGATACTCGGGGCCGAAGCGCAATCCTTCGGCGCCGTAGGCGCGCGCCACTTCGTCGGGGATCTCGGTGTGCGTCAGATCAGCGAGTGCGCGCACGGTCGCGAGCTTCATCTCCTCGTTGATCGTGGTCGCGCCGACGTCGAGCGCGCCGCGGAAGATGAATGGAAAGCACAGGACGTTGTTGACCTGGTTCGGATAGTCCGAGCGGCCGGTACCGATGATCACATCGGGTCGAACGGCCTTGGCGTCTTCCGGCGTGATCTCCGGATCGGGATTGGCCATGGCGAGGATGATTGGCTGGGGTGCCATCGTCTTGACCATCTCCGGCTTCAATGCACCGGCAGTCGACAGGCCCATGAAGATATCTGCGCCCGGCATCGCATCCGCCAGCACACGCGCGGACGTTTCGCGCGCGTAACGCAGCTTGCTTTCGTCCATGCCGGCACGCCCGTGGTACAGCACGCCCTTGCTGTCGGCGACGAGGATGTTCGCGCGCTTAAGACCCAGGCTCACCAGCAGGTCGAGGCAGGCGATCGCCGCGGCGCCTGCGCCGGAACACACGAGCTTCGCCTTGGCGATGTCCTTGCCGACATAGCGCAGGCCGTTGAGCACCGCTGCGGCGGCAACGATTGCGGTGCCATGCTGGTCGTCATGGAACACCGGCACCTTCATCCGCTCGCGCAGCTTGCGCTCGATGTAGAAACATTCGGGCGCCTTGATGTCCTCGAGATTGATGCCGCCGAAGGTGGGCTCCAGCGCGGCGATGATGTCGACCAGCTTGTCCGGGTCGCGCTCGGCGAGCTCGATGTCGAAGACATCGATGCCGGCGAACTTCTTGAACAGGCAGCCTTTGCCTTCCATCACCGGCTTGCCCGCCAGCGGCCCAATGTTGCCGAGCCCCAGCACCGCGGTGCCGTTTGTGACCACCGCAACCAGATTGCCGCGCGCAGTCAGGCTGTAGGCCTCGCGGGGGTCGCGCACGATCTCGTTGCAGGCCTCGGCCACGCCGGGCGAATAGGCGAGCGACAGGTCGCGCTGCGTGACCATCGCCTTGGTCGGCACGACGGAAATCTTGCCGGGCGTTGGGTGACGGTGATACTCGAGCGCAGCTTCGCGCAGGTTCTCTGACATGGCACTCTCCTCATGGGGCGCACATCGTGCTGGGCGTCGTCGTTCTTTTCTCGTGCTGGGCGCTCGCTAGGTTACGCCGGCTTCAGCTGTAATTCGAGCCGACCGCTGCATCGATCTTCTGCAACACGTCTGAGGTCAGCTTTGGCGCCGTGTCGAGCGCCTTCAGGTTTTCGGCGATCTGTTCGGGCCGGGTGGCGCCGGTGATCACGCTGCTCACGTTCGGATTCTTCAGGCACCAGGCGAGTGCCAGTTGCGCGAGCGAACAGTCAAGATCGCGCGCAACCCCATCGAGCCGGCCGACGATCTCGTTCTTCGCCTTGTCGGTCAGGCCGTCGCGCAGGAACGCGTAGGTTTCCAGCGCGCCGCGTGAGCCGGATGGAATGCCCTGCCGGTACTTGCCGGTCAGCAGTCCCGACGCCAGCGGGCTCCACGTGGTCAGCCCCAGGCCGAGGTCCGCGCACAGCGGCTTGTATTCATCCTCCACGCGCTTGCGGTGGAACAGGTTGTACTGGGGCTGCTCCACCACCGGTTTGTGCAGGTTGCGCTGGTCGGCGATATCCCACGCGGTGCGGATCTCCGCCGCGCTCCATTCGCTGGTGCCCCAGTACAGCGCGCGACCAGAAGAGATGATGTCGTGCATTGCCCACACCGTCTCCTCGATTGGCGTGGTCGGATCCGCGCGGTGGCAATAGACGATGTCTACGAAGTCAAGCTGCAGACGCTTGAGCGATCCGTCGATCGCGTGCAGCAGGTACTTGCGATTGAGCGTATTGGAGTCGTTGGGGTTGGTGCGCATGCCCCAGTAGAACTTGGTCGACACCACGTACCTGATGCGCGGCCAGCCGAGTTCCTTCAGCACCGCGCCCATGATCTCTTCGCTCGCACCCTTGGCATAGATCTCGGCGTTGTCGAAGAAATTGACGCCGGCATCGAACGCAGCCGCCATCAGTTCGCGCGCGGCGCGCGTGTCGACCTGGTTGCCGTAGGTGACCCACGAACCAAACGACAGTTCGCTGACTTTCAGGCCGGCGCGGCCAAGTTGGCGGTAGTTCATGTCTTGATGTTTGTCGGCCGATAGGGAGCGTGGATTCTAGGCTTGGCCCTATCCGCGCCGATAATTGCGCCATGCCGATCATGCTGGCGCCCGCACCCGCCGCCGCCGAGCGCGAATGGGCCGTCGTGTGCCTGTGCGCGGCGTGGTGCCGCACCTGCGATGAGTATCTGCCCGCGCTGAGAGCGCTGGCCGCGCGCGAACCGGGCGCGCGCTTCGTCTGGATCGATGTCGAGGATGACGCGGAGTGGATCGGCGATCTGGACATCGAGACGTTCCCGACCCTGCTGGTGCTGGCGGCACAGACACCGGTCTTCTTCGGCCCCCTGCCGCCGCAGATTGCCGTGCTTGAGCGGACGCTGCAGGCGCTGCGAGAGAGCACCCCGAGCGACGCCGCGATCGACGCCGAAGCCGCCGACGACCTGGCGGCCATCGCCGCGCGTATTGCACGCTGGGGGCTCTGAAAGGCGGCCGTACGCGACTGGCGGCACAATCAAAAGCCCGCAAAGGGCACGGTCGACCATCACTGCCGGATGAGGAGTTCATGGATCTGCAACTGAAAGATCGCACCGCGCTGATCACCGGCGCCAGCGCCGGTATCGGCCGCGCGATCGCGCACGAACTGGCGCGCGAAGGCGTGCGGCTCGCGGTCACCGGCCGCCGCCGCGAGCAACTCGAGACTCTGGCGAACGAGGTCGCGGAGGCCGGTGGAACTCGGCCGGCAGTGATCGTGCACGAGGCGATGGACGAAGGCTATGTGCAGGCGGTTGCATCACAGGCGCTGGCCGCGCTCGGCAAGGTGGAGATCCTGATCAACAACGCGGGTGGCAGCCGGCCATTCAACATCGATGCCAGTGAACAGCAATGGCAAGAGGCGCTGACGCTGAATTTCACCCGACACCGGCAACTGACGCACCGGCTGCTCGAGCAGATGGTCGCCAACCAATGGGGCCGCATCATCAACATCACCGGCAAGTCGGAGCCCGAAGGCATCAACGGCGCGTTCTGCGCCAAGGCCGCGATCCACTCGTGGGCCAAGGGCTTGTCGCGCGAGGTGGGCCGGCATGGCATCACCGTCAACTGCATACCGCCCGGCCGCATCCTGAGCGATCAGATCCTGCGCAACTACACGCCGGAATACCGCAAGCACCAGTCGCGACACGAGATCCCGGTCGGCCGCTATGGCGAGCCAGAAGAGCTCGCCGCACTGGCCGCCTTTCTGGCCTCGCCCCGTGCGAGCTATATCACCGGCGCGGTGATCCCGGTGGACGGCGGCCTGCGCCGCTATCAGTTCTAGAAGCTCCAGGAGATCAAATGAAACGCAGACATCTGCTCGCCGCCGCCGCGCTCACGCCACTGGCGCGCGGATCGAACGCGCAGACGTACCCGACCAAGTCGATTCGCTTTGTCGTGCCATTTGCGCCCGGCGGCACGTCCGAGATCGTTGCGCGCTCGGTGGCGCAGGAGCTGACTTCGCAGCTCGGCCAGACTGTGTACGTCGAGAACAAGGCGGGCGGCGCCGGCACGATCGCGATGACCGATGTGGCCAAGTCCGCACCGGACGGCTACACGTTGATCCTGAGCCACGTGGGCACGCTCGCCGTGAACCCGTACGCAATGACGCGCCAGCCCTATGATGTCACCAAGGATTTCGTGCCGGTCGGACTGCTGGCACGCGTGCCGAATATCTTCGTCTGCCACGCCGATTTCCCGGCAGGCAATTTCAAGGAGTTCGTCGAACTGGCGAAGAAGAACCCGGGCAAATACAACTACGGCTCGGCCGGCAACGGCAGCGCCGGGCATCTGGCCTTCGAGTACCTGAAGCTCGTCACCGGCACCTACATCGTGCACATCCCCTACCGCGGCACCGGTCCCCAGCTGCAGGACCTGCTGGCCGGACGCACCGAACTCTCTTCGGCGGGCGCACCGGCGCTGCTGCCTCATATCAAGAGCGGCAAGCTGCGCGCGCTCGCGGTCGGCACGCCGCAACGCATCCCGGCACTGCCCGATGTGCCGACCGTGTCCGAGATGGGCCACAAGGATTTCGAGACCTCACAGTGGTACGGCGTGCACGTGCCGGCCGGTACGCCGCGCGATATCGTGGCGCGGCTCAACAGCGAGATCAACAAGGCCCTGCGCTCCAGCCACGTCACCCAGCGCTTCGCAGCGGACAACGCCAGCGCCGGCATCGGCACGCCGGAGGACTACGCCGCGTTCATCGCGCGCGAGCAGAAACGCTGGAAGTCGGTGGTCGAGCGCGCCAAGATCGTGATCGATTCATGACCGGGCTTTTGCTCACGGCACCGCGCGCCCGGTCGACGCAGTCCAGATCTTGAACCACTGTTCGCGGTTGAGCGACAACGGCACGGCGCCCGCGGCGCCGCGAACGCGATCGATGTTGCCGCTGCCGACGATGGGTACGATGCGCGCCGGATGCGCAAGCAGCCAGGCGAATGCGACCTGATCCTCGGCGCCGCCGATCTCGTTGCCGACTTCGTTGAGCGTGGCGCGGACGCGCTGCGCCTGCGCATCTTCGGGATTGAATAAACGTCCGCCGCCGAGCGGCGACCAGGCCATCGGTGCGATACGCAGGCGCTGCGCGTGGTCGAGCGTCCCATCCAGAAACGGATCGAGCCGCAGCGCGGAGATCTCGATCTGATTGGTCACGAGCGGAATCGACAGGCGCGAGGCAATCAGATCGAACTGGCTTGGCGTGAAGTTGGACACGCCCACATGCAGCACCTTGCCGGCGCGCACGACTGCCTCCAGGCCCGCCGCGGTGTCGTCTGCATCCATGAATGGATCGGGCCGATGGATCAGCAGCAGATCGACGCGGTCGGTGCGCAGCAGCCGCAGCGAGTTGTCGACCGACTTCACGATGTGCGCCGCGCTGCTGTCGTAGTACTTCAACCGATGCTGCGGGCGGCGCTCTGAAACGAGTTTGATCCCGCACTTGGTGATCAGCTGCAACCGGTCGCGCAACATGGGTGCGCCGGCGAGCATGCTGCCGAAGCGCTCCTCGCAACTGTAGTTGCCGTAGATGTCGGCGTGATCGATCGTCGTGAGGCCTAGTTCAGTGCAGCTTTCGATCAGCGCACGCAACGCGTGATCGTCGAGCTTCCAGTCGTTGAGCCGCCAGACGCCAAAGACCAGGCGCGAAACTTCGGGCCCGCTGACGCCGAGGCGAATTTTCGGGACCAGCATTGGTCTGCCTCCAGGCAACAGAACTACGCGGCGATTCCGACCCGCGCTCGTGCGGCGCGATATTCGCGCTCCAGCCGCGCAACCAGCTCGGCCGTGGTCGGCACGTCGTGAATCTGGCCGGCGCCCTGCCCGGCGCCCCAGATGTCGCGCCACGCTTTCTCGCGCCGGCTGCTGCCGCTACCGAAGTTCATCGCGCTCTTGTCCGCGGTCGGCAGATTGTCGGGATCGAGGCCCGCGGCAGCGATGCTCGCGCGCAGATAGTTGCCATGAACGCCGGTGAACAGATTCGTATAGACGATGTCTTCCGCACGCGACTCGACCAGCGTCTGCTTGTAGGCATCGCTGGCATTGGCCTCCTGCGTGGCGATGAAGCGCGTGCCGATGTAGGCCAGATCGGCCCCGATCGCCTCGGCCGCGAGGATCGCGTCGCCGCTCGCGATCGCTCCCGACAGGATGATCGTGCCGTCGTAGAACTCGCGCACCTCCGGCACCAGCGCGAACGGCGACAGACGGCCCGCATGGCCGCCGGCGCCGGTGCACACGAGGATCAATCCATCGACGCCGGCCTGCAATGCGCGTTTCGCATGCGCGATGTTGGTCACGTCGTGAAACACCAATCCGCCGTAGCTGTGCGCCGCGGCCACGACCTCGTCCGGCGCTCGCAGCGACGTGATCATGATCGGCACCTTGAACTTCACGCACACGTCGATGTCGTGCTGCAGCCGGCTGTTCGACGCGTGCACGATCTGGTTGACCGCGTAGGGCGCGACCTTCTGCTCCGGATGCGACTTCTGCCACACGTCGAGTTCGGCTGAGATCCGCGTCAGCCACTCTTCGAGCACAGGTTCCGGTCGCGCGTTGAGCGCCGGAAAACTGCCGACGATGCCGGCTTTGCACTGCTCGATCACGAGCGCGGGATTGGACACGATGAACAGCGGTGCGCCGATTGCAGGCAGGCGCAGTCGATCACGCAACAGAGGAGGCAGCGACATTTCGATTCAGGAATTCACGACGCAGCGCACTTTAGCCGAACGACGCAACGTCGCCCGCTCGACGTTCAGCGCGGGCCGGGTTTGCGCACGACGCAATCGATCAACGCCGACATGCCGCTGTGCTGCTTGCCTTCGTGCAGCAGGTCATCGTGCTCGCGCAGTTCAACGATCTCGTGCGCACCGAACGCCGCGCGCAGAAGTTCGGGCGTGTACAGATGGTCGGCGCACGGCGGGCCGCCGGTCCGGTACTCGAGCTGCCGCGGCGTATAGCCCTGCAGAAACAGCCACCCGCCCGGCTTCAGTGTGCGCAGCATGCCGTCGAACATCTGCGCCCTCACTGAGGGCGGCGCGAACTGCACGAAGATCGCCGCCACCACGTCGTAGGCGGCGGGAGCCCACGCCCATTCCTCGACGCTCGCAACGTGAAAGTCGATCGCCAGGCCCTGTGCGAGCCGGCGCGCCTTGGCCACGCCCAGCGGCGCGATGTCGAACGCGGTCACCGTCAGCCCCTGCTGCGCAAGCCACACGCTGTTGCGTCCTTCGCCGTCGGCGACACACAGTGCGTGCATGCCCGGCATCAGACGGGCGCGCTGGCGGGCAAGAAAGACATTCGGCGCAGTGCCGAAGATGTACTCGTCGACCGCGAAGCGCGCATCCCAGGTGGCACGCGGATCGGAAAAGTCGGGGTTCATGCGGTCGGCGACGCGCGGAGGTTGCAATGAAATCGCGGGCGATTCGGCGGATTCGGTTGCCCACTGTACCCGACGTCAACTCAGCCGACCGCGGCCGCCGTGCCGGCGACGGCGGAGAGTCTTCGGTACCGACCCGGTGAGTGGCCGGTCACGCGCCGAAAGGCCTTCGAAAACACCGCGTCGGATTGATAACCGACGCCTTCGGCGACGCGCGCCAGCGACGTGCGTTCGCTGCGCAACTGGTTCGCGGCCTGCGTGATGCGCCAGCGTGTCAGATACGCCATCGGCGCTTCGCCGACCAGCTCCTTGAAGCGAACCGCGAGCGCGGTGCGCGAGGTGCCGACCTCGCGCGCCAGCGCAGCGAGCGTCCACGGCTCGGCATAGCGTTCGTGCAGAACCATCAGCGCCCGGCCAATGACAACTCGTTCAGCGTGTTCGTCTACGAACAACTCGGTGCGACGCCTTCGGTGCGCCTGCCCCGGATGTCGCGCGCTGAGCCGGCGCCTGAACGGGCACGCGTCAAGGCCGACGCTCCCGCGCAGGGAGCAACAAAAGCGGCCCCGGCCGTCCACGCTGGCGCGCCGGCCGCCCCGGCCGGTACACCGTCGACGCATTGAGCGAAGCCGCGCTCATATGACCTCAAGCGCCGCAGCGGCAGCACCGGTTTCCCGTTCAAGCAGGAGCCGGTGCTGTCTTGCGTCAGCAGCCTTCAAACGTCAGCACCGGCCGGCCGCTCGGAACCGCCTTGGGTATCAGGGAGCAGAAGTGCGCAGCGCTCGCCCGCGGGTCGAGCAGTCCCTCCCGCACGAAGGACAGCAGATCGTCGAACTCGTGCTCGGTCAGATCGATCGGCAGCGCGAGCAGCGGATCGAGCGTTGCGAGCACGGACTCGATCGGGCCCAATGAAAACCACAGATCGGGTGCCACGCCGGCGCGCCGGGAGTCATAGCGTCGTGCCGACCTGGCGACGTTCAGGTGATGGTTGACCGCATCTTCCAGACGCGTGAATGCGCCGTTGTGGAAGAACGCCGGCTGCAGTGCCACGTTGCGCAGCGGTGATGTGCGGAACTTGTAGCGGTCGGCCGCGTTGCCGGTGATCTGTTCCAGGCCGAAGTCCTCATTCTCGCCCGGGCCGTCGAAGATCACATTGCCCTTGCCCACACCGAAAGCCGGCGCGATCTGCGGCACGCCGATATTGTGCATCTGGAAGTCACTGAACATTTCGTTGGACGCTCCTGCGACTGCGTGACATGCAACGCATTTGCCCTTTCCAAAGAAGGTGAGTGCCCCGCGTTTCTGCGCCGGTGAAAGCGCATTGAGTTCGCCGCGCGCATAGCGGTCGAGCGGCGCGTTGGCGCGCACCAGTGTGAACTCGAACTCGGCGATCGCGCGACCGAACATCGTGAAGTCGATTGGCGCGCCGGCGGACACTTCGGGGAACACCCGGCCGAACAGCGCGCGGTAGGCCGGCGTCGCGTTCAGTCGCTTGAGTACTTCCTGGCGAATCGGCTCGTTGCGAAAACCCGAGGCATCCGGCGGCGGCACGATGCCGCCCTCGCCATCGTCGAACTGATCGAAGCGCGGCCCGATCGTGCCCTTGGTGCCGGTGAATCCCGCGACCTCGACCAGTTCAGTCGGCGGGATATGCGCCTGCGCGATCAACAGATGGGTGACGGTCGGATGCAGTGGCGGGAACTGCGTCGTTCCCTCCGGTGCCGGAAAGGTGAAGCCGAGCACATTGGAAAACGGATCGCCGGCCGGCGAGAAGAAGCGGCCGTTCCACATCATCTTGGGAAAGAAGGCAGCGTTGACGACCGTCGGCGCGCGCCGCTGGTTACGTGGGCCGGTGCGGCTTGGACCAACGACGCCGTTGTTCTGCACGCCGATGGCGATCGACTGCGAATCGCCCATGCCGAACGCCGGTGCATGACAGCCAGCACAGGTGTTGTCGCCGTACAGCGCTCCGGCGGTGTCGAAGAAGAGCAACCTTCCGAGATCAGCGAGCCGCTTGTCGATGCGACGGTTGAGCCGTGCTTCCAGCGTCGATTCAATCTTGCCGGCGAAGCCGGCGCGGCGCAGTTCGGCGCTTAGTCGCTCATTCAGATGCCCCTGGTCATCGGCAAATGACTGCCGCGTCGGTACCGCCAGCGAGCCCAATAGCGTCAAGGCGGCGAGCAGCGCCACCACCCCGCGCCGACCACGCCACCCGGTGCGCCGTGGCGCTGCGAATCTGTCGGCGGTCGAGCACATCAGTTTGCGGTTCATCTATTACCCCTCGGCATTGGCATGCAATGGACGCCGGACTGCTGCGCGGGCCAGCGAATGCGCGGTCAAGTCGTATTTCCTGCGGATTCGAATCCGGAGCCGACTTGGCTCCCTTGACCGGCAGCAATTCCGATGCCAGCGCGGATTCCCGCGCCTACGTTTCAGCGAAACGGCCAGCCCATGCGGCGTCTCGACTCGTCACACGCGGCGAGACTCGGCCGCGTTCAGCGCACGCCTGGGTGAAAACTCGTGTTGTTGCGTGAAAACACCCAAGTGTGGGTGAATTCACCCGGCGGTGCGGTCGAGCCGACGAGGAGGAGCGTCGCTAACACGCGGGCGATTCGAGCTCCCGCCAACGCGCCCGACGAGATGCTCGAACGTTGTGCCCGAACTATTCGACCGGCAGAAAGCCGTCGATGGACAGATAACGCTCGCCGGTGTCGTAGTTGAAGCCAAGCACACGGCTGCCCGCCGGAAGCTCAGGCAGCTTCTGCGCGATCGCCGCCAGCGTCGCGCCAGAGGAGATGCCGATCAGCATCCCTTCTTCGCGCGCGGCGCGGCGCGCCATCTCGCGCGCTGGTTCGGCATCGACCTGGATCACGCCGTCAAGGAGTTTCGTGTGGAGATTCTTCGGAATGAATCCGGCGCCGATGCCCTGAATCGGATGCGGCGCCGGCTTGCCGCCAGAGATCACCGGTGAGGCGACGGGCTCGACCGCGTAGACCTTGAGTTTGGTCCACACCTGCTTGAGCGTCAGCGCGCACCCGGTGATATGGCCGCCGGTGCCCACGCCGGTGATCAGCACGTCGACCGGCTTTTCAGCGAAGTCCTCCAGGATCTCCCTGGCGGTCGTGCTTTCGTGCACATAGATATTGGCCGGATTCTCGAACTGCTGCGGCATCCATGCGCCCGGCGTCCGTTCCAGCAACTCGTTGGCGCGCGCAATGGCACCCGGCATGCCTTTCTCGCGCGGCGTCAGTTCAAAGCTCGCGCCGTAGGCGAGCATCAGGCGGCGGCGCTCGATTGACATGCTGTCGGGCATCACGAGCACCAGCTTGTAGCCCTTGACCGCCGCGACCATCGCCAGCCCGATGCCGGTGTTGCCTGAGGTCGGCTCGATGATGGTGCCGCCGGGCTTGAGCTGGCCCGACTTCTCGGCATCCTCGACCATCGCCAGCGCAATGCGATCCTTGATCGAACCGCCGGGGTTTGCGCGCTCGGACTTGATCCACACCTCGTGCGTGGCGCCGAACAGCCGGTTGATGCGGATGTGCGGTGTGTAGCCGATCGTTTCGAGGATGTTGTTGGCTCTCATGCAATCCCCCCCGTTGCTGCATTCTCGCAGCGTGCTCGTGCCTTGTAGTGACGAGCGACAGAAGCAATTGACATATGCCAAGTTCGGAAAATGCTATGTGGCAACCATGCATCGGCGCCTTGCCTAGGACAAGTGAATATTCACGCGGAAACACGGGATCAGCCGGGCTTGTGCAAGTGCAGGCGAACTGGCCGGGCTGAGAGGCCGCCCCGCCGAAGTGCACTAGCCGCGCGGGTCCCGATGGATCGGGTCGACCCAGTGCACGGATTCCGGGTTGGGCTCGACATCGGCGATGTCGAGATTGACCACGACAGCTTCGTTATCACTACGCACCAGCACGCATTCGAGTTGTTCGCTCGACGAAGCGTTGATCTCCTGGTGCGGCACATACGGCGGCACATAGATGAAATCGCCGGCGTCGGCCTCGGCGACGAACTCCAGCCGCTCACCCCAGCGCATGCGCGCCTTGCCGCGCACAACGTAGATCACGCTCTCCAGCGCGCCGTGATGGTGTGCGCCGGTCTTGGCGTTGGCGTGGATCATGACCGTGCCGGCCCAGATCTTCTGCGCGCCGACACGCGCAAAGTTGATTGCCGCCGCCCGGTTCATGCCCGGCGTCTGTGCCGTGTTGGGGTCGAGCTGGTTGGCCTTGATCACGCGCACGCCGTGATCGCGCCAGTCATGGTCGTGCGGCATCGGCGCCTCTGCCTATCCGGCGCGGCCGATGATCTGCGCGGTGGCGATCAGCTCTTCGAGCAGCGCCATCGCCACCCGCCCCGACACGGCATAGGGATCGAGCATCGGCTTCGCCGAGTACTTCAGCAGCGTCGATGCATTGACCTTGGCGAGGTTTGCCTGTCCCATGGTCCAGCTTGCGAAGCGACGCTCCGAAATCTCCACGCACTGCAGGATCGTGACGTCCTTGTGCCGCGCATCGCGCACGATGCTGTTGTAGAGCTCGTTGACCGGCGCGCGCCCGCCTTCGAGCACCTGCATGAAGATGTCGCCGGAATGGCACAGGATGCCGGTGATGCCGAGCTCCGGATTGTGGCGCCGCGACGACGCGAGGATCGAGTCGATCATCGCCGGCGTGACCGGCTCGACCGAGCGACTGGCGTAAAGAAGACGGATCAACATTTTCCCCTCTCAGGCACTTCTTCTTTGCAATAGCGCCAGGAATTCGCGCCGCAGGTTCGGATTGGCGAGGAAGCTTCCCCGCATCACGCTGTTGATCATCTTCGAATCAGTGTCCTTCACTCCGCGCCACTGCATGCAGAAATGGTCGGCCTCCATCACGATCGCCAGCCCGTCGGGCTGCATGCGGTCCAGCAGCAGGTCGGCCAGGCGCGTGACCGCCTCCTCCTGGATCTGCGGCCGGCTCATCACCCAGTCCGCGAGCCGCACGTACTTCGACAGTCCGATCAGGTTCGAATGCTCGTTCGGCATCACGCCGATCCACAGCTTGCCGATGATCGGGCACAGATGGTGCGAGCAGGCACTGCGAATCATGATCGGGCCGACGATCATCAGCTCGTTCAGGTGTTCGACATTCGGAAACTCGGTCACCGACGGGGCCCGCATGTAGCGCCCGCGGAACACCTCGGTGATGTACATCTTCGCCACGCGGCGCGCCGTGTCCTGCGTGTTGTGATCGCTATCGATGTCGATGACGAGGCTTTCCAGCACGCCGCGCAACTTCCCCTCGACCTCGTCGAGCAGTCGGTCGAGTTCACCGGGTTCGATGAACTCGGCGATGTTGTCGTTGGCGTGGTACCGCTCGCGGGCGCGGTTGATGCGCTCGCGGATTTTCTGTGACACCGGAACCCCGAGGTCTTCGGCCGCGGGTCGGTTGGTGCGGACAGCGTCATCCATGGGTCAGCCAGCGTCGGATTCGAGTTTGCATGCTACCCGCAATGCCGTCGGTACCGATGTCCCGGAGAAGTGTGAAGCTTCACCCGCGGATGAAATGAAGCCGCTGATACCTCGCCCTGAGCGCAACAGCATCGGCGCGCACTCGTTCCGGCGCCTCGCCGCGCACGAGTACGCGGGCGACGAGCCGCGCGACCTCGCGCATCGCCTCCTCGCGCATGCCCCAGCGCGTGACTTCCTGTGTGCCGATGCGAATGCCATTTGCGTCATTTGCGGCGGCCGGCAACGGCAGGCCGATCGAAGTGAACAGGATGTTGGCGCGCTCGATGTGTTCCGAGGCGCGATTGCCACCCCCATACGGCCGCGCATCGAGAGCGACGTGCTGCGATACGGTGAACTGATCACGCGCGGCGGGCTTGAACACCGCCACACCCTGAGCGGCGAGTGCCTCGGCCAACGCCTGCGCATTCGCAATCATCTGCTGCGCGTAGGCGCGGCCGTGCTCGAGCAGGTCCATCGTCGCCAGCGCGAGCGCGGCCGTCTTGGCGGCATCGAAGTTCGCGGTCAGTCCCGGGTAGGCGATGTGGTCGAGCCTTTCCGCGAGCTGCGCCTCGGTTGTCAGCACCATCCCGCTCGGCGGACCGCCGAAGCTTTTGTACGTGCTGCCCGTCATCAGGTGCGCGCCTTCGGCGAGCGGCTGCTGGAACGCGCCGCCCGCGATCAGCCCGCCCGTGTGTGCCGCGTCGTACATGACCTGGGCGCCGATTTCATCGGCAATCGCGCGCACGGCGGCGACGTCGTACGGGAACAGGCACATCGAGCCGGCGACGATGATGAGTTTCGGTTTTGCATCACGCGCCAGCCGGCGCAGGCCGTCGACATCGACGTCCATGCGCGCGGCATCGAACGGCATCGCCAGCACCTTCAGGCCGTACAGGCCAGCGGCGCCGATCATGTGGTGAGTCGGATGCCCGGCGGCCGCGTCATCGAACGCGATGATCGTGTCGCCCGGCTTGCAGGTCGCCATGAACGCATACCGGTTCGCGATCGAGCCACTCGGCACCCGGTATTCCGCATATGGGGCGTTGAACAGGCGCTTCAGCAGTTCGATCGCCAGCACCTCGATGCGTTCGATCTCGTGCACGCCCTTGTTGTACTTCTCGCCGGGGTGGCCAAGGCTCGGCCGCACCCCGATCGACGACGCGAGCAGCGCCTTGGCGCGCGGGTTCATCGTGTTGGTCCCCGCGTACAGGTTGATGCAGTCGCGGTCGACCAGGCGCTCGGCTGAGTCGACCCAGTCGTGCAGCTGCGCGTCGAGCGCGGCGAGCGGCTGCGATTGCAGCCGCGCCGCGACTTCGGCATGAAAGCGGTTCGTGGCGTCGCTTGCGCCGGGGCGCGGGCAAACGTGAGGAATCCTGTCGGTGCTCATGAGCGACAGTTTATTGCGCCGCCGCTGGCAGAACTTGCCCGCGCCGCGTCAGCTTCGGTCCGATCAACCGTCGCCGCCCGGGTCAACCCCGAGCGGCGCCGGTTGTCGGCGCGCGGAAGAAGGCCGCGCGCCCTCGGTGGTTGTCAGAACGGCAGCAACTCGTTCCAAGCCATCTCACTGGTCACCTCGATGGCCCCGTCATCGTTGTGATCGAGTTCGAGCCGCACCGTCGTGCTATTCGTCGCGGTCAGCTGCAGATGCGACCGGTACCCGTCGACGACGACCTTGCCGCTGTTCGGGTAGTCCTGGACCCACGAATCGTGCATCGGCGAAATCGTGTTGAGGCTGATCTTCCCGCCGATTGACGCGAGCGTCACCTTGCCGTACAGGGCTGCCTCGTCGTATCCGGACTGGTTCGGCAACCAGACGTCGGTGAACAGGGCGCGGAAGCCCGGATCGTAGGTCACCGCCTCCTGGTAGGTCGGGGTGGACAAGTTGCCGGACAGACCCGCCGCGCCCACGGTCAGGGTGAGCCGTTCGGTCTTGACGCCCAATGCGTCGGTGCTCGCGGCGAAGTCGAAGCTCGCCACGCCGTTGGCCACCCCCGACCCCGTCTGATCGCCCACCGTCAGCTGATTGATGGTGAAATTGCCGGTTATCTGCGACGCCGAGTAACTGGCGATACTGACTCCCAGACCGCCGCGCGCGAACGACGTCGGAGTCTCCCGGCAATCGTTGAACGCCAGCGTCAACGAATCGCCGCTCGACGGTGTCCCGCTGTTGTCACGGTCATCGAATGTGACGCTGATGGAGCCGCCGGCCGGACATGGCTGGGTCTCGGAACTGACCGCCTGCGGCCGCACTAAAGCGCCGGTCGACCGCACCGCAACGATTCCTTTCCCGAGTGCATGCTTGGTCAGCCCGGCCGCCGCGCTTGTCTGCGTCCCTGATGGCACACTGGACGCGAGAATGTCGCGGAAGCTATCGAGGGTGCCAAACGACATCGCGGCCGCACGTGCGACGGCCGCCTGGTTCTGGGTGGTGATCTGCAGAAGTTCCGGGGGAGGGGGAGAAGCTTCACCCCCTCCACCGCCGCCGCAAGCGGCAGCAAGAACTGCCCCGGCCAAAGCGGCGAACCGGGGCGTCTTGAGATTGAGTGCGAGGTATGTTGACATCTTTCTCTCCCTATTGGTACGGCCTGGATCTGGATCCACGCCGGCGCAGCGTTCGTGTTGCCACCGCTGCTGGGGCAAGATGTCTCGCCGCGGCAAGCCCACGCTCCCGCTGCACACAACCAACATAGTCACTCACTGACAGGCCGTGTTGACCCGGGATAGTTCGCGACCGGTATGGAGCATTAGCTACAGAGCTCGCCAGCGGTAGCCGCGGCTCAGCGCAAGTGGCACTGCGCAACTCAGCGCTCGCGCGTCAATGGCACGAAGCGCACCGGCAGTGCGTTGCGCTTGAACGTACGCCCATCCGCGCTCTTTTCCACCACCAGCAGATCCTGTCCGCCAATCTGGTGGCCCACCGGAATGACCATCCGGCCGCCGGGCTTCAGCTGATCGAGCAGCGGCTGCGGGATGTGATCCGGCGCGGCGGTGACGATGATGGCATCGAACGGCGCGGCTTCCGGCCATCCTTTGTAGCCATCGCCAATGCGCGTTTCGACATTCGTGTAGCCAAGCTCTTTCAGCACCGTCGCCGCGCGTTCGCCAAGAGAGCGCACGATCTCGATCGTGTAGACCTTCGCCACGCACTCGGCCAGCACCGCGGCCTGATAGCCGGAACCGGTGCCGACTTCCAGCACTCGATCGCCGCGCTTCGGCTCAAGCAGGTCGGTCATCAACGCGACGATGAAGGGCTGCGAAATGGTCTGCCCTTCGCCGATCGGCAGCGGGCGGTTGTCATACGCGATGGCGGTGAGCGCCGGCGGGACAAAGCGATGGCGCTGAACCCTGCGTATCGCGGCGATCACGTCCACCGACAGCCGCTCCCGCTTCGTGAGCTGCGCGGTGGCGCGCGTATCGCTTTCGATCTCGCGCAACATCCGTTCGCGCGCGGATTCGAATGCATCCTGCGCGACCGCGACTCCGTGGGTCAAGAGCGCGGCGCCGGATGCGCAAAGTAACTGTCGCCGGCCGCACATGATCCAGATCCTCCTTCGTTTGAATTCAGTGTAGGACGCGCTCCGCTTCGTACAATGTCCTGGCGCAATTTGCTGACCCCCGCTCGACCGATGCTCGACCCCGATGCCGACTGGCTCGCGCCGCAAGCGCTGGAAGTGGCGTGTGCACTCCCGGCGCGGTGCTATGTGGACCCGGCGTTCAGCGCGATCGACCGCGACGCGGTCTTTGCGCGCAGCTGGCAGCAAGTCGCGCGAGCGGAGCAAGTCGCGCACCAGGGCGATCACGCGCTGGCCCAGGTGGGGGTTGTGCCGTTGCTGATCATCCGCGGCGACGACGGCCAGGTGCGCGCGCTGCACAACGTGTGCCGCCACCGCGCCGGCCCGCTCGCCACCTGCGGTGGCCGGGGCGCACCCGCGCTGGTCTGCAGGTATCACGGCTGGACGTATGCGCTCGACGGACAGTTGCGTGGCGCCCCCGAGATGGGCCGCGCCACGGGATTCGATCCCGCCACGATCCGCCTGCCGACGGCTCGCGTCGCGCAGTGGCAGGGTCAGGTATTTGCCGCGCTCACAACCGGGACGCCCGAGTTCGAAGACGTTGTCGCCGGAATCGATGCGCGCCTGCGCGGCCAGCCACTTGGCCGCTACGCATTTGATCGCCGCGTGAGCTACGAAGTCGCGTGCAACTGGAAGGTGTACGTTGACAACTACCTCGAGGGGTATCACGTACGCCACGTGCATCCGCGACTGGCGACGCAGCTCGACACCGCGCAGTACGCGACGCAGACAACACGCTGGCACTCATTGCAGTCGAGCCCACTCGTCGGCGATGCACCATACGGCATCGGCGAGGCGCTCTACTACTTCATCTATCCGAGCACGATGCTGAACATCCTGCCGGGCCGGTTGCAGACCAACCGCGTGATTCCCCTTGGCGCCGATCGCTGTCACATCGACTTCGACTACTTCTATGCCGACGAAGTGCCCACCGACCGGCGCGCCGAAGACCTGCGCTTCAGCGACGAGGTGCAGCGCGAGGACATCGCGATCTGCGAATCGGTGCAGCGCGGGCTGGCGTCCGGCTCGTATACGTCGGGCCGACTGAATCCGGCCTCCGAGTCCGGCGTACATCACTTCCAGGAACTGGTGCGCGCTGCATATCGCGCGCACGCACGGCGCTGATTCAGTTGCGGGCCACCGTGGCGGAAGGTTCCGATCCGGAAGTCGCGTCTGACCAGAGGATCGGGCCGGCGGCCGCGCGGCCGCGCAGAGCCCGGCTGCTGTCGCCGCCGGCAGCGCGCAGTTGCCGAAACAAAGTGAAGCGCGTGCCGAATCCGCACTGCTCGGCGACTTCCGTGACCGCGAGATCGGTGCCCGCGAGCAGTCGGCGCGCGGCCGAAATCCGCTTGCGCAGCAAGAACGCATATGGCGTTACACCGTACACACGGCGGAATAGTCTGACCAGATGGAATTTCGACAGCTGCGCTGCCGCAGCGATGTCGTCGAGGGTGATGCGCCGGGTGTACGCGCTGAGGATGAAATCAGCGGCGCGGTCGATGCGCGCCAGCAGCTCCGCATGTGCCGAGCGGCTGGCGGACGCGAGCCGCTCGGCACGGCCGCGATACCCCGGCTCGGCGCGAATCATCTGGGCGCACAGCCGCTGCAGTTGCTCCTCGACCCAGTTTTCGTCGTCCTGCCCGGCCTCAATTTCGCGCCGGATCGACCGTAGCAGCGGTGTAATCAGCGCATCATGCGGTCGCAGGTTCTCCGCGAAGTAGAACCGGCGGCGTGATGGGTTGGGCCCGTCGGCCAGCAGCTGTTCAGCGGTTTGCGTCAATCCGGCCGCCGCCTCATGCGGCATGCCCGGCCGGAAGAAGATACTCAGGCTGCCAACCGGACGTGAACTGCGAATATGCGTGCTGTATCTCTGCCCTTCGTTCAGGATCAGGTAGCTGTCGTCGTCGACTCCGATCCGGCGGTTGCCGATGTCGTAGTGCTCCGTGCCATTCCAGGCGCTCTTGATCGTGAATACCGGCGAATACGGCATGTACTCGGTCTCGCGCGCGCTGCAACACAGCACGTAGTTCTCGTGTCCCCACCGAGAGAAGTACGCGCGCCGGTAGGCGGCGTTCGCCGGCGTCTCGGGCCGGGGCGGCAGGTCGGGAAAGAAGCGAATGATCATGAGGCTCGTCGTGTGCTCGCGCGGCGGCGACGTGACTGGAGCTTGATCCACGATGCACTCGCGCGCAATCACTCACGCGGCACGCGCACCACTGTTTGCGCCGAACCGTGCCCGCGCAGCGCGAATTTCGCAAGAATTGCAACATTCAACACCTGCGGCGCGGCCGAATGGCTATGGTCCGGGGCCTCTGATCAGGGAATTCGCCGGGCCATGAAGATGTCTTCACCGATGGTCAACGCCTGCGCCGCCGCAACGGGTGTGCTTCTCGTCGGCGCGGTGTACGCGCAGTCGCCGTCCCCACTGCCACCGTGCCAGGGCCCGGCACACGCGCAATTCGACTTCTGGGTGGGGCAGTGGGATCTGCGCTGGACCGATCAGTCTGGCCGGGAGGTTGCTGGATTCAATCGCATCTCCAGGATCCATGGCGGCTGCGTGATCCTCGAGGAGTTCGATGGCCGCGACGGCACGCCGCTGCGTGGCACGAGCGTTTCTTCCTACGACGCGACAGCCGGCAGGTGGAAGCAGGTATGGGTTGACAACCAGGGCAGCTGGCTCGACTTCGAGGGCGGCATCGTCGACGGCGATCCGACCTTTTCGCACCGCGTGCCGGCACGCGGTGCCGGCGGCTGGCAGCGGATGGTGTTTCGCGATATCAAGAACGATTCTCTGACCTGGGACTGGGAGCGCTCCGTCGACAACGGAAAGACGTGGTCGCGCCAGTGGCGCATCCAGTACACGCGCCGCCGATGACTTGACGCACGCGCTGCGCCGGCAGTCGCACATGGCGCCGTAGACTCCGATCTTTGCGGAGACGATCGTGCCACTCGCCATCTCGTACGCGGACGTCGAAGCTGCCGCAGCGCGGCTGCGTGGCGTTGCGCATCGCACGCCGGCGCTGACGTCGCGCACTGCCAACGAGCGCACCGGCGCTGAGCTGTTCTTCAAGTGCGAGAACCTGCAGCGGATGGGCGCGTTCAAGTTCCGCGGCGCGTACAACGCGCTGGCGCAGTTCATGCCGGCGCAGCGCGAGCTCGGCGTGCTGGCATTCTCGAGCGGCAACCACGCTCAGGCGATCGCACTGTCGGCCCGGTTGCTCGGCATGCCGGCCGTGATCGTGATGCCGAAGGATGCGCCGGCGCTGAAGATCGCCGCCACGAAGGGGTACGGCGCCGAAGTCGTGCTGTACGACCGCTACACCGAAGATCGCGAGGCGCTCAGCGCGCGTATCGCCGCCGAGCGCGGCATGACGCTGATCCCGCCATACGATCATCCGCACGTGATGGCGGGCCAGGGCACTGCGGCCAAAGAGCTGCTCGAGGACGTGGGCCCGCTGGATGTGCTGCTCGTCTGCGTCGGCGGTGGCGGCCTGATCTCGGGTTGCGCGGTCGCCGCGCATGAACTGGCGCCGCAGTGCGCCGTGATCGGCGTCGAGCCCGAGGCCGGCAACGACGTGCAACAATCGTTGCGCCGCGGCGAGATCGTGCACATCGAGGTGCCGCGCACGATCGCCGATGGCGCACAGACGCAGCACGCCGGCCAGTTGACGTTTCCCGTGATCCGCGCACTCGTGCGTGACATCGTCACCGTCAGCGATGCGGCGCTGGTGCGCGCGATGCGCTTCTTTGCCGAGCGGATGAAGCTGGTGGTCGAACCCACCGGCTGCCTTGCCGCCGCCGCAGCGCTCGAAGGTGTGGTGCCTGTCAAGGGGAAACGCATCGGCATCATCGTCAGCGGCGGCAACATCGATCTGCCGCGCTACGCGCGCTTCCTGACGCAGGATATCTCCTGATCGCTCCACTTCCGCAGCAGCGAGGAACAAGATGTTTCTGTCGACACCGACTTCGCCCGAGGCCGTGGCGTTCCTGGAAAAGGAACGCGCGTCAAGTGGCTTTGTGATGAATCTCGAACGCGCCTGGGCCTGGCGCCCCGACGTCGCAGAGGGGTTCATAGCCCTGCGCAGGCAATTGATGGAAGGCACGACGCTGACGTCGCGTGAACTTGCGCTGCTCGTCTGCACCACCGCGCGCACGCTTGGCGATTCGTACTGCGCGCTTGCCTGGGGCGCGCGGCTCGCCGAGCAGGCCGACGCCGCGATGGCCGCATCGGTCCTGAGCGGCGCCGATGACAAGGCGCTGGCGCCGCGAGAAAGGGCGCTCGCCCGCTGGGGCGCCCAGGTGGCGCGCGATCCCAACAGCACGACCGCTGACGATGTCGAGGCGCTGCGCACGGCGGGGCTCAGCGAGCGCGAGATCTTCGAGGCAACCGCGTTCATCGGTTTCCGGCTGGCGTTTTCGACCGTCAACGACGCACTGGGTGCGCAACCCGACGCGCAACTGGTGGCCGCTGCGCCGCCCGGGGTACGGGCCGCCGTCACATATGGGCGCAAACCGGCGGCCTGAGCAATGCGGGTTGCCGTCCTCGGTTGCGGCGTGATCGGCACCACGATCGCGTATTACCTCGCGCGCTCCGGGCACGAGGTGACCGTGATCGACCGCCAGAACGGCCCGGCGCTGGAGACAAGCTACGCCAACGCCGGCGAGGTATCGCCAGGGTACTCGGCGCCATGGGCCGGGCCGGGCGTGCCGGTCAAGGCGATCAAGTGGATGCTGATGGCGCACAGCCCGCTCGTCATCTGGCCGCTGCTGGATGCCGCCATGTGGCGCTGGGGCTGGATGATGCTCGCGAACTGCACCGAGCGCGCCTACCGGCTGAACAAGAGCCGCATGGTGCCGATTGCCGAATACAGCCGTGACTGCCTGAAGCAACTGCGCGCCGATACCGGCATCGCTTATGACGAGCGCACGCAGGGCACGTTGCAGTTGTTCCGCACGCAGAAACAACTGGACGCCATCGGCAAGGATGTCGAGATCCTGAGGGAATACAACGTGCCGTTCCAGGTACTCGACCGCACGGGTTTTTGCCGCGTCGAGCCGGCGCTGACGCACACGCGGGAGAAATTCGTTGGCGCGCTGCGTTTGCCCAACGATGAGACGGGGGACTGTTTCAAGTTCACCAACCGCCTCGCCGAAATGGCGCAGGCGCGCGGTGTCGTGTTCCGATTCGGCGCGCGGATCGATTCGTTCGCGGTGGCCGGCAGCATGATCAGCGGCGCACGCACCGAAAGCGGCACGGTGACGGCCGATGCCTACGTATGCGCGCTTGGCAGCTACTCGCCGCTGCTGCTGAAGACGATCGGCATCGACCTGCCCGTGTATCCGGTCAAGGGCTACTCGATCACGGTGCCCATCACCAGCGCAGCGCACGCGCCCGAATCAACCATCATGGACGAAACGCACAAGGTGGCGGTCACGCGGCTGGGCGACCGCATCCGTGTTGGCGGCACGGCGGAACTCGCCGGCTACAGCCTCAAGCTGCGCGAGGCGCGCCGCGAGACGCTGGAGCATGTGGTGACCGATCTGTTCCCGCGCGGCGGCGACGTCAGGCGCGCCGAGTTCTGGTGCGGATTGCGGCCGATGACGCCCGATGGCACACCGGTCATCGGCGGCACGAAGTATTCGAATCTCTTCCTCGCCACGGGGCATGGCACGCTGGGCTGGACGATGGCCGCGGGGACCGGGCGCGTGTTGGCGGACCTGATCAGTGGGAGAAAACCCGAGATTGACCTGAATGGGCTGACGATCGGGCGCTACGGACAGCCGGCCTGACGGAGCGTCGGTCGCTCCGGCTCCGGCGCGCTAACCCATCCGGGTTTGCACTGCTTGTATTCGCGCGTCGACCGGCGCACCCTTGCACCCCCGCCCACCGGGTCAACCCTCAACCGTGAGCAGCGGCGAGAGAACGAGAGCAAACGCACAATCAATCTTCCATGCCCGACGAAATCATTATTCAGGATCGCGAAGAGCTGATCTATCTGCTGTGCGAGGCAGCCGAATTCGAGCACACCGTCATGTGCTCATATCTGTACGCGCAGTGGTCGCTGAAGCGCGACCCGGGTGAAGACACGACACCGGCCGAGCTCGCTGCAATCGAGCGCTGGCGCCGCTCATTGGCACAGGTCGCACTCGAGGAGATGCTGCACCTTTCACTGGTGAACAACCTGCTCGCGGCGATCGGCGCGGCGCCGCACCTGTGGCGGCCCGCCTTCCCGGTGCGGCCCGGCCACTTTCCGGCCGATGTCGTGATGAACCTCGCGCCGTTCAGCGAGGCAACGCTGGATCACTTCATGTTCATCGAGCGCCCCGAGGGCATTGCGCTCGTCGACGGCGCCGGTTTCGGCCACCCGGCCCATTACCGGCGCCTGGCACGCCCCGACATGCTCGCACCGTCGCCGCAGGACTATGCGAGCCAGGGGCATCTGTATCACGGCGTGCTGCAGGGACTGGCGCAATTGACCGAGCAACTTGGCGAGGAGCGCGTGTTCGTCGGCCACGGCCAGGCCCAGGTCGGCGCCGAGGAGTTCGGCCTGCCAGGCCTGTTCAAGATCACCGATCTGGCCTCGGCGCGGCGAGCGGTCGAGGAGATCGTGCTGCAGGGAGAAGGCGCGCCGGCGCAGCGGGATGACTCGCACTTTGCCCGCTTCAGCACCATCAGGAAGGAACTCGGGCAGTTGCGTGCTGCGCGGCCCGCGTTCGAGCCGGCACGCCCGGTGATACGCAATCCGATCCTGGGCGACGCCGGCATCGCGCGCGGTGGCGTGCGCATCGTCGAGCCAGTCACGGCGCAGATCGTCGACCTCGGCAATTCGATCTATGCGCTGATGATCCGCACGCTGTCGCAGGTGTTCGCGCCCGCGCCGCTCCCACGTGATCTGCGCATTGAACTGGCCGCGTCGACCACCGCATTGATGTCGGTGATGGGCCGGGTCGCCGACGTCGCGACGCGGCTGCCCGCCGATCGAGCCCATCCCGGACTGACCGCGGCACCGAACTTCGAGCTGCCCGGCTCATCGGGCCAGCTGGTGCAGCAATGCGCGGCCCGAATTCTGGGTGAAAGAACGGCCGAGCTCGCCGCGGCCGCACGTCGCCTCGCGCGGACCGCGCCGCTCGCCGGTGTCGCCAACGATCTGGACGCGCTCGCACGACGGTTTGAAGAAGCGCACCTTCGTTTCGAAACGCATCTCGGCGATGCGGTCGACCGCGTCGCCCGACTGACCGCGCCGGCGGCGCCGGCCGTGGCCGCCGCCGCTACGAGGGAGTTGCCGCATACGCAGGCGGCCAGCCAGGTTCCCGATGTCGCTCGCACCAAGGACATCACGCTGCGGTTCGATGGTCGTCGTTGCATCCATTCGCGCCACTGCGTGCTGGAGGCGCCGACTGTTTTTCTCGCCAACACCCCGGGCACCTGGATTCACCCGGAATCGACCACAGTCGAGCACTGCGTGCGCGTCGCGCACTCCTGCCCGTCCGGGGCGATCACGTACGAGCGGCACGACGGCGGGCCGCAGGAAGCGGCGCCCAGCGTGAACGTCGTGCGCGTACGCGAAAACGGCCCGTACGCGGTGCACGCCGAGACCGATTTGCCCGCCGGCGTCGAGTTCCGCTCGACGCTGTGCCGTTGCGGCCAGTCGCAGCGCAAGCCCTACTGCGACGGCAGCCATGTGACGAATGGATTCACGGCCACGGGCGAACCCGTCACGCGTGCCTCGGAGCCGCTCGCCGAGCGCGGAGGACTCCTGAGCGTCAAACCGATTCCTGACGGTCCGTTGCAGTTGAGCGGCAACGTCGAGATCTGTGCCGGCACCGGGCGCACGATCTTGCGAACACAATCGGCGCGGCTGTGCCGGTGCGGCGGCTCCGAAAGCAAGCCGTTCTGCGACGGCTCGCATGCACGCGTCGGCTTTCGTTCCGATGACTGAGACGGCCGGTTGCGCGGATCGCGCCGGCGCGGTCGGCAGTTTCCCCGCACTGCCAACGGCGCGGCTCGATCGATCTATCCTTGCACGAATGACGGTTGCGCAGACACGAGTGAAGACCGCCGATCAAACTTGGGAGACCCACGATGAACCGCTCCGCCAGCCTGGCCGAACTGGACCGGCTTGAATCGATTCACCCGTATACCAACCTGCGCCGGCACGAGGAGCGCGGTCCGATCATCATGGCGCGCGGCCGCGGCATCCATGTGTACGACGTTGACGGCCGCGAATACATCGAAGGACTGTCGGGCCTGTGGTGCGCGGCGCTCGGTTTTTCCAACGAGCGGCTGATCGCGGCGGCGACCAGGCAACTGAATACGCTGCCTTATTACCATGGCTTCGCGCACAAGACGTCCGACGTCGCCATCCAGATCGCGCATGACCTGTTGCAGATGGCACCCGGCAGGATGGCGCGCGTGTTCTTCGGCACCAGCGGCTCGGATGCCAACGACACGGCGATCAAGTTCGTGCGCTACTACAACAACGCGCGCGGGCGGCCCAACAAGAAGAAGTTCATCGCGCGCACCAAGGGTTATCACGGCGTCAGCATCGCCGCAGCAAGCCTGACGGGACTGCCGCACCTGCATACCGGCTTCGATCTGCCGGGGCCGGGCGTGCTGCACACCGACTGCCCGCATCACTACCGGTTCGCGCAGGTGGGCGAAAGCGAGGAGTCCTTTGCCGCGCGGCTCGCGCGCAACCTCGAGCAGCTGATCGAGAAGGAGGGGCCGGACACGATCGCCGCGTTCATCGCCGAGCCGGTGATGGGTGCCGGCGGCGTGATTCCACCACCCGCCGGATACTTCGACCTGGTGCAGCCGATCCTCAAGCACCACGACATCCTGATGATCGCCGACGAAGTGATCTGCGGATTTGGCCGCACCGGCCAGATGTGGGGCAGCCTCACCTATGACATCGATCCCGACATCGTCACCTGCGCCAAGGCACTGACCGGGGCCTATGTGCCGTTCTCGGCGACGATGATTTCCGCGCGCCTTTACGAGCCGATCGCCGAGCAGTCGGCGAAGATCGGCACCTTCGGCCACGGCTACACCTACTCGGCGCATCCGCTCGGCGCGGCGGTCGCGATCGAGGCGTTGAAGATCTATCGTGAGGTCGACATTGCGGCGCGCGTGCGTTCGCTCGCGCCACAGTTCCAGGACGGGCTGCGCAAGCTCGCTGACAGCCCAATTGTGGGCGAGGTGCGCGGCGTCGGCCTGATCGCCGCGGTGGAGCTGGTGAAGAACAAGCAGACCAGGGAGTCGTTCCCGGCTTCCGCCGCCACCGCCGCGTATTTCGCCGAGCGTGCGCATGCGCATGGGCTGGTGCTGCGCCCGCTCGGAGAGGCGGTGGCACTGTGCCCGCCGCTGATCATCGAGCCGGCCGAAATCGACGAGATGCTCGCGCGCTTCACGCGTGCGCTGCGCGATACTGAGGCCCACGTCACGCAATGGATGTAGTGCGCCCGGGGCGTCCTATCGAAAGCATGCGATGAACTTCGTCGAGTTCGACGACGTCTGCAAGACGTACGATGGTGTCGCCAACGTCGTCGACCACCTGCACCTGGCGATCGCCGAAGGCGAGTTCCTGTCGCTGCTCGGACCGAGCGGATCGGGCAAGACCACCACGCTGATGATGCTGGCCGGGTTCGAGCGCCCGACCGCGGGGCATGTGCGGCTGAAGGGCAAGCCGATCGATGCGCTGCCGCCGTACAGGCGCAACTTTGGCATGGTGTTCCAGAACTATGCGTTGTTCCCGCACATGACGGTGGGCGAGAACCTGGCGTTTCCGCTGTCCGTGCGCGCGATCAGCAAGAGCGATGCAGCGGCCCGCGTGAAGCGCGCGCTCGACATGGTGCGACTGCCGGCCATGGAGCACCGGATGCCGGGGCAGCTCTCCGGCGGCCAGCAGCAGCGCGTTGCGGTCGCGCGCGCCCTGGTGTTCGAGCCGCAGCTGATCCTGATGGACGAGCCGCTGGGCGCGCTCGACAAGCAACTGCGCGAGGAAATGCAGCTCGAATTGCGCGGCCTGCATGAGCGGCTCGGTATCACGACGGTGTACGTCACGCACGACCAGTCCGAAGCGCTGACGATGTCCGACCGCATTGCGGTGTTTCATCAGGGCAAAATCCAGCAGATCGCTGATCCGCAGACGATTTACGAGCTGCCGGCCAATCTGTTCGTCGCCTCCTTCATCGGCGAGAACAATCGCCTCGCGGGCGAGGTGGTCGGAGCCGACGTCGGCGGAGGATGCATTGCCGAAGTGGCGGGCGGCGTGCGGCTGCGTGGTCGCGCGACCGTGGCCTGCGGCGTGCCGTCGCGCGCCACGGTGTCGGTGCGGCCGGAGCGCATCGGGGTCAGTCACCCGGACGGCGCGCCGGACGGCGCCAACTCGCTGCCGGGGCAGATCGAAGAGACGATCTTTCTGGGCGGCCATGTGCGCGTAAGGCTAAAGAGTGTCGCCGGCGAACTGGTGGCGAGCGTGCCGATTCAGGACGCCGGCGCCATTCCGCCGGCCGGGGCACCGGCAGTGGCGCACTGGCCGGCCGCGAGTACAGTCGTATTCCCCGGGTAGTTATTCCGCGGTTCATTCAAGAGGAGGAGATGCGATGTCGTTCAAGGCAAAAGCAGTGATGGTTGCGCTCGGCGCAGCGTTGGCAATCGGCACCAGCGCGGTCGGTGCGCAGGGGCGCGACCTGTCGGTCGTCTCGTGGGGCGGCGCATACCAGGATGCGCAGAAGGAGGTCTACTTCAAGCCGTTCATGGAGAAAGCCAAGATCAAGATGGTCGATGAAAGCTGGGACGGCGGCATCGGCGTGCTGCGCGCGAAGATGCAGGGCGGTGCCAACAACTGGGACGTGGTGCAGGTCGAGAGCGAGGAACTGCTGCTCGGCTGCGAGGAGGGTCTGTTCGAGAAACTCGACTACGCCAAGCTGGGCGGGCGCGACAAGTTCCTCAAGGATGCGGTCAACGACTGCGGCGTGGGTGCGATCGTCTACAACTTCGTGCTCGCCTATGACGGCGACAAGATCAAGGACGCGCCGAAGAGCTGGAAAGATTTCTGGGACGTGAAGAAATATCCCGGCAAGCGCGCGCTGCGCAAGGGACCGAAGACCAATCTGGAGATTGCGCTGATCGCCGACGGCGTCGCGCCGGCCGATGTGTACAAGACGCTTTCCACGCCAGCGGGTGTTGATCGTGCGTTCAACAAACTCAGCGCGCTGAAGTCCAACCTGATCTGGTGGGAAAAAGGCTCGCAGCCACCGCAGATGCTCGCCGCCGGTGAAGCCGCCATGGTTTCCGCCTACAACGGCCGCATCGCGGCTGCCAACAAGACCGACAAGAAGAACTTCAAGATGAGCTGGACGGGCAGCCTGTACACGATCGACTCGTGGGTGATCATGAAGGGTTCGCCCAACAAGGCCAAGGCCGAGCAGTTCCTTGCCTTTGTCAGTGATCCGCAGAACCAGAAGAACCTGCCGCCGAAGATTCCGTACGGCGTGACCAATGCGGCGGCGACGGCGCTGGTCGACAAGGCGGTGCTGCCCGACCTGCCGACCAATCCGGTGAACCTGAACGCGTCGCTGTACATCAACGACAAGTTCTGGCTTGAAAACTTGGACAAACTGAATCAGCGGTTCAACGCTTGGTTATCAAAGTAGCCGATAACGGTTCTTCCGGACGCGTGTGAAGCGCGCGCCGGAATAACTCTCGCGCACGAGTCCGACACCGGCGCTGCCGGTGCGGCTCAGCGCTCGGGCGGAGACGATGGATGCTTGAGGCATTTGCGTGGCTGCTGCAGCGGTAGTTCACGGCTCGCTGGCGGCGCAGCTTGCGCGTGCCGAACGCGCGAAGAAGTTGAAAGCGGCGCTGCTCACGGCGCCGCTTTTTCTTTTTCTGCTGCTCACGTTTCTCGGGCCGATCGGCGCGTTGTTGAGCAAGAGCTTTGTTGACATCGATCTGGCGGCGGCACTGCCCAACGTCACGCGCGAGATCAAGCGCTGGGACGGACGCGCGTTACCCGATGAGGCGACTTTCGCGGCATTGATTACCGACGTACGCGCCGCGCGCGTAGCCGGAACACTGGCGCCGGCCGCCACGCGCCTGAATTACGACGTCAGCGGCTTTCGCTCGCTGCTGTTTGCGACCGGGCGAGCGCTGCCCGATGCCCTTGAAAAGCCCGCGCGCGACACACTGCTGGCGATCGATCCCAAGTGGAACGAAACCGAAACCTGGGGCGCGATCGCGCGCGCTGCGGGACCGACGACTTCGCTCTTCCTGCTCGCGGCGGTGGACATGAAGCGCACCGCCGACGGTGACCTGGTTGGCGCGCCGCAGGACGAAGCGGTGTTCGTCCAGGTGCTGGGGCGAACCTTTGCCATCGCCACCGCGGTGACAATCCTGTGTCTGCTGCTTGGCTACCCACTTGCCTACGCGCTGGCCCAGGCGCCCGTGCGCGTGGCCAACGTGCTGCTGATCTTCGTGCTGTTGCCGTTCTGGACCTCGCTGCTGGTGCGCACCTCCGCGTGGATCGTGCTGCTGCAGCACGAGGGTGTGATCAATTCGGCCCTGCTGCAGTCGGGTCTGATCGCTGCACCCCTCGAACTGCTTTATCGCCGCGCGGCCGTCTATGCGGCGATGACGCATGTGCTGCTGCCGTTCATGGTGTTGCCGCTCTTTGCCGTGATGAAGAGCATCCCGCCCGTGCACGTGCGCGCCGCGCTGTCGCTCGGCGCCACGCCCGCGGCGGCATTCTGGCGCGTGTATGCGCCGCAGACACTGCCGGGCGTGGGCGCCGGCGTGCTGATGGTGTTCATTCAGGCGCTCGGCTACTACATCACGCCGGCGCTGGTCGGCGGTGCCGACGACCAGATGCTGTCGTACTTCGTCGCCTTTTACGCCAGCAAGACGATCAACTGGGGCATGGCCGCGGCGCTTTCACTGGTGCTGCTGGCCGCGACGATGGCGCTGTACTACGTGTACGACCGCATGGTCGGCATCGACAAGATCCGGATGGGATGACCGCCTCCGCATACGAAACCGCTGCGCAACGCATCGCCCGATACGCGCTGTGGTCATTCGCGATTTTCGTACTTGTGTTCCTGATGGCGCCGATCCTGGTGATCGTGCCGCTGTCGTTCTCGGCCGGCTCGTTCCTGCACTTCCCGCTGCCCGGGCTTTCGCTGCGCTGGTACGCGGACTTCTTCACCTCCGACCTGTGGCTGCCGGCGCTGAAGAACAGCCTGATCGTCGGCATCGGCGCGACGCTGATCGCCACCACGCTCGGCACGCTCGCGGCGTTCGGCTTCTGGCGCGCGCGGTTCCCGCTGCGGCGACTCCTGTTCGCAATCCTGCTGTCGCCGCTCGTGGTGCCGGTAGTGATCGTCGCGGTCGGGGTGTACTTCGCCTTTGCGAAGGCCGGACTCGTCGACGGTTATCTCGGCCTGATGCTGGCGCATGCCGCGCTCGGCGCGCCGTTCGTGCTGGTGACGGTGCTCTCCACGCTGTCGGGATTCGACCGCAATCTGCTGAACGCGGCGGCAAGTCTGGGCGCGCCGCCCTGGCTCGCGTTCCGCAAGGTCGCGCTGCCGATCCTGTTTCCCGGTGTGTTTTCCGGCGCGCTGTTCGCGTTCGCCACTTCGTTCGACGAAGTCGTGGTGGCGCTGCTGCTGACCGGCCCCGGCCAGCGCACCTTGCCGCGCCAGATGTTCGCCGGCATCAACGACAACATCAGTCTGACCATTACCGCCGCCGGCACGCTGCTGGTGCTCCTGGCGTGCCTGCTCCTGATCGTGGGTGAATGGCTGCGCCGGCGCTCGGAACGACTGCGTATGAGTAAGTGAACGCAGGAAACGGCTTGCGTCGCAACGTCGCGCCGATCGCTTGTGCGACCCGCGCTCCTTGCGCACAATGCGCACGCGCATTCCAGCTCGACAGCGGATCAGCGCCTCCTGCGACGCTCGGGGCGCCGCGCCGCATGAACTGGGCGGCGATCGCGCTGCCGTCAGTTCGTGTTCGTTTTCGGACTGGCGGGCAGATTGCCGCTTCTTCTCGCGGGCGCGGGTCGTTGCCCCATTTCAGCGGAGTCAGGACGATGTTCGAAAGCAGGAAGTTCATGGTCGGAGCGGCCCTGGTTGGCTGCATTGTCGTCGCGGGCTGCGCTCAGCCCGGCCCTGCACCGACAGCGGTCCCAGCTCCAAGCACGCCGACCAAGTTCGCGGTCATTCCACCCGACAAGGACACCGATCTGAAGTTCTACTTTGCCAACGGCCAGATCGTGCAGGGCGCCGACGCACTCGGCCGCATGCAACGCGAAGCTGGCGTGATCCTATGGCTGGCGGGCAACCAGTTCTTCGCGATGGACGATGTGGTGCGGGCATTTCAGAAGGCCAACCCCGGCATCCAGCTGGGCCTGATCACGCTGCCGCCAGGCCTGATTCTCGACGCGATCCTGGCGAGCGGCTGGACCTACAACGGGCGCGAGTACGCCGGACGCCCGGACGTCTATGCCTCGGTCAATCTCGGGCACCTGAAGAAGCTCAAAGATGCAGGCTTGATGGATCAGTACGCAATCTATATGCACAACGAACTGGAGATCATGGTCGCCAAGGGCAACCCGAAGCGCATCACTGGCATCAGGGACCTTGCGCGGCCGGACGTGCACACGTCCATGCCAAACCCGGTGAACGAAGGAATCATGCAGTTCTACGCCCGCAAGGTTCTTGAGCGCCACGGCATCTGGGAGAAGATCTCCGCCGGCCAGATGTGTTTCTCGTGCCAGACGACCCCCAATAATTGGTTCACTGCCGTCCATCACCGGGAAACGCCGGATCGCATCAAGGCCGGCACCTCGGACGCGGGCATTGTGTGGAAGACCGAGACACTCGAGGCCCTGCGCGCTGGTGCACAGATCGACGCAGTCCAGCTGCGCCCCGAAGACAGTTTGCGCGACGAGGTGTCGTACGCGATCGGCGCGCTGAAGGGGTCGCCGAAAGCAGAAGCAGCGGCGAAGTACCTGCGCTTCCTGGCGACCCCGGAGGCCACGGCCGCCTACACGAAATATGGCTTCGTCGCCGCCAGCCCGCAGGAACTGACGCTGCGGCCAATCTCGAAGTGACCAGAGCGATCCCGGCTACGCTCGCGGGCCTGCCGTAGATACACACGGGGAGTCCACCATGTTTGAAGCGACGATTGCCGGCAGCCTGCCGAAACCCGGCTGGCTCGCCGAGACCAACAAGCTGTGGCCGCAGTGGAAGGCCCAGGGTGAGGAACTCGCTGCGGCCAAGCGCGATGCGACGCTGCTGTGGATCAAGCAGCAGGAGGACGCGGGGCTCGACATCGTCACCGACGGTGAGCAGTCGCGCCAGCATTTCGTGCATGGCTTTCTCGAGGCAGTCGACGGCATCGACTTTGAGCACAAGGTCGAGATGGGCATCCGCAACGACCGCTACAAGGCGATGGTGCCGCAGGTGGTGGGCCCGTTGAAGTTGAAGGGTCGCGTGCATCAGGTCGAAGCGCAGCTCGCGCGCGCGCATACGAAGAAGAAACTGAAGATCACGCTGCCCGGACCGATGACGATCGTCGACACCGTCGCCGACCGTCATTACGGCGATCGCGTGAAGATGGCAATGGCGTTCGCCGACCTGCTGAGCGAGGAGGCGCGCGCGCTGGAGAAAGACGGCGTCGACGTGATCCAGTTCGACGAGCCGGCCTTCAATGTCTACATGAAGGACGCCGCCGACTGGGGCGTCCAGGCGCTGGAGCGCGCGGCGGCGGGGCTGACGTGCACGACGGCGGTCCATATCTGCTACGGCTACGGCATCCAGGCCAACATCGACTGGAAGAAGACACTCGGCGACGAGTGGCGCCAGTACGAGCGGATCTTTCCGGCGCTGGCGAAGAGCTCGATCAAGCAGGTGTCGCTCGAGTGCATCCATTCGCACGTGCCGCCGGACCTGATGCGGCTGCTCGAAGGCAAGGACGTGCTGGTCGGCGTGATCGACGTGGCCAGCGACAAAGTCGAGACACCCGAGGAGGTGGCCGACACGATCGGCCGCGCACTGCAGTTTGTTCCGAAGCGGCACCTCTTCGCGTGCACGAACTGCGGCATGGCGCCAATGGCGCGCGACATCGCGGTGAAGAAACTCGAGGCGCTGGCCAGGGGCGCCGCACTTGCCCGTCAGCGCTACGCGTAGATAGCCGCTGCGGGTAGTCCCTTGCGGGGCAGGTTCATGCAAAGCTCGCGCACCGGCAACGTGCCGACATCGCGACCTGCCAACCACGACCACCCAACAAGGAACCGCCATGCGCCGCCCCGCCACCACGTTCGCCCTGCACTTAGCACTGTTCGCCGCGCCCGCGCTGGCGCAGCAGCCCGTTTTGATGTCTCCCGAATGGGCCAAGGCGGCATGCGACGCCTGGAACCAGGAATCGATTCTGACCGACCAGCTGGTCGAAACCGGCTGGGTGAAGAACGACAAGGGGCGAGGCTTCAAGGTGATGCATGTGTACCGCTCGGACTGCGGCGAGCGCGCAACGGCCGAGATGCGGATCGCCCTGAAGGTCGACAAGGCGCAGTGCGTCTATGGCGGCGCGGTGCAGTCCACCGCGCTCGACGACGGCGCGGACTACGTGATGAGCGCCACTACCGCGCGCTGGCAGGAGATGGGCCGCGGCGAGTACGGACCGATGCGCGCGATGATGTTCGGCCGCCTCGGGTTCGTCGGCCCCAAGATGGAGGCAATGGGCAACATGGGCCCGTTCGCGAGCTTTCTCCTGCTGGTCGGCAAGGTGAACTCGAACACCGCGACCTGCCCGAGCTAACAGTCGCGCGGCACCGTCTCGATTGCGCGCGGGCGGCCTGATGACACTGCGCATTGGCATCGATCTGGGCGGCACCAAGATCGAGTGCGTCGCCCTCGACGAAAACGGACACGAGATCCTGCGCACGCGCGTGGACACGCCGCAGGGCGACTACGCGCGCACGATCGAATCCATTGCGCAGCTCGTGGCTGATGCGGAGCACGCGGCGGGTCGCAGCGGCACCGTTGGCGTGGCCACACCCGGCGCGCTGTCGTGCGTGACCGGACGGCTGAAGAATTCGAATTCCGTTTGTCTGAACGATCGCCCGCTGCTGCAGGACCTCGAACGCGCGCTGGCCCGGCCGCTTCGCATCGCCAACGACGCCAACTGCTTTGCGCTGTCCGAAGCGATCGACGGTGCGGCGGCGGGGGCGCACACCGTGTTCGGTGTGATCCTCGGCACGGGAGTTGGTGGCGGCATCGTGATCGATCGCCAGGTCCTTGACGGGCCGAACGGCATTGCGGGCGAATGGGGACACAACCCGCTGCCGCGCGTCGACGCGGATGATCTGCCGCAGCCGGCGTGCTACTGCGGTCGCGCCGGCTGCATCGAAACCTATCTGTCGGGGCCGGGCCTGGCGGCCGATCATCGGCGGCGCACCGGCGAGTCGTTGTCCGCCGCCCAGATCGCGCAGCGTGCGGCCGCCGGTGATCCCGCGTGTCATGCGACGCTCGATCGCTACTGCAATCGACTGGCGCGCGCACTCGCCGGGGTGATCAATATCCTTGACCCCGACGTGATCGTGCTGGGCGGCGGGGTGTCGAACATCGATGCGCTGTACGAGGACGTGCCGCGCCGCTGGGGCGCGCATGTGTTCTCGGACGAAGTTCGCACGAGACTGGTGCGACATCGCCACGGCGATTCCTCCGGCGTGCGCGGCGCGGCATGGCTGTGGGGCCCCGCAGAGGAAGACTCATGTCACGTCGCACCCTGACCCTCGACGACAGGCTGACCGACTACCTCCACGCCAATTCACTGCGCGAGCATCCGCAGCAGAGCGCGCTGCGCGAGGCAACGCGCGAACACAAGCAGGCCGGGATGCAGATCTCGCCCGAGCAGGGGCAGCTGATGGCATTGCTGGTCAAGCTGATCGGCGCGCGTCGCGCGATCGAGATCGGTGTCTTCACCGGCTACAGCGCGCTCGCGGTGGCGCTGGCGCTGCCCGCCGATGGCTACCTGCTCGCGTGCGACATCAGCGATGAGTACACGCGTGTCGGGCGTCCGTACTGGGAACGCGCCGGGGTCGCGCACAAGATCGACCTGGTGCTGGCGCCGGCGGTGCAGACGCTCGATGCGCGCCTGGCCGCGGGAGAGGCGGGCCGCTACGACTTCGCCTTCATCGATGCCGACAAGAGCGGCTATGACGCCTATTACGAATGCTGCCTGAAGCTCGTGCGCGCCGGCGGCCTGATCGCGATCGACAACGTGCTGTGGAGCGGCGCGGTGGCGCGCCCGGCACAAACCGACGACACGCGCGCGCTGCAGGCGCTGAACGCGAAGCTGCACAACGATGAGCGCATCGATCTGGCGCTGCTGCCGATCGGCGACGGATTGACGCTGGCGCGCAAGCGCTGACCGCGCCGGCGTTCTGCCGACGCAAGAGAAGCTTCGGAACCAGTCCGCGTCGTGTCGTCCAGCCCGCAGGGTCAGCGGCCCCGCGGGTGCGCCACATGTGCCAGCGCGGTGCGCAGACGATCAAGTGCGCGCGCGCGCGCAATGAAGTCGCGCTCCGTCTTCGCCCAGCGGGA
>DAITAC010000117.1:0-11275 GCA_036824465.1 Burkholderiaceae bacterium
TTTCCATTTTCCTCCTGACGGTGCTGCTGGCGTCCTTCCTGGGCTGCGCATCCACGTCCAAGTCGGAGGGCACCGGAGAGTACTTCGACGACACCGTGATTACGACCAAGGTCAAGGCGGCCGTGTTCAAAGAACCGTCACTGAAATCCGCCGAAATCAATGTCGAAACCTACAAGGGAGTGGTGCAACTAAGCGGTTTCGTCAATTCGCAGGAAGACATCAACAAGGCGGTCGCGGTTACGCGCAAAGTCGAAGGTGTCAAGTCCGTCACGAATTCCATGAAGCTCAAGTGACAGGCCGGTGAGCGCCGAACGTGCCGGGAGTCAGGCAAGCATTCCCGTCGCCAGCGGTGGAAATTGTGTGATCCGAAGTGCGAACCGATCCCGGGTCGCATAACGAATGTTCCAGCTGATTATCAAGGAGTTCATCATGACCATCAACAAGGATCAGGTTAAAGGCGCAGCAAAAGACATCGGCGGCAAGATCCGCGAAGAAGTCGGCAAGCTGATTGGCAGCAAGAAACAGGAGACGAAAGGACTGAAAGAGCAGGCCAAAGGCAAGATTCAGAAAGGCGTTGGCGATGTGAAAGAAGCCATTACCGATCTGAAAGAAGTTGTCAAGAAAGGGCAGGGACGTTAACCCCGCACGCGGCAAATTGAAGGCGTAATGAAGAGCAAGCTCGTCGGCGCGATCCAGGAGAACTCGGCCCGGCCAAGGATGAGGCCGAACGCCGAGCCAAGGACTGCGAAACTCGTCACGAGTGAAACTTCGAAGAGCGTCCGAAAGTCCGAGCCATTCATCCCCTTTAGGAAAACATCATGACATTCACACGACAACTGATGGCTCTGGCCATCACCAGCGCCTTCGCGTTCGCCGGCAGCGCCATCGCAATGACCCAAGGCGAGATCAAGGCCGAGAACAACCAGATTGCGGCGCAATTCAAGTCTGCCAAGACTCAATGCGAAAGCCTCAAAGCCAACGCCCGGGACATCTGCATGGCGGAAGCCACGGGGGCGAACAAGGTCGCCAAGGCGGAACTGGCGGCGCGCCAGAGCGACACGCCCAAAGCGCGCTACAACGTTCGGGTCGTCAAGGCCGAGGCTGCATATGGCGTCGCGAAGGAGAAGTGCGACGACTTGACCGGTAACACCAAGGACGTCTGCGTCAAGGATGCCAAGGCCGCGCTGACCACGGCCAAGGCTGACGCCAAGGCGGACCTGCAAGTCGGTGCCGCCAGACGCGACGCCAGCAAGACAGCGGTTGAAGCACGCAAGGATGCCGCGGAAGAAAAGCGCGACGCGAATTACGCTGCCGCCAAAGAGCGCTGCGACACGTATGCGGGCACGGTCAAAGACCGCTGCATCGCCGATGCGAAAGCCCGATTCGGTGTGAAGTAGCCAGATTTGGCAGGATCTATCGGCGGGAAAGGATAGAAGCCTCGACCTTGCGACCCTTCGACCTGAATCGCAGGCCAGTGCGGGATGTCTTCTTTGGCCGACCCTTGAGTTAGGGCGGCGATCTTGAGGAGGTGAGATGAACGGAATCAAGGTCATCGGAATTGCATTGATCGTGGCCGGCATTCTCGGCTTGGCATACGGCAGCTTCACCTACACCAAGGAGACCCACAACTTGAAAGTGGGTCCGATCGAGATGTCGGTAAAGGACAAGGAAACAGTAAACATCCCGATCTGGGCCGGCGTCGGATCGATTGTGGCCGGCGGGTTGCTCTTGGTCTTCGGCAACAAGAGAGCATAGGATCTTTAGCCGCAGGTCCGGAAGCGCCTCGCGCCAAGTGGTTTTGGTGAGCGGGCGAGGTGCGGCAGCAGGCTTGCGCGGATACAGACTGTCACCGCAACGTGCTGCGACGAATTCGTGGTGATGCACGAGGAAGTCGCGCACTTCGACGCGATCGCTGATACAGGTCCGCTGTTCGTAGGGCGTGCAGACCAGATGGGAACAGCCGGTCTGCAGGAACTGGCTGCTCGGCGAAATCCTCGTCGGCCATTTCTGGCCACGCAAGGACGCGATGAGCGAGCGCGGTCGAGCCTGGGCCGCGGGCAGCAGCCTGAAGATGCGTTTTTGAGACTCAGGGCGTGTGAGGGACTCATCGCGAGCGGCCCATGCTTGCGTCGCGCCTGGACATTGATTGGCTTGTTTCCAGCTGTTTGCGTTGATGCTCGGTCCGGCTCAGCCGCGCGGCGTTCGCGAATGTGCAATCGCCGGTGTTTCCTCCTCCAACTCCGACGCGATTCCTGCCTGCAACAGTCCAAGCGCAGCCGTCGGATCGTCTGCGAACTTGAACAACGCAAGGTCGTCGCGATCGATCATGCCGTGCCGCACGAGGGCGTCGAAATTGATGATTTCATTCCAGTAGCTCGACCCGTAGAGCACGACGGGAATGGGACGATTGAGTTTCTTCGTCTGCACCAGCGTCAGGACTTCGGTCAGCTCATCAAGGGTGCCAAAGCCACCGGGGAACACCACCAGGGCACGTGCCAGATGCGCGAACCAGAGTTTGCGCATGAAGAAGTAGTGGAACTCGAACGTCAGTTCGCGCGTGACGTAGGGATTCGGCCGCTGCTCGTGCGGCAACCCGATGTTGAGGCCGATGGTCCTGCCGCCTGCCTCGGAAGCGCCACGGTTCGCAGCCTCCATGATGCCCCCGCCACCGCCGGTGCAAACAACATATCGATGGGCACGCGAAGGGAGATTCTTCGACCAGAGAGTGACCAGACGCGCCAGTTCGCGCGCCTCCTCGTAGAAGCGGCCCAGCGGACCCTCGGGCGCAAGCCGCGCCGAGCCGAAGAACACGATCGTGTCGCGAACGCGTTCGCGGCGGAAAGCGTGCATCGGTTCGAGATATTCGGCCAGGATGCGCAGCGGACGCGCATCGTCGCTGTCAAGGAACCTCTCGTTCTTGTAAGCGACTGGATTGCGCGTCCGATCGTTCGAGTTCATCGTTGCTGGCGCGCCGCTGCAAAGTCGACAAAGCCGCGCGCGACATCGGTGTGAACAAGTTCCACGCGGACGCGGTCACCGACATCGAGGCCCTCGAATCCACGGATCACTCTGCCTTCCGCTATCGGCCCGGAAATGCGCACCCATGTTCCCTTCTCCGACGCGCCGGTCACGATGGCATCAAAGCGCGCACCAATCCGCGGGGCGAGGAGCAGCGCTGCGGCAGACTTGCGGACCTGCCGCTCCACCTTTTCTGCATTGTCCTCCTGGTCAGTGCAGTGGCGCGCCAGAGTCGTGAGTTCGTCGTTGGTGTAGGGCGACGGCTGCCCGGTGAGCGCCGCCTTCAGCAGGCGTTGGGAGACGAGGTCGGGAAACCGTCGGTTCGGTGCCGTCGAATGTGTGTAGTCTTTCACGGCCAGTCCGAAGTGCCCCTCGGATGGCTGGCCGGGCACTTCAAGCGCGTACTCGCCCGAGCCCAGCATCTTGACGACGGACAGCGATACGTCAGGAAATCCTGCCGGGTCAACCGCGCGGCGTTGGGTCAGGAATGCATCCAGCGCAGCAGCGTCTGGCGTCAGCGGCAGCCGCTCCCCCAACTCGGCCGCCAGCGCGACGATCCGGTCCCAGCGCTTGGGGGTATGCAGCACGCGGCGCAGCGAGGGCAAGCCCTTCTTCTCGAGATATCTTGCGGTGACACCATTGGCCGCAATCATGAAGTCCTCGATCAGTTCCTTCGCCCGGTTCTTCTCATCAGGCAGCAGATCGGCCAGCGCACCGTCCGCAAACACGGCCCGGACTTCCAGCGTTTCCAATCGCAGCGCGCCATGGGCATGCCGCACGCGTTTCAGCGCCTGCGCGGCCCGATCCTGGATACGGATCTGTTCATCGAGTCCGGGCACGCCCGCAAGCTTTGGCGGTGCGGGCGCCGCGCCTTCGAGCCATGCGGCAACGGCGTTATAGGCAAGCTTCGCGCGATTCAGGACGACTGCCCGGTAGATGTCGTAAGTCGTCACTGTGCCGTCGCCTGCGATCAGCATTTCCATCACGATCGCCAGGCGTTCCTGACCTTCGCCCAACGAAGAGAGGTCGGTCGACAGTTTCTCCGGCAGCATCGGAAAGATTTCCGCGGCCGTGTAGACGGACGTCGTGTTGGTCCACGCATGGCCGTCGATCGCGGAGTCCTTTCTTACAAGCGCGTCGACATCGGCGATCGCGACGAGGATCTTCACCGCGCCATCGGTCACGGGTTCGGCAACCGAGAGCTGATCGAGATCGCGGGAATCGTCGTTATCGATCGACGCCCAGAGCAGGCCGCGCAGATCGCGAATCCCCGCGCCGGACGCCGCGGCCGCCTGCGTGATCCGGTTGATCTCGGCGATGACGGTGGGTGAAAAGTCCGGGAGCAGGCCGCGCTGGAGCATCGCCTCGTGCGCGATTCTCCGCAGTTCGCCCTTGCCATCTACGTGCGTTGTCGCCATGGAATGATGAGTGGGATTGATGGACATGGTCTCAGTTTTCGCGAACTTGCGTGAAGTGACTTCATCGCGGATTTGGGAGATGCTTCGATGGCGAAGCGGCAGGCGGCCATTAGTCGTCGCCCAGACACGTTGCCGGGCAGCATGTCGACTGCGCTCAGAAATATCCTGCGCGGCGCAATTGTGCGCGCAACTGCTCGACTTCTTCCGACAGGTCCACCATCAGCGCGGCGAGTTCGGGTACGGCGTCGAAATCGCGCTCGATGCGGCGCATGGCACGCACGCGGCGCAGCTCGCGGCTGCTGAAGCGCCACTCGGACGGCGCTACGCCCAGGCTCGGCAGCAGGCCTTCGTGGACGCGGCTGACGACCCAATCCGGCGGCACGCCACAGGCGCTGGCAAGTTGATCGAGCGTGAGGCACGCGTCTTCGAGCAGCGCGCCCATCAGGATGTCTTCGTCTCGCATCGGCGTCAGCCTCCGATTGTCGCGCGCGGATCGAACCTGAGATCACGCGCCATCGTCTCGTACAACTCGCGGGCGCCCGGCATGTCCGCCGGCGGCAGCACCACGCGCAGGTTCAGCTCGAGATCGCCCGGTGGTTCGCTCGGAATGCCCTTGCCGCGCACGACCAGTTGTCGGCCGCTCTGTGCGCCGGCGGGAATGCGGACCTTCAGCGTACTGCCGTCCGGCAGCTCGACCGGCACCACGGCACCGAGCGCGGCCTCCCAGGGCGCCACACGCAGCTCGACCATCACGTCGCGGCCGGATACGGCGAAGCGCGCGTGCGGTCTGAAATTCACTTCGAGAAACAGATCGCCGGCTGCGCCCTTGCCCAGACCGGGCGAGCCCTGTCCGGACAGCCGGATCAGCTGGCCCTCGCGCACGCCCTTGGGAATCTGCACGTCGAGCGTGCGCGTATCCAGCACGACTCGGCCTTGTGCATCGAGTCTTGGCGCGCGCAGACTGATCTGTCGCTGCGCGCCGCGCCAGGCATCTTCAATGTCGAGCAGGATCTTGGCGTGGTGGTCCTCGCCGCGCGCTTCGAAGCCGGCGCCGCGGCCATACACGTCGTGGTCGCGCCCGTGCCTTGCCGCACCCATGCGGCCGAACAACTCGGCGAAGAAACTGCTGAAGTCCGCGGTCTCGGCGTCCGTGTGTCCAGGTCCGGAGAACTCGAATCCGGCGTCCCAGCCCGGTGGCGGCTGAAACTCCTGGCCCGGCCGGTGGCCTTGCGCGAGCGCGTCATAGGCCGCGCGTTTCTCCGGGTCCGAGAGCACCGCGTTGGCCTCATTGATCTCCCTCATCCGCAGCTCGGCGTCGGGCTCCTTGCTGACGTCGGGGTGGTATTTGCGCGCGAGGCTGCGAAACGCCTTCTTGATTCGCTCGGCGGTCGCGTCCCGCGGCACGCCCAGCGTCTCGTAGTAGTCCTTGAATTGCACGGATGACCTCTTCCAGGGACAGGCCGGATCATTCCAGCCGCGGCGTTCGTTGACGAGCCTCGGCATCGATGTCGATCATCAGGCCACGATCGGCTCTTGGAACCGGCGCGGGGCGAACACGAACCAACGGTTCAAACGAGCGGGCCGGCCCGAGCGCCGGCGGCTGAGCCAGGTCGACCAATGCCGATGGATTCACATCATGTACCGATCGCTGTTTCTTCGCGAAGTATTCGCGAAAGCAGGGAACACTTGAGGTCCTCGACCGGTCCGCCCCCGCAGTGATGGTGAGCGATACGATTCTGGAGCCAAGGAAGGAATTCCTGGCTGCCCCTTCACGCTTGCCACTCCATCGGTTCCGTCGCCCGAAGACAAGCTTCTCGCTCGATGCTCGCGAATCGGTTGCGCGGCAGCGACTGCAAGCGAACGCAAACCGGGTGCCGCGCGAAACTCGTCGAGATTGGAGCCGACACGCTCGGTTCCATTCTCCGAAAAGCCGGCGCAAATCACCGCCACTTTCGCCGCCAGCCCCGGTGTCCGCGCGAACGCGGTCCGTCACGCGCGACGAGTGTAATTGGTGTAATGGAAGCCGCGCAGAAGCACCTTGGACGCAGGGGCGTCCCCGGCGTCCCCTGTTGAGCGATCCGAACAGACATGCCTCGCCTCAACGCCAGTCGACCGCACCGAAACGTTCGCTGCCGATGTAGCTGTAGAAGATGCTCAGCGTCGCTCTCGCCTGCGTTTTGTCACCCAGGTCGGAGTAGCTCGCGGCGCGACGGTTCCACAAGTACTTGGCGGCGATGGAGTGCCGTTTGTGAACGCGCACCGTGAGCGTCAAGTCGGCGCGGGAGATATTGTCGTGCCCGCCAGCGTCGCCGGAGCCGATCCGGTTCACGAAATACTCCCGCCCCGTCAAGTCCAGCGAAGCGCGGTCGCCGAAAATGAGGCGCGTTGCCAGCAGCGCCTGTGGCGCCACGCCGTAGTTGTAGTCGCGATCGGACGTGCCGTGCAGAGTTCCCACGCCTGCGTAGCCGACGCCGGCGAGAGCGGTACCCTGCAGAGCGATGTTCTGCGACAGCCACCATTGGGCCGTGCTGCCAAAGGAAAGTGCAGTGCTCGACATACGGTAGGTCTGCGGCGAGATGTAGTCGTAAGTGCCGTAGAGCCCCCAGACGCCCCGATAATCATGGCTTTCATCGAAGGCCTTCCCGATCAGCAGCCCGCGCGTCTGGATGTTCTCGAACACGTTCGCGCTGGAGGCTGTGGCGTGGAAAGCAAAGTAATCGAATGGACGCGTGTATTCGTAGCCGGGCTTGCCAGGCAAGCCGTACTGCATGGCGAAGTCCGCCAGCAGTTCATTGCGCTTGACTCCAGTTGAAGTGCCCTGGACGTTGTGCCGCGCGCCGCTCCATCCCACCTGTATGTGGCTGTAGTGGGCCGCGCCACGGCTTGAGAAGATGGGATCGAACCGATCGCCGAAGGCGAGGCGGTTGAAACCAGTTGACGGGGAAATGGCCGCGGCGGCGACTTCACGCCAAATCCTGGGTACGCCGTCACCCTGTTCGAGCACCAGGCTCGACATCCGGAACAGCGCCTCGCCGAGGAAGCTCCCGGCAATGCCACTGGCGACCTGGTCGTTCCTGGATGGCCGCGTTTTTTCGCCTGCGATCTCCCATGCTGCACTTCCCGCGAAGGTATAGCCCGCCGACTCCCAGTAAGTGAGGCCCGCAGACCGCGCGAACCCGTGGTACATCGAGCCCTGGTACGGATGTGCGAACTGGTTTACCGAGAAAGGATCGTTGTCGGTGACCCAGCCGTGGCGCAGGTTGTACCGGATCGACGACATGCTGACGTCGTAGTCGCTGCTGCCGCTGAAGCGCTTGTTGTAGCGATTCAGCAGGACGTCGAAGCCGAGGATCTCCAGGGCGGGGATCGAGTAGCTCTTGCGTGCGCCGAACTCCGGGACAGATGCGGACGCCGGACTTGCGGAGGCGCGGGTTTCCGGTTCGTTTGTCTGCGCAAGCATTGATTTGGGGATGCGAAGTGAATGACCGCTGGGCCATTGCAGATCCGGCGACCACTTCAGCCCTTGTGTCCGGGGATCGCGTGCCCCGGTATCGTCCCCAAGAACTGCACTTGGGATCACGTCAATATTTGCTGATTCCGCCGTGACTGCTCCGCGCGCCATCGTCGAAACCAGCGCGACCGCAGCGCCCAGGAGTGCCGATCCGACCCGTCGGCTGGGCAACGCGCGTTTTGCCTTGCGCTCGTGTTTTCGCCTCATCGGTCACGAACTCCGTTTACAGATGCATGCCAGACAATCGACGAGCTCACCGACACGATGTGGCTCGTCTCTTTGTCGTTGATCGAGTCTCACACCCGCGGCAACGGCCCGCTCTTAGCAGCAGACAGAGCGGGCCCGCGTTGCGTCATGGGTTGCGCTCCCCGATTCAGTGGCCGCCACCTGGCTCAAGCCCCTTCTGCTTGCCCGGCTGCGAGTCTCGCCCGCCCTTGCCTTGCGATCCTTTGTCCTGGCCTTGTGACCTCGGTGGCTGCTGCGCACGCTGCGTCTGATAGTGCTGCTGCACGACCGGCTCGCGCGGCTGGTAGTTGTAGTTCTTGCCATGAAGCGTCGGCTGCTGCTCCAACTGCGGATATCGATTCCCTGAATATCTCTGCTGGTATCTGGGCAGCGGGGCCGGGGCGGGCACAGATCTGCGTTCCCACTTGTCCCATCCGGGTCGACGCTGCTCCCACGTGCTGCCCCAGTGCTCACCCCAGCGCGGTGGCGCATCGGGGCGCCACCCGCGGAAGTACACCGGCGGATGCCGGTAATAGCGCACGGGGATACGCAGGATGAACACGGGCACCGCCTCCGGGGCGACGATCCCCCAGGGACCGTTGTACCAGGAGCTTGCGTACCAGTTGTCCTGCTGGTAGACCCAGTACATGCCGTCGTAGAAGAAGTAGTTCGAATTCACCTGCGGCGCGTAGTAGACCGGGTAGCCGGGCACGCGGACCAGTTGCGGATACACGGGGAGGTTGATCCCGATGCTCACCCCGGGAAGCGCAATACCGACGCTCACCTGAGCAACGGCCGAAGTGATCAGGCAAAGCATCATCCCTAGTGCAATGAGTGCGTTACGCATTTTCTTTCCTTTGGTTCAACTGTTGTCGATGTGAAGCGACACCGACACGAATACTCTCTTGAAGGCCGCCATCACGGTCCTCGATCGTCGCAACGACGAAGGAAACAGAAAGTTGGGCCACACGCTTCATCACCTGCCTGTCGCTGTCTTTCCGACGATTGAAGAAACCTTGGCAAATGCTTCCGCGGTCGCCTGCGCTGCCATGCGCGCGTCTTTCCTATGGTTGTGCCGGATTCTTGCAAACGTTTTCTGCAGGTCCGTACTGAAGCTCGCGGTATATCGAAAAGAAGGGTCGAGAATCGATTTCATGTGACCTCTCACAGTCTCATTGGCGGAAACCAGCAATTCGCCAGCGGTTTCTCTTGAGACATTTTGCAGCCACTCGCTGCGAAGCTGTTCGCGCAACGCCAGCCGCGCGCGTCGCGGTCCGCTGAGGCCGGATACGCGGGTCGTATCGAGTTGACCCGGCATCCAGCATGAGTCTCGGATTCGTTCAGGCACATGTCGTTCTTGACTGACTTGATGCCCTCGAGTTCGAACCAAGCTCTAGCGGTCTTTCTGGACTTTGAGTTCGCTTTTGACCGTCTTCACGCCCTCGGTATTGCGCGCAATCATGACGGCCTGGTCCACTTCTTCCTGGCTGTTCGCCGTACCGGTCATCCAGACGATGCCGTTCTTGTCGGTGTCGACCTTGATGTGCTTCATGCTACCGGGATGTTCCGCAGCCAGCTTCGCCTTGATCTTGGTCGTGATGATCGAGTCCTTGACGAACAATGCGGGGTTGGAACGGTCCGTGTCCGAATCCGCCGCAAAGGCCGCAACGGGCGCCAGAACGGAACCGATCACGAAGCAGGTTGTTGCAAGTTTGAATCTCATTGTTGACTCCTAAGAGTGTTTCCGCCGATATCGCGCGGGATTACAGGCGCCCCATTAGAAACAGGACGATCACGATTATCAGTACGACGCCCAGGACTCCACTGGGACCGTATCCCCAGCTGCGCGCGTGCGGCCAAGCCGGCAGGACACCGATGAGCATCAGGATGACGACGATCAGCAAGATGGTGCCAAGACCCATGGTGTGCTCCTTTGTTCACCGTCGCTTCGAGGCCATCAACACTGATGCGCCACCGCGGATTCAGGTAAACCGCTAGCAGGCGGGTAGGTGGCAAGACTATCGACGATCCGAGACGTCGTCTGTTCGCTAGCGCACACGGCCCGGTTGCCATGCGTAGACAACTGTCGACAAGCGCGGCACGCGCGTAACCGCAGCGTCGCGACTTCCGTTCCTTCAAGGCTGCAAACCTGGCCTGCGGTCGGTCGCGCACGCCTGCAAAGCGCCAAGCTCGGCAGCAGGATTGAGCGCGCAATGTGCGCTAAGAGACAGACGCCGCCTCCGAAAGGGCGCACGATGCGCTACGTTTACCGAGCAATCTATTGGAACGGGTCCGGTTGCACTGCTGTGTGCATCGAGTGCAACTGCGAGGTACAGCATGACGACAGCCGCGGTACTTTCAGCCGGGTCCCGCGGTCTTGTTTGGAAGGACACTTTGAACGCCACCACGACCGTTGCCTCGGGCAACCGCCTGCTCGCCGCCCTTCCCAGGAAGGATCGTCAGCGTTTCATTGCCGGCTGCGATGAGGTGAATCTCGTCCTGTCCGATGTGCTTTTCGAGCCCGGCTCACCCATACGCCATGCCTACTTCCCGACCACTGGCTTCATTTCTCTGCTGACGCCGATCGACGGCTTGACGCGTCTCGAAGTCGGGCTGGTGGGCGATGAAGGCATGGTGGGGACACCTCTTCTGGTTGGCATCGCCATCTCGCCATTGCAGGCGCTCGTGCAGGGTGCCGGCCTTTCGCTGCGAATCGACGCCGCCGCCTTTCGCGATGAGCTCGGGCGAAGCCCCCCGCTGCAACTTCTGCTTGATCGCTATCTCTTTGTGCACATGACTCAGCTCGCGCAAACGGCGGCATGCACCCGATTCCATCTGGTCGAGGCGCGGCTCGCGCGTTGGCTTCTGATGACGCAGGACCGTGCGCATTCGGACGCGCTGCACATCACCCATGAGTGGCTTGCTGTGATGCTCGGTGTGCGTCGCGCCGGAGTGACCAAGGCCGCGATTGCCTTGCAGAAACTCCGCCTCATCAAGTACAACCGCGGCGACATCGTGATTCTCGACCGACCGGGACTCAAGTCGGCCTCCTGCTCGTGCTACCGGACCGATCGCGATACGTATCAACGCGTCTTCCACTAGC
>DAITAC010000217.1:0-3397 GCA_036824465.1 Burkholderiaceae bacterium
CCACGACGGGTGGGACAGCGCTCAACTCCAATTCGGCAGACCTGTGGGCGCCTGTCAACCGCCAATGTGATGGCCACCATTCGGGTGGACCGGGTTCAACAGCGCCACCGACCCCTCGAGATACCCCTGGTCTTCCGCCGACGTCTTCTGTGCGGCGGTCAATGGCGGTATTACCGACGTGAATTTGTCTTGGTTCGCCAGGTAAAAGGCCCGCGCCGTTTGCTCGCCGCCGCTGGTTTCGGATGCGTTCGTTGATGTCGACACGACGTCAACACGACGGACCGCGTTCAGCAGCGCGGCCGGGCCTTCCAGGGATCCGTCGGCCCGTGCCCGCTCCGATTGATTCGCAGTGATCAGTGGTGTTACCGCGCGGAACACAACTGGATTCGCCAAGTAATAATCGCGCGCCTCCGTCTGTCCGCCGGTGGCTTCCGTGGTCGCCTGTGTCGCCTTGGCGTGCAAGTCGCTGGCGCCCGCTCCAGCATCCGTCGCGAAGGCGACTTGAGCGAAGGACAAAGACACTGCCCCTCCCGTTGCTACAACCACCAGCTTGAAAGTATTCATCTTGATATTCCTCTTGGTTTTTTCCGCAAATGATGAAGGCGCAGAGTGCGTTCTGCCCATCGCCCGGCCCCGGCGCGGCGCGGCGCAATGCGCCTAGTTGTCGGGGCAGAGCGCCAAGCTTCACGGTTACTTGGTGTTCGGATTGCTGCAGTCCGGAGTGCTGTACTTGGAAGCTTCAGCTAAAGCAGCCTCGGCCAAAGCACGACTTTCGTAAACAAGGGTGGAAACACCGTCAATGGTTGGTTTAATGTCCACGACTTTGCATCGATTCGTCACGGTGTCCTGAACGATGTAAAAAGACTTCCACACTTCTTGCTCTCCAGTCGGACCGGCCAGTGCGCTTGCTCCCACGATCGTTCCGCCTATCAGAGCGGCCGCGATCAAGGTCTTGCGGAGGTTTGTGCGTTTCATGAATAGACTCCTGTCAGGGTTGAAGAGAACGGTAGTTGAGTAATTGACACCTACTGATGGCCAAGGCTTGCCATAGGCGCACGACAACGCGTCGACGACGGATTGCGCTGTCGTGACTTCGGGTCGCCCTGCTGATTAACCTGCTTCCGACGATGACCTAGAACGGCGCATCGCCTCGTACGACGACAGGCAGAACTGGCCGTCGGTGCCTTGTTAGCGTCGAATCCGTTGCCGCCTGGCTCGCTTCTGGCTGCCGTTCAACGTGCTCAACGGCATGGGTGAGAAGCTAAACAGGGGGCTTGCGGTCAGGGGTCAAATTGCAGACGACCTTGCGAATCGGTTGGCACGTTATTGTCTATCACGAACGCCGTCCGCTTACTGTAGTCGTACGCCGACCCGGCCGTCGTCCTGCACGTGTCTTGTTTCTTATTCGCCATCACGTCGCATTGGGCCAATGCAACCTTGTATTGCGCGGTGCGCATGTCGCTGGCAGCTGTCCCAGCATCCGTCGCGAAGGCGACTTGAGCGAAGGACAAGAACACTGCCCCTCCCGTTGCTACAAGCAGCAGCTTGGATCTTTTCATTTTTCTACCACTCTTCCTGTGCTCGCTCGTGATGAATGCGCAAATCAATCCCTGCGCATCGCCGGCCTCGGCGCGGCGCAATGCGCCTATTTGTCGGGGTAGAGCGCCAAGCTTCACGGTTACTCGGCGCTTCAACACTCGTATAGGCTCAATGTCCTGGGAAAGCAATGAGAATCGTTCAGACGAGGAATCGAGACAAAGTGCAGCAAGACCAATCAGAACTGAACCGATGCAAGTCTGCATCGACATCATTGCCCGCTTTTCTGGCGGACCGCGATTCAAACGGGTTCTTGACCGGACTCTTCACCGTGCCGGGAACGTCGAGCTGAGTCTGCTGTGCAATGCGAACGGTCATTCAAAACGAGATCTTCTTAAGGCATGAATGCCCGCGCATGCCGCGTGCCGCCAGCCACAGTCCCGCGCAAATCATGTCTTCGCCGGCTGCAACGCAGCGCACACCGGGTTGCCGGGCACTCAGAACTGACTCGTCCCGACGACTCATCGCCGGAGCCGGGTCTTGGCGTCTGTCCTCCTCCTCTGTCAACGTGCACGAGTGGCCGAAGCCGGTCTTGTACGAATCGCCGCCTGCGCGTAGCCTCGACGGCCCTCACCAAGCTCTGGAAGGAGACCTCGATGGCTTACGCGATCGTGCATTACTTCGAAGGCGGTACAAAGGCCCAGTACGAGGTGTCCATAGCGGCTGTGCATCCCAGCCGCAACACGCTACCCAAGGGGCAGATCTTTCATGTGGCAGGCCCCTATGCCAGCGGTTGGTCGATCGTCGCGATCCATGAATCAAAGGACAGCTGGGAGCAGTTCCGCGACGGCACACTCATGCCGAGAATGAAGCAGGGCATCGCGGGCGGATTCACCGCGCCACCGAAGGAAATGTGCTTCGAGGTCGACAACCTGCAGAGATAGGGACTGCGAAGCGGTCCACGCCACGTTGATCGGGTGCGGTCCGTCTCGACCCGAGCTGCCGCTCCGCGCTGAATTCAGCATGTCGAAAGGATCCTGCGTGACATGCAACTTTCTTCGTCGAGCGGATTCACCATCAAGCGAGCCGCTGACTACTGAATCGTCTCTATCACGATTCACCGTCAACGACTGCTTCGAGCAAACTTCCGCGACACGCTCTGCACACTGCTCCTGGCCGACTGCTGCCTGATGTTTCGCGATGCGAATGCTTGCAGTTTCAGCTTCTCCTTGCGATCAAAGCAATCTTCTTTTGCCGAATCACAAGACATCGCGCTGCAGATTCGTGTCGAAGGGCCTGATGACCACCGCTTCCGGATTGGAAGAACGGGCAACGAAATCTCCCAGGCGCACCACGTCGTGTTGTACGTAGTTCAGCCTGTACCGTCATCAAACCGAAGCGTTCGACCTTGCTCGGCGCTCCGGATTGCACACTCGAGCACAGCCATCACGCGCCGCGCGTCAGCGGGCGCAACGGGGTTCGGGGCGCACCCTGAAATCGCGTCGCACACGCCGACGTAATACTGGCGATAGTCCCCCTTTGCACGCGGTCGCGCCTCGGTCCGGCGCGGCGACTTGCTGCCGTCGGTGACGAACACAGGCTGCGGGTCTTCGCCCCAGCCCGGGCCGCCGGGGGCGTTCCCTGCCTTGAGCTGGTCTTCCTGTATGTCGAGGCCATGACAGTGAAAGCTGCCGCGCGTGCCATGCGCCTCGAACCGAGGTCCGGCCGCAGCCGCGAGCCTCGTGCAATGCAGGGACACGCGACGCTTTGCATAGCCGAGCACGACCTGCGCGTAGTCGACCGCGCTGGCGCGGTCGCGCAATACGGCAAGGTCGGCGTTGACGGTCTCGGGTGATCCGAA
>DAITAC010000218.1:0-3392 GCA_036824465.1 Burkholderiaceae bacterium
TTTCCACGACGTGCCTGATGCGCGCTCAATACGGCTCGACTTGTCTGATCCCTCGGCGCCGGGCATTTGCACGCTGGCGCAGGCGCAGCTCGCACCGAACTCGACGCCCAAGTCGATGCACTGACAAATGGGTCGAGCGATCGCTCACGTTTGTTTGCGCGCGACATGTTGCCCTAATTCGGGCTCGGCGCGCGGCATGACTCTGACCGGCATTGGAGCGTGGGCGCCGAAGTGCTCCAGATTCCTTCACAGGCGCGGCTTGCGAGAGCGACCCCCTCACAAGCCTCCGGGTGCAAGTGCGCCGTCGTACTCGTTGATCGCATCGGCTGCATCCGCGCGGCGATTTCTCGTTTTGGACTGAAGTTGCGATCGGGGGATAAAGCACATGGCAACGCGCCAGATCATTGGCCGTTGGCGCCAACGGCAGGGTGTCCGGGTTCCGGCGAGGACAATCGCCCGCCAGTGTCATCACGTCATCGCAGCGCGTCGAGTGGGTCAGCCCGATGGCATCCCCAAACTCATGCGCGATGACCTTGCGGAGCAGCCGCGGAAAGGGCTCGAACTCCTTTCGATCTGGCCGGAGTGCGATGTCTCGCTCAATGAACGTTCCGATCCTGGCCCGGCCTTGCGTAATCCCGCGCAGTTGGCTGGGCATGTCGCGGTTCCAACCAATAACGTTGCGGCCATCCATCACACCCGGGGCACGATCCATGTCGCCTTCATAGACCATCCGCACTCCACACGCCTCCCAACGCTTGGCCGCCTCTTGCACCATCGCGCAGGCCTCTTGAGCGCTGAGCCAAGCAGGTCCGTTCTGCGGGTTGTAGTACCAGCGAAACGTGCGATCCGGCCAGGCGCCTGGCGAAACCTGCTCTACGTGCGAGTTGACGGGCGCCTCCTGCGCGACCCCGGGGGCGCCGGTGGAGGAATGCACGAAACCAACACCAGGATGGCGCGCGCGCTCAGGCTCAGTTCCATGGAAGAAGTCATCGGGTCAGTTGAGCGGACCATTTGCGTGGAGCATCTCTCCTGCTCCATCAAATCGAAATCGACCGTGAAGTGCGTGAAGGTTTATCGCAGTCTCACCCGTCTCGTGCAGACGATCAGGATCCCCAGAGCCTGCTTCAATAGTCTCGGTGACGCCCTCCCGTCCTCGTGAGCTTCCTGACGGCGATAACGGCCGCGACAGCGGTCGCGTAAGTCACGGCCAGGCCCGCGAAGCGCCAGAGGAGGAGCCAGCCGAAGTTGTAACCCTTGTCGGCGTCCTGCAGCGAAATATCGGGCAGCCACCACCAGGCCACCACATAGACCGCCGCCGCCACGGCCCCGGCCAGGTGCGCTTTCGTCGAGGTTCTTAGCCGCCCCGGCACGTTACTCATCCCTGGCGTGCTCAGACGCAAGCCGAGCGAGAGACCTATTGTGTATGGCCATCGAGGACGTCAGTGATCGAAGTTCCAGGGCGCTGAGACATCAACTCCAGTCGGCGTAGAAGACGGGTGCTGCGATTGCTGACGGAGCCGTCAGCAGCACAAGCGGGGGCCAAGCAACCGTCACGTTGAGCGATCTGAGTCCAAGTCTCATGCCCCCCCTTTCATCGCGCTCCCTGGCCCGCGAATTCCGCGCCAAAAACGGCAAATCGCCTTGACGGCCGTCGACCGTGCCTGATCGCGTCGGATGCCATCGTCGCTGTGCCAGTGAGCAGGTTGGCGGCGACGAACAGCACGCACAAAGAATACCCGCCATGAAGGCGGGTTCGCTCGGTGGTCGGTTGGCTACTGCGCTGATTTGCGGCGAGGCGAGCCGGGCACTTCAGCGCAAGCTCCGAGGCCGCAAAGCCGAAACAGCATCGTCCCGCTGGCTGCTTGAAGGCCGGCACAGGCTCGCCGACAATCAATCCGCAAGGCCATGCGCCGTGATCAGATGAGCACGGAAAGCCTCAACCTTCCACCGGTGGTTTGATATCGCTCGGCGGGACGCTATTGGGAAAAACATGTCGAACAGTCCGGACAAAGGCACCCCCGTCACCTTTCCGGCCCTGTTCCTTTGCTTCTCGCTCGTTGCGTGTTCGGAGAAACATGCGGTCTCGACCGATGATCAGCACAAGCTACAGGTTCAATGCAGCAAGCAGGCGGCGGCGGATTTTGAAAACGGGAAGAACAACTTCGGCGGGATCACTTCAAACTTCAGAAATCATTACAACGCCAAACTGAACAAATGCTTCTCGATCATCACGACGACGTATGGCACCGGCCCGTACAAAGTTCTTTATGACGTCAACGAGAACAAGGACTATGGGAAGTTCGGCATCTATCTGCCAATTCACGGTTTCGCGCCAAGCACTTGCGAAGTGCTGCAGCAGACCTGCCAATCCGAAGAGGAGTGGGACGCTCTTGTAAGGCCCTTCATGGAGGATTAACACCGATGACACGGCGCGGCTCTGACAGCGACGAGGAAAGGAAAATCAATCCGCAGAAACCGCAAGCTCCGCCGCAGTGGGGCCGTAGTGAGGCGAATGCTGATTACTGCTTGCGGCGACGCGAGGCAGCGAGTCCTGCCAGGCCGAGGCCGAGAAGGGCGACGGTGGCGGGTTCCGGTACGGCCGTTATGGCGCGCGGTTCGGCGTAAATGAAATCGTCCATGACTACGACGTCGGCAGTTGGAAGTGACTCGTTCGGTCCAAGCGCGGAATTCCCGCTGGTGATGCGAATGCGGCTAACTTGTTCGCCCGAATTGAACAGACCACCGACAAAGGACAAGGTCTCGTTGCCCGTGATGCTCGGAGCAAAGAGGGTGCCAATCGACACGTTCGCAAGATTGAAGAACTGAATACTGGTCGTACTCGCCAGGTCGACATCCGAGAAGACCGCACCGAACCCTGTTACGAACGCTGGCGTCGTCGTGCCGGGGATAAAGAAATCTATGTCGATGACGTTACTGCCGAGCGCGGTGAACAACCGCTGTGCACTGAACGTCGTGAACAAGCCCGGATAACTCACATTGATGTTACCGAACTCTGTTGGTGTCCCCGTGGCGGCATTGGCGCTGACCTGAAAGCCCGTACCAGGCGTCGAAAAGACGACGCCGCGTGGCGAGTTCGCATTAAAAAAATTCGCCGGCAAATTATTAGACGCGGCAAATGCATCCGGCACGCCATCCCAATTGATCTCGCGGCGGCCGGTTCCCAGGCTACCGACGACATTGGGATTCAATGCCCCCAAAGCGGTGCGAAAACTATCAACCGTCCCCTGAATACCGGCCGCATTTACGCCGCTGGCGGAAAAAGCGATTAGGGCGGCGTGCGAAGGAGTTACTGATGCACAGAGCAGAACGGCGAGTGCGATGAAGCGCAGCATTCTTGCCTCCCTTGTCCTCGTTGCCGTTTCGACGACGAC
>DAITAC010000036.1:0-36040 GCA_036824465.1 Burkholderiaceae bacterium
CGCTTGTTTCGATCATCGTCTTCATGCTGATGGGCTATTCGCCGGTGCTGTCCGTATTCTGGGCGACAGTGGCGACATTCGCCACCAGCTTTCTGCACCGCGACTGCGCGCTGATCCCGTACGAGGTGCTGCGCGGCCGCGTGCCGATCTGGCGTGGTCTCTTCGGATCGGGGCTGGTGAAGGCGCTTGAGGGCGGTTCAATCGGCGTGATCAACGTCGCCGCCACCTGTGCCGGCGCCGGCATCATCGTCGGCGTGGTGACGTTGACCGGCCTGGGGCTGAAATTCAGCGGCATCGTGATCGACTACGCCGGCGGCTCGTTGCTGCTGACAGCGCTTTTCACGGCCCTGGTGGTGTGGATCATCGGACTCGCGGTGCCCGTCACCGCCTCCTACATCATCTGTGCCGTGATCACTGCGCCGGCACTGATCAAGCTTGGCGTGCCGGACTTCGCAGCGCACATGTTCATCTTCTACTACGCGGTGCTGTCGGAGGTCTCGCCGCCGACCGCGCTGTCGCCGTTTGCCGCCGCCGCGATCACCGGCGGCAATCCGTACAAGACGACACTTCAATGCTGGAAGTACACGGTGCCGGCATTCCTGTTGCCGTTCCTGTTCGTGCTCGACCCGGCAGGGCAGGGGCTGTTGCTGATGGGGTCGGTGAAGAATCTCGCCAATGCCAACTGGTGGTCGATCGCATGGATCACGTTCATTGCTGCCGCGGGTATCGCGGCGATCGCGGCAGGATTCCAGGGTTGGGCGTTCAAGCGAACCACGATTGTCGAGCGTTGGCTGTTCATCATCGCCGGGTTTGCACTCGTGTTACCGGGAACGAACAGCGACATCGTCGGGTTTGGATGCCTGGCGGCGGCGATTGCGATGCAGCTGCTGAGGCGCCAGCAAGGAGTCGCAGCGGCGTGATGACCAGTGCTCGAGTCTTGCACTTAGTCCATCGAGGGTAAGTGACGGATTGAAGCGTCAGGGTCCCGTACGGCCGTCAGAAGACCCCCTCCACCATCAAATCGACAGCGACAGGGTGTCGTGAGCCTCCCCATACCGCTCCTCACGCATCTCGTGCTGATGATCGGAGCCCTAAGAGCGTGCGTCAGTGGTATCGCTGGTGCCGTCGTGACCTCGTCAGGCGCCTGATGGCGACAACGGCCAACGCGGCGGTCGCGTAACTCACGGCCACGCCCGCGACGAGCCAGAGGAGGAGCCAACTGAAGTTGAACCCCTTTTCTGTGGCCTGCTGCGAAATGTTGGGCAGCCACCACCACCAGGCCACAACATAGGCCGCCGCCGCAACCGTCCCGGCAACGTGCGCTTTCGTCGAGCTGCTTCGCCTTTGCGTCACGTCAATCGTCCCCGGCACGTATCGATCCGGTAAGCAGAGCAACGAACAGCGTCATCATCAATTCGTCCGGGGGACCGACCGAGATTGATCGGGGGTGATTGGCTTCAAGTGCGAAGTATCACGCTAATTTTCTGCAATTCGTTCAGCGCAGGGAATAACCGCCAAGCGGGCAGACCAATGTGTGACCGGCCGGCGGAAACGCCCGCACTGAAATACTTCGAGACCGATTCAGCGGGCCATTCGGGTCCAGCAGTGACGATGCGGCTATCTGCGCGCGCCCTGGCCGGCATCGAAGAGCGGCGGGCTGCCGCCCTGGATGCGGTGCTTGTCAGGTGCCGGTAAACCGCAGGCTCGGACCAAGGCGAGTTGCGAGACTCCCGCGCGCACGGTTGCAGAACGGATGCATGAAGGTCTGACAAGGCCGCAACGAATATCGCAAGTCCTTGTTGCAATCAGTCGGAAGCGTGGCCGAGCGGCTTAAGGCACCGGTCTTGACAACGCGCCGCAGGCACGTTGCGGTGAAGGCTAACGTGAGCGCAGCGAACGTTAAGTTCGCGCAGCGGACGGCCGGAACCAAAACCGGCAAGCCCCGTTATGCTGGCGACCGCGGAAGCGTGGCCGAGCGGCTTAAGGCACCGGTCTTGAAAACCGGCAAGGGTTTACGCCCTTCGTGAGTTCGAATCTCACCGCTTCCGCCAGCAGAGCGCGTTTGCCCTGCGCGATCCAGCCTCCAAGTCGCTCATCCTTTCTTCTCCGGCAGCTTGATACCCGGAAAGATTTTGATTACCGCCGAGTCGTCCTCGCGTGCATGACCGGCGGTTGAAGCCTGCATGAACATCTGGTGGGCAGTGCTCGCCAGCGGCAGTGGAAACTTGCTCGCACGCGCGGTGTCGAGCACCAGTCCCAGGTCCTTGACGAAGATGTCCACCGCCGACAGCGGCGCGTAGTCGCCGGCCAGCACGTGGGCCATGCGGTTTTCGAACATCCAGCTGTTGCCGGCGCTGTGCGTGATCACCTCATATACCGCCGCGGGGTCCACGCCCTCGCGCAGGCCAAGCGCCATCGCTTCCGCGGCTGCCGCGATATGAACGCCGGCGAGCAACTGGTTGATGATCTTGACCTTGCTGCCATTGCCCGCGCGGTCGCCGAGCCTGTAGACCTTGGCTGCCATCGCGTCGAGCGCGCCGCCAACCTTGGCATAGGCCTCGGGGGTTCCAGCGGTCATCATCGTGATCTGACCGGTCGCGGCCTTGGCGGCACCGCCGGAAATTGGCGCATCGAGATACAGCAAGCCTTTCTCTGCCAGACGTCTCTCGAGAGTGATCGACCAGTTGGGATCGACGGTGGAACACATCACGAAGACGCTGCCCGGCTTCATAGCGGCAGCGGCGCCGTTTTCACCGTACAGCACGTTTTCAATCTGCGCGGCGTTGACCACCACGCTCACCAGCACTTCGCACTGCGCGGCTACGCTGGCGGGGTCGGCATGCGCCGCGCCGCCCTCGGAAGCAAAGTCCTGCGCGACTTCGGCGCGGACATCGAACACATGCACGTGGTAGCCGCCGCGGCGAAGCGAATTGGCCATGCCCATGCCCATCGCGCCGAGCCCGATCACGCCAATGTTCTGACTCATACCATCTCCGGAATGGTTGACCGCAGCGCGACGACTGTGGGCCGTAACAAAGACGCTGTGCGTCCCCTGGCGCGGCCGCTCAGGCGTTCATGATGCGGCGCAGCCGGCGCAGCAGCAGCGGCAGGAACCAGACCGCAAGTGTCAGCACGCCGATCGTGGCCGCCACCGGCCGCTCGAAGAACGCGAGCAGATTGCCTTCGGACTTGATCATCGAGGTGACGAAATTCTCCTCGAGCATTCCGCCCAGCACGACGCCCAGAATCGCCGGCGCGATCGGGAAATCGTTCTCCTCGAGTACGAAGGCGGCGAACCCGGCGATCAGCATCACCCCAATGTCGAACACCGTGTTGTTGATCGCGAACGCACCGACAACGCAAAACAGCATGATCACCGGCATCAGCACGTTGCGTGGAACCTGCAGGATGCGCTTGGCGACCTTGATGCAAAGGAAGCCGAGCGGGATCATGATCAGGTTGGCGATGATGAACAGCAGGTAGACGGCGTAGATGTTCTGCGGGTTGGTCGTGAACAACGTCGGCCCTGGATTCATGCTTTTCATGTACAGAACGCCGATCACGATCGCGGTGATCGAGTCCCCCGGAATGCCGAACACCAGCGCCGGGATCCAGGCGCCGGCCAGCGCGCTGTTGTTGGCCGAGCCGCTTTCGACGATGCCTTCGACATGCCCGGTGCCGAATTTCTCCGGCTCCCTGGAGAACTTCTTGCTGATCGCATACGACATCCACGCGGCGATATCGGCACCGGCGCCGGGCAGCGCTCCGACCAGCGTGCCAACCACACTTCCGCGCAGGATCTGCACCGGGTACTTGACCGTCAGATGCCACATGCCCTTGAACACGTTGCCGATCGGCCGGTCGACGATATGCAAGGTCGGATTGACGTCGACCGCGAAGCGAAGGATCTCGGAGATCGCGAACATGCCGATCATCAGCGGGATCAGTCCGATGCCGCCCATCAGTTCGACATTGCCGAAAGTGAAACGCGGGATCGCGGCAGGATTGCCAAGACCGACCGCGGCGATGAGTAGTCCAAGCAGCAGCGATACAAAGCCCTTCAGCGGCCGATCCGAGGTGATGAAGACCGCGCAGGTGAGTCCGAGCAGCACCAGCCAGAAGTACTCGAACGAACTGAAGCGCAGCGCGAAATCGGCGAGCGCCGGCGCCGCGACCATCAGCACCGCCGTGCCGAACAGACCGCCAACCGCCGAGAACACGAGGCCCGCGCCAAGCGCGGTTTCCGCCAGCCCCTTGCGCGTCATCGCGTACGCCTCGTCGGTGTAGGCGGCCGACGCCGGCGTGCCCGGCATGCGCATCAGGCAACCGGGAATATCGCCGGAGAAGATTGCCATCGCGGTCGCGGTCACGATCGCCGCGATTGCCGGGATCGGTGCCATGAAGAACGTGACCGGCACCAGCAGCGCGGTGGCCATCGTGGCGGTGAGGCCGGGTACCGCGCCGACAAAGAGTCCGAACAGCGAGGCGGCCACCATCACGAGGATCGTGTACGGATCGAGCACCATCGAAAACGCCTGTGCCCACGCCGAGCTCATCGTGGCTCCCCGTGCCCGTTTGCCGCTACCACGCGATGCCCTGCAGCAGGCCCCACGGCAGCGGCACCCTCAGCAGCTTGTAGAAGACGTAGTGGATCACCAGTGCCACGGCGAGCGCGAGCGGCAGCGCGTTGCGCAGTCTGACGCCTAACACCGCGAAAAGCGCTGCAAGGTAGATGGTGGCGGTCGGAATGAAGCCCAGGACACCGACCGAAAGGATGTAAAAAACGTTGACACCGACCGCGATCGCGAACGCGAGCACGCGCCGAGGCATTCGGGTCCAGGCCTCGAAGCGGATCCAGTGCAGGTGCTCGCCGGCGCGCCGGATGGCAAGACCCTTGATGACGAGGAGCAGGCCGCACACCGCCAGTCCGACGCCAACCACTCCAGGCAACAGGGCAGGACCGTACTTCTGCCCGGGGATCGTCGGAAAGGACTGGATGTGCACGAGCAGCGCCGCTGCCAGCAGCAGCAGCAGCGCGCCCCAGACCGCGTCGTTGACCTTCAATGCCTTCTGTCGTCGAGCGTCAACTGCCGCGCGGATCGCGGCTCACCACGATGCGGCGCATGTCGGTGGCGGACCGCTGGCGCGGCCCGCATGCCGCCCTCCGCGTCACTTCGCGACGCCGACCGCCTTCATCGTCACGCCGAAGTCGGCGTCGGACTTGGCCATCATCTTCGCGAATTCCTCGGGCGGGGCATAGACGACGCCGTAGCCGAGCTTCGCCATGTGTTCCGTGTACTCCTTGCTTGCGACGATCTTGCGCAGCGCGGGGGCGAGCTTCTCACGCGCTTCGGCCGGAATGTTCTTTGGCGCCGCGATCCCGCGCCATGCCGCCATCGTCCAGTTGCTGCCGGTCAACGACTTCAGCGTCGGTACATTGGGGAACAGCGCCGAGGGGGCATCGGCCATGATGGCGAGACTTCGAACCTTGCCGGCGTCGATAAGTGCGCGCGCCTCGGGCTGCGAAACTGGTGCGATCTGCACGCCGCCGGCAAGCATGTCCTGCAGCCCTGGGGCTGCGCCGTTCGACGGTACCCACGGCACAGACGCAGGGTCGATCTTCAGGTCGCGCAGCATGCCGGCGAGTGCGATGTGCCAGATGCCACCCTGTCCGGTGCCCGATGCCTTGAGCTTGCCCGGGTTCGCCTTGATCGCTGCGATCAGGTCGTTGGCCGTCTTGTAGGGCGAGTCCGCGGCGACCTGCAGCGCCGCTGAGTCGGCGTTAACGAGTGCCAGCGGTGTATATGACGTGCCGCTCAGTTCGGTCAGTCCCTGCCAATGCATCATGCCGATCTCGACGGTGATGATGCCGATCGTGTAGCCGTCCGGCGCCGCCGAAGCGATCGCCGAGTGGCCGACCACGCCGCTGCCGCCGGTGCGATTGACGACATTGACCGGCTGGCCGAGCTCCCGCTCGAGCAGGGTGCCGATGATGCGAGCAGTTGAATCGGTGCCGCCGCCCGCGGCCCACGGGACAATCAGCGTGATCGGGCGATCTGGATAGGCCGCTTGGGCTGATGCAGCGACGAGAAGTGAAGCAAGCGCGATGGCGCGAATGAATGCGCGGGCGATACGTGTCATTGGACTCCTCCGGAGACAACGCGTGGATGTGACTTTCTTGTGGCGAGGTCAGCCGCGTGGCGCGAGCGCGACTAGTGAAACCAGTTTGGCAGCGGGGACAGGACCGGTCAAGTGGTCTGACCAATCCGGAGCCCTGAATCTGGACAGCTCGCAGCGTGGTCCTTTGGGTGCTCCGTCATCGATAGCAGAAAGGCGCGGCGGAAGGAGATGGTTTCCAGCTGGCAGGGCTGAAGCGCCAGCACGTGCCGGTGGTCGAAGCGAAGACGCAGGAGGGCAACGGCAAAGAGATCGTTCGAGATCGAGATCAGCGCGCCGCGCGCCTACAATTCCGAACGATCATGATCCTTGCTTGCACCGCTTTAGAGAGATGACGCGTACCGAAATGCATATAGGCGTCGCCCGATGAAGTTGCGGGCGCTTTTGACGCAGTCCTTGCGCATGACGCTGCGCGACTGGCGCGCGGGTGAGCTGCGGCTGCTCGCTGCCGCGCTGGTGATCGCGGTCGCGTCGGTCGCAAGCGTCGGTTTCTTTGTCGATCGTATCCGCCTTGGGCTGGAGCGCGATGCGACGCAACTCCTCGGTGCTGATGTCGTGCTCAGTTCCGACCGGCCCGTGGCGGAAGCGGAGCGAGCGCGTGCGCGCAGCGCCGGACTGCAGGTGGCCGAGACGGTTGTGTTCCCCAGCATGGCGATCAGCGAGCGCAATGCCGAGAATTCGACGCTGGCCGCAGTCAAGGCTGTGTCGCCAGGTTATCCGCTGCGCGGCGCCTTGCGCGTCACCTCACAGCCCGACGCGCCGGACGCAGCGACACGGGACATCCCGAATCCCGGAACGGCGTGGGTCGATGCGCAGACGCTGCAAGCGCTGCAACTGAAGATCGGGGATCGACTTCGGCTTGGTGAAAAGAGCTTCAGCATCGAGCGCATCATCACGATCGAACCCGACCGCGGCGCGCAGTTCATCAACTTCGCACCGCGCGTGTTGCTGAACCTGGCTGATCTTGCAGCCACGCAGCTGATCCAGGCCGGAAGTCGTGTCACCTATCGGCTGCTGGTCGCGGGCGAGCGCGACGCGGTGCGTGCCTACTCAGCCTGGCTGCAGGAAAACCTCGCGCGCGGACAGCGGCTTGAGTCGCTTGAGGGCGGGCGACCCGAGATGCAGCGGACGCTCGAGCGCGCAGAACGTTTCCTCGCGCTGGTCGCGCTGCTGGCGGCGATGATTGCGGCCGTTGCAGTGGCCGCTGCGGCGCGCCGCTTTTCGCTGCGGCACCTGGATTCGTGCGCCATGATGCGTTGCCTTGGACTCGCGCAGCGCGACATCTTTGCGCTGTTCGCGCTCGAGTTCGTCTTCATCGGTGTGTCCGCGTGCTTGGTCGGCATGCTGCTCGGCTACGGCTTTCATTTCGCGTTGCTCGAGGTGCTGCGCACGCTGATCCAGACGCAGTTGCCGCTGCCATCCCTGTGGCCGGCGCTGCAGGGCGGGGCGGTCGGACTTGTACTGCTGCTCGGCTTTGCGCTCCCACCGCTGATTCAGTTACGGCAGGTGCCGCCACTGCGCGTGCTGCGCAAGGACATCGGGCCACCGACAGGGCGCGCCGCGCTCGGCTATCTGGCCGGCTTTATTGGCTTCTTCGGCTTGCTGCTGTGGTCTTCGAATGATCTGCGCGTCGGCAGCATGACCGCAGGAGGTTTCGCAATCGGCATCGCGTTCTTTGCATTCGTCGCGTGGCTGGTGCTGAAACTGCTCGCGCCACTGCGCGCGATGACGGGTCGCCTGGGTATCTCGTGGCGATTCGCGATAGCGGCCGTGCAGCGGCGGCCGGTGGCGACGATCATTCAACTGGTGGCGCTCGCGGTCGGGCTGATGGCGTTGCTGCTGCTGACGGTGACACGCACCGATCTGGTCGATGCGTGGCGCAAGGCGGCGCCGGCGGATGCGCCCAACCGGTTCGTCATCAATATCCAGCCGGATCAGACCGCATTGATCGAGCGACGGCTGAAGGACGCGGGCATCGCGGACGCGACGCTGTACCCCATGATCCGCGGCCGGCTGATCGAAAGAAACGGCAAGGTAATCGGGCCGGAGAGCTTCGAAAACGAGCGCGCGAAGCGACTGGTCGATCGCGAGTTCAACCTGTCGTACGCCGACAAGGCGCCTTCGCACAACCCGATCGTCGCCGGCCGCTGGTTTGCGCCGGGCGCGGCCGAGCTTTCGATGGAGGAAGGAATCGCGAAGACCCTTGGCGTGGCGCTCGGCGATGAGCTGACCTTCGATATCGCCGGCACAAGCATCAAGGCGCGCGTGACGTCGCTGCGCAAGGTCAACTGGGACTCGATGCGCGCCAATTTCTTCGTCATCATGCCGAGCGGACTGTTGCAGGACCAGCCGCAGAGTTTCATCACGGCGTTTCATTTGCCGCCGTCGAAATCAGCGCTGACCGCGGACCTTCTGAGGGAATTTCCCAACCTTACCGTCGTCGACATGAGCGCGGTGCTGCGCCAGGTACAGGCGGTGCTCGATCAGGTCATTGCAGCGGTCGAGTTCCTGTTCGTCTTCACGCTGATCGCCGGCGTGCTGGTGCTGTACTCGGCGCTGGCCAGCAGTCGCGACGAGCGCGTGCGCGAGGCCGGACTGCTGCGAGCACTGGGCGCGTCGCGCAGGCAGCTATCGCAGGCGCAGGTGGCGGAGATGATCTGCCTTGGTGGGTTGGCAGGGTTGCTCGCGGCCGCGGGCGCAGCGGCGATCGGCTGGGCGCTGGCGAGGTACGCGTTCGAGTTCGAGTACATCGTCACGCCGTGGGTGTTCGTATTTGGCATTGGCGGCGGCGCGATCTGCGCGCTGGTTGGCGGATGGTTCGGCCTGCGCAGTGTTCTGAAAACTCCGCCATTGACGACGCTGCGGGAAGCATGAGCGTGCCTCACCCGACGGCGGCTGCGCAGATCGAGGATTCGCCGTACATGCTGCTCGGCGGCGATGCGGCGGTGCGTGCCCTGGTTGATCGTTTCTACGACCTGATGGATCTGGAGCCGGCGTATGCCGGTATTCGCCGGTTGCATCAGCCCGATCTGGCTCACGCGCGCGACAAGCTGTACTGGTTTCTCAGCGGTTGGCTGGGCGGCCCGAATCTGTATATTGAACACTTCGGGCACCCCAAGCTGCGCGCGCGCCATCTGCCATTTGCGATCGGCCTTGCGGAGCGCGACCAGTGGATGACGTGCATGAACCAGGCCATGGTCGAGCGGGGCGTCGGCGAGGGTCTTCGCCTGCGCCTGCTACAGGCGTTCTTCAGCACGGCCGACTGGATGCGCAACCGCGAAGGGTGATTCGATCGTCGGCGTTGGGATTAGCCGATCGGCGCGGTACCTAACCTCTTTATGCGCTGCGATCGGCCGCGCGCATTTCTTATCATCGGTATCACTCACGTAGAAGCATAGGAGAAGCCATGAGAGTTTTGCGGAGTATCGGCGCCGTCGTGGCGCTGGGTGTGATTGCTGGCTGCGCCAACATGTCGGAGACGCAGAAGGGAACCGCATCCGGAGCGGGAATCGGTGCGGCAGTCGGCGGTGTGCTGGGTGCAGTGACGGCCGGAGGACATACCGGCAGAAGTGCGGCCACGGGGGCGGCGGTGGGTGCCGCCATCGGTGCGGCCGGCGGCTATGTCTGGAGCAAGAAGATGGAGGACCAGCGCCGTGCGATGGAGACGGCGTCCCAGGGCACGGGTGTTGCCGTGTCGCAGACGACGGACAACCGGCTCAAGCTCAACATCCCGGCCGACGCGTCATTCGACGTCGGCCGTTCGGACCTGAAACCTGCGATGCGTAATGTGTTGACCAAGTACGCGACCACATTGAATGAGCATTCCGTGACGACGATCGAGATCATCGGTCACACCGACTCGACCGGGTCGGACGCCATCAATGATCCGCTCTCGGTCGCGCGCGCCCAGGCGACCCGCGACTACCTGGCGCAACGAGGCGTGGTTGCTACTCGGATGTCGATTGCTGGGCGCGGCGAACGCGAGCCGGTCGCAAGCAATGACACCGATGCGGGACGCGCAGCGAATCGACGTGTCGAGATCTACGTCGCCGAGGTGGCACCGAAGAAATAGCGTCGCCGCAAGGGCATAGCCAACTTCGGTGGAGCGAGAGTCCGGGGTGACGCCGGGTTTCCGCGTCAAGGGGATTCCTACCAAGGTTTGTCGGTTTCCTGACACCCGCGCGCCTGACATCCTTGTATTCTCACGCTCGCATGCGCGCAGTTCGGCTGGGTCGGCGCTGCGCATGCACCTGGCGGGCTCATGAAAAGACTGACCAAACTCATCCTCTTCGTCGTGGTCGGGGCGGCGGCCCTGGCGGGATTTGCCTGGACCCAGATGCCGAGGGAGACGCGTTCGACACAGAACGCTTACGTGGGTGCCGATTCAATTCCGGTCGCAACACAGATCGCAGGCCGCGTAACGCAGGTCCACATCAAGCCGAATGCCTCGGTGGCGTCGGGTCAGCCCCTGCTCGACCTGGACGATCGACCCTATCGAGTTGCGATCGAGCGAACGCAAGCCAAGCTCGCGCAGGCGCGACTGCAGGCGCGCGAGAGTCTGGCCGAGGTGACCGCAGCGGAAGCTGAAGCCAAGCGCATCGAGCACCTGATCAGCCAGTCGCGCACGCGGCTTGCGCGCGCTACCAACCTGGCGCAGCAGGGGTTCGTTTCCTCGCAGGGGGCGGAAGACGCGCAAGCGCAGTTGTCGATTGACCTGGCGAGCCTTGATGCGGCGCGGGCGCGTGTGATTCGCGCACGCACCGAAGCGTATCCCGACGTTGACAAGCATCCCGGCGTACTGGCGGCGATGGCGGAACTGCGGCAGGCCGAACTCGATCTCGACTACACGCGCGTCAAGGCACCGGCGCCAGGACGAGCCACCAATCTGCGCCTGACAGTGGGCACGCAGGTACAGGCTAACGCGCCGCTTTTCATGCTGGTTTCCGAGCAGGGCTATTGGGTCGATGCGAATTTCAAGGAGGGTGAGCTGCCTGGCATTGCGCCCGGTCAGCTTGCAGAAGTGGAACTCGATGCAATGCCGGGCACGCTGTTCAAGGGCGTCGTTGAAAGCATCAGTCCTGGTACGGGTGCGGCATTCGCGCTGCTACCGCCGCAAAATGCAACCGGTAACTGGGTCAAGACGGCCCAGCGCGTCCCGGTGCGCATCCGCCTGACCGGGTTGGCGCCCGGCACCGGGCTGCCGATCGGCGCAAGCGCAAACGTGACGGTCCACGTCCGCTAGGCGCGCAATGCAGTCCCCGCAGAGCCGCGCACTGCTGGTCACGGTGGTGATGGCGAACATCCTGCAGGGACTTGACCTCACGATCACGAACATCGCGCTGGCGACGATCGCCGGGCAGATGAGCGCGACGCTGAACGAGGCGACCTGGCTGCTGACGGCTTACGTGGTTGGTGCCGCACTTGGATTGCCGTTGACGGGGTTCCTGCATGACCGGTTTGGGCGGCGCACGCTGTTCATCGGCACGGTGGCAGCGTTCACCGCCACGTCCTTCTTCTGTGGTGTGGCTACGGCGCTGCCGGCGCTCGTTCTCGCGCGCTTTCTGCAGGGTTTCTTCTCTGCGCCGATCGCGCCGATCTGCAACGCGGTGATGGCCGCCTCTTACCCGTCCGAGCAACTGCCCAAGGTGATGTCGTACTTCAACATGAGCATGCTGGTCGTGCCGATCCTTGGCCCGGCGTTCGGCGGCTTCATCACCGAGCTGTACGGCTGGCGGTGGCTGTTCCTCATCAATGTGCCGATCGGCATCGTGATTGTGCTCTCAGCGTTGCACTTCATGGAAGAGACGCCGCGCGAGGCGCGTCTGATGGACTGGACGGGCTTCATAGTGCTGGCGGCGGCGTTGGTGTCGTTTCAGTTGATCATCGATCATGGCAACGACAAGGGTTTTGACTCGCCGTTCATCATCGCGTGCGGATTCATGCTCTTGGCGGCGCTGGCGATGCTGATCGTTCACTACGCCAGTCGGCCGGCGGCGCCGATCCTAGGGCTGGCCGCGTTGCGCGACCGTAATTACGCGATCGCGCTGCTGGCGTGTATTCCGTTTTCAATCGCGCTCTGGGGTGGGCAGGTGCTGCAGCCGTTTCTGTTTCAGCAGCAATATGGGCATGCGCCGGTCGACGCCGGTCTGCTGCTGATGCCGCGCGCGCTTGGTGCGTTCTGCACCATGTTCCTGTACAGCCGGATCGCGCATCGATACAGTCCTGCGACCTTCCTGCTGGTCGGGGGCCTGCTCGCGAGCGTCGGCTGCCTGTGGATGACGCAGATGTCGCCGGACATGACCGGGCAGTGGATGATCGCTCCGCTGACGGTGCAGGGGCTCGGGTTGGGACTGATGATTACGCCGATTGTCGTCATGGCGTTTGTCAGTCTTCCCAAGGAGCTGGCGGCGGAGGCATCGACTCTGTACTTCCTCGTTCGCACCGTCGCGTCCGCTGCCGCGATCGGCGCCGTTTCCGTTTATACGACACATGGCTTCGACCGCTACTGGGGCGAGATGCGCGGGCTGATCGACACGATGTCACCCGCGGCGGCCGAGTACCTGGCGCGGCTCGGCCTCGCTGCGGATACCGCCGATGGTGCGGCAGTGCTGGCAGCCGAGCTGGCACGCCAATCGACGATGGCGGCGTTCATCGACAGTCACTGGCTTGCGGCCGCAGCGACGATCGCACTGCTGCCGCTGGTATTCCTGCTGCGCACGAGTGCGCCGCGTCCCGTTCCGGCCCATTAGTTCTCGGTCCGCTCAACCGCGCCGCTGACGCTAAGATCAGCGTCACTGTCGCGTCTGGAAACCCAATGCTGGAGATCGCTGTGATCGTGCTCGCGATCGCGCTTGTCATCGCGCTGATCGCACTCGTGCTGATGCGGCGCGCGGGGCTTGCCGAAGTCGAGGCCGCAGTGCTGCGCCTCAAAGACGAGCAGGGACAGAGCAACGAGCGGCTGGAGCGGGAAATGCGCTCGGCGATCGACTCCGCGGCGAGTCAGACGCGCGTTGAAACCGGCGCGCGCTTCAGTGATCTGCAGTCGTCGTTCAATGCGCAAGCGGCGCAGTTGAGCGGCGTACAGACGCAGAGCCTTAACGCGTATGGCCAGACGATGCAGCAGCAGCTGGCGGATCTCACGCAGGCGATTCGGTCGAATCTCGCCGAGGTGCGGACCACGCTGCAGTCGCAATTGCAGACGCTGCAGCAGGGCAACGAGGCCAAGCTCGAGCAGATGCGCGCGACCGTTGATGAAAAACTGCAGGCCACGCTCGAAACGCGTCTTGGCGAATCATTTCGTCTCGTGTCAGAACGGCTCGAGCAGGTGCATCGCGGCCTGGGCGAGATGCAGGGGCTCGCGCAGGGCGTTGGCGACCTGAAGAAGGTGCTCGGCAATGTCAAGACGCGCGGCACATTCGGCGAGGTGCAGTTGGGCGCGCTGCTCGATCAGGTCCTGGCGCCGGATCAGTACGCGATGAATATCGCGACCCGGCCGGGATCGAGCGAGCGGGTTGAGTTTGCGGTGCGGATGCCGGGGCGCAGCGGTGACGGCGAATCAACTTGTTGGTTGCCGATCGACGCCAAGTTCCCGAGCGAGGACTATGAGCGCTTGCTGGCGGCGCACGATGCCGCCGATCCGGTTGCGGTGGAGACCGCAGCGAAGGCGATCGAGGCACGCATCCGGCTGGAAGCAAGGACGATTCGCGAGAAGTACGTCGAGCCTCCGCATACCACGGACTTTGCAATCCTTTTCCTGCCGACAGAAGGCCTGTTCGCTGAAGTGCTGCGCAGACCAGGGCTGACCGAGGCGCTGAATCGCGAACTGCGCGTTGTCATCGCCGGGCCGACCACGCTTTTTGCGATGCTCAACAGCCTGCAGATGGGGTTTCGCACGCTGGCACTGGAGAAGCGGAGCGCCGAAGTCTGGCAGGTGCTCGGCGCGGTGAAGTCCGAATTCGGCAAATTCGGCGAGGTGCTCGGGAAGCTGAAGGCGCAACTCACCACGGCGTCGAATACGATCGACCAGGCCGAGACGCGCACACGGCAGATGACGCGGGCGCTCAAGGACGTGGAGGCATTGCCGGTGGAGCAGGCGACAAGACTGCTGCCGCCGGACCGGAGCGACGAGGGCTAGAAGGCGCCGACTACGCGCGCTGCAGCCGCCGCAGCGCCTCGTCCAGCGTCTCGTTCTTCTTCGCGAAGCAGAACCGCACCACGCGGTTCTCGAACGGTTGCTGATAGAACACCGAGACCGGAATCACCGCCACGCCGTAGTCGACGATCATCTTCTGCGCGAACTCAGCTTCGGGAAGATCCGAAATCGCCGAATAGTCGGCGAGCACGAAGTACGTTCCCTCGCACGGCAGCAACCTGAAGCGCGTCTGCGCCAGGCCGGCACGAAACCGATCGCGCTTGGCCTGGTAGAAGTAGCGCAGGCCGAAGTAAGGCGCCGGGTCCTCGAGATATCTCGCAAATGCGTGTTGCCCGGGTGTATTCACCGCAAACACCATGAACTGGTGCACCTTGCGAAACTCGGCACTGATCTCTTTCGGCGCGAGCGCATAACCGATCTTCCAGCCGGTCGTGTGAAAGGTCTTGCCGAAACTGGAAATGACCACGGTGCGTTCGGCAAGCCGCGCCGACGTGGACAGCGACCGATGCGGCTGGTCGTCGAACACGATGTGTTCGTAGACCTCGTCACTCAGAAGCAGGATGTTGGTGGCGGCAACGATCTCTTCCAGCGCGGTGAGGTCCTCATCGCGCAGACAGCGGCCGGTCGGGTTGTGCGGAAAATTCAGCATCAGCAGCCGTGTCCTGGGCGTGATCGCCGCGCGCACGCGCTCCCAGTCGGGCGCATACGCCCGGGCGGCGTCGAGCGGCACGTACACCGGTACGCCGCCAGCGAGTTCGATCGACGGGACGTAGCTGTCGTACACCGGCTCGAGCACGATGACTTCATCGCCCGGCCGCACCAGAGCAAGCACCGCAGTCATGATCGCCTGCGTGGCGCCCGCGGTCACCGTGACTTCGGTATCGGGGTCGTAGCGGTGCCGGTAAAGGCGCGCATGCTTGGCGCCGATCGCCTGTCGCAATGCCGGCACGCCCGCCATCGGCGCGTACTGGTTATGCCCGGCTGCCATGGACTCAGTGAAGAACTGCTGCAGCTTCGGATCGCAATCGAAGTCTGGGAACCCCTGCCCGAGATTGACCGCGCCGTGCCTGGCCGCCAGCGCCGACATCACCGTGAAAATTGTCGTCCCCACATTGGGAAGGCGCGACGGGCCGATGACGTTGGCCAGTGCGCGCAGGGGCAAGGGGCGATGTTCCATGCAGAAAGTTCGGGTCCAAAACATGGGCAGAGCGTCGCTAAAAACTATACTCTGCGCGACAGTGCGGCCGGGCCCAACGCGGCCGCCAATATGCCGATGATCATCGCCAGCAATTCCAAAATCGCTTTGCGACGCGCCGTGCCGGGCGATCGCCTGCGCATCTACGAGTGGATCGCGCGCAATGATCTGTCGCTGACGATGACCGGCGGGACGCCGGCGTTTGAGCACCGCGTGCCGACCTTCGATGAGTTTTGCATGCGGCACGGAAAGCATTTCTTCACCGGCGCACGGCCGTTGTCCGGAAGGGCGTTGATCATCAGCAACGACACGGACGACGTCGGCTTTGTCGCCTATCGCAATATCAACCTGCTGAAGGATGTGGTCGAGCTTGATGTCTGGCTTGCCGGTCGTCGCTTTCAGGGCGAGGGCATTGGCTCCTCTGCGATCGTGCTGACGTGCAAGTGGCTGCAATCCGAGTTCGGAGTCAATCAGTTCCTGCTGCGGCCGTCGCGTCGTAATGTGCACGGCTTGCGGGCCGCGCGTCGCGCGGGTTTCCGCGAAGCCAGCATCGATGGAGCGGAGGTGAGGGGCAAGCTGCGCCTAGGGCCGGGCGAGTACGCCGACGAGGTGCTGCTGTTTCGTACGCTGTCGCTGCCCCCCGTCGCGCTTGAGGCTGACATGTCGCGGACCTTCGTGTTCTTCGACAGCGAATTCACCAACCTTTACGATCCGACGCTGATCAGCGTCGGTGCAGTGGCGACGGACGCGACGGCGTTCTATTGCGAGTTACGCGATTGGCCCGAGGAGCAGACGAGTGAATTCGTGCGCAGGATCGTCCTGCCCCTGCTCGACGGCGATGCGGTTCCCCTCGCGATGGCGCGCGAGGGGTTCGCAGCATGGCTCGCTGCGCGGGCGCGCGACAAGCCGGTCACCATCGTGTGCGACTCCGGATTCGATCGGCTGTCGCTGATCGCGCTGCTCGGCGCCGAGGACTTGCCGTCGGGCATCACGTGGCGGCGCGTTCCGGTCGCGTACGAGCGGCTGGATGAGATCACGCGTGCGCTCAATCTGCGACGCCATCATGCGCTCGATGACGCGCGCGCGCTGCGGCATGCGCTGCTCGCGCCGGGGCAGTAAGAAGCTACGGAAACGCCGGCATCAGCGGTTCGACGCCGCGATCGGAGACTTCCGGGTGGCGCTTGGCGACCAGCGCCTTGACCTCGTCGATCCGGCTCGGTGGCACGTCCACCATCAGCAGGATGCGGCCGGCGTTCATGTCCGCTGCGAAAGGCCTGAGCTTGTGATTCGGCGCGGAGATTCCGACCAGAGTTGACGCCCAGCCGCCGAACAGCGCGCCGGCGAGCGTGGCGATGATCACGGTCCCGACATCGAACACAAAGCTGCCGATCGTTCCCAGTGCGAGCTTCAGGAAGACACCAACCAGCAATCCGCCGATCGTGCCGATGAGTGCACCGACGAAAAGGCTGTGGCGGAAGTCGGATTTCTGCAGGAAGTTTGCTTCGTGCAGTTCTCCCAGCGACATCCCGCGGCGGCCGAGGAAGTGCATGTGGCGATCCTCGATACGCGCAAGCAGCAGGTCGTTGGCCGTCTGGATCGCGCTGGCGAGATCGGGCAGGATGAAGTACAGGCGTCTGCGCATGAATCCTCCCTGCGGTGAGCCGCGATGATCAAGCACTGATATCTATAGGCCTCTCGCGTACAACAATCAAGCCCATCAGCGCGCCGGGTCTGACGATCCTCAAATCAGCGGATCGCGCCTTTCGGTCGAGCCGAAGCAGCGCTTTGTCCTTTGTGACCAGCACCTGCGCGTGCGCGGTCAGGGCGAGGTCGAGAAACGGCTGGTCATGCGGATCCGTGCATTGCCACGGCGCAGGAAGAACGCGCTCCATCAGCAGAGCGCGCCGGCGCCACTCGACCAGGAGGGACTGCTGTCGATCTGCGCTCAGGCTGAAATGAGGCCGTGCGAGCACGTCGAGCAATTCGGCGTCGGTCTCGCGCGAGCGCAATGCAAAACACACGCCCTTATCGAGCGCAACACGCAACGGTTCGACAGTCGGATCTTCGAACACCCACAGATCAAGCAGCACATTGGTATCGATGACGACGCTAGCCGTGTTCACGGGGCTACCTGGGCGCTTCGCACCTGGATGCGCTTCAGGCAGCCCGGCGCACTCATGCACAACGCAGCACTGCCGCGCCCTGTATCCGACCTTCGCGCAGCGCGTCGAGCGCCTCGTTGGCGCGCGCCAGGTCGAAGACTTCGACATGCGTGCGCACCGGCACACGCGCGGCGAGCGGAAGGAATTCTTCGCCGTCGGCGCGGGTCAGGTTCGCGACCGAGCAGATGGTCCGCTCGCCCCACAGGAGTTCGTATGCAAACGACGGAATGTCGCTCATGTGAATCCCGGCGCAGATGACCTTGCCCCCCTTGCGGATCGCACGCAGCGCGGCCGGTACCAGCGCGCCCGCGGGCGCGAAGATCAGCGCGGCGTCAAGCGCTTCGGGCGGCGGCACCGGCGCGTCGCCCGCCCACGCGCATCCGAGTGTGCGCGCAAACGATTGACTCTCAGAATCGCCGCTGCGGGTGAAGGCGAAGACGCGGCGTCCTTGCCAGAGCGCCACCTGCGCGATCAGGTGCGCGGCGGCGCCGAAGCCGTAGATGCCAAGAACGTGTGCATCAGCGGCGAAGCGCAGCGCGCGATAGCCGATCAGTCCAGCGCACAGAAGCGGCGCGGCGTGTGCGTCGTTGATTGCCTCTGGTAATGGAAAACAGAATTGCGCATCGGCGACTGCCGCTTCGGCATATCCGCCGTCGCGGGTATAGCCGTTGAACTGCGGCGTATCGCACAGGTTTTCGCGATTGCTGCTGCAGAAACGGCAATGGCCACACGTGCCACCGAGCCACGGCACGCCGACGCGGTCGCCGATTTGAAAGCGGGTAACGCCTTGCCCGAGCGCGTCCACGCGGCCGACGATTTCATGGCCGGGAACAAGCGGCAGTTTTGGCTGCGTGAGTTCGCCGTCAACGATGTGCAGATCGGTACGGCAGACGCCGCAGGCGGCGACGCGCAAGCGCACTTCGCCGGGGCCGGGATCGGGTATGTCGATCGTGCGCTCAACCAGCGGTTGGCCCGCGGCGTCCAGCACCATCGCTCTGGCGCGCATACCGTGATCGGCTCAGTTCAGATCGAGGGCATGCCGCCGAAGCGCGTCGAGGGCGACGATCTCGAGAGCCTTTTCGTGCGTAGCCGCGAGGACGATCGGCGGCGCGACGCCGGCGTCGAATGCCTCCTTCCAGCGCCCGACGCACAGGCACCAGCGATCGCCGGGCTTCAGTCCGGGAAAGCCAAACTCCGGATGCGGCGTGACCAGATCATTGCCACGCTCGACAGAAAAACGCAGGAACTCAGTTGTCATCTGCGCACAGACGGTGTGCGAGCCGATGTCCTGCGGGCCGGTGTGGCAGTAACCGTCGCGATAGAAACCGGTCTTCGGCCGCATGCAGCAGCCAGCCAGCGGCCCGCCCATCACGTTGCGTGCAGATGAGGGTCGATCCGGATCGCGCATGGCCTTAGCCTGCGGCGCGGCGTGCGCGGTCGACTTCCTGCTCGAGCCAGGGCACGAGCGCGTCGAGCACCCGCGCGACGGCCTGGTTCATTGCAGCGGCGGCGGCCGCCGCCTTTGCTTCGGCGACGGTGATATCAGCACTGAACGAGCGCTGCGCCACCAGCGCGCGCTTGCGGCGATCGAACAGGGACGCACGGACCGTCAGCCGCGCGCGGCCGGGATCGGTGGCGACATCATGATGGATGTCGTCGATCGCGACCGCGATCATCCAGTCTGCGTTGAGGGGTTGCCCAAGTGCGGACACGGCGCCAAAACTGCCGCTGGCGTCCAGCCGCCTCTGCAGCAGCTGGGGAATGCGGCGTGATGGCCGATCCGTCCACGTTGCGAGCTGATACATGGCACGCTCACCCGCGCGGCGCGCGTACGCAATCGACAGGGTATCGGCCAGCGGGTCGCCCGTATCGGTCTGGATCAGGAGTGATTCCGCGACCGGCGCCGCACGGCGCGACGGCATTGGGCCGGCATCGACAAGCACGTATTGCGTCTGCGCCACGCCTTCGCCGCCGAGTTCGACCGTGACACAGCCTGCAAGCACAAGCGCGATCCAGGGCAGCAGCACCTTCATTGTCTTTCTCCGGGGCCGAGCTGCGCCTTGGACGGACCGAGCAGCGCGGCGCGCGGTTCCTGCAGCCGCTCGAGCGTGCGGACCACCGCGTCGATACTCGAACGCAGTTCGGCGACGGTCGCTGCGAGCTGGTCATCGACGCCGACGGCGGTCTGGTCGACGCGCCGCGCGATCGCAGTCATCTGCTGCTGAATCGCGGTCACGGCCTTGCTCGCTTCGAGCGCCGTGCGCTGCGCCTCGGCCAGAGTGCGCTGAGCGTCTCCCAGCGTTTCGTCGAGGCGCACTCCGGCCTGGTCGGCCACCGCGGCAATGCGCTCACTCGCGTGTCCAACCGAAGTCGATGCTGCGCCGAGCTGTTGCATGGTCTTGTCGACCGTGGCAACGCGATCGTTCAGGCGCTCGGTGAGCTGAGAAAGGTTGTACAGCGTCTGTCCCAGGCGCAGGCGGTTCTCGGCCGACAGCGTGCGATTCAGCTTGTTCATCACCTCGGAGGCCATGTCGCTCAGTTCATTGACGCGGCCGGCGATCTCCTCGAGATCGTTGCGCCCCTCGGCGATCACTGGATACGGTTCATCGTCCGGCACCGTCTCCAGTGGCGGTCCCGCTGGCTCGGGCGTGATCAACGTGATCAGCGCGATGCCCGTGACGAAATTGCGCGTGATCACGGCCACCGTGTTCTCGCGCACCGGCGCACGGCGATCGACCCGAATGGTCACGCGCACGCGGTTGATCTTGGCGCCAGTCAGCGCGTAGTCCATCACCCGACCCACTTTGATGCCGCGCAGGTTGACGTCGCCGCCGACCTGCAAGCCGTCGAGCGCCTGCTTTTCGAAGTAGATCGTGTAAGTCGAGAAATTGCGCGCCGAGCCCGAGTGCTTGAGCCAGACGACGGCGGTCACAAGCGCAGCAATCAGCGCGATCACCGCGATGCCGACGTAGGTGTACTTCGCTTCAGCTTCCATGGGCGGGCGCGTCTTCAGCCCCGATCATTGTACGGATCGAGAAATACGATTGAATCCAGGGATGATCGATTCGCATGACCTCCCCGACCGGACCATCTGCCAAAACATGACCTTCAGCCAGCACGATCAGCCGATCGACCACCGTAAGCAGCGTGTCCAGGTCGTGCGTGACCAGCAGCACGGTGATACCGAGGTCGTCCACCAGCGACCGCACCAGGTGGTCAAAGCCGCGCGCGGTGCTCGGATCAAGGCCCGAGGTCGGCTCATCGAGAAACAGAATTTCCGGCTCAAGCGCAAGCGCGCGGGCAATCGCCGCGCGCTTGCGCATGCCGCCCGAAAGTTCGCTCGGCATCTTGGCGCCGACGTCCGAAGAAAGACCGGCCTGTGCGAGTCGAAGCTGGATCAGCGGGTTGAGTAATTCAGGTGGCGGTGGCGCGTGTTCGATCAACGGCACGGCGATATTCTGCGCGACCGACAGCGAGGAGAACAGCGCACCGTCCTGAAACATCATGCCGAAGCGGCGGCGCACGGCAGCGACCTCGTCGGCGGACGAATGCCACATGTCGGTTCCGAGCACGCGGACGTGGCCCTCGGTGGGCCGCTGCAGACCGATGATCTCGCGCAACAGCACCGACTTTCCGGTACCGCTGCCGCCGATCATTGCCGCGAGCGTGCCGCGCGGAATCGCGAAGCGCACACCTTTATGAATCGTCTGACTCCCGAAGCGGGTGACGACGCCGTCGACCTCGATGACGTTCACCAGTCGAGCTCCTGGAACAGCACCGCGAACGCCGCGTCGAGCAGGATCACCGCGACAATGCTCTGAACCACTGTCGATGTCGTCGCCAGGCCGACCGCGCGAGTGTCGCGTTCGACGGTAAAGCCCATCCGGCAGCCGATCACCGCAATGAAGAGCGCAAACGCCGGCGCCTTGCCCAGCCCGACCCACACGTGCGTGATGTCGAGCGCCTCGTGCAGGCGCTCGAGGAAGGTGATCGGTGTCAGCCCGAGCATCGGCTCGGCGACCAGCATCGCGCCGACAATTCCCATCACGTCGCCCACGAATACGAGCAGCGGCAATGCCAGCATCAGCGCCAGCACGCGGGGCACGACCAGGACCTGCATCGGCGACAGACCCAGGGTGCGGATCGCGTCGATCTCCTCCGTCAGGCGCATCGCACCGAGTTGTGCGGTGAACGCCGCGCCCGAGCGGCCGGCGATGATGGTGGCGACGATGATCGGTGCGAATTCGCGCGTCATGCCGATGCCCACACCGTCGACTACAAAGATGTTGGCCCCGTACTTCTCCGCCTGCAGGCCAAGCAGGTAGGCGATGGTGACACCGATCAGCAGAGTGACCAGGGCAACGACCGGAATTGCGTTCAGGCATACCTGCTCGAACTGCGTGGTGAGTTCCTTGCCGCGCAGGCGACGGGGCGCAATCAGCGCTTCACCGAATGCCGAGATCGTTGCGCCGAGGAAACTGAGGTGGCCGGCGAGCAAGGCACCGAGATCAGAGGTCTTCTTTCCAACCTCGGCCAGCCAGCGGGGCTTCCTTGGTACGGACGTCGACTCGACGCCGGCAAGGCGCTTGCGCACGTCTTCAAACACGCGGCGATGCGTCTCGTCGAATCCCTGCAGCGTCGCCTGCATTGGATCGAGGCCGCTGTCGCTCATCGCACGCAGCAGCGTCAACGCGCCAGCCGAGTCGAGCGCGTGCAGCCGTGAGCCGTCAATCACGAGCGGGCTCGTCAGCCGCAGCGCCCGCAGGTCACGCCATGCCGTCGGCAAGGCATTCAGACGCCAGGCGCCCGTGACGTGAAGCATGGTGCCGGTGTCCGATGCCGAGAGCCGGCAGCCGCAGGTTTCTTCGCTCATGTCGCTTCGGCATTGCCGATAGATCGCGGGCCAGACTAACGCATCGGCGCGGGAAAGGAAAACACCACTGCATGCACTGCCATGGTCTAGTGGTTCGATGACACCGTTGTGCCAACGCGAACTGGCAGCGCATGGATGACCGAGGCACACGCGGCTCTTCGCCTCGCCGCCGATTCGTCTGCCCGAGTGGATCGATACGCTTACTCGCGGCCCCCGTCATTCCGCAGAGTGCACCGCCGGACAAACTCCTTTCGTCGAATCGCTGTGCATGGGGCAGGGCGTGCCGCACAATCACTCAACTGCGGAACACTGGTTCCGCGCGGCGGCGGAGCAGGGTGCAATCGATGCACAGCGAAATCTCGACACCTTGCTGATCCAAAGCGCGCCAACGTCTCCTCCGGTGGCTGTGCGGGCCCCCTTTTAGAGAATTCCCCCGCCGCTTGCGTAGCAGCGCATCGCGGGCAGTCAGAAATCCCGCCATAGGTGCGTCCGCGCATCGCACTGCCGGTGCTGAACGCTAGGACTAACGCATGCTAGGCAGATGAACGGGTCGGCCGTATCTTTGCCTGCATGAAAAGCAGCATCCGCAACGCATTGCGTTTCTTGAACCGACGCGCAGTCCTTGCCGGGTTGACGGCGTTCTTGACGACGTTTCCGGCGATGGCAACGCAGCCGGCCGCAGTCGGGCCGGTGACATCGAGATTCCAGGCGCACCTGCTCACGCTGATCAATCAGTATCGCGCGGGGCAGGGGCTGGACCCGCTTGTTCCGTCTGACCGTCTGACCTCACTGGCATCGGAACACAGTGAATTCATGCTTGAACAACGCCGCATCAGTCACGAGCGGTTCCGCGAACGCTTCAACCGATCACTTAGCCTCACTTGCGTCGAGAACGTCGGCTTTGGCTACCGGTACCCGCAGGCACAGCTCGATGGCTGGATTCGTTCGCCGGGACACAACCGGAACCTTCTGGATCCCAAGGTCCGCAAGGTCGGTATCGCCGTGCAGGATGTCTACGTGACGTTTTTCGCCTGCAGTTAGTCCGGGCGCGCACGACCACGATATCGGGATCTGAAGAGATGAGAGCCGGGAATCCCCGGCTCTTTGACTTTGTACATGCCGCGCGGCGCGTCAGGCCGCCAGCAGTTGCCGGAGAACGAACGGCAGGATGCCACCGTGCCTGTAGTAATCGACCTCGATCGGCGTGTCGATGCGCAGTTTCACGGTCGCGCTCTGTGACGAGCCATCCTTGCCTCTGATGACAAGCCGCACGTCCATCTGCGGCTTGATGTCGCCGTCGATCACGATGTCGAACGAATCATCGCCAGTGATGCCAAGAGACTGCGCGCTGTCACTGCCCTTGAACTGAAGCGGCAGCACGCCCATGCCGACCAGGTTGCTGCGATGGATGCGCTCGAAACTGCGCGCAACCACGGCCTTGACGCCGAGCAGCTGCGTTCCCTTGGCCGCCCAGTCGCGTGATGAACCGGTGCCGTACTCCTCGCCACCGAACACCACGGTCGGCACGCCGTCGGCGATGTACCTCATCGCAGCGTCGTAGATCGACATTTGCTCGCCCGAGGGCTGATGGATCGTATAGCCACCTTCAACGCGTGATCCATCCGCTTTCGGCGGGATCATCAGGTTCTTGATGCGCACATTGGCGAACGTGCCGCGCATCATCACTTCGTGGTTGCCGCGGCGGGCGCCGTAACTGTTGAAGTCGGCCTTGGTCACGTTGTGCGCGATCAGCCACTTGCCGGCCGGCGAGGTGTCCTTGATGCTGCCAGCCGGCGAGATGTGATCGGTGGTGATCGAATCGCCGAAGACGCCGAGCGCACGTGCATTGGTGACCTTGGGGATCGCGGCCGGCGTCATCGAAAATCCCTCGAAGAACGGCGGCTCCGCGATGTAAGTCGACTTCGGCCACGCATACACCTGGCCGGCCGAACTCCGGATCTTCTCCCACAGATCGCCGGGGGCGCTCTTGACCTTGCCATAGTTGGCCTGGAACGCCTTCGGGTTCATCGCATGCTTGAGCAGACCGTAGATCTCGTCCGACGAAGGCCATAGGTCGCCGATCCACACATTCTTGCCGTCCTTGTCCTTGCCGAGCGGCTCGGTCATCAAATCCTTCAGCATCGTGCCGGCAATCGCGTAAGCAACCACCAGCGGCGGCGAGGCGAGGAAGTTGGCCTTCAGGTTCGGGTGAATGCGTGCCTCGAAGTTGCGATTGCCCGACAGCACCGCGGCACAGATGAGATCGTTCTTGACGATCGCATCGTTGAACTCGGGCAGGAGATCACCGGCGTTGCCGATGCAGGTGGTGCAGCCGTACGCGGCGACCGAAAAACCAAGCTTCTCGAGGTACGGCAGCAGGCCGGTCTTCTCCAGGTATTCAGTCACGATGCGCGAGCCAGGTGCAAGTGACGTCTTGATGTGCTTCCTGACGGTCAGGCCGCGCTCGACCGCCTTCTTCGCCAGCAGACCGGCCGCAAGCAACACGCCGGGGTTGCTGGTGTTGGTGCATGACGTGATCGCCGCGATCAGAACGTCTCCGTTGCGCAGTTCGATGCCGTTGGCGGCCTTGACCGGCGCATTCAGTCTCTCGGCGGGCTGATTGAAGCCGTTTTCAGACGTGGATTTTGAGAACAGTGATGTGAACTGCTTCTTCACGTTGCCGATCTCGATCCGGTCCTGCGGCCGCTTGGGGCCGGCGAGCGACGGTGCGACTGTCTGCAGGTCGAGCGTGACGACCTTGGTGTAATCGATGTCGCCGCGCTTCGGGATTCCGAAGAGGTTCTGCGCCTTGAAGTAGGCCTCGAACGCGGAAATCTCTTCTTCGGTGCGGCCCGTGCCCTTGAAGTACTCGATCGTCTTGCCATCGACCGGGAAGAACCCCATGGTCGCGCCGTACTCGGGTGCCATATTGGCGATGGTGGCGCGGTCCGGCAGCGCCAGCGTCTCCGTGCCGGCGCCGAAGAACTCGACAAACTTACCGACCACCTTTTCCTTGCGCAGGGTTTCGGTGACCGTGAGCACGAGGTCTGTCGCAGTCACGCCTTCACGCAGCTTGCCCTTCAGTTCGAACCCGACCACGTCCGGCGTCAGGATGTACTGCGGCTGCCCGAGCATCCCGGCCTCCGCCTCGATGCCGCCGACACCCCAGGCGACGACGCCGATACCATTGATCATCGTGGTGTGGCTGTCGGTCCCGACCAGCGTGTCGGGGTAGTAGACCGCATCGCTCGTCTTGTGCACGCCACGCGCGAGGTATTCCAGGTTGACCTGGTGCACGATGCCGAAGCCGGGTGGCACCACACCAAATGTGTCAAACGCCTGCATGCCCCATTTCATGAACTCGTAGCGCTCGCGATTGCGCTGGAACTCGAGCTTCATGTTCAGGTCAAGCGCGTCCTTTGAGCCGAAGTGATCGATCATCACCGAATGATCGACGACCAGATCGACCGGCACCAGCGGCTCGATCGTCTTTGGATTCTTGCCGGCCCTGGCAGCGACCGATCGCATCGCGGCCAGATCCGCCAGCAGCGGCACACCAGTGAAATCCTGCAGCACGACGCGCGCAACAACGAACGGAATCTCGTCAATCCGCTCCGCGTCCGGCTTCCAGTTGGCCAGTTGCCTGACGTGCTCCTCGGTCACTTTCTTGCCGTCGCAGTTGCGCAGCACCGACTCGAGCACGATGCGAATCGACACCGGCAGGCGATTGACGTTGGGAAACGTCTTTGCCAGTGCCGGCAGGCTGTAGTACGTGCCGGTCTTGCCCTTGCCCGGTGCAAACTGATGGCGCGTGTTGTGCAGGTTGTGTGTCACTTTCTCTCCTTTGCGCGAATCTGTACGTCGTACAGCAGTCCTTTGTCATCCTGGCAGGTTCCGCCGCCCGTGCGGCCGGAGGCCATGCCCCTGAAATCGCAACGCAGCCCGGAGCCGTCCGTAGCTTGCAGCAATGCCTTGGCTTCGCCGCCGCTCGGATTGTCGACAGTGACGGTGCCACCGATCGCGGAACGGCGCCATCCCCAGCCACCGCTCACGTATCCCGTGGCCCGGTCGGGTGTCGAATACACCCAAGTGCCGGTGTAGGTTTTCCTGTCGATCGTCACGCTGACGTCGGCCTGCGACCCAAGTTCGACGGCTTCGCCGTAGTACAACGTGCCGCTGGTTCTCGGCATCAGCGTGAGCTGATAGGTGGAGGAGCAGCCGGCGATCAGCAGAGCGAGCGAGATCAGCGCGACCGTGCGGGCGTTCATGGAGCCTCCTTCTGCAGCAGATGGGCCCGAGCGTTAAGCCGACGCAAGACCGGCTGCGACGGGCGAGGAATTGCGGCAGGGGAAGTACTTGGAAAGCGCATCAATCGAAAGGAGTCTGCAATAGCATCACTCAGATCACCATCATGTCCACAAATTCGTTGACAGGTGTCACGGCCAGCTTCTTCGTGTCCAGGCTCAGGCGCAGGATGGCCGCGGCCTGCTTCGGCGGAAACACGCGCGCAAGATTGGCCCGGAACTTCTCAACCAGCCGCGGCGTTCCTTCGCTGCGGCGCCGCCGATGGCCGATAGGGTACTCGACCACGATTTCCTTCAGCATGCGGCCGTCGCGCAGTTCGACGGTCAGCGCATTGGCGATCGAACGCCTGCCCGGATCGTGGTAGTCGCGCGTGAATCTCGGATCTTCGACGCACTCGATTTTCGCGCGCAGCTTGTCGATGCGCGGGTCGGCGGCGACTTCGTCCTCGTAATCGGCCGCCGTCAGTCGTCCGAAGATGGTCGGCACCGCAACCACGTATTGGATACAGTGGTCGCGGTCTGCCGGATTCGAGAGCGGTCCCTTCTTGTCGATGATGCGCAAGCACGCCTCCTGCGTGCGGACCCTGATCCGGCGGATGTCTGCATCGGTCTTGCCGAGCTTGCGTAGTTCGTCGTGGATCGCCAGCGCGGCCTCGACCGCCGTCTGCGCATGAAACTCGGCCGGAAACGCGATCTTGAACAGCACGTTCTCCATCACGTACGAACCGTACGGGCGCTGGAACTCGAACGGCCGGCCGTTGAACAGCACGTCGTAGAAGCCCCAGCGCTTCGCCGTCAGCGCCGTCGGATAGCCCATCTCCCCGGCCTTCGCCATCAGGACCAGCCGCACCGCGCGCGACGTGGCGTCACCTGCGGCCCAGCTCTTGCGCGAACCGGTGTTCGGCGCTTGGCGATAGGTACGCAGCGGGTGCCCATCGACCCAGGCCAGAGACAGCGCATTGATGATTTCGTCGCGCGTGAGGCCGAGCATCTCCGCGACCACCGCGGTTGAGGCGACCTTAACCAGAATCACGTGATCGAGCCCGACCTGGTTGAAAGAATTCTCCAGTGCAAGGCAGCCCTGGATTTCGTGCGCCTTGATCATCGCGACCAGCACATCGTGCACCACCAGGGGCTTCTTGCCGGTGGCAACGGCGTTGCGTGACAACCAGTCGCTCGTCGCGAGAATGGCGCCCAGGTTGTCCGACGGGTGTCCCCATTCTGCGGCGAGCCAGGTGTCGTTGAAGTCGAGCCAGCGGATCATCGCGCCGATGCTGAACGCCGCAGTGACAGGATCGAGCTGGAACTGCGTGCCCGGCACCCTGGCGCCGTTGGGGACGACGGTTCCGGGGACCACTGGCCCAAGCAGCTTGGTGCACGCCGGGTATCGCAACGCCTCGAATCCGCAGCCGAGCGTGTCCATCAGGCACAGGCGCGCGTCGTCGTACGCCGAGCGGCTTCTGATTCGGTAGCCGGTCACGTAGTCCGCGATATCGGCCAGTACCGAGTCAGGTTTCGGGCGGATGCTGGAGGAGGTCGAGCCCACGGGTCGGCCGATCCGCGCGGCGGATCTACTTCTTTTTCAGTTCCGGCTTGACGAAGGTGCACTGCACGGGCTTGTCAATCACGCCGACGAATTCGACGACTCCCTCATCGCCCTTTTCGTGCCACTTCACGTTGCCGTCCTTGCTCGCATAGGCCACGCCGGTGGCGGCGGGCACGCGATGCACCTCCGCGCGATTGCCGCCGTAGGTCACCCAGGCGATCTTCTTGCTGCGCCGGGGGTTGAAGTTCACCAGCAGCACTCGTCCGCTTTCGCATTTCCATTCGCGTGTGATCGGCCGGTCTTTGCCGACGTGCGCGGGCGCCTGCGCGATCGCGGCCACGCTCGCCAGCGCAGCCGCAAGGCCGATTGCGAATACTGATCGTTGCGCGCCCATCGACCGCACTACCCGAGCAGATGCTTGACGCCGTCCTTCTCTTCGTTCAATTCTGCCAGCGTCTTGTTGATGCACTGCTGAGAGAACTCATCGATCGGCAGACCCTGGACGATTGTGTACTCGCCGTTGGCGCAGGTGACCGGGTAGCCGAACATCGTGTCGGCGGGTATTCCGTAGGAGCCGTCGGAGGCGATCCCCATGGTCACCCACTTGCCGCCGGTGCCGAGCACCCAGTCACGCACGTGGTCGATCGCAGCGTTGGCCGCGGAAGCGGCGGAGGACAGCCCGCGTGCCTCGATGATCGCAGCGCCGCGCTTGCCGACCGTTGGCAGGAAGACGGTGCGGTTCCAGTTCTCATCGTTGATCATGTCCTTGACCGACTTGCCTTCAATGCTCGCGAAACGGTAGTCGGCATACATGGTCGGGGAGTGATTGCCCCACACGCACAGTTTCTCGATCGACGCCACGGGCTTTCCGGCTCTTGCCGCGATCTGCGACAGCGCGCGGTTATGGTCCAGCCGCAGCATCGCGGTGAAGTTCTTCTTCGGCAGGCTCGGCGCCGATTTCATCGCGATGTACGCGTTGGTGTTGGCTGGGTTGCCGACCACCAGTACCTTGACTTTGCGGTTTGCAACAGCGTTCAGCGCCTTGCCTTGCGCGGTGAAGATCTGCGCATTGGCGGCGAGCAGGTCCTTGCGTTCCATGCCGGGGCCGCGCGGCCGCGCGCCGACCAGCAGTGCGACTTCGGCGTCCTTGAACGCCGTCATCGGATCGCTGTGGGCGCTCATGCCGGCCAGCAGCGGGAAGGCGCAGTCCTCGACTTCCATCATCACGCCCTTGAGCGCCTTCTGTACTTTCTCATCGGGAATCTCGAGCAGTTGAAGAGTGACCGGTTGATCGGCCCCGAGCATCTGGCCCGAAGCAATACGGAACAGGATGGAATAACCGATCTGGCCAGCGGCACCGGTGACGGCGACGCGAACGGGGGCTTTGGTCATGAAGCTTCTCCGGAGTGATCAACGATGAAGGTAAGTTGCGAGCGCGGGCGGGCGGTTGCGTGGGTCACGCGAGCGGTCGCGGCATACGACAGGTGCCGCTCGAACGAGACGCATCGCGCGCTGGCCAGTGTAATCCTGGCCCCATGGAGGAACATTTGATCCTGCGCATTCCGGCCTCAGCCGCACCGCGATTTCTCGCCGCCGATGAAGAGACATCAGCGATTTGCAAAGTATAGTTCTTATATAAGACATAAGATCGCGCTCTCCGTCATGAAACGTGCTCAAATCGCGGGATGACAGATACCGTCGATTCACCGCCAGAAGCCAGTGCGCAGCGGGGACGCGGCGCCGTTTTTGCGCCGCTTTACCAGCAGATCAAGCAGCTGCTGGTCGCGAGCCTGGAAAGAGGCGAATGGAAGCCCGGCGAACTGATCCCCAGCGAGTTCGAACTGGCGGCGCGCTTCCAGGTCAGCCAGGGCACGGTGCGAAAGGCGGTGGATGAACTTGCCGCAGCGAATCTCCTGGTCCGGCGGCAGGGGAAGGGCACATTCGTCGCGACCCATCATGAGCCGCGCGCGCAGTTTCGATTCCTGCGTCTGGTGCCGGATGAGGGCGATCCAACGCCAGCAGAAAGCCGCTTTCTCGATTGTCGTCGATTGCGCGCGCCGGCGGAGATTGCGCGCAACCTCGGACTCAAAACCGGTGATCCGCTGGTGTATGTGCGGCGCCTGTTGTCATTTGCGGGCCAGCCGATCGTGCTTGACGACATCTGGTTACCGGGCGCGTTGTTCAAGGGTCTGACGGCCGATCGGTTGTCGGAATACCGCGGGCCGTTGTACGGTTTGTTCGAAACGGAATTCGATACGCGGATGATTCGCGCCCAGGAGCAGATTCGCGCGGTTGCCGCCGACGCCACGGTGGCACGTATTCTGCAGGTGCCGAAAGACTCGCCGCTGCTGCTGGTCGACCGGGTCTCGTTCACTTATGGTGACAAGCCGGTCGAAGTGCGGCGTGGCCTGTGTGTCACGAAGCAGCATCACTACCGCAATGCGCTGTACTGACGTAGCGCCGACGCGATTTGTTCCGATGCGGCAACTTCGGCCAGAATAGCGAACTGTTCCCGGCAACCGATCGGCGCCATGCCAAATCAACGACACGAACGATGAGCTCCCCCCTGGCATCAACCAAGCGTCCCGAGTTCCGCAACATCCACGTGACGCAGATCATCCGCTACCGGTTGCCGGTGGGAGGCTTCGCGTCGTTCCTGCATCGGGCGAGCGGTGCGCTGATGTTTCTCGCGCTGCCGCTGCTGCTGTGGTTGTTGGACCTGAGCTTGACCTCGGAGTCGAGCTATGCGCGCTTGTCTGCGTTCTTCTCGAACTGGTTCGCCAAGCTGATCCTGCTCGGCCTGACCTGGGCGTTGCTGCACCACCTCGCGGCCGGCGTGCGACATCTGCTGCTCGACCTGCATATCGGCATTGAGAAGCACGCCGCGGAACGCAGCGCGTGGGCGGTCTATCTGATCAGCCTGCCACTGACGCTGTTGGCGGCGCTCAAGCTGTTTGGAGTGTTCTAGATGGCAGCGAACATCGGTTCCAAGCGCCTGGTCGTCGGCGCGCACTACGGACTGCGCGACTGGCTGGCGCAGCGACTGACCGCCGTGCTGATGGCGATCTATGCGCTCGTGTTCGGCATCTACGCGGTGTTCGTCCTGCCGCCGGGGTACGACGCGTGGGCCGGCATGTTCGCGTCGCTGTGGATGAAGGTCGCCACCCTGGTCGTGCTACTTGCGCTGATCTACCACGCGTGGGTCGGCATGCGCGAGATTTTCATGGACTATCTGAAACCGACCTGGGTGCGGCTGGTCGCATACGTAGTCACATTGGTTTGGCTCACCGTCTGCGCAGTGTGGGCGGTGCAGATCCTGTGGAGAGTCTGAGATGGCGATCGCACGACGTCGCTTTGATGCGGTGATCGTCGGCGCCGGCGGCGCCGGTATGCGCTGCTCGCTGCAGCTGGCGCAGGCGGGACTGAATGTCGCCGTGCTGTCGAAGGTGTTCCCGACGCGCTCGCACACGGTCGCGGCGCAGGGCGGCATCGGTGCGTCGCTCGGCAACATGACCGAGGACCAGTGGCTGTGGCACATGTTCGACACGGTCAAGGGCTCGGATTACCTCGGCGACCAGGACGCGATCGAATTCATGTGCCGCGAGGCACCCAAGGTCGTGTATGAGCTGGAGCACTTCGGCATGCCGTTCGACCGCAACCCGGACGGCACGATCTACCAGCGCCCGTTCGGCGGCCACTCAGCCAACTTCGGCGAGAAACCGGTGCCGCGCGCGTGCGCTGCCGCCGACCGCACAGGACACGCGTTGCTGCATACGCTGTATCAGCAAAACGTCAAGTCACGCACGCACTTCTTCGTCGAGTGGATGGCGCTTGACCTGATCATGGACGCCGACGGCGATTGCGTCGGCGTGATCGCGCTCGAGATGGAAACGGGCGAGCCGATGATCTTCGAAGGCAAGGTCACCGTGCTGGCCACGGGCGGGGCCGGGCGAATCTTTGCGGCGTCGACCAATGCCTTCATCAATACGGGGGACGGGCTCGGCCTGGCGGCGCGCGCCGGTGTTCCATTGCAGGACCTTGAATTCTGGCAGTTTCACCCGACCGGGGTTGCCGGTGCCGGCGTGCTGATCACCGAGGGCGTGCGCGGAGAGGGCGGCATCCTGCTGAACTGCAACGGCGAGCGCTTCATGGAACGTTACGCGCCGACGCTGAAGGACCTGGCGCCGCGCGATTTCGTGTCGCGTTCAATGGATCAGGAAATCAAGGAAGGGCGCGGCTGCGGCCCGCACAAGGACTACGTGCTGCTGAAGCTCGACCACCTGGGTGCCGACACGATCATCAAGCGGCTGCCTTCGATTCGCGAAATCGCAATCAAGTTTGCCAACGTCGATCCGATCAAGGAGCCGATCCCGGTCGTGCCTACAATCCATTACCAGATGGGCGGAGTTCCGGCCAACTATCACGGTGAGGTGGTGGCACCAAAGGATGGCAATCCGAACGCAGTTGTCCGCGGCCTGTATGCGATCGGCGAGTGTTCATGCGTCAGCGTGCACGGTGCCAACCGGCTGGGCACCAATTCGCTTCTGGATCTCGTCGTATTCGGGCGCGCAGCAGGCAACCACATCGTTGAGTCTCTGAAGAAGGAGCCACGCGAGAACAAGTCACTGCCAGATGGAGCGGGCGATACGACGCTGGCGCGATTGGCGGCCCTTGACGCTCGGGAGGGCGGCGAGCGCACGCAGGACGTGGCCAACGACATCCGCCGCCACATGCAGTCGCACTGCGGCGTCTTTCGTACCGGCAAGCTGCTCGACGAGGGAGTTGAGAAGATCAAGGAGCAGGCCGACCGCTCGAGGCACGTGTCGATCTCGGACAAGTCCAAGGTGTTCAACACTGCACGCATCGAGGCACTGGAACTCGACAACCTGGTCCAGACCGCGATGGCAACGATCGTGTCCGCGGCTGCGCGCACCGAAAGCCGCGGTGCGCATGCGCGCGATGACTATCCGGAACGGGACGACGCCAACTGGATCAAGCATACGTTGTGGTACGCGCAGGGTAATCGCCTTGCCTACAAGCCGGTCAACATGAAACCGCTGACCGTCGACACCTTTCCCCCGAAGAAGCGCACGTTCTGAGAGAAGGCCATGACTGCCACCACCGGAGCCGAAAACACCGCTGTCCGCGACGCTGCCGGCGCACGAGTCGTGAAGTTCGAGATCTATCGCTTCGACCCGGATCGCGACGTCAAGCCCTACATGCAGAAGATCGAGGTCAAGCTGCAACCGACCGACAAGATGCTGCTGGATGCACTGATGCGGCTGAAGGCCGAATTCGACGACAGCGTCGCGTTCCGCCGCTCGTGCCGCGAGGGCGTGTGCGGGTCGGACGCGATGAACGTCAACGGCAAGAACCGGCTGGCGTGCATCACCAACATGAACGAGCTGAAGGAGCCGATCGTGCTGAAGCCTCTGCCGGGGCTGCCCGTGATCCGTGACCTGATCGTTGATATGACGCAGTTCTTCAAGCAGTACCACTCGATCAAGCCGTTCCTGATCAACGACACTCCGCCGCCGGAAAGGGAGCGCCTGCAGTCGCCCGAGGAACGCGAGGAGCTCAATGGCCTGTACGAATGCATCCTGTGCGCCTGCTGCTCGACCGCATGCCCCAGCTTCTGGTGGAACCCGGACAAGTTTGTTGGGCCTGCAGGGCTGTTGCAGGCCTACCGCTTCATTGCCGACAGCCGCGACCAGGCCACCAGCGAGCGGCTGGATGACCTGATGGACCCGTATCGCCTCTTCCGCTGCCACACGATCATGAACTGCGTCGACGTGTGTCCCAAGGGGCTGAATCCGACACATGCGATCGGCAAGATCAAGGAACTGATGGTGCGCCGGGCGGTATGACGGCCGATCCGGCGGTCTCTGATGCGGACCGCCGCCGGCTGCGCTGGCGGGCCCGCCGCGGCCTGCTGGAGAACGACCTGCTGCTCGGGCGCTTTCTGGACCGCTACGGGGCGGGGCTTCAGGTCGCCGATGTGGCGGCTTTGAAACAGTTGCTAGAGCTCCCGGACAACGATCTTCTCGATCTGCTGCTTTCGCGCAAAGAACCGGCGCCAGAGCTCGATACCATCCCTCTTCGCGAGCTACTCGCCCGCATTCGATCCGCTTAACCCAATCGGGCGCCAAGCCCGGAGGAAAACAAAGATGGCACTTTCACCCTCGACCCAAAAGGCCACGCTGACCTTCTCCGACGGAACGCCGCCGCTGGATCTGCCGATCTACAAGGGAACGGTCGGTCCTGACGTGCTCGATATCCGCGCCCTCTACGGAAAGACGGGCAAGTTCACCTATGACCCGGGGTTCCTGTCGACCGCTTCGTGCAACTCGACGATTACCTACATCGACGGCGACAAGGGTGAACTCCTGTACCGCGGTTATCCGATCGAGCAGCTTGCGACCCAGTGCGACTTCCTCGAGACCTGTTTCCTGCTGCTTTACGGCGAGCTGCCGAATGCGAAGCAGAAACAGGAATTCACCAATCGGGTGACCCATCACACGATGGTCAACGAGCAGATGCAGTTCTTCCTGCGCGGGTTCCGCCGCGACGCCCATCCGATGGCGGTGATGACCGGCCTGGTCGGCGCGCTGTCGGCGTTCTACCCGGACTCGATGAATCTGAACGATCCGTGGCAGCGCGAGGTGTCCGCCATCCGGCTCATCGCCAAGATGCCGACGCTGGTGGCGATGGCCTACAAGTACACAGTCGGCCAGCCTTACATGTATCCGCGCAACGACCTGTCGTACGCGGGCAACTTCATGCGCATGATGTTTGCCACACCGTGCGAGGACTACACCCCGAACGAGGTGCTGGTGCGGGCAATGGACCGAATTTTCATCCTGCACGCCGACCACGAACAGAACGCATCGACCTCGACCGTGCGCCTGTGCGCGTCGAGCGGAACGAACCCGTTCGCGGCGATCGCTGCAGGCGTCGCCTGCCTGTGGGGGCCGGCGCACGGCGGGGCGAACGAGGCGTGCCTGAACATGCTGTACGACATTCAGAGAAACGGCGGCGTGGCCAAGATCGGGGAGTTCATCGCCAAGGTCAAGGACAAGAACTCGAGCGTCAAACTGATGGGCTTCGGCCACCGTGTCTACAAGAACTATGACCCGCGCGCGAAACTGATGCGTGAGACCTGTCACGAGGTGCTCGGCGAACTCGGACTGCACGATGACCCGCTGTTCAAGCTTGCGATGGCACTGGAAAAGATCGCCCTCGAGGACGAATATTTCACCAGCCGCAAACTGTATCCGAATGTCGATTACTACTCGGGCATCGTGCAAAAGGCGATCGGCATCCCGGTACCGCTTTTCACCGCGATCTTCTCGCTCGCACGCACGGTGGGCTGGATCGCGCAGCTGAACGAGATGATCGCCGATCCGGAATACAAGATCGGGCGGCCACGGCAACTGTTCGTCGGCAGCACCGCGCGCAAGGTGGTGTCGCTGCACGAGCGCAGCTAGAGCGAGCCGGTGATGCAGAACGGCGCCGCAAGGCGCCGTTTCTGCTTTCTGCGGCCAGTCAGCGTGCTGTCGGCACCGGCCGTGTGCGAGGCGCGACCGGCACTGACGTGATCGTCAACATGCCGCCGGTGCGCTCAATCGGCA
>DAITAC010000219.1:0-3377 GCA_036824465.1 Burkholderiaceae bacterium
TCGCGTGTCAAAGAGACCCAGTTCGAACACCACTTTCGCCAGCGGAATGAACAGGATCGACGGCGGCACCAGGTAGGCGAGAAAGATGCTCATCCCGACATAGCGCGAGCCGCGAAAGCGCAGCCGCTCGATCGCGTACGCCGCAAGCACGCTGCACACGAGCGACAGGAAGGTCGAGACAACCGAGATCAGAATCGTGTTCCACAGCCATTCGGGATATGCAGTGTCGAACAGCAGTTTCTTGATGTGCGCAAGCGTTGGGTTGATCACCCAGAACGGATTTCCTTCGCGCGACAGCAGTTCCTCGTTGGGCTTGAAGGTCGTGATCACCATCCAGTAGAACGGGAACAGCAGCACGAAAAGGAAAACCGCCAGCGGCACATAGATCGTCATCACCCGGCGCGGCAGCGACACCAGGTAGTTCATGCCCTGTGTATCGACCGTCTGCTCGGTATCCTTATGCGCGCCCATTTCGTCAATCCTTGCCGCCCTGCTGCCAGGCGCGACGCTGCAAGCCAAAGTAACTGAACAGGATCGCCGCCAGCAGGAACGGCACCATCGCCACCGCGAGCGCTGCGCCCTCACCCAGCGCGCCGCCGGGGATCGCACGTTGGAACGACAGCGTCGCCATCAGGTGTGTCGAATTCAACGGCCCGCCACGTGTCAGCACGTAGATCAACTGGAAATCCGTGAAGGTGAACAGTACCGAGAACGTCATCACCACCGCGATGATCGGTGTCAGCAGTGGCAATGTGACATAGCGGAACTGCTGCCACGGCGTGGCGCCGTCGAGACCCGCGGCCTCGTAGAACGACGGCGAGATTGTCTGCAGGCCCGCCAGAAGGCAGATCGCCACGAAGGGCACGCCGCGCCAGATGTTCGCAACGATGGTCGAGAAACGAGCCATCCATGGATCGCCGAGGAAATCGATGTAGCGGTCGATCAGCCCGAGCCGGGTCAGCGTCCAGCTGATCACAGAGAACTGCGCGTCGTAGATCCACCAGAACGCGATCGCGGATAACGCCGTCGGCACGATGAACGGCAGCAGAACGATCGCGCGGACGAACGCCTTGAACGGCAGGTGCTTGTTCAGCAGCAGCGCGAGCCACAGCCCGAGCACGAACTTGAAGACACTGGCGACGACCGTATAGAAGAGCGTGTTGAAAAGAGACAGCCGTGCCACGGAATCGCCAAACAGATACTGATAATTCTCCAAACCGACCCAGCCACCACCGCGGCCGACCTTGGTATCGGTGAAGCCCAGCCAGATTCCGAGCCCGAGCGGATACGTAAGGAAGAACAGCAACAGCATCGCGGCCGGCAGCATGAACAGCACGCCGAGCGAGTTGCGGTTGTTGCCAAGACGATCGAGCAGTGCGCTCAATTCAGATCTCGTTGCGATTGACGCAGAAAGCGCGTTGGAAGCAAAAAGCCCGGTTGAGCGGCGCCGTCCGCGTCCGCTCGTACCGGGCGAAGAGAAGTCGGAACGTAGTGTCCGCCTTCACACTTTGTAATACCGCTCTGCCCGCTTCTGCGCGCGTTCGGCGGCTTCCGCCGGCGACTTCGATCCCGACGCCGCTTCCGCCACCATGTTGACGACGATGAAGTCCGCCGCCGCGCCGGCTGACGCGTAGCCCAGTTTCCCGGCATAGCCGATCGGCCGCATGATCTTCATTGCGTCGCGATACGGCGTGTGCTTGGGATCGACGGTCCAGATCGGATTCTTCTCGTACGCGATCAACGGTTGCGTCACATAGCCGATCGCCGCCTGCATCCACGTCCCGTACTGCTCCTCCTCCATCATGAAGCGGATGAACTCCTTCGCCGCCTTTGGATACTTGCTGTGCTTGAAGATCATCTGATTGAAGAACAGGTTCAGTTCCGTCGGCACGCCGGCGGGGCCGATCGGCATGTTCGCGTGGTTGATGTCGGCCGCCATCTCCTTGATCTTCGCGTCCTGCGAGTTCTTGGCGGCGTAGTAAATCGAGATGCCGTTAGCGGTCACGCTGCACTGGCCGTCGAGGAACGCCTTGTTGTTGTTCGGGTCGAGCCACGAAAGCGTTCCCGGCACGAAAGTCTGATAAAGCTCGCGTGCGTATTCGAGCGCCTTGATCGTCTGTGGGCTGTTGATGACGACTTTGTTGTCCTTGTCGACCAGCTGGCCGCCATGCGACCACAGCAGCCAGTGGGTCCACACGTTGCCGTCGCCGGTGGCATTGCCGAGCGCAAAGCCGCCCGGCGTGCCCTTTTCCTTCAGTCCCTTCATCAGCTTCAGGAATCCGTCGGTGTCGCGCGGGAACTTATCGAAGCCGGCCGCCTTCATCTGGCTTTCGCGGTAGACGAGGCAGTTGCCGGCGCAGCCGAACGGGATGCCGATCCAGCTCTTGCCGTTTGGCCGCAGGTACGCCTCGCACACCGGGTACCACCCGCCGTATTTCTTTCCGAGATACGTCGCCAGATCCGTGACGTCGACAAGCTTCTCCGGATAAAGATTGGCGTCGTCATGTGTCGACAGGATGATGTCCGGCCCGGCGCCCGTGTTGGCAGCCACAGCAGCTTTCGGACGCACGTCTTCCCAACCCTCGTTGTCGACGCGCACCTCGATGCCGGTCTTGGCCGTGAATGCCTGCACGTTCTTCATGTACTGATCGATGTCACCCTGAACAAAGCGGCTCCAGCGCAGCACACGCAACTTCGCCCCCTTCTCCGGCGCGTTGCTCCACTGCGCGTGGGCGTCCTTGACCCAGATGAACGGTCCTACCGTCGCAGCAGCGGCAACCGTGGCAGATGCTTTAAGGATGTCGCGGCGTTCGATCTTGCTCATGCATGTCTCCTTCAGTGAGCGTTTGGGAAGAAATTGCCTGCTGCTCTCAGGCGGCGAGTCGCACTCCACTCGTCGCATCGAAAAGATGAGCGCGCCCGAGCTCTGGCGAAAGCACGATCCTGTCACCGGGGCGGCAGTTGGTGCGATCACGCACGGTCGCGGTGATTTCCTGGTCGACATACCTGCAGTAGAGCTGCGTGTCGGCCCCGGTCGGCTCGACCACGATCACCTCCGCCGGCAGCCCCTGCACCGTGTTGACGCTGAAATGCTCCGGGCGGATGCCGTACAACACGCGCTGGCCATCGGTGGCAGTCGCGCCGTGCGGCAGCGGCAATGTGCTCGAATCGGCAAATTCGACCAGCATCAAACCACTCCTGGCGCGCGCCATGCCCGGCACGAGGTTCATCGCGGGCGAGCCGATGAAACCGGCGACGAAGGTGTTGACGGGCTGGTCGTACAAATCGAGCGGTCCACCGATCTGCTCGACGACGCCATCTTTCATCACGACGATCTTGTCGGCCATCGTCATCGCCTCGATCTGGTCGTGCGTGAC
>DAITAC010000037.1:0-36022 GCA_036824465.1 Burkholderiaceae bacterium
GGGATACCAAAGTTGGTGAACACACTCGCTTCGGTCGCAAAGCTGACCGCCCCGGTGCCAAGGTTTGCCGTGCGGGCGAGTTCCATCGCCCATTGCACCAGCGGCGCATCGGGCGCGATGCCGAACGCGGGCAGGTCCAGGCCCATATCGAACTGGATTCCGGCCTCGGGCGCGACACGCCTCATCTGCGGCAGCAGCTCGCGCTGCGCGTAATCGATGATCTGCGTGCTCATCGAGTCGTGCGGCGTGGCGGGGATGTTGCGCATCTCGAAGTTGAACTCGCAGTCACGCGGCACGACATTGGTGGCGATGCCGCCCTTGATGACGCCGGTCTGCAGCGTCGAGTGCGGCACTTCGAAGCGCAGATCCTTCGGCTCGTCGCGTGCGACGCGGTCGGCGAGCGCGCGGATGAAGGCGATGATCTGCGCCGCGAACTCGATCGCGTTGACGGCGGTGGGTGTCAGCGACGAATGCGCCTCGCGCCCGCGCACGCGGCAGCAGAAGTCGCGCTTGCCCTTGTGCGCGACGATCGCCTGCATGTCGGTCGGCTCGCCGATGATGCAGCCGGCGGGTCGGACGCCGCGCTCTTCCAGGTCCTTGACCAGGCCGCGCACGCCGAAGAACGTGGTCTCTTCGTCATAGGTCAGCGACAGGTGGATCGGCATTTCGCGCTGCACAGCCAGAAAGCGCGGCGCCCAGGCAAGCGCGATGGCGATGAAACCCTTCATGTCCGCAGTGCCGCGGCCGTGAATGCGCCCGTTCCCGCTCGCAAATGAGTGAGTCGCCTTGAACGGATCGGTCGCCCATTCCTGCCCGTCGATCGGCACCGTGTCGGTGTGTCCCGACAGCACGATGCCGGCGGACCTGACGCGCTCCGGATCATCAGCCAGGGTGCAGAACAGATTCGCCTTTTTCTCGCTGCGGTCATACACGAGATACGGCTTCACGCCCAAGCGCGCCAGGTAGTCGCGCGCATACTCGATCAGTCCCAGATTCGAATCGCGGCTGACCGTCGGAAACGCGATCAGCCGGTCGATCATCTCCAGCGCTGCCGCTGAAGGTTCGGCGTGTTGAGCGGTGTTCTTCGGCACGGCAGACATGTTGACCTCGATTCGTCCCGGTTCGCGCCATTGTAGGCAGGCAAGCGGCAGCCGCTACCATCAGCCCCACAGCAAAGACAAGTATCGGGGACAAGCCATGGCCGTGATCACCTGCATCGAGGACCTGCGCGTGCTGGCGGAGAAGCGCGTGCCGCGCATGTTCTACCAGTACGCCGACTCGGGCTCGTGGACCGAGAGCACTTATCGGGCAAATGAGCGCGATTTTCAAAACATCAAGCTGCGCCAGCGCGTGGCGGTGAACATGGAAGGCCGAAGTACGGCGACGAAAATGGTGGGCATCGACGTAAAGATGCCGGTGGCGCTGGCGCCGGTCGGCTCCACCGGCATGCAGCATGCGGACGGCGAGATCCTGGCCGCGCGGGCGGCGGAGAAGTTCGGCGTGCCGTTTACGCTGTCGACGATGAGCGTGTGCTCGATCGAGGACGTGGCCGCGCACACCACGGCGCCGTTCTGGTTCCAGCTGTATGTGATGCGCGACCGCGCGTTCATCGAGCGGCTGATCGAGCGTGCCAAGGCGGCCGGATGCAGCGCGCTGGTGTTGACGCTTGACCTGCAGATCCTCGGCCAGCGTCATAAGGATCTCAAGAACGGCCTGTCGATCCCGCCCAAGCCGACGCTAGCCAACTGGCTGAACCTGGCCACCAAGCCGCGCTGGGTACTGGGGATGGCCCGCACGAGGCGACACCACTTTGGCAACATCGTCGGCCACGTCAAGGGCGTGTCGGACCTGAGCGACCTCACCGCCTGGACGTCGCAGCAGTTCGATCCGCGGCTGAGCTGGAACGACGTGGAGTGGATCAAGCGCTGCTGGGGCGGCAAGCTGATTCTCAAGGGCATCCAGGATGTCGAGGACGCGAAGCTCGCCGCAGACTCCGGCGCCGACGCGCTGATCGTCAGCAATCATGGCGGGCGCCAGCTCGACGGCGCGCAAAGCAGCATTGAGGCGCTGCCGGCGATCGCCGCCGCGGTCGGGTCGAAGATCGAAGTGCACATGGACGGCGGCATCCGCTCCGGCCAGGATGTGCTCAAGGCCTGGGCGCTGGGCGCGCGTGGCACCTACATCGGCCGCGCGTTCGTGTACGGACTCGGCGCGCTGGGCGAGGCCGGCGTCACGAAGTGCCTCGAGATCATCCACAGAGAGCTTGACCTCACGATGGCGTTCTGCGGCCATACGCGCATCAAGACAGTCGATCGGAGTATTTTGCTGCCGGGGACCTTCCCAACGTAATTCACTCATGAGCCGACCATGAATCTCATCGACCGCGTCGTGCAGTTCCGTGCCGAGATCCAGGCGATCCGGCGCGACATCCATGCACATCCCGAGCTGCGTTTCGAAGAAAGCCGCACCAGTGATCTGGTCGCGAAGAAGCTGGCCGAATGGGGCATTGATGTCCATCGCGGGCTGGGAGGCACCGGCGTGATCGGCGTCATCAGGCATGGCCGATCGAAGAAGTCGATTGGCCTGCGCGCTGACATGGACGCGCTGCCGATCCAGGAAACGAATCAGTTCGCGCACCGCTCGACGCACGACCACAAGATGCACGCCTGCGGTCATGATGGCCACACCGCGATGCTGCTTGGCGCTGCCAGGTACCTGGCCGAAACCAAACCGTTCGACGGCACGGTCAACCTGATCTTCCAGCCGGCCGAAGAAGGCGGCGCCGGCGCGCAGAAGATGATCGACGACGGACTGTTCGAGAAGTTTCCGTGCGACGCAGTGTTTGGCATGCACAACTGGCCGAACCTGAGGGTCGGGCAGTTCGGACTGACCGCCGGGCCGATGATGGCATCGGGCAACCTGTTCGAGATCACCGTCACCGGCAAGGGTTCGCACGCGGCGATGCCGCACCTGGGGATCGACCCGGTGTTCGTCGCGGTGCAGATCGTGCAGGGGCTGCAGGGCATCATCACGCGCGCCAAGAAGCCGATCGACGCCGCCGTGCTTTCGGTCACGATCATCCAGGCCGGCGACACGAACAATGTCGTTCCCGACATCGCGTTCATCAGCGGCACCGTGCGAACTTTCCGTGACGATGTGACCGACCTGATCGAGGATCGCATGCGCCGCATCGCGCGGCTCACGGCCGAAGCGCACGGCGCGGAAGCGAGCGTGAAGTTCGACCGCAGTTACCCCGCCACCGTGAATCACACGCACGAGACGGAATTCGCCGCGAGCGTAATGGACGACATCGTGGGCACCCGAAACGTCGTGCGCGGCATCGAACCGACCATGGGCTCGGAGGATTTCGCGTTCATGCTGCGCGCAAAGCCCGGTTGCTATGTGTTCATCGGCAACGGCGATGGCTCGCATCGCGCCGCCGGCCACGGCCGGGGGCCGTGCATGTTGCACAACGCGAGCTTCGACTTCAACGACGAGCTGATTCCGCTCGGCGCGACGTACTGGGTGCGGCTGGTGGAGAAGTTCCTGGCGAGTTGAAGCCGGCGCGCAGGTCGGCCACTGCGCCGACCTCCAAACCTGCGCCCGCTTTCAATGCGCACCGCCTGTAATGCGATGCACGGTGGCGACGTGAAACCGGTGCTGCTGGTGCTTCACTGACGTGTGCGTCGCCTCACGTGCGTCCTCAACGCGGAGCGTGGTGCGCGCATCGGTGCGCTGCGTCACCTTGGCGGCCGTGACGACCCTGGCGGAAGCCACGGTCACCTGCGTCGGGTCGTTGTTCGGATCGAAGCCTTCGTACGCGTGCGCGGCGCCGAACGACCAAACGCAAAGCGATGCGACAAGCCAACGACCGGTGGAAATCGAAGTGCAATTCATCGTCTACTCCTTCGTGATCAAGGGGCGGAAGTCGGCCGGTGAGGCCAGGGTCAGAAAAGAAACATGCGCATGTCACTTTCACAAGGCCGCTGCTGCCCAAGCGCGTTGGAGGCGAATGGCTGTTCGGTCAATGCGCGTTCAGAGCGATCTGCACATTCGATTGCGACGTCGAGGCGGTAACTTCGGCCGAATGCACGGCGACGACGGTCAGGTCGGCGGAACCCGCCAGTGCAGCGATGCCCTCGAGCGTGCCGATCGTCATCACGGCGGCAAGCACGAACGACACTGAGCGGTAAGCGATGCGGTTCATGGTGTTCTCCTGGTTGACTTCGGGGCTGGGAAAGTCTTCGTCTGCAATGACTGCACTGTGCGCTGCGAGGGGCATTTCAGTCCTTGAGCAGGCCTTAAACGTTCTGAAAGCAGCCGGCTCAGACACTCGCGGCGATGGAAGCGGTTGCGGACGGCGTCGCGCTCAGCACGAGGCCCCACGCCGCCAGCGGCAGACAGATCAATGCGGGCAGCCACGTCAGGCGCAGGCGCTGGCTGGAACTCAGCAACGGCAATGCGATGTTGAACAGGTAGAAGTGCAGACACGCCAGCGCGGTCGAGGGCAGTCCGCCGCTGCGCCGCGTGATGAGGCTGACAAGGAGGGGCATCACCATCGAGATCAGTTCGTCCATTTTCTTGCTCTCCTGCGCCCTGTTGCCGACCTCGCTTTCGATGGCTGCACTGTGCGCCCGGCCTTCATTTGCCGTCCTTGAGTCGGCCTGAAACGTTCTGAAGACGAGGGCGGCGCGCTAAAGTGGCAGCAGTTTCGCCAACAGAAGAAACGGATCCGTGATCAATTCCTGTCGCTTCGGTCGTTTCGAACTCCGCCCCACCGAGCGGCAACTTCTGATCGACGGTGCGCCCGCCACCCTGGGCGCACGTGCGTTCGACGTGCTGCTAACGCTGGTCGAGCGACGCGGGCGCCTGATCACGAAGGACGAACTGCTCGACGCCGCATGGCCCGGCCTGGTGGTCGAGGAAAACAACCTGCAGGTGCAGATCAGCACGCTGCGCAGGTTGCTGGGCTCGATGGCGATCGCGACCATCCCGGGACACGGCTATCGCTTCGCGATGACGGTGAACGAGGAGGCTGCTGCACCGCTCGTACCGGGCCGGCCAGAGACCATGCTGAGCAACCTCGAAGGACCCGTGCCGGCCGCCAGGCGCAAGCCATTGCCGCAACACCTCTCGCCGCTGATCGGCCGTGTCGCCGATGTTGCCGCCGTGCTCGAACTCACCGCGCAGCAGGTCCTGGTCACGCTGGTCGGTCCCGGGGGCATTGGCAAGACGCGACTTGCGCAGGAGATCGCGCGCCTGTGCGAGCCCGCCCGCGCGCATGGCGTGGCGTGGATCGATCTCGCCCCGCTGAGCGACCCGCGGCTTCTCACGGGAACCGTCATCGCGGCACTTGGCGTGCCCGTGCCGGGCCACGACGCGGATGTTGCGCTGCTGTCAGCGCTGCAGCCGCTGAAGCTCCTCCTCGTGCTGGACAACGCCGAGCACCTGCTGGCTGACGTCGCGCATCTCGCGACCTTGATCCTTGGCACGACGAGCGACGTGCGCCTGCTCGTCACGAGCCAGGCGCCGTTGCGCATCGAAGGCGAAGCCGTGTACCGGTTAAGCGCGCTCGACCTGCCGCCGCCCAATGCGTCGCTGGCCGAGGCGCGGCAGTCGAGCGCCGTCACGCTGCTGGTCGAACGCGCGCGCGCCGCTGACCGTAACTTTGCGTTGACGGAAGACAACCGCATCGCGGTGATCGAACTCGCCCGCCGGCTCGACGGCATGCCGCTCGCGCTGCAGCTGGCAGCCGCACGCATCCCGGCATTCGGCGTGCATGCACTGGAACGACGGCTTGATCAGCGCTTCGCATTGCTCAAGGCCGGCGCGTTTGATGCGGACCGTCGCCATCTGTCGTTGCACGCGGTCTACGACTGGAGCTATGCGCTGCTGTCAGCCAGGGAGCAATCCGTATTCCGACGGCTCGGCGCATTCGCGGGCCGCTTCTCGCTCGATCTTGCGCACGCCGTGCTGTCCGATGACGGCGATAGCACGTGGGACGCGATCGACACGCTCGGCGGGCTGGTCGAGCGCTCGCTGGTCGAAATCCATCCGCACACGGGCGGCGACGAGTCGCCGTACTACGCGCTGACCGAAACCGCGCGCGCCTATGCGCTGGAGAAACTCGCTGCGGCCGGGGAAGGCGACGCGGCGCGCCGCCGTCACGCGCACGCGCTGCGCGATTTCTTCGCCGCATCGCCGGCCGATTTTCTCGCGCTCACCGACGCAGCCTGGCTCGCGCGCTACGAACCCGAGTTGGAGAACCTGCGCGCCGCGTTCGACTGGGCACGGGCCCATGAGCCGGCTACCGCGGTGCTGCTCGTGGGCTCGGCGGCACCTCTTCTGCGGTACCTCTCGCTCGACAGCGAGATGCATCGCTGGCTCGACCTGACGGAGCCGATGCTTGCCGGCGACATTCCGAAGGCGTACGCCGCCGACTGGTGGCGTGCTGCGCAGTGGGCGTGGACGGACGTTGCGCCGGCGCGCGCGCGCGCGGCCGCCGCGCATACGAATGCGCTTTATCGCGAACTTGGCGACCGACACGGACTGCACGCCCAACTGGCCGGCATCGCAGGCTTGTGGAACGAGCCAAACGCCGAGGCGCACGCCGCGCTCGACGAGGCGCTCGCGCTCGAAGCACCCGACTGGCCGCCGCGCGAGCGGGCCTGGGGCTGGCGCGCGCGCGCCGATGTCGCGCGCGCCGAAGGCCGGCTCGCCGACAGCCGCTCGGCGCGTGAGATGGAACTGCAGCTGCGCATCGCCGCCGGAGACGAGCGCGGCCGTCTGCGCGCGCTGTCACATCTGGCGGATCTGTCCCTTGCGCTTGGCGACGCCGACGATGCCGTGCGCCGCGCGCGCGAACTGGTGGCGAGCCTGCATGGCTCGCGCGAACTGTCGACGCTGTCGCTGGCGTCGCTGTCATTGCTTGCCGCGCTTCTCGCGCAGGGCAACCTCGACGAGGCGCGCAATGTCGGGCGCAGCGCTTACGCGCTGGCGCTGCAGTTCGACACCGTGCCGCAAGTGGCCGATTACCTGGCGCTGCTCGCTGCGCTGGAGCGGCGCTTCGACGCGGCAGCAAAGCTGATCGGCTTTGCCGATGCGGGTTATGCAGCGCGCGGCGATGCGCGGACGGTCAACACGGCGCGGGCGCACGAGCGCGCGGCGGCGTTGACCATCGCAGCACTTGGAGCCGGTGCGATCGCGCACCACGCTTCGGCGGGCAAACTACTGCTGAAGGAACAGGTCGGCCCGCTTGCGTTCGCCTGAATGCGGCGCGCCGCGTCGAGTCACCCGTCCGTCCCTGCCGTTGCAGCCGTTCACAAATTACTCGGATCGTTCTTGATGTACGGATCCAGCGTGATCGTCTGATTCGGGTTTTTCGCATTGACGAGCTTGATCGTGTACTGGTACCTGGTGGAGTCGCTGTTCGCATCGACGCACTGATACCTGGCCCCTTGAGCAATCGGACCAAGTTGCGTGAACTGCCCGGCGTTGCCAGAAATCGTGATGCCGTCCTGCGGGAAGGTCCAATCGGAGCTATCGAGGACCCATTGAATCTGCACCGCGCGACCTTTCCCTTTCATTTCCAGGACGTCGCTTTTGCCGGGGGCCGAAATCTGGCCATTTGTCACTGTGACCTGCACGGTTGCCATGCTTACCTCTGCTGAGATGGTTTGGCCTGCCGCGGCCCCGCTCCGCCGGCAAGCTCGTTGACGAGGTCGGCGTAGGCGGGGTGCCGATAAGTCGAAGTCTGAAGCAATCCTGCCAGCGTGCGTGCTTCATCGAACTGGCCCAGTCGCACGTGGGCGCGTGCCAGCACGGTTGCAACGCGCAGGTTGTCGCGCTGTGCAAAACCTCGCAACCGCTGAACGACGGCCTGCCAGTGCGACAGCGCGCCGCCCGCCTGACCATCGCGGGCGAATAGATCACCCAGCACGAGATCTGCGTTGGCGACGATCAGAGTCTGATCGGTATCGAGCACCTTGCCCGCGGCCTCGATCAGCCTGACATTGCCGACATAGTCAATAAGGTCCTTGATGGGAAGCGGCTTGGCTTCCACCATCGCCAGCCTGGCCTGCAATGCGAGCGCGTGTCCCCGGAGGTTGACCTGCCAAGTGAGGCGCGATGCGTCGGCAGAGGTCAAGCGCTGAACGTCGGCGCCGGCACGCGCCAGTTCCGCGCGTGCCGCCACCAGATCGTCGAGGGTCAGCTCGCTTTCGGCCAGGGCCAGTCGAGCGAAACAGCTATTCGACAACCACAGCAAGTTCGACTCGTCCGAAGCGACAAGGGAATCGAACATATCGAGCGCGGCTCGCTCAGAAGCACGCGCCGCCTTCGCATCGCCCAGATACAAGTGCAGCAGGCCGGTTTCGTATGCCGCATTGGCGAGAAGACGCTGGACCTGCCGATCCCGAGCCGCGTCCGGCACATTCGTCAGAACCGCCGACTTCGCTCGTTGCGAATCGATCGCGGCAGAGTAGTCGCCAAGTTGCTCCTGCGCCTTGGCGATCCACCCGAAGCTGTTGGCAAGCTCGAAATTCAACTCCGGCCGCTTTGCAACGATCGGAAGATAGGCCTCGCGCGTTTGTATGAACGCCTTCAAGGCGTCTGCCGAACGCGCGCTGTTCAGGTAGACGACGCCGAGGTTCTGTGTCGCATACGCCGTTTCCAGATGCCAGTCATCGTTGCTCGGATCAACCTGCATCAACCGCTGGGCCAGGTCGAAATAGCGGCGAAATGCCGCTTCGGCCTCACTCGTCTGGCGGCGCAGATACGAGACATAGCCGACCCAGTACACGCTCTGCGCATGATCAAAGACGCGCTGGCCGTCGTTCGGGGCGCGCGCGAGCAGTTTCTCCGTCGTGTCGGCCGCGCTCTGGAACGCTTTGAGCGCATCGTCGAGGTTGCCGCGCTGCTCGCGGATCTCGCCGATCAGATGCAGCGCGCGGGCGCGGCGGCCGAGTTCGTTGGCGTCGAGCGCATCGGTGCGCTGCGCGGCGTAGTGGGCAAGCGCTTTTTCGCCGACGGAATCGAGCACATCGAGCCGGCCCACGGGCTCGAGCTTCTTGCGCAGGTCACCGAGCATGAACTCGATCAGGTCTTCGGCCTGCGCGCGCTGGTTCTGCGCCTCGTTGCGCGCCTGCACTGCCATCACGGTCAGCACCGTCATCACGATCATGCCGGTTGTTGCGCCGAGCGCGACCCACGCCATCCGCCGTGCGCGGCGCTGCGCATCGCGGCGTGCGAGTTCATCGACGCCGACCCCGGTCATGCCGGCGACGAGCTTGAGCAGCGCGAGCCGCTTGCCGTCGCCCTGCGGACGCAGATCGACCGCGATCGGCTCCAGCGGTTCGCCCTGCGGCTCGCCATCGGGCGTGAGCGCAAAACGCAAAGCGTTCGGGAAACATTCCTCGCCCTCGCGTCCCGGCAGCCGGCTCGCGAACGGCTCGCCATCGACGATCACGGCGAGCACGCGCGCCTCACCGTGCTGCTCCTTGAACTCGACAATTTCCTGATTGACCCACGGTGATGATGCGGCCGACGGCGAACACAGAACAATGAGCCAGCGGCTCGCTGCGAGCGCGTCACGCACGGAGGCCTTCAGATCCGTGCCGGCCGGCAGTTCATCGCGATCGCGAAAGATCGGCCTGATGTACTGCGGCACCGTGCCCTGTTTCGTGGCGCGGCCGACCAGGCGGCGCGGTAATCGATAGGTTTCCAGGGCGCGTTGAAGTGTCGCCGCCGCACTCGCATCCCGATGGCTGTAGCTGACAAAGGCCCAATAGCGGAACGCGTCCTCGCGCCGCGCGTCGGTCACGGACGGATGGACGAGGCGCAGTTCAGGCGTGCTCAATTGCGCGCGCCTTTCTGCTTCGCCGCCAGCAGCGCGGCGACCAGCGCACGCAGCGTTGCCGCGTCGAGCGGCAGATCAGGCAAATGATCCATGTCGAGCGCAGGAACGCGCCCAGCCGCGGTATGCAGCAGCGTCGGCATCGCGTGCGCGACCGTTGACAGATGCACGATCGGTATCCGCCTGCGCCACGCTTCGGCAACAACATCGCCTGTGCCACCGCGGCCGTGGCTGGGCGCACCATCCCACACCGCGATCAGCAGGTCGGCCGCGTCAAGGATGGCGTGGCCGGCGCTTTCGTATGCGTGGTCGGACTGGCGCCGGTCGCCCGGCAGCTCAACGACGCGCTGTGCATCGCCGAGCAGGCGCTCATACTCGCGCACGGACTCCCCGGTATTGAAGTCGGCCGCATAGTCGGCACGAGCGAACGGCAGCACCGCGTGCAACGCGTAGCCGCGCGCGAGCGCCAGTCGCGCGAGGTGCCGGTCCGCGCCTTCGGCAAGCGCCGAATACAGAGTCACGGGAACTTCCGTACGTGCGGCCGCGGCTGCCGCCAGGTCGCGCAGCACGTCGCGGGCATGCGTAAGAAGCCGCGCCAGTTGCAGCGCGCGGAGTCGATTGGGCCGGTGGCCGGTGACACCGACCACGAGCGCGCTGCTGGTTGGTTTTCGCGGGCGCGAACTCATTGTTCATCCGCCGCCGGATCGAAACGGCACGACGAGCGGAGGCGCATCTTATGCGCACGGCGCGGCGGATCACAAGCCTTGGGCTGGCGCTACCCCGATGAACTGCGAAGCCGGATGATCGGCCGCCTTTGCCAGCCCGATACAGGCGGCAACGATGATCGCGATAAACGCACTGATGATGAAGACGGACTTGCGGCTCATGACGGCACTCCTGAAGCGTGGCAGCAACGATGAACGCACTGTGTCACCGACCAGGACCGCGCGTCCTTTATCCGGCCTTAAACGTTCTGAAGACGCGCACGGTCGCGAAGACGCGCAGTTGATAGCGGTCAATCAACTCGTGGGCCGCGCTCCTAACGTGGTTTCGCGTCTGGACCGCGGCGGCAAGGCAACGCGCTGCACCTGCGCCACAAGATGCGCCCCGACCGGATCAGGAAGGACATTGCCAACCTCCGTGTGCCGCCGCACCTGGCGGACTGGGCGTTCACGCGCGCATCGTTTTCATGGGCCCAGGCGCGCACAGCGCTGAGGGGCCTGCCGGACGGCGCGCTCAACATCGCGCACGAGGCCGTCGAACGACATGCACGCGGGGCACGCGCCGAGCAGGTTGCGATCCACTGGCTCGGCGCTGATGGCGACGAGATCCGGTTCACGTACGCCGATCTGTCCGCGCTCTCCAATCGCTTTGCCAACGTGTTGCTCGGGCTCGGCATGCAACGCGGCGACCGGCTGTTCCTGCTGCTGCCGCGGATTCCGGAGCTGTACATCGCGGTGCTCGGTGCATTGAAGGCGGGCCTGGTGGTGTCGCCGCTGTTCTCCGCGTTCGGGCCGGAGCCGATTGCAACGCGGATCAACCTCGGCACGGGCCGCGCGCTGCTGACCACACTCGCCCTCTATGAACGCAAAGTGGCTCAGGTTCGCGCGCAGATGCCATCGCTTGCGCATGTACTGCTCGCCGGCGCGCACGGCAGCGCCGCGGTGCCCAGTGGCACGCTTGACCTCGATCCGCTGCTGGACGCGGCGCGCGACACGTTCGATACCGTCGCCACGCGCCCCGACGAAATGGCGCTGCTGCACTTCACCAGCGGCACCACCGGCAAACCGAAGGGCGCGATTCACGTGCATGACGCCGTGGTCACGCATTACATGACCGGCAAATATGCGCTCGACCTGCACGACGGCGACATCTTCTGGTGCACCGCCGACCCCGGCTGGGTGACCGGCATGAGCTATGGTGTGATCGCGCCGCTGGTGCACGGCGTGACGATGATCGTTGACGAAGCCGAGTTTGATCCCGAGCGCTGGTACCGCATCCTGCAGGACCAGCGCGTCAGCGTCTGGTACACGGCCCCGACAGCGATCCGCATGCTGATGAAGGCCGGCGCTGAGATCGCCCGCAGGTATCGGCTCGACGCGCTGCGCTTCGTCGCCAGCGTGGGCGAGCCGCTGAATCCCGAAGCGGTTTGGTGGGGACTCGATGCACTCGGGCTGCCGATCCACGACAACTGGTGGCAGACCGAAACCGGCGGAATCATGATCGCCAATACGCCCGCGCTCGACATCAAGCCAGGCTCGATGGGGCGACCGCTGCCGGGCATCGATGCGTTCGTCGTGCAGCGACGCAAGGAAGGAGAACAGACGGTCGGCGTCGACATCATCAACACGCCGGATACAGAAGGCGAACTGGCACTGCGCGCCGGCTGGCCGTCGATGTTCCGCGGGTATCTGAACAACGAGGAGCGTTATCGCAAGTGCTTCGTCGGCGATTTGTATCTCACCGAGGACATGGTCAAGCGCGATGCCGACGGCTACTTCTGGTTCGTCGGCCGCGCCGATGACGTGATCAAGTCCGCCGGCCACCTGATCGGCCCGTTCGAGGTCGAAAGCGCGCTGATGGAGCACGCGGCGGTCGCCGAGGCCGGCGTGATCGGCAAACCCGATCCAGTGATCGGCGAAACGGTGAAGGCATTCGTGTCGCTGAAGCCCGGCTTTCAGGCGAGCGAGGCGTTGCGGCGCGAGTTACTCGGCCACGCACGCAAGCGGCTCGGCCCCGCCGTTGCGCCGAAGGAGATTGACTTCATCGCGGTGCTGCCGCGCACCCGCAGCGGCAAGATCATGCGGCGCTTATTGAAGGCGCGCGAACTCGGCCTGCCCGAAGGCGATACCTCAACGCTGGAAGCCGGAGCGCAGGCGAGTTGATTCCCGGAGGGCATCATGAGCAAGACACTCGTCGTCTATTACTCGCGCAGCGGCCGCACTCGCAGCGTGGCACAGACACTGGCACGACGACTACACGCGGATCTCGACGAGATCAAAGTCGCCGAGTCGCGTCAGGGACCGGTCGGCTATGTCCGTTGCGCGCTCGAGGCGATCTACGAGGTGACACCCACCATCCGCACACGTCGCGATCCGCAAGGGTACGAGCTGCTGATCGTCGGCACGCCGGTGTGGTACTGGAGCCTGTCGAGTCCCGTGCGGAGTTTCCTGCGACAGGTGCGAGGCGCACCGGTTCGCTTCGCATATTTCTGCACCTTGGGCGGCTCGGGCGCGTTGCGGGTGTTCGACACGATGACGACGGTGACCGGCCGGCGACCCGACGCGACACTGGCGCTCACCGATGCCGAGATCGACGCGCGCGATACCGAGAAGCTCGACGCATTCGTGCGGACGCTGCAGGTCCGCAGAGCCAAAGCCGCCGCAGCGCCACGCACGCGCGCAATGCCGCTGGCCGCATGAGGCCCCGCAAGAGCAACGGCAAGGAGATCAGATGGACACGTTACTAAAGGTCAGGATCGCTCGCCTGCGCAGGATCGCGGCCAAGATCGCGCTGCTGGCCGCCCTGCTGGTGATCGCCGAGGTCGCAGGGCAGACCAGCGACCTCGTTCTGCCGCCGGCGCAAACCGATGGCGGCAAACCGCTGATGCAGGCGCTGAAGGAGCGGCGGACCACCCGCAGCTTCGCCGAGCAGTCGCTGCCACCGCAGGTGCTTTCGAACCTGCTATGGGCCGCGTTCGGCATCAATCGGCCGGACAACGATCACCGCACCGCGCCGTCCGCACGCAACTGGCAGGAGATCGATGTTTACGTCGCGCTGCGCGAAGGGCTCTTCGTTTACGACGCCAAGGCGCACGCGCTCAAGCGCGTCGTGGCACAGGACCTGCGCGCGTTGTCCGGCACGCAGGCGCACGCACGCGAGGCACCGGCCACGCTGGTCTATGTTGCCGACGAAGGTCGGATGAGCCGCGCCGATGACGAGACGAGGACGACATTCGCCGCGTCCGACACGGGATTCATCGCGCAGAACGTCTATCTCTTCTGCGCTTCCGAAGGCCTGGCGACCGTGGTGTTCGCGTCGATCGACCGGGCGCGGTTCGCGCAGGCGGCCGGACTGCGAACGAACCAGCGCATCACGCTCGCGCAGTCGGTCGGTTATCCGAAACGCTGAGGAACAATCGATGAGCCCGGAAGAACTCCTGCGCTTCACCACTGACGTGACCAAGTATCCGCGCCAGTTCTGCCACGCGCGCGTGCGCGACATGGTGCGCATACGCCGGCTGGAAGAACGCTGCGCGGAACTGTACGGCGCGGGCAAGATCCGCGGGTTCCTGCACCTGTACATCGGTGAGGAAGCAGTCGCCGCCGGCGCGATGCCGCACCTTGGCCCCGACGATGCGGTGGTCGCCACCTATCGCGAGCATGGCCAGGCGCTGCTGCGCGGCGTGGCGATGAACGCGATCATGGCCGAGATGTTCGGCAAGCAGGAGGGCTGCTCGCGCGGCCGCGGCGGATCGATGCACCTGTTCGACGCGGCGACGCGCTTCTACGGCGGCAACGCGATCGTCGGCGGCGGTTTGCCGCTGGCGGTGGGCATGGCGCTCGCGGACAAGATGTCGGGTCGCAAAGGCCGTGTGACCGCGTGCTTCTTTGGCGAGGGCGCAGTCGCCGAAGGCGTGTTTCACGAGTCATTGAACCTGGCGGCGCTGTGGCGGCTGCCGGTGCTGTTCATCTGCGAGAACAACCTGTACGCGATGGGCACCGCGCTGGCGCGCTCCGAATCGCAGATCGACCTGACGAAGAAGGCGGCCAGCTACGGCATCCGCACCGCGCACATCAACGGCATGAATGTGCTCGCCGTGCACGAAGCGACAAAGGCCGCGGTCGATGCGGTGCGCGCCGACGGCCTGCCGTACTTCATTGAGTTCCACACCTACCGCTTCCGCGCGCACTCAATGTTCGACGCGGAGCTTTATCGCAGCAAGGAAGAAGTCGAGCGCTGGAAAAAACATGGCCCGATTCACACGTTCACCGACCGGCTCAAGACGGCCGGAATGATGAGCGAAGAAGAGTTCCAGGCCATCGACCGCGACGCGATCGCGGAAGTCGACGCGGCAGTGAAGTTTGCCGAGGCCGGCACCTGGGAGCCGATCGAACACCTGACGCGCGACGTGATGACGCCGGCGCAAGAAAGGAGCACTGCATGAAACCGATCCTCGTCATCTATGGCACCACCGAAGGCCACACGCGCAAGATCGCCGAGTTCATCGCCGACACCGTGCGCAAGCGCGGCTGCATGGCTGACCTGATTGACAGTGCCACGCCCGCCGCCGAGCAGGTGCTGCCCATCTACGCGGGCGCATTCATCGGCGGCTCGCTGCACCAGCACAAGCATCAATCGGCACTGGCGCACTTCATCAAGGCCAACGTCGCATGGTTGAACACGATTCCGACCGCGTTCTTCTCGGTCAGCCTTTCGATGGCGGGACAGGACACCGAGGCGCGGGCCGAAGCGAAGAAGCTTGCCGACGAGTTCCTCGCGGAAACGGGACTTAAGCCGGGGATGGTGCGCCTGATTGCCGGCGCGCTGATGTACACGCAGTACGATTTCTTCAAGCGCTACATGATGCGCATGATCGCCAAGCACGCCGGAGGCAGCACCGACACGTCGCGCGACACCGAGTACACCGACTGGAACGACGTCGGCCGCTTCGTCGACGAATACCTCGCGGCCACGCAGATCGACGGTCGCAAGGCTGCATAGGCATGACGCACACCACTTACCGCGAAGCGCTGCGCGCCGCACACCACGAGGCGCTGACCCGCGATCCGCGCGTCTTCGTCATGGGCGAGGACGTGGGTCGCTACGGCGGCTCGTACGCGGTGACCAAGGGCTTCATCGAGGAGTTTGGCGCCGAGCGCATCCGCGATACGCCGCTGTCGGAACTGGGCTTTGTCGGCGCCGGCATCGGCGCCGCGATGGGCGGCATGCGTCCGATCGTCGAGGTGATGACGGTGAATTTCTCGCTGCTCGCACTCGACCAGATCGTCAACAGCGCGGCGACGATCCGCCACATGTCGGGCGGGCAGTTCTCGATCCCGGTCGTGATCCGCATGGCCACCGGCGCGGGCCGGCAACTGGCCGCGCAGCACTCGCACAGCCTCGAGGTCTGGTATGCGCATATCCCCGGCATCACCGTGCTGGCGCCGGCCACGATCGAAGATGCGCGCGGCATGCTGTGGCCGGCGCTCCTTGATCCCGATCCGGTGGTGATGTTCGAACATGCGCAGTTGTACAACCTGGAAGGCGAGCTCGCCGATCCGCCGCCGGCGGTCGATATCGCCCACGCTGCCGTGCGCCGAGTCGGCACGAACGTTTCCATCATCACCTACGGCGGCAGCCTGCCGCGCGTGCTGGCCGCAGCCGACGAACTCGCGCGCGACGGCATCGACGCCGAGGTCGTCGACCTGCGCGTGCTGCGACCCCTCGACTGGGATACGATCGTCGCGTCCGTGCGCAAGACGCGCCGCGCACTCATCGTCGACGAAGGCTGGAAGACCTGCAGCCTTGCGGCGGAGATCATGGCCGGCCTTGTCGAACGCGCGTTCTACGACCTCGATGCGCCGCTGGCGCGTGTGTGCACCGAGGAGGTGCCGATCCCCTACGCGAAGCACCTCGAAGACGCTGCGCTGCCGATGCCGCCCCGCATCATCGCGGCGGCCAAGCAACTGTGCGGCAGGTAGCAAAGAGCCAAGATGAATTCACCACAGAGACACAGGGAACACCGAGAAAGGCAGAAGAAGTTCTTGTACTTCTCTGTGCTCTCGGTGTGTCTGTGGTGAGATCGCCTTTCACATCATGATCGAATTCAGACTCCCCTCGCTCGGCGCCGACATGGACGAGGGCAAGCTGCTCGAGTGGCTGGTCAAGCCCGGCGATGCAGTGAAGAAGGGGCAGATCGTCTGCGTCGTCGACACGGCGAAGGCGGCGATCGACGTCGAGTGCTGGCACGACGGCGTGGTGCACGCGCTGCTGACCGAACCGGGCACCACGATTCCGGTCGGTACATTGATGGCAGCGCTGCGCGAGGCGAACGAAAGCCCAGCACACGTCGACGACTTGCTGTCCGCGTTGAGGGCCAAAGAAGTCGCGCCCAAAGTGACTGCACCGCCGCCAATGGCGCCGCACGTTGTCACGGCCGCGCCGGTCGCCGCAGCGCGCCAGCGCGTTTCGCCGGCCGCGCGCCGGCGCGCCGACGAACTGCATGTGGATCTGGCACAGGTCACTGGCAGCGGTCCGGACGGCGCAATCACGATCCTCGACGTCGAGACGGCTGCGCGCGCGCCGACGCCGACGGCGGAGGCCGCACCGGCATTCGCGCGGCCAACGACACGCGCGGAAGAGATGCGCAAGGTGATCGCGGCGGCGATGGCGCGCTCCAAGCGCGAGATCCCGCACTACTACCTGGCCGAGGACGTTCCGCTCGCAATCGCGAGCGCATGGCTCGCGGCCCAGAACGCCAGACGGAACGTCACCGAGCGATTGCTGATGGCATCGCTGCTGCTGAAGGCGGTGGCAGCGGCGCTCGAGCGCACGCCCGAACTGAACGGCTTCTGGCGCAACGGCGCCTTCGAGCCGGGCACCGGCATCCATCTTGGCGTGGCGATCTCGCTGCGCGCCGGTGGCGGTCTGGTCGCGCCGGCGCTGCACGACGTGCCGCGCAAGGACATGGATACGCTGACACGCGAACTGCTCGATCTGGTCAAGCGCACGCGCGCCGGATCGCTGAAGAGCTCGGAGTTAAGCAACGCCACGATCACCGTGACCAACCTTGGCGACGAAGGTGTTGCGGCGGTCTTCGGCGTCATCTATCCGCCGCAGGTGGCATTGGTCGGCTTCGGCCGGGTGACCGAACGGCCGTGGATCGTCGACGGCGAGATACGCGCGATCCCGGTGGTCACGGCCAGTCTTGCCGCTGATCATCGCGTCAGCGACGGCCACCGCGGCGGGCTGTTCCTCGCCGCGCTGCGCGACGCGCTGCAGGAACCGGAACAACTGGCGAAAGGAAAGCCGTGAACCGCGAAGAACTGAAAAGAGCCCTGCTCGACGAACTCAACGGTATCGCGCCCGAGATCGACGTGGCCGCTCTGATCGCTGACAAGCCGCTGCGCAATCAGGCCGACCTCGATTCGGTCGACTGGCTGAACTTCCTGGTCGCGCTGCACGGCAGGCTGCACATCGAGATCCCGGACGCCGACGCGGCGAAGCTCACCACGCTCGACAAGCTGATCGATTACTGCGCGGCCAGAATCACCGCGTAGATCAGCGCGCGGTCGGATCGGCCTGGATCAGTCCGAACATCAACCCGCCCGGCTCGGCGCAGGTCGCGTACCAGCCGATGCCGGGTATCGGCAGCTTTGCCTCGACGATGCGCCCGCCGTGGGCCTGCACCCGCGCGACGAACTGATCGAGATCCGGCACGGGGATCGTGACTTGCGTCAGCGGCTGGCCGCCGCTCGCCGGCGCGCTGGTGACAGCACCAATGCCACCGTCGATGCCCGGTTCGTCCGCAGCGCCGGCGCTGATCCGGTAGTACTCGTAGGGCATCGGAAAGCGCTCGAAGCGCCACCCGAGCACCGATTCGAAGAAGCGGCGCGCGGCAGCAAGATCGCGGACCGTAAAGTCGAAATAGGCGGGCTTCATCGATGCGTTTGGTTCGCGGCGCGCATGTCGACACGATCCGCATGAGAAAAGCGGCGAGGCGCCCGCTCCAGGCGACGGGCCAATCGCCCTCTCGCCAGTCCTTGCCTCGTATCAGGCGAAGGATGTGTCGTGGCCGACAGGAGTGATTTCGAACGCCTCAACCGCACTTGAAGCTTGGCCGCAATCGCGCCCGGCGTCTTGACCCCGCGCAGCTTTGGCGTGAATGCGACGCGAGCGTGCGATCAGGCTTCCAACGTCATCGTCACGCCCGGCAGATCGATGCCATCGAGCGTTGTGCTCCAGGTTTCGCCGACGTGCATCGGCAACGCGCGCGTTAACGTGCCCGTCGTCACGAGTTCTCCGGCCTGCAGGCGCGGTGCGGTGCGCTGCTGGGCCAGCACCGCGATCAGATGGGCGACTGCCTGCAACGGACCGTCGAGCACATTGGCGCCGGTACCGCGCTCGCGCAGTTCGCCATTGCACGACAGCGTGATCGTGAATCGTTCGAGACGCGCCATCACATCAGCGCCCAGGTCTTCGACGCGTCGCGGTGCGCCCACCAGCAGCGCACCATGCAGCCCGTTGTCGGCCATCGTGTCCGCAACGCGGAACTTCCAGTGAGGGAAATGCGACTGCACGATCTCGAAGCCGTGGGCGATCCAGTCGATGCACGCGAGGATCGCGGCTGGATCCGTCGTCAAGGGTGGTGTCGACTTGAAGTGCAGCACGATCTCCGGCTCGATGCGCGGCTCGGCGAAGCGTGCAATGCCGCACTTGGCGCGCCCGTCGGTCATATGCGTGACGGTCGAGTCGTACATGTAGCCCCAGATCGGCTCGAACACGCCGTACTCGGGCCAGATGTTGCGGTTGGTGAAACCGATCTTGCGGCCAACCGGCCGCGCGCCGGCGCGCACCCGCGCCTCGTGAATGCGGCGCGCGACTTCGTAGCCCGCGGCATTGTCGAAGCCGGGAATGCGTCCGGAAAACGGCGCGATCTGTTGCACCTTGTCCATCGCGGCCTGCAACTCGTCTGCGATCGTATCCGGATTGATCACGTCAGATTCTCCCGCCGATCCCATAGCGCACGCGCAGAGGATAGCTGCGAAACACGAATGCCGACGCTGCGGTGAACAGGGCGGCCACGAGCAGGATGCCCACCAGGCGCAGGTACGGTTGGCCAAGCGCGACACGTTCCGTCGCGAACACGGCCAGCGTGCGCAGCCATTCGATGCAGCCCGCCGCGAGCGCAACCTGCACTGTGCGCGCGGCCCAGGCGCGCGGCACGGCGAGCAGTCCGACGAACGCCAGGCAGAGCACGGCCAGCGGGAGCAGCCCGGCGCGATAAAAGTGCGCGGCCAGCAGGAGCAACGCGAGTGCGGGTGCGGCGAGCAGCGCCAGCACTTTCATCGCCGCACGTCGTTCAAGATTTCAATCCGCATGCAGCTCATCATTCAGCGAAATGACGGGGTCCTAACAGAACAGGTGCCGGACGCGGACATTTCAAGCGCCGGCTAAAGACCGGCCTGCGCCACAAGCGACTGCGCCAGAGCCTCGTACTTCCGGTGCGCGTCGGCCTCTTCGCTTTCGATGCGGTCGAACGCTTCTTCAATCTCTGCCTGTTCATCAAGGGGAATCGCGCGGTCGGCCATCTTGAACAGCACCTGGTTTTCCTTCGCGATGTGATGGCGCAGCAGGTGCGCATACGAAGTCGCCGCTTCGGCGAGCAGCGCGCGCGCCGACTTATCGCCGCGTTCAATTCGCTGCACTGCGTCGGCCATCGAGCGCGTGAAGGAACGGCCCTGTTCGTGTTCGTGCAGCATGACGCCGAGCGGTCCCTGGTCCTCGGAAAAACCGTGACGCGCCAGCGCCTTGAACAGCACGTCCTCTTCCTTGCGATGGTGACAGCCATCGGCAAAGCCGCGGATGAAATCGACCGCATCGACAAAGAACTGCACCGGCAGCGGATCGTCCGTCTTCTGCGTGCGCGCGGCCAGTGTGAGTGCCGTCAGCACGTTCTCGATGATGCGATGCTCTTCCATCAGGATTTCAGTGGCTTTCACTACCTGTTCCCCTTCAACCGTGGGTCGACCTTCGTCATTGTCGCAGCACGCACTTGGCGTACAGGTCGCCCAGCCGCGCCCTTGGATCGTAGCGGGCCTTCAATCGCGCGTAGGCCTCGCCCCCGTAGGCGGCGTTGAACTCCTCGCGCGTGAAGTAGCTGTCCGAGTACAGCGACTTGATGCCGCCGAGTTCGGCGACCTTCCGTTCGAGCAGCCGGTTGAAGTGCCCGGGCGCATGCGGCTCGCGCATGCGCTTGACGTCCCAGAAGCCGAAGTTGACGTACATCGCGTTCGATCGCGCAAACAGCGGGAAGCGGCCCGCGTCGGGCGTGACGCCGATCGGGCAGATCCAAACCGGCAGGAGGCCGATCTCGCGCAGATAGAAATCGAGAAACTCCGCGGCGCGCGCGAGCGGAATGTCGACATCCTGGATGATCGACTCCCGGTAGCCCGAGGCGTGGTCGATGGCGCGCAGCAGGCCGAGCCGGCTGTTCGCGCGCATGATGCGCTGGTAAGTACGCGAGTTCAGCCGCGCGCGGCCGAACAGCCGGCGCAAGAGCGGGTTCTGCGCACCGACGTTTTTCGAACACCAGAACCAGTCGGTGTCCCAGCGCCACACATAGTCGCGCGTGGTGAGGTAATCGACATTCCTTTCAAGCAGTGAGCGGTAGTAGATCTTCTCGTACGTGTAGTCCGACGTGTACGGCGCGCGATCGACGAAACGCGCCACGTTGAGCACCAGTTCGTCGCGCGCGAACACGACGCCGTCGATGAAGTCGGCTTCATTGGCGTACACGCGAAGGCACTCATCAGCCAGTTGCGCAAGGAATTCGCCGGCACGCGTGAAGCGGCGGTGTTCGACCGCGACGAACGGCTTGACCGGCAGCGTGCTTGCGCGCACGCGCAAGGCATAGCCGAGGGTGCCGTACGAGTTGGGAAAGCCGAAGAAGAGATCCGCGTGTTCGTTGTCGGGGCGCGCGGTCACGAGTTCGCCGGCGCCGGTCAGCACGTCGAACTCGCGCACCGTGTCGTGCACCAGGCCGTGCCGAAACGAGGTCGCCTCGATGCCGACGCCGGCCAGCGCGCCGCCGAGCGTGATTGACTTCAGTTGCGGCACGACGGCGGGCATCAGATTGTTCGCCAGGCAGGCGTCGGTCAGCGCGTCGTACGGCACCATGCCTTCGGCGTCGACGCAGCCCGACTGCGGGTCGACATTCAGCACGTGCGTGAACGCGCTGACATCGATCCGCCGCTTGCCGCTTTCGACGCGATCACGGAAGAGGTTCGACGTCGGTTTCCCTAATCCGATCACGCCTTCCCCAGCGACCGCGGCGCGCAACCGCTCGACGCGCGCTCGATGTGCGGCGCTCACCCCCTGTTCCACGGCCGCGCTGGCAGGCGCGGCCGGCTCCGGCGGCGTGAAGCCTTGCTTCACGAAACCCCGCCTCCGCCCTCTCCCGCTCGCGGCTCCGACTCATCGCCGCTCGCTGCGGGCGAGGGGTGCTTGAGATCAAGCGGCACCGCGCAATTCCTCGGCTGCTGCCGCTGCCTTCTCGTACAGGAACGCGCGGCTCATTGGATAGGTCTGCGGCGTGCGGCGGCCTTTGCCGAAGGTGATCTGATAAAGCCCGGTGATGCCTTTCGAACTGCGGAACATCTCGGCGCAACCGACCAGGTAGGTGCGCCAGACGCGCCGAAAGCGCTCGTCGAACTTGCGCGGGTCGATGGCGTGGATACGCTCCCAGTTGGCATCGAAGCGCTCGCACCACGCCTCCAGGGTCAGCACGTAATGGCGGCGCAGGTTTTCGATGTCGAGGATTTCCAGTCCGTACTTGTCCATCGCATCGAGCGTTTCGGTCAGGCTCGGGATCCAGCCACCCGGGAACACGTGATCGCGGATGAAGAACTCGGTCGGATACTGGCCCACGTGGCCGATGAAATGCAGCATGCCGAGCCCGCCGGGCTTCAGGAAGTCAGCGTGCGCCTTGACCACTTCGTCGATCTGGCCCCGCCCTGCGTGCTCGAGCACGCCGATCGACACCACCTTGTCATACTGCTGGTCGACGTCGCGGAAATCCGCCTCGCGCACGTCGAGTTGCGACTGCAGGCCGCGGCGTGCGATCTCGTCGCGCAGCCAGTCAACCTGTTCGGTGGTGGTGTTGACTCCTGACACCTTCACGCCGTAATGCTGCGCGGCGTGGAACATGAAGCCACCGAATCCGCAGCCGATGTCGACGACTGTTTCGCCGCGCTTGAGCATCACCTTGCGACAGACGTGCTCGACCTTGTTGATCTGCGCCTGCTCGATCGTCGTCGCGCCGTCGGTCCAGTAGGCGCACGTGTACATCATCAGCGCGGTGTCGAGCCAGTGCCGGTAAAAATCGGCGCCGAGCCCGTAGTGAAAGCGCGCGTTGTCCTTCGCGCGCTGCCAGCTCGCGTTATTCCGCGTTCGTTCGTGCCACCAATTGCGCACGCGCACCAGCGGATGCGGTGCGGAGAACCCGGCGTCAAGTCCGGCTGCGAACATGCGCGCCATATCGCCCTCGATATCGACCTCGCCATCAAAGTAGCTGTCGAGCGCGCCGATGTGGCCGAACAGCGCCGTGCGCCACTGCGCACGCGCGGTATTAAAGCGCAGCGTGAATGCGGGCTCGCCGAACGCTTGAGCATTGCGATATTCGGTGCCGTCGGCGTAGACGATGCGCAGCGGCACTGACGCACGCGCGCCCATGGAGCGCAAACGGGGCTCAATCAGGTTCTTCATTGTTCGTCTTCGAAACGCCGCGCGCAGATTGAATCCGACCGTATCGGCTGCTGCGATCCCACGGTTGAGCGATATCAATCGTGGGGCGTTCGCCGGCGGAAATTCGACTTCCTCGCCTCGAAACGCCACGGTGCGTGCGCAAACTTCTCGATCAGGAACTCGACCATCGCTGCCACCTTGGGCGACCGCACCCGCGCATGCGGATAGACCGCATACAGCGGCAGCGGTTCGACGTGATGCGCGTCGGTGAGGATCGGCACCAGCTTGCCCGCGCGGATCGGATCGCCAAGCACGAGTTCGCCGAGGCGGACGATCCCCACGCCCATCAGCGCGAGCTGCAGCACGGTCTCGGCATTGTCGGCGACCACGCTGCCCGCCACCTCGATGGTGCGCACGCCGCCGGGCGCGGATGCGTCGTTGAATGGCCAGCGGCGCAGCGTGGGTTGCGTCGAGATATACAGGCAGTTGTGCTGCAGCAGATCGTCCGGCGTGCGCGGTACGCCATGGCGCTTCAGATATGACGGCGCGGCGCAGATCACGCGATGGGTGTCGCAGATCGGCCGTGCGACGAGTGACGAATCGCGCGGAATCCCCGTGCGCACCGCCATGTCGACGCCCTCATCCATCAGATCGGCCAGGCGGTCGCTGATCGAAAGCTCCAGCTTCATCTCGGGATAGCGCTGCAGGAACTCGTCGACCACTGGCGGCAGCTGATGAAGGCCGAACGCCACCAGCGTATGCATGCGCAGCAGCCCGCGCGGCGTGGTGCGGAAGCGCGCGACCTCCTGCTCGGCCTCGTCGATCTCGCTGAGGATATGGCGGCCGCGCGCATACAACGCGTCGCCCTCGGGTGTCGGGGTGAGCTTGCGCGTGGTGCGATTCAGCAGCCGCACGCCGAGGCGGCCTTCAAGCCGCGTGATCGTTTTCGAGATCGCCGACGGCGTGACCCCCAACGCGCGCGCGGCGTGCGAGAACCCGCCGCCCTCGATTGCCCTCACCAGCGCGGTCAGTTCCCCCGCGCGATCCTGCCCGATCTTTGCCATGAAGTCATGAATCCTGTTCCAGCGAGCCTGATTGTATGCCAATCGAATCGTAATTACAGTCGCTCTCGTCGGCGCACCTGATTGCCGACATGAAAGGAAGACACCATGAACCGCAACCACGAACTGAATCAACCGATCGACTACGACGCTTACAAAGCCCTCGCGCACGAACTGCGCCGGCAGGAGATCGACCGGCTGCTCGGTGAATTCAGCGCGTGGTTCGCAGGTCTGTGGCAACGCCGGGCCGCTGCGCCGGCGCGGCACGCAGTCGCGGTCACGCCGCGCGCGAGCCAGTGCTGACGGTCACTTACGCAGGGATCGTGAACTTGCGCGACAGCGCAGCCCGTCGTCACGAGTGAATTCAAAGTGCCTCTTGTCGCCCAGACTGGCGACCCCTGTGCAATACGGCCGCGATTTGCGGCCGGTTGCTGCTGAAAGCGTCCGCGCGCTTGCGCTCTGGCAAGTTCGCGCCCCGCAGAACTCCTAAGCTCGGACTGCGCGGGATGGCTGACGCGCAGGCGTGCGTCTGAAGAGCGTCCGTCGCATCCCGCACTCGCAACGGGGTGCTCACGATGGCCGCAAAACTGATCCTTTTTCACGACGACGCACGCGAGAAGATCCGCGACGGACTCAATCAACTCGCCAACGCGGTGAAGGTCACGCTCGGGCCCAAGGGCCGGACCGTGGTGCTCGGCCGTTCGTTCGGCGCGCCGATCGTGATCAACTCGGGCGTGGCGGTGGCGCGCGAGATCGAACTCGAAGACCCGACAGAGAACCTCGGCGCGCAGATGGTGCGCGAGGTCGCGGCCAAGACGTCCGAACTCGCCGGCGACGGCACGACCACCGCCATCGTGCTCGCGCAGTCGATGGTCAACGAGGGCGCGAAATTCGTCGCCGCAGGCCACGACCCGATGGAGATCAAGCGCGGCATCGACCTGGCGGTCGAGCGCGTGGTCGAGCGACTGAAGCGCAACTCGCGCCCCTGCGCGGCGAAGCAGGAGATTGCCCAGGTCGGCACGATCTCGGCCAACGGCGATGAGGCGATCGGCAAACTCGTCGCCGATGCGGTGGAGCGCGTCGGCGAATCGGGCGTGATCAAGTCCGAGGACGCGCGCGGCATGACCTCTGAACTCGAAGTGGTCGAGGGACTACAGTTCGACCGCGGTTACCTGTCGCCGTATTTCATCAACGACGCCGAGAAGCAGCGCGTCGTGCTCGAAGACGCGTATGTGCTGATCTACGAGAAGTCGATCTCGTCGGTGCGCGATCTGCTGCCGCTGCTGGAAGAAGTGATCAAGCAGAACAAGCCGCTGCTGGTGATTGCCGAGGACGTGAGCGGCGAGGCGCTGGCCACGATCGTGATCAACGCGATTCGCGGCGTGCTGAAGGTGTGCGCGGTGAAGGCACCCGGATTCGGTGACCGAAGAGTCGCGATGCTGCAGGACATCGCGATCGTCACCGGCGGCGCGCTGGTGTCGGAGACCACCGGCCGCACGCTGGAGAAGGCCACGCTCGAGGATCTGGGCCGCGCACGACGGATCGAGATCGACAAGGACAACACGACGTTGATCGGCTCGTCCGGCGACCCGGAGAACATCAAGGCGCGCGTGGCCGGCCTGAAGAAGGAAATCGAGAAATCCACCAGCGACTATGACCGCGAAAAACTCGAGGAACGCGTTGCCAAGCTGTCCGGCGGCGTGGCGCTGATCCGCGTCGGCGCCTCGACCGAACTTGAGATGAAGGAGAAGAAGTCGCGCGTCGAGGACGCGCTGCACGCAACGCGCGCGGCGGTCGCCGAAGGCATCGGGCCGGGCGGCGGCGTCGCGCTGATCCGCGCCTCGGCGGCGCTCAACGAGATCAAGGGCACGTCGCTATCGCAACAGGCCGGCATCGACATCGTACGGCGCGCGCTCGAAGAGCCACTGCGGCAGCTACTGCGCAATGCGGGTCTCGAGCCGGCGGCCGTCGTCGAACGTGTGAAGTCGGAAAGCGGCAGCTTCGGCTACAACGTCGCCACCGAGCAGTACGGCGATCTGGTGGCGATGGGCGTGCTCGATCCGACCAAGGTCACGCGCCTGGGGTTGCAGCATGCCGCCTCGGTGGCGAGCCTGATCCTCACCACCGACTGCGTGATCAGCGAGAAGCCGGCACCGCGTCCGCGCGCCGGAATGGAGGAGATGGGCGCCTAGCCGCACTTGCGGGACCGCAATACTCCGACACGCGACTGCGTGATCGGTCATCGCGCCGTAACCTGACAGTTCTCAACTTCGCGCTGCGTGATCTGCATAAGGTCCGTCAACCAGCGTTGCCTGCGAACTGCGCGAACACGGAGACCTCGTCATGTCCGACCCGGTGGACCTCGCCCCACAGTTACGGCTCGTCTCCACGAACGTCGTCGAACAGTCCGCGTCGATCGGCGAACACGCAGGATCACAGCCCGCGGCCCGCGCAACCCCGCGCGACACCTCGGCGCTGGTGCGCAGCACGATGGCGGTCGTGCTTGCCGGGGGGCGCGGATCGCGGCTGGCGAATCTGACCGACACGCGCGCCAAGCCCGCGGTGTCATTCGGCGGCGCATACCGGGTGATCGACTTCGCACTGTCCAACTGCGTGAACTCCGGAATCCGGCGCATCGGCGTATGTACGCAGTACAAAGCGCAGAGCCTGATCGCGCACATCCAGCATGCGTGGAACTTTCTCGACCGCCGCATCGGCGAGTTCATCGAACTGATGCCGGCGCAGCAGCGGGTGGACAAGAACTGGTATCGCGGCACGGCCGACGCGGTGTTCCAGAACATCGGCCTGCTCTCACGCGAGCACCCGGATTACGTGCTGGTCCTGGCCGGCGATCACATCTACAAGATGGACTACCGGCGCATGCTGGCCGACCACGCCGCAAGCAACGCCGACGTCACCGTCGGCTGCGTGGAGATACCCCTGGCCGCAGCAAGTTCGTTCGGCGTGATGGAGGTTGACGCCGCCGGCCGCGTCGTGCGGTTCGAAGAGAAGCCGGCGCATCCGAATCCGCTGCCGGACATGGCAGATCGGACCCTTGCCAGCATGGGCATCTACGTTTTCGACGCCGAGGTGCTGAACCGTGAACTGGCGCGCGACGCGCATCTGCCGGGTTCGAAGCACGACTTCGGGCTCGATCTGATTCCGTACCTGGTGCGCAAGGGCGCGCGCGTACACGCCCACCCGTTGTCGCGCAGCGCGGTCGGTGTCGACCGCCAGCACCCCTACTGGCGCGACGTCGGCACGGTCGATGCGTACTGGGAGGCGAATATCGAACTGACGCGCGAGACGCCGGCGCTGGACCTGCACGACCGCGACTGGCCAATCCTCTCAGCGTTCCGGTACCTGCCGCCCGCCAGGTTCGTTTTCGCGGAGGGGTTCTGCGGCCAGGCGATCAATTCGCTGATCGCCAACGGCTGCATCGTGCGCGGCGCGACGGTGCGCTGTTCGGTGCTGTCGAGCAACGTCACGGTGGACGCACGTTCAACGATCGAGGATTCCGTGATCCTGCCGAGCGTCGAAATCGGTGCACGCTCGATCATCAAGCGCGCGGTGATCGACAAGAACTGCCGGCTGCCGTCGGACTTCGTGGTCGGCGTGAACCCGGAAGAAGATCGGCGCCGGTTTCACGTCACGCCCGGCGGCGTGACGCTGGTGACGCCCTGCATGCTGTAAGTCACGCAGCGGCGACAGTTCAACTAGCCAATTTCAGCTTCGTCCGGCGCCGCGTGCCGCGGCTTGCGCGCGAGCCACCAGCCAATGAATGCCGTAGCGACCACCGTCAGCGCGATCGCCGCGACCGGGTTGCGGCGGATCGTGCGCACGGCAACCAGCGCAAGCCTTGCCAACAGCGGACGCGCGCCCACCGCGCCAAGTGTGTCGAACAGCGCGTGCGCCAAGCCACCGCCGGCCGTGCCCGTGAGCGCGCCACCCACGCTCGACACAGCCGCCGCGATCGCACCGAAACGCCTTGCACCGAGGCGCAACTCGACAACCGCGGCGGCCATTTCCGCACGTTCGATCTGGCCGCGCATGCGCAGCAGTTCGAGACGCAGATGAAGCGATTCCTCGCGCCGGCTCATTTCGCTGCGCCCGAAGATGGCGCCTCGCCGTCGCTCGCGCTGCGGCCCACGAGTGCGTCGCGATCCTTGATGAATTCAGCCAGCGTCTCGGCGAGCAGCGGCGGCGCCTCATGCATCTCTTGCTGCAGACGGCGTACGACTGCGTAGGCGACGGCTGCATACACCACCGTCAATCCAAGCAAAGTCAGCGGCCCGGCACGCTCCCACAGCACGATCACGAGCACGGCCGACCCCGCCATCAGCGCCAGCAGCGCGAGCATCGCACCCACCAGCGCGAGTCCCAGCCAGCGCATCAGTTGCGCGCGCGATTGCGCCAGTTCAACCGACGCGAACTGCGCGCGCGTGAGCAGCAGGTTCAGCGACGACGCCGAAAGGCGCCGTACCGCTTCCAGCGGCGAAGGCACGTGCGCTTGCCGTCAGTGCCGAGCGACCAGCAACCCGATCAGGAAGCCGACGCCAGCGGCTGCTCCGATGGCACCCCACGGATGCGCATGCACCCAGTCATCGGTCGCGCGTGCTGCCGCTTTGGCGTTTTCGCCGATAGCGATCTGCGCGTCACCCAGTTTCACCCGCGCGCGCGCGAGCGCCTCGGTCGCCCGCTCGCGCAGTTCCTGCGCCTGCTGTCCGCTGGCGCTGGCTGCCTGCTTGAGCAACCCTTCAACGTCATCGAGCACCACACGTGCGTCCGTGACAAGTTTTTCGCGGTTGATCGTTACGGTCGTGTCCATCTTCACCTCCATCGATACAGAGTTCATCGTAGGCAACCGCGCGGTCGCGCCGTTGACAGGCGTCAACTGCGCGGACGGGGCGGTGCAAGTCACGCATCCTCGCCGCAAATTCAGCCGCCGCGAATCACCTGGACGCGTTTGCCGTCGGCCACACTGTCGCTCGGATAGACGATGACCTTTTCGTCGGGCTGCAATCCCTGTTCCACCCAGGCATCGCTGTTGTTGCGCCCGCCGAGCTTGACCCGACGCTTGGCGGCGCGTCCATCGCTGGCCACGAACACCGCCCACTGATCGTTGTCGCGGAACAGCGCCGCCACCGGCACCACCACGGCATCGGTCTGCGCCGCCACCACGATGCGTACATCGACGCGGAAACCGTCACCGAGCCGGCGCCATTGTTCAGCGGCCGATACAAGATCGATCACCACGTTGACCCGCTGCTCCTCGATTCCAAGGGCAGAAACCTTGGTGAATGCGGCGGGCTCGACGAAACGCACGCGACCCTCGAGCAGGATGCCGCCGCCGGCATCGATGTGCACTGGCGCGCCAGGGGCGATGCGCGTGGCCTCGGTCGACAGAACGTCAACCACGATTTCAAGCCGGCTCGGGTCGGCGATCTCCAGCAGCGGCTGGCCGACGCCGACCACGGTCTCGCTCTTCTGCACCAGTTTGAGCACGCGGCCCGCGACCGGCGATTCGATCGGCCATGCCGTGCCCGGGCGCTCGATGCGCGCGCCGTCTTTCTTCTCCAATGCATGCGCCCGCATTAACGCGGCTTTGGCCTGCGCCAGGTCGTGCAGCGCACCATCGACCGCGAACTGTGCGGCCGCATTCGCCTGCGCCTGCACCTGCGCGGCGAGTTCCGCCTGCTCGACCGCGGACTCGGCGATGAATCCATCGCCCTTCAGTTTCTTCTGCCGTGCCAGATCGGATCGCGCCTGCGCCAGCGCGGCGTCGGTACGGGCGGCGTTGGCCTTGGCCTGCAGCAGCGCGGCCTCGGTAGCGCCGACGCGTTCGGTCAGTTCGCGCGCGGTGCGGGCATCGAGCATCGACGGCGCGGCCGGCGACAGGCGTGCGACCGTCATGCCCGCGGTCACCGGGTCACCCGGCTCCAGTTCGATGCGTGCCAGTTTGCCGGCCAGCGGCGCCGAGACGACGTAGCGATCACGCACGCGCGTCTTGCCATCCTCGTCGACGGTCTGCTCGAAGGGTGCGCGCTTGACACTCGCCACTTCGACCGGCACTGGTCGCGGCTGGAACGCCCAGACGAGCGCGCCTGCCAGCAGCACCGAGCCCACCGCGATCAGCATCCATTGCCTGCGTTTCATCGGGACCTCACTCTCGCGTTTTCAGCACCGCCACCAGGTCGAGGTGATCGATCCGCTGGCGCACGATCAGCGCGCTCACCACGCCGGCGATCAACACCACCAGGCAGGCCAGCGCATAGGTGCGCGGCTGGATCACGAACGGCAACATCAAGGTCTCGTGCGCCATCATCTGCAGGATGCTCCACGACAGCCAGTGCCCCAGCACGCAGCCGAGCGGCAATGCGATGATCATTTCCACCGCGAGTTCACCCAGCAGCAATCCCGAGACCTCGCCGCGCGTGAAGCCCAACACGCGCAGGCTGGCCAGATCCCATGCGCGTTCGGCCAGCGCGATGCGCGCGTTGTTGTAGACGACGCCGATCGCGATCGTCGCCGCGATCACCGACATCACCGAATTGAAGAACAGGATGTTGCGCGCGGTGTTCTCGCGCACGTTGCGGACGATCGGATCGATTTCGACCACCACCGCGGCCCGCGGCGTCTGCCGGATCTCGCGAAACAGCGCCTCGCGCTGAGTGCCATCGATCAGCAGCCGCGCGCCCGACAGCGCATCGCCCTCGCCGAGCAGGCGGTTCAACGCATCGCGCTCCATCGTGGCCGGCATCTGCATCAGTTCGTGACTGAAGGCGGCGACCGTCAGGTCTGCCTGTGCGCGTGCGCCCTGCAGCACCTCGACATGAACCGGGTCGCCCAGCTTGAGGCCGAGCCGCTCCGCCAGACGCAGGTTCAGCACGATGCCGGCCACAGGCAGTTGCACGCGACGCAGGCGTTCATCGAGCAGCGGGTGCATCTGCGCGTCGACCGCAAAGCCGCCGATCGAGGTGCGGTAGCTGCGTGCGCCATTGGACAATCGCACCGGCACGTCGCGGTCCGGTTCCGCGCGCAGCACGCCGGGCAGGCGCGCAAAGTCGTACAGCGCACTGCTCGACGCCGGTTCGGACAGAACGATGCTGACGTGCTGCCGGTCGCGCATGCGGATTTCGACGTCAAGCAGATAGTCGACCGCGTCGCGCCACCAGGTGCCCGAAATCATGATCGCCACCGCGGCCGCGATACCGAAGATCGTCAGCAGCGCGCGCAACGGCCGCCGCTCGAGGTCGCGAATGATCATCCGCACCGCCGGCGAATACAGATGTCCGAGGCCGATCGCCTCCATCAACGTCGGCCGGAAAGTTGCGGGCGCCACCGGCCGCATCGCTTCCGCCGGCGGCAGGCGCACAACCCTTAGCATCGCGCCGAGCACGCCCGCGGCGGCCGCGGCGAGTGAAATCAGCACGGCGGACAGCGGAATCCACGCGAGCATCCGGTATTCGAAATCGGGGAAGCGGAAGAAACGCGCGTAGAGCTGTGTCACCGCGTAACCGAAGTAGGCACCGCCGGCAATGCCGATCGGTGCGCCGATCAACACGATCACGAGCACGAACTTCAGATAGTGTGCACCGATCTCGCGATCGTCGCGGCCGAGCGCCTTCAAGGCCGCGATCTGACCGCGCTGCGTACCGATCTGCCGCGCCAGCGCGACGTTCAGCAGAAACACCGCCACACCGAGCACGACGATCGGCAGCGCGGTGCCGTAGACCTTCCATTGGCTGATCTCCTGCGTCAACGCGCGATGCGACAACTGGTCGGCGCGTCCGTACGCGCCGGTGAATCCATACGGGTCGAGCAGCCGATCAACCGCGGCGATGACGGCACGCTCGGATGCGTCGTGCGCCAGGCGTAGCGCAACGGAATTGAACGCACCCTCCATGTTGAACGCCGCGGCCAGTCGTTCGTGGCCGATCCAGAAGATGCCGAAGCTCTTCTCGTCGCCCGGCCCACCGCGCCCCGCAAAGATGTACTCGGGCGACAGCACGATGCCGACCACCTGCATCGACTCGCGCTTGCCGTTGAGCAGTGCGCCGACGCGATCGCCCAGCGCGAGCCCATGCGCCTTGGCGAAGGTCTCGTTGACCAGCACCTGATTGGACGCGGCCGATTCGATCCAGCCGCCGCGCATCACCGTGAGCCGGTTCATTCTCGGCGTGCCGTGACCCGGCAACGCGATCATGCGGCCGGTCAGAGGTTCGATCACGCCCGGCATGTCGAGCAGTACGTCAAACACGAGCGTGGTTTCGACTTCGGCCACGCCTTCAATTGCGATCAATCGGTCGGCAATCGGATTCGGCGCGCGCTTGCCCTGCGCGAAAACATGCGGGAAGCGGGAGGACTCGTAGTACGACGCCTGCAGCCAGCGCAGCGAATCGTAGGTCGACAGCGAACCGCAGTAACCGGTGATGCCGGCCGCGACCACGAGCGCGATCGCGAGCACCTGGCCGCGCAGATTCCAGACGTCACGCAGCAACTTGCGATCGAGCATGTTCACCATGTGATCTGCCCGGGGCGGAGTTTTTCCGCGTTGAGTTCCGTCGACGCGATGCGGCCATCGTGCATCTTCATCACGCGATCGGCAATGCGGGCGATCGGTGCGTTGTGCGTAATCACCGCCGCCGTGGTACCCAGTTCCAGGTTGATCCTTGCGATCGCCTCCAACACCACCTTGCCGGTGGCGTAATCGAGCGCGCCGGTCGGCTCGTCACACAGAAGCACATCGGGTTTCTTCGCGATCGCGCGCGCGATTGCCACGCGCTGCTGTTCGCCGCCGGACAGTTGCGACGGATAGTGGTCGAGCCGGTCGCCCAGTCCCACCAGCGCCAGCGCGTCTGCGGGCTTCATCGGATCCGGCGCCATCTCGGTGACCAGCGCGACGTTTTCGCGCGCGGTCAGCGACGGGATCAGGTTGTAGAACTGGAACACGAAGCCGACATGCTCGCGCCGGTAGCGGGTCAGCTCCGCTTCTTCCGCGTGCGACAGATCGTGATCGCGCCACATTGCCGTTCCCGCCGTCGGCGTGTCCAGCCCGCCCAGGATATTCAACAGTGTTGACTTGCCGCTGCCTGAGGGACCCAGCAGCACGACGAACTCCGACGCGAAGATGTCCAGATCGACGCCGCGCAACGCGTGCACCTCGACCTCGCCCATCCGGTACACCTTGGTCAGGCCGCGGGCGGTGAAGACCGCGTCTCGCGCCGCGACCGCCGAGTTGGCGTTCGCCTGTTCGTGCGTCAACGTTGCCATGGCTGGGCGCTTTTCCGTGTGAAAAGACGCGGTCAGTCGCGCCACAGCATGACGACGACGGCAAAACTGATTCCATGGCCAACGACTTGCAGCGGCCAGATGGCGTCGTTGTAGCGTGCGAAGTCGCCGAAGAATTGTGCGGCAGCGAACAGCATGGCGTCCCGGTGTCCCGATCCCGGGTCACATGTTGAACCTGTCGGAGCGACCCAACTTGAGACGCATCAGTCGCGGCGTACACGATTGGTCTGAAGTAAGCTCGCCTTACTCAGGAGTCGCCCATTTAGGCGACAAAACCAAGCCCAAGTCACTCGTGAAGCGGGAAGGCGCTGACGCGCAGGTTCACGACTTCTGAGTAACTGCCTCGGGTCGAGGCGCGATACGGGGTGACACCGGGGGAGCCCGAACAATGAATGTTCGCTTGCGAAGGCTCGGCGGCCTTCTGACTGCGGTCTGGCTCTGCTTCGATCCGACCGCGGCGAGTTCCGCAGAGGCGCCGACTGACTCCTCCGAAACGCGCCGCGCGCACGCGCTGTTCGAGTCTCACTGGGAAGAAACTGCCCGCCTGTACCCGGAGTGGGCGACCTTTCGCGGTGACCATCGGTTTGGCGATCGCCTGACCGATGCCTCGCCCGGAGGTCTTGCCGAGCGGGACGCGTACTGGCGTTCCCTGCAGCAGCGGGTGAAGTCGCTCGACGTCGGTCAACTGTCGGCAATCGACCGCGTGTCAGTCGAACTTCTGCTGTATCAGACCGAGGAAAACCTGTTGTTCCAGCAGTTCGACGGCTTCCGCACGATGACGGTGTCGGCTGCGTCGTTCGCGTTTCAGAGTCAGCTTGCCGGAATACTGCGCGCAAACCCGGTTTCGACCGCGGTCCAGGTCGAACAGATGCTGGCGCGCATGGCTGCGTATCCGCACCGCGTCGAGCAGGAGATCGCGCGGCTGCGGCAAGGCATGGCGGCCGGCTGGGTGCCACCGCGCGCAGCGCTTGAACGCGTGCTGACGCAACTCGATGCGCAGTTGGCGAATCCGCCCGAGCACAGCGCGTTCTTCGAGCCGTTCAAGCACCTGGGCAGCGGAATCGACGCGGCCGAGCAGGAGCGGCTGCGAGCCCGCGGCGCGCGCGCGATCTCCGACCACGTGCTTCCAGCACAAAGGAAGCTGCGCGCATTTGTCGCCGGCGACTACCTCGCCGCGGCGCCGGCCGACGGCGCGTTGTCGAGCTATCCGAGCGGCGACCGGGTCTACGCGGCACTCGTTCGCACTCACACGACGACAGCGCTGACGCCGCCGCAGATCCATGCGATCGGCCTGAAGGAAGTGGCACGGCTGCGCAGCGAAATGGAAGCGCTGATGCGCAGCACCGGTTTCACGGGCGACTTCGTGGCTTTCATCAAATACCTGAACACGGACCCGAAATTCTTCCACGACAGCGCAGACGCGCTGCTGGCCGGCTATCGCGACATCGCCAAACGGATCGATCCCGAGTTGCCGCGCCTGTTTGCCGAACTGCCGCGCGCCACCTACGGCATTCGCGCGCTGCCCGCGTTCATGGGACCGGGCGCCGCGGAAACCTACGATGGACCGTCGCTCGACGGCACGCGCCCCGGCTGGTTCAATGCGAATGCCGTGGGCTACAAGATCCGCCCGAAGTGGAGCATGGCGACGCTGGTTGCGCACGAAGCGGTGCCTGGTCATCATCTGCAAGGCGCCCGCGCGGCGGAGATGAAAGGCCTGCCGGCATTCCGTCGCGATGCCTTCTTCACCGCCTACGGCGAGGGCTGGGCACTGTATGCAGAAACGCTCGGCACCGAGCTCGGTCTGTACAGCGATCCCTACAGCCGCTTCGGCTTTCTGCAGGCGCAGTTGCTGCGCGCCGCGCGGCTGGTGGTCGACACCGGCATCCACGCGCTCGGCTGGACGCGGCAGCAGGCGATTGATTACATGATCGAGCGGACCGGACTCGACCCCGAGCAGATGAAGTCAGAAGTGGACCGCTATATCTCGTGGCCGGCGCAGGCGCTCGCCTACATGGTCGGGCAGATGAAGATCATCGAACTGCGCGATCGCGCCAGGGCCGCGCTGGGTGATCGCTTTGACATTCGCCGCTTTCACATGGTCGTGCTCGACTCGGGCCCAGTGCCGCTTGATGTGCTGGAGCGGCTGGTCGATGAGTGGATCGCGGCGCAGAAGGCGGGCGCGCCGCACTGAGCGCCGGTTACTCGGCGCGCGCGGGAATCGACCTGACCGACAGCACGCCGTAGATTGCGGCCAGCGCGTCGACAACCTTCTGCTCGACCGGGCTGTCGACATCGACCAGCGTGTAGGCCATCTCGCCGCGCGACTTGTTGACCATGTTGTGGATGTTCA
>DAITAC010000004.1:0-102867 GCA_036824465.1 Burkholderiaceae bacterium
CAACCTGCTCGGCGACGGGCTGCGCGATGCGCTTGACCCAAAGAGCAGTTAGCCTGGCGCTTAGCCCCCGGCCGGGTTGCCCTATGCCGTGACACCCTCGCTGCGCGTGATGTCCTGCACCAGGAACGCGGGAATCACGTCCAGCCCCGCCATCTGCGCGGCACGCCAGCGGCACTCGCCGTGCACGATGACATAGCCGTCCGAGGTCGGACGCAACAGTACGGGTCGGAGCACACCATGCTCGCGAATGCTGTCGGAAAGCGCTTCGACCGCGCTGGGATGCGAACCGCCATTGCGAGGATCAGGACTGATATCGGTACAGCGAATCTTCTCCAGCGTCATGATGTCTCCCTGTCCGTCATCGGAAGCTAACAGGCTCTGTGACCGACGTAGTCTGGCCGAGTTCATCAAGCGATGGTTGAGTCCGCATGCCATATTCGCGCGAATTCATGGCTGACGCGAGAATGCGTTATTCACCGTGGAGACGGGATTCACGGGACATTGACAGATGAGTTTTCGGCTGATGCGCAATCGATTCTTCTTTGCGGACACCTGATGCCTGCGCAAGCATGAAACAACCGCATCGGCAAGCCGCCAGAAAATCCGCACGCATTATCCTCACCGCTCACCCAAGGAGTTCCGATGTCTGAAGCCTTCATCGTCGCCGCGCTGCGCAGCGCCGGGGCCCGCAAGGGCGGCCGGCTTGCCGGCTGGCATCCGGCCGACCTCGCTGCACAGGTTCTTGATGCTCTGATTGCGCACCTCGACATCGACCCGGCGCTGATCGACGACGTGATCCTCGGTTGTGTCGGCCAGGCCGGCGAACAATCGAACAACATCGCCCGCAATGCGGTGCTCGCTTCGCGCCTGCCGGAATCGGTGCCCGGCGTTTCGGTCGACCGGCAGTGCGGCTCGTCGCAGCAGGCGCTGCACTTTGCCGCGCAGGCCGTGATGGCGGGAAGCCAGGATGTCGTCATCGCCGGCGGCGTGGAGAGCATGACGCGCGTGCCGATGGGTCTGCCGGCAACCCTGCCGTTCAAGAACGGCTTCGGCAGTTACATGAGCCCGGCGATGCGGACGCGCTATCCGGGCGTTCAGTTCAGCCAGTTTGCCGGCGCCGAGATGCTGGCCGCGAAGTACGAGCTTTCGAAAGACGTCCTCGACGAGTACGCGTTGCGCAGCCATCAGCGCGCGGCGGCAGCCACGCGCGACGGACGCTTTGCGAAGGAGATCGTGCCGATTGCCGTGCGCAACGCCGAGGGCGCGGACAGCGGCGAGATGCACGCGGCCGACGAAGGCATCCGCTTCGATGCGACCCGCGATGGCATCGCCGCCGTCAAGCTGCTGCAGGACGGCGGCCGACTGACAGCGGCCACGGCGAGTCAGATCTGTGATGGTGCGGCCGCACTTCTCGTCGCCAACGAGCGCGGACTGAAGATGCTCGGCCGCGCCGTCAAGCCGCTGGCGATCGTGCGCCAGATGACCGTGGTCGGCCACGATCCGGTGGTGATGCTCGAAGGGCCGGTTCCGGCCACGCCCGTGGCGTTGCGCAAAGCCGGCCTGCGGCTCGAGGACATCGATCTCGTCGAAGTCAACGAGGCCTTTGCCTCGGTGCCGCTGGCGTGGCTGAAGGCGACCGGCGCCGACCCGGAACGGTTGAACGTCAACGGCGGCGCGATCGCGCTCGGCCATCCGCTCGGTGCCTCCGGCGCCAAGCTGATGACGACGCTGGTGCACGCCCTGCACGCGCGCGGCGCGCGCTACGGGCTGCAGACGATGTGCGAGGGCGGCGGGCTGGCAAACGTGACGATCGTCGAGCGGGTCTAGGAGTCCGCGCGACTCCTTCCGTTGCGCTGGATCAGGTTGTTTGCCCGCAACCGACGCTTGCCACTTGCGCCGTCGGGCCGGGATTTGATCGAATCACCTTGCGCAAATCGGTACCATCTTCACTCGCGCGCAAACCCGTGTCCGACCGGCCCCGATTCCCGCAACACTGACTCCGTGCTCAACAAGCTCATCTTTGGCTCTGCCCTGCATGAACACGCCGAACCTGCGCAACGAGTGATCGGCGTGGCAGCGCTGCCGCCGGATTCGCAGGCGCTGGCGCAACTGCTCGGCGCCGACCCCGCGCCCGAAGTTCGCAGCGCGGCGGCGACGCGCTGCGCTGATCCTGCCGCGCTCACCGCGGCCTTGCAGACAGAGACGGAGCCGGAGGTGCGCGCGGCGATCGCCTCGTCGTTGGGCAAGGCGATTGCGTCAACGCCGGACAGCGCCGCGGCGCAGGCGCTGCTCGCAGCGCACGACTGCACCGACGCGGTCCGCGCGGAAGTCGCGCTGAACACACAGGACGAGGAACGCCGCCGCACCGCGATCGACGGCATCAAGGACGAGAACGTGCTGGTCGAAGTCGCGCTCGCCGCCGCGCATGCGCCGGTGCGCCTCGCCGCCGCCGAGCGCGTACATGCGCCGGAGCCGCTGCGCCGGCTCGCCGATGGCGCCAAGGACAAGGACCGCGGCGTGGCACGCCTGGCGCGCCAGCGTCTCGACGCCATCAGCCATCGTGCACAGCAGGCCGCCGCGGCGGACGCGCTCATTGCGCAGGCCGAGGCACTCGCCGCACAGCCGGGGCCGATCGTGATGGCGGCGGTCGAACTCGATCGGCGCTGGAAAGCGCTGGATCTGGGCGATGACGTCGATCGCCGCGCCCGGTGGGAAGCGGTCGGCCTGCTCATGCAGCAACGCTTCGCGCGTGAGCACGAAGCGCAACGTGCACACCTGCAGTTCGAGCGGGGCCTGAACGAATGGCTGGCGTCGCTGCAATCTCCGCCGGCGACCACGGCGCTGCCCGAACTGCGCAATGAGCTGCGCGCGCTGCGCGCGCAAGCGACCGAGACCGGCGACGGCCCGGCCCTGGCGAAGCTGGAGCAGGCTGAACTGCAGATCGCCCACTGGGAGCAGGCGGTGCCGGCGCTGGCCGCCGCCGAGGCGCTGGTGACCGAAGCCGAGCAGCTTGCGGAAGGAACGCCAATCGATGACGCGCAGCTGCCGAGCCGCTGGCAGGCGCTGGATCTGGCGGTCCGAACGCCGGCGCTGACACGGCGTTTCGAGGCCGCGCTGCTGGTGATCGAGCAACGCCGGCTGGCGCAGGTGCGCGCCGTGCAGCAGCAGGAAAACGCCGTGCGGCAACGACTGCACGCACTGCTGCATACGGCGGAGCAGGCGCTCGCCGCCGGGCAACTGCACGACGCTCGTGCCGCCGCCGACGAGACCCGCGCGCTCAAGGCTGCCGCCGGCCTGCTGCCGAAGCCGACCGTGCAACGGTTGAGCCGCGTCGTGCAGCAGTTGGTCGAGCTCGAACGCTGGCAAAGCTTCGGCCAGCAGAACGCCCGCGTTCAGTTGTGCGAGCGCGCCGAAGCGCTGCTGCAGCAGAAGCTGGCGCCGGCCGCGCTCGCCAAGGAAGTGCAGCAACTGCGCGCCGAGTGGAAGAAGCTCGATGAGCAGTACGCCGGCGTGCCGAAACCGCTGTGGGAACGCTTCGACGGCGCCTGCGAAAAGGCGTACGCACCGGCAGCGCAGCATTTCGCGGAGATGGCCGCGCAGCACAAGCAAGCGCGCAAGCAGCGTGAGGAGTTCATCACCGCTGCCGCGGCGCACGCGACGACATTCGCCGAGCCGCATGACTGGCGCGCGATCGAGCGCTGGCTGCGTGAAACCGATTCGACCTGGCACGGCGCAACGCTCGGCAGCGTCGAGCCCGGTGCGTGGAAGAAACTCGACGCGCGCCTGAAAGCCGCGCTCGCTCCCGTGCGCGACGCGCTGTCGGCCGCGCGCAATCAGGCCAAGGCCGAGCGCCAGGCGCTGATCGCGGAGGCGACGGCGCTGGCAGCGAAAGCGATGGAACGCGATGCGCCGTCGCACGTGAAGGAGCTGCAGGCGCGCTGGCAGGCGCATGCCAAGGCAACGTCGCTGGCACAGCGTGATGAGCGGGAGCTGTGGGAGCAGTTCCGCACCGCCTGCAACGCAGTGTTCGACGCACGCAAGAGCTCACGCAAGGAGGCGGACCACCGCAAGCACGAGCAGCGCCGTGCCTTCGAGACGCTGTGCGAACAACTGGAACAACTGGCTCGGTCAACCGACGCCGACGAGGCGCAGGTCCGACGCAGCCAGCAGGAGCTGCAGGAGCAATGGAGAAAAGCACTCACCGAAAGCGGCCCCGTGCCGGCAGCGCTCGAAACGCGATTCAGGACGGCGCGCTCCAGCGTCGATGCGCTGCTGAAGGCACGAAATCGCGCGCGTGAAGCAGAGGTTTGGCACACCCTGCTTGCCAAGGAACGGCTGTGCGAGGAACTCGATGCCCTGGTGATCGCGCCCCCGGACGCGAGCGAAGCAGTCGCGGTCGAATCAGTGCAGCAGCGCTGGAGCGCATTGCCGCCGCTCGCCGCTGCGTGGGAGCAGAAGATGGCTGCGCGCCGCGACGCCGCCCTGGCAGTGCTGGCGACAACGGCCGACCAATACGCGCGCGAAGATCATGCGGCGCTGATCGATGAACGCGCGGCTTCGCGACGCGACGCGCTGCTTGAACTCGAACTCACGCTCAACCTGGAAAGCCCGGCCGATCTGCAACCGCAACGGCTCGCGGTGCAGGTCAAGCATTTGCGTGATCGGTTCAAGCGTGCGGCGGCAGGCGGCGCCGGCACCGCTGACCAGATCCTGCTCGATTGGTGCGCGCAGCCAGGCGTGGCGGATGCGCGCGATCTGAAGCGCTGCGAACAGATCATTGCTGCAATCGAGCGACGGCGCTGATTCCTGAATTGCCAACGCTGCCAGGCGCGAAGACGCATGTAACCCGCGCGGGTTTGGCCGTACCAACCCTGGTGTCGGGGCAACGTCAATCACCGGCCAAGACCTGGCGCTGACCATGAGACCTTGAAGCGGACACTGGCATCAGCCCCGCATGCGCGCGTCGGGCGCCAGCGCGCTGCGATCATGGCGACTCCGGAATCGGTCCGGAAACGACGAGCGGCCCACCGGTAGCCCGTTGCACCACGACGCGCAGAAGGTAGGCGCCGAACTCCGGGTTTTGGAAGAAGACCTCCCAGATGCGGTCCTCGCTCACCGACGCCAGCTCGACCTCGGTCTCGCATACCGCCGCGTCAGTTCGCCGATTTCCCTGCGAAAACAGCCCCATCTCGCCGACCAGCTGGCCGGGTTTGACCAGAACGTTCTTGCCCTCGATGCGTACGCGACCCTTGATGATCAGGAATACTTCTTCCGCGTAATCGCCGAGTTCGAACAAGCGCGTGCCGGCGGGGACGGTGCGCAGTTTCATGTAGGGAACCATCATGTCCATCGACAGGTCGCCACGCGAGGCGCGCTTGACGCGCGCGATCAGTACCCGCATTTGATACAGGCGCAGCGCGTTCAGTGGCAGCAGCAGGCAGTGCAGGACCAGGATCGGCGTCGCGTCGGCCAATATCCCGTAGGACGCGAAAGCGACGTTGCTGGCGATGGCCACGACGCGAAGCGGGATCATGGTCCTGAGGTAGAAGGTGGTCAGCACCAGCGCGCCGGCGCTTAAGCCTAGAAGATCGATCGGATTCATCGGGTTGTCGTGCCGAGCAAAGGGAATTTCACAGCGACGCCTGCGAGTATGCATGGGCGATTTTCGTCTCGACATCCCAGTCAAGCGTCGATTCGCTCCGGGATCCCCCGGAAGACCGCTGTGATCGCGAATTCGTTCGCGTTTGTGGCATGACGTCGTGTCGCGACCGCCCCGGGCCGGCGGCGCGAATCACCCGGTGCACGCGACAGCGGTCCGTCGAACGGTCATCCCGACGACACGGCGGGCCAATCAGATCGGTAATGCGGGGCAGACCGGATCGGCAGGCTGAGCATGCCGTGCCGCCAAGAGTTTTCGGCGCGCGGCGAACGCGCTACGCGGCGGTCCGCTCGATCGCTGTGCGGGCGGCCATGGTGGAGCGATCAGCACCTGTCGGATCGCTCCGCTTCCTTGCCCTTGGCAGGGATTCCGATCAGCGCAAACGACCCGCGCCCGGCAGCGCCCGCACGCAATCCATGAAGTACTCGACATGCCCGTTGGTCTTGGTTTTCACCAGACCATGGATGTCAGTTTCGAAGCCGGGGAACTTGGTGTTGAACTCGCGCGCGAACTTCAGGTAGTTGAGGATCGTCGCATTGATGCGTTCGCCCGGAATCAGCAGCGGGATGCCGGGCGGATACGGCGTGAGCAGCACCGCGGAGACGCGACCGTCGAGTTCATCGATCGGCACGCGGTCGACCTCCCAGTGGGTCATCTTGGCGTAGGCCTGCGCCGGGCTCATCACCGGCTCCATCTCCGACAGGTACATCTCGGTGGTCAGCCGCGCGACGTCATTGCGCGCGTACTCGGCGTGAATCTCGCCGCACAGGTCGCGCAGGCCCTTGCTCTCGTAACGCGCGTTGGTGCGCAGGAATTCGGGCATCACGCGCCACAGCGGCCGGTTGTTGTCGTAATCGTCCTTGAACTGCTGCAGCTCGGTGACCATCGTGTTCCAGCGGCCCTTGGTGATGCCGATGGTGAACATGATGAAGAACGAGTACAGCCCGGTCTTCTCGACGATGATGCCGTGCTCGGCCAGGTACTTGGTGACGATCGCCGCGGGGATGCCGGTCTCCGCGAAGCGCCCGTCGACGTCCAGCCCCGGCGTGATCACGGTGGCCTTGATCGGGTCGAGCATGTTGAAGCCCGGCGCGACGGGACCGAAGCCGTGCCAGCGGTCGTTCGGCTGCAGCAGCCAGTCTTCCTGGCGCGGCGTTCCCTCGGCCGCGATGCGATCCGGGCCCCACACGGTGAAGAACCAGGAATCGGCGTATTCGGCGTCGACCTTGCGCATCGCGCGGCGGAACTCGACCGCCTCGTCGAGCGATTCCTCGACCAGCGCCGTGCCACCGGGCGGCTCCATCATCGCCGCCGCGACATCGCACGAGGCGATGATCGCGTACTGCGGCGAGGTCGATGAATGCATGTGATACGCCTCGTTGAACTGCGGGCGGTCGAGCTTCTCGGTTTCGGAATCCTGCACCAGGATCTGCGAGGCCTGCGACAGGCCCGCGAGCAGCTTGTGCGTGGACTGCGTGGAGTACACCATCGACTTGCGCGTGCGTGGCCGCGGCTGCGTGCCACCGATCGCATGCATGTTGCGGTAGAACTCGTGGAACGCGGCGTGCGGAAGCCAGGCTTCGTCGAAGTGCAGCGTGTCGATGTAGCCGTCCAGCAGCTGCTTGATCGTCTCGACGTTGTAGACGATGCCGTCGTAGGTGCTCTGCGTGAGCGTCAGCACGCGCGGATTGCCTGGGTCGCGCCCCTTGAGCAGCGGGTGATTGGCGATCTTGCGGCGGATCGACTCCGGTTCGAATTCGGCACGCGGAATCGGCCCGATGATCCCGTAGTGATTGCGCGTCGGCATCAGGAACACCGGGATCGCGCCCGTCATCGTGATCGCATGCAACACGCTCTTGTGGCAGTTGCGGTCGACGACCACCACATCGCCGGGCGCGGTCACGTAATGCCAGACGATCTTGTTGGCCGTCGACGTGCCGTTGGTGACAAAGAACAGGTGATCGGCACCGAATATGCGCGCCGCGTTGCGCTCGCTGGCGGCTACCGGGCCGGTGTGGTCAAGTAACTGCCCCAATTCCTCGACCGCGTTGCATACGTCGGCGCGCAGCAGGTTCTCGCCGAAGAACTGGTGGAACATCTGCCCGACCGGGCTTTTGAGGAAAGCCACACCGCCCGAGTGTCCCGGGCAGTGCCACGAGTACGACCCCTCCTGCGCGTAGTGGGTCAGTGCGCGAAAAAATGGCGGCGCGAGCGCATCGAGGTACACACGCGCCTCGCGCACGATGTAGCGTGCAACGAACTCCGGCGTGTCCTCGAACATGTGGATGAAGCCATGCAGTTCGCGCAGCACGTCGTTCGGAATGTGGCTCGACGTCCGCGTTTCGCTGTACAGAAAGATCGGGATGTCGGCGTTGCGCCGGCGGATCTCCCGCACGAACGAGCGCAGCGCGGCGACCGCCTTGTTTTCGACGTCGCCCTTCTCGGTGATCTCTTCGTCATCGATCGACAGGATGAACGCGGAGGCGCGGCTTTGCTGCTGCGCGAAGCTCGACAGATCGCCGTAACTTGTCACGCCGATGACTTCGACCCCTTCGGCTTCGATCGCCTTGGCCAGCGCACGCACGCCCAGTCCGCTCGCATTTTCAGAGCGGAAGTCCTCGTCGATGATGACGACCGGAAACTTGAATCGCATGTGCGCGCCCAACCTTGAAGAAGGCGCGGATTATCGGCGCTTGTGCGCCTTCCAACAACCGCGCAGGATCAAGATGGGTCGAATCAGTGCGCGCAGCGGTGCTGACCGTCGCGAACATCAGCGCGCGCATCGCCTTCGCCGCGCCCATCAAGCTTGGCGCGGGTGTTTGCATCAGGACTCGAACGAGATTCCTTGGATGGCGCTGCGGACTGATGACCGCGGCCCGATCCTCATCGCCGGCCGTCAAGTCGCCGCGAGCCCGCGTTCTTCCGGGCTCGCGGTCGACGTTCGCGGCGAAGCGACTTATTCCTTGATATCCACGCCGTAGAAGGTGTGCCGGCCGAACGGGCTGAGTTTGAAGTCGACCACTTCCTTGCGCACCGGCTTCAGTTGCACCGCATGGGCGATGGTGAACCAGGGCGTCTGCTCCTTGAAGATGACCTGCGCCTTCTTGTACAGCTCCGTACGCTCGGCAGGCTTGGACACGGTCTTGGCCTTGAGCACCAGGTCCTCGAAGGGCTGGTAGCAGAACTTGGCGACGTTGCTCCCCCCGGCCTTGGCCGAATCGCAGCCGAGCAGTGTGTGCAGGAAGTTGTCCGGGTCGCCGTTGTCGCCGGTCCAGCCCAGCATCCCCATCTGGTGTTCACCAGCCTGCATGCGCTTGCGGTACTCGCCCCACTCGAAGCTCTTGATCTCGGCCTTCACGCCGATCTTGGCCAGGTCCGCCTGCATCAGTTCCGCAATGCGCCGCGCGTTCGGGTTGTATGGGCGCTGCACAGGCATGGCCCACAGGTCGGTGGTGAAGCCGTTGCCCAGGCCAGCCTGCGCGAGCAGCTTCTTCGCTCCTTCCGGGTCGTACGGGTCGTCCTTGACGGCGTCGTTGTACGACCACATCGAAGGCGGGATCGGGTTCTTGGCGGCGATGCCGGTGGAAAGATAGACCCCGTCGATGATGGCCTTCTTGTTGATCGCCATGCTGATGGCCTTGCGAACGCGCACGTCATCAAACGGCTTCTTCTGCGTGTTGAAGGCCAGGTAGCCGACATTCAGGCCGGCCTGTTCGAGCACCTGGATCTTCGGGTTCTTGCGCATCGCGTCCAGGTCGGCCGGGTTCGGATACGGCATGACATGGCATTCGCCATTCTGCAGTTTGGCCCAGCGCACCGCGGCGTCCGGCGTGATCGAGAACACCAGATCGTCGATCTTGGCCTTGCCGCCCCAGAACTGCGGGAAGGCCTTGTAGCGAATGATCGCGTCCTTCTGGTACTGCACCAGCATGAACGGGCCGGTACCGATGGGCTCCTGGTCGATCTTCTCGGGCGTGCCGGCCCTGAGCATCGCGATTGCGTATTCCTTGCTCTGGATGCCGGCGTATTCCATCGCCAGGTTCGACAGGAAGGGCGCCTCGGGGCGATTGAGCTCGATCTTCACCGTGTACTCGTCGATCTTTTCCACCGACTTCAGCAGCTTGGGCATGGCCATGTCGTTGAAGTAAGAGTGGTTCGAGCTGGTGACCTTGAAGTACGGGTCGTTCTCCTTCCACTGGCGCTCGATCATGAACATGAAGTCGTCGGCGTTGAAGTCACGCGTCGGCTTGAAATTCTTGTTCGAATGCCACTTCACGCCCTTGCGCATGTGGAATGTGTAAGTCAGGCCGTCGGGCGAAATGGTCCACTTCTCCGCGAGGCCCGGCACCACGGCCGTGCCGCCACGTTCGAAATCCACAATGCGGCCGTAAATCTGGCTGTTGGCATCGAACGATGTACCGGTCGTGTTGACGCCGGGGTAGAAATTCTCAGGGCTGCCCTCGGAGCAGAACACCAGGGTCTTGGCCGAGACTGCGCCGACGGCGGCCAGTGTCAGCGCCGCTGCGATGGCCAGGTGGACGGGACGGCGCAGAAAGTACTTGGAGGAGGTGTGTGACATATCAATAGTGCCTCGTGGTTCGGAACGGTGGATTGGCATCCCATGGCCTTGCGCGTCAATTTGGGCCAGGGTCGAGAAACTGCTCGGCAAGATGACAGGCGACCTGCCGCTCGTCAAGCGAACGTAGCACAGGGCGCTCGGCGCTGCAGCGATCGATTGCATACGGACAACGGGAGGAAAACACGCATCCCGACGGTGGATTCAGCGGCGAAGGCAGTTCGCCCTTGAGCACGATACGCTCGTGGCGGATCCCGGCATCGACGATCGGCGTGGAGGCCAGCAGCGCCCGGGTGTAGGGGTGCAGCGGGCGCGAGAAGATGTGCTTCTTGGGACCGTGCTCCATCACGAGCCCCAGATACATGACCATCACGTCGTGCGCGATGTGACGAACCACACCCAGGTCGTGCGAGATGAACAGGTACGCCAGGCTCATTTCCTGCTGCAGGTCGGCCAGCAGGTTCAGCACCTGCGCCTGCACCGAGACGTCCAGCGCCGACACCGGCTCGTCGGCCACCACGAGCGCGGGCTCCAGCATCAGCGCACGCGCGATGGCAATGCGCTGGCGCTGGCCGCCGGAGAACATGTGCGGATAGCGCGCGTAGTGCTCGGGCCGCAGCCCGACCTTGGCAAGCATCGCGCGCGCGCGCTCAGCGCGCTCGGCGGCATTGAGCTGCGTGTTGATTTCCAGCGGGGCCTCGAGAATCGCGCCGATCTTCTTGCGCGGATTGAGCGAGCCGTAGGGGTTCTGGAACACCAGTTGCACCACGCGGCGCAGGCCGCGTTTTTCTCGCGCTCCGGCCTGCACCGTGTCGATGCCGGTCAGGCGCAGTTCGCCCTGCGTGGGCTTCTCGATCAGCGTCACCATGCGGGCCAGCGTTGACTTGCCGCAGCCCGACTCGCCCACCACCGCAAGCGTGCGGCCGGCCGCAATGGCAAACGACACACCGCCGACCGCCTGCAGCCGCGCGGGCGCGCGAAACGGCCCGCGCTTGATGGTGTAGACCTGCGTCAGGCCTACTGCTTCGCAGACGGGTTGAGTCATGCCGTCGCCGCCGTGGGCGCGCGATCGCGCGCGATGCGCGCCTCGCGCTGCGGATCGCCCATCGGGTAGTGGCATCGCACCGCGCCGTCGGCGAGCGGTTGCAGCGCCGGGCGGGTTGCGCACCGTGTCGGCGTGGCGAATTCGCAGCGCGGCGCAAAAAGGCAGCCCGTCGGGCGATCGTAGGCGCCCGGCACCACGCCCGGGATCGTGGCCAGGCGATGCAGGCCTTCGCTGCGCTCGGGCATCGCCGCCAGCAGCGCGGCGGTGTATGGGTGCTGCGGCGCCTCGAACAGCGCCGCGGCGGCCCGCTCTTCGACGATCTGTCCCGCGTACATCACGGCCACGCGCTGCGCCGTCTCGGACACCACGCCCATGTTGTGCGTAATCAGCACCAGTGCCATGCCACGTTCGCGCTGCAGGCCACGCAGCAAATCGAGAATCTGAGCCTGGATCGTGACGTCCAGCGCGGTCGTCGGCTCATCGGCGATCAGCAGGCGCGGATTGCAGGCGATCGCCATCGCAATCATCACGCGCTGGTTCATGCCACCCGACAACTGGTGCGGGTAGTCCTTCAGCCGGCTCGCAGCGGCGGGAATGCCGACTTGTTCCAGCAGTTCGACCGCGCGCTGGCGGGCCGCCCTGCCGTCCATTCCCAGGTGAAGCTGCAAGGTCTCGACGAGTTGAAAGCCGACGGTGAAGCAGGGATTCAGGCTCGTGGTCGGGTCCTGAAAGATCATCGCCACGTCCTTGCCGATGATGTGGCGTCGTTCGCGCGCCGAAAGACTTTGCAGGTCATGGCCGCCAAAGTTCATGCGGCGTGCGCGCACCTCGCCGGGAAAGCTCACCAGGCCCATCATGGCCAGCATCATCACGCTTTTGCCCGAGCCCGACTCGCCCACCACGCCCAGCACTTCGCCTTCGTCCACCGACAGGTTCACCCCATCGACCGCGTGCATCACGGCTCCCTGCGTCGGAAAATCAACGTGCAGGTCTTCGATGTCAAGCAGCGGCGTCGCCATCGTGGTCAGCGTTTCAGCTTGGGATCGAGCGCGTCGCGCAGGCCGTCGCCGAGCAGGTTGAATGCGAGCACCGTGACCAGGATCATCAGCCCCGGGAAGGTCACCACCCACCACGCGCGCAGCACGAACTCGCGCGCGTCGGCCAGCATCGTGCCCCATTCGGCCGCCGGCGGCTGGGCGCCGAGCCCGAGGAAGCCGAGCGCGGCCGCATCGAGAATCGCGGTCGATACACCCAGCGAGGCCTGCACGATCAGCGGCGCAGCGCAGTTGGGCAGCACTTCGATGAACATCAGGCGCAGCCGCCCGGCGCCCGACAGGCGCGCCGCGGTGACGTAGTCCTTGGCGGTTTCCGACAGCACCGCTGCACGCGTGATGCGCACGTAATGCGGCAGCACGACCACCGACACCGCCAGCATTGCGTTCATCAACCCGGGCCCGAGGATGGCGACGATCACGATGGCCAGCAGCAGGCTGGGCAGGGTGAGGATGATGTCCATCAGCCGCATGATCGCGATCTCGGTCACGCCGCGCACGAAGCCGGCCACCATGCCGAGCACGATGCCGACCACGATCGACAGCGCGACCACGGCGATGCCGATGGTCAGCGACAGCCGCCCACCGTGAATCAGGCGCGAGAGTATGTCGCGACCGATCGCATCGGTACCCAGGGGGTAGGACCACGAGCCGCCCCGGGACCAGGCGGGCGGCTGCAGAAAGGCCGCGTTGTTGGTCAGATCCGGCGCATGCGGCGCGATCTGCGGCGCCAGCGCGGCCATCAGCAGCACGGCAATCACGATCACCAGACCCGCGACCGCGCCCGCATTGGCGCTGAAGCTGCCCCAGAACTCGCGCAGTGGCCCGGGCGGCGCCTCGTTCGCGTCCGTCATCGCTGCGCTTGCGGTCTCGTTCATGACGTTCATGACGCGCGCAGAACGCGCGGGTTGATGATGCCGTAGGCCAGGTCCACCAGCAGGTTCACCACCATCACGACGCCGCCCAGCAGCAGCAGGCCCCCCTGCAGCACGGGGTAGTCGCGCCGGCTGATGGCCTCGATCATCCACTTGCCCACGCCCGGCCAGGAGAAAATGGTCTCGGTGAGGATGGCACCAGTGAAGAGCACGCTCACCTGCAGGCCGATCACCGTGACCACCGGAATCAGCGCGTTGCGGAACGCATGCAGTGCCACCACGCGAGCGTTCGACAGCCCCTTGGCGCGCGCGGTGCGGATGTAGTCCTCGCCCAGCACTTCGAGCATGGCCGAGCGCGTCATGCGCGCGATGATTGCCAACGGATTCGTGCCGAGCACGATGGTAGGCAGGATCAGATGCGAGGCCGCCGATTTCCAGGCGCCCGGTTCGCCGGAGAGCCAGGCATCGACGAGATGGAATCCGGTGACCGGCTCGAAGAAGTACTTGACCGCGATGCGCCCGGACACAGGTGTCCAGCCCAGCTGCACAGAAAACAGCAGGATCAGCAGCAGGCCCCACCAGAAGATCGGCATCGAATAGCCGGTGAGCGACAACCCCATCACGCCGTGGTCGAACACCGAGTTGCGCCGCACCGCGGCCAGCATGCCTGCCGGAATACCCAGCAGCAGCGCGAATGCGATTGCGCACAGCGCCAGCTCGATGGTGGCCGGAAACAACGCGACAAATTCCCGCACCACCGGCTCCTGCGTGATCATCGACTTGCCGAGGTCGCCATGCAGCACGCGCCCGATGTAGATCGCGTACTGCGCGAGCACCGGCTTGTCGAGCCCGTACTCCTTCACCAGCGCGGCGTGGCGCTCGGGATCGATACCGCGCTCACCAGCCAGCGTCTCGATCGGATCGCCCGGCACGAGGCGGATCATCAGGAAAGCGAGCAATGTCATGCCGATGAAGGTCGGGATGACCAGGCTCAGGCGAGTCAGGATGAAGCGCAGCATCGGGCAATTCTATCCGCGCCAATGCGTTGAGCCCGCGCCGCACGACGCACGCAGCGCTCCAGGGTCAGGCTACCGTGCCTTCAGCACATCAGCGCAGTCAGCGCCTCAAGTCTTCGGCAGCGTGACGCCGGTCTGCCCCTGATACTTCCCGCCGCGATCCTTGTACGAGGTCTCGCACACTTCGTCGCTTTCGATGAAGATCACCTGCGCGCAACCCTCGCCCGCGTAGATCTTCGCCGGCAGCGGCGTGGTGTTGGAGAACTCCAGAGTCACGTGCCCTTCCCACTCGGGTTCGAGCGGGGTTACGTTGACGATGATGCCGCACCTTGCGTATGTTGAATTGTGGACGATGATTCCGTTAGCGACGAAGTTGTGTACGCGCGGCACATGAAGATCGAACACTTCTTCTTCGCCAGCAGGTTCGATGCTTTCGACCGTATCCCAGATCGGGCCCTCGGCAAGCGCAGCCAGCTCGGCGTCGGCCGTGGCCCTGGCCACCGACGCGGCGACGCGCAGTGGTACGGACTGCGACGGCATCGTGCGCGCCAGTCCGATTGCGCGCAGCGAGCTTCCATTGGCAACTGCTGCCCCGCGAATCGACACCCAGGCTTCACGCGGCAGCGTGTCGAAGTTGCTCCGCAGTCGTTCCCCACCCAGCAAAGGGCGGATTTCTTCTTCCAGGCGTCGCTGCTTGATTGATCCGGTCCAGAAGCCGATTTCAGACGCAAAGCGCGCGATCTGCTCGCGATCCGTAATCTGGACCGAGTGCGCCTCAGTTCCGATCTGCGTCTTCTTCTCGCGCATCAATCCGAAAATGCCGAACCGCAACAACAGGTGATGAACGTCTTCAATCAAGCGGCGCGACTTGGAGTAGTACTCGAGGAAGAACGAGTCCTTACTTTTGTAGAGCCCGCCGTCGCCGGAAAAAAGGGCGCGCAGAAAGCGCTGAACACTCGCCTTTGGCGCCGTGAACACGACCTGCGGAACGAGTTTGTCTCCCGCGGCAACGTTCAGCCCGTAGTTCCTGAGCCATGCGGTCGCCCGATTCGTCGCAGGGATTCCGCCGCGGCCGGCGTGATTGACGATGCGATAGCCAAACCTTGCCCGGTGAGTTACGCAACCGAGTTCCCCTTCCGCAACGCATTCCTCCAGTAGTCGCACGAGCACGGGATCGCTGCTGGTGAAGGTCGGGCTGTGTCCGGGCGTGTCGCATTGCCCCTCCGAGATCATCAGGCCAAGCAGCGCTGCTTCCCAGTCGGGGAGCGCTGTCTTGCCAAACACCGGAATCGCGCGCGCAACGGCAATGCGGTCGCCTGAAGACAGCGACCCAAGCGCAGTCCAGCCATTCAACTGCCGAAACGGATGATTCTCGGTTGCCTTGATGCGAAACCCCGCCCGTGTTCGCAGCTCGTAAACCGGCCTGCGACCCTGCGGAATGAACTCGGCGACGCGCGCGGGATCGAGGCGCCAGCGATCGAGCGCCAACGTCTTGCGTCCCCAGCCGAATTCCGTGATCGGCAGGTACGCCCCCGTCTCCGCATCAACGATGCGCGTGTCCGCGGTAACACACTTACCCAGGCAAATCGTGAGCACGTTGCGCGGGATGCGAAAGAACTCGACGGTGCGGCCGAGTGCGAATGAGTTGGGCGGAATGATGCAGACGTCGCCCCTGAAATCGACAAACGAGTTCTCGTCGAAATTCTTCGGATCGACGATCGTGCTGTTGATGTTGGTGAAGATCTTGAATTCGCGCGCCACCCGCACGTCATAACCGTAGCTGGACGTGCCATAGCTGACGATTTTCTTGCCGTCGGCCTGGCGCACCTGGCCGGGCTCGAACGGCTCGATCATTCCGTGCGCCGCCTGGCGGCGAATCCACTTATCGCTCTTGATTGTCATTGGGGTCGATGGTGAATGACGAGAATCGACCCCGATTCTAGGCTGCGGGCTGTTTCATTGGCGGCGGTCAACGCGACCGCGACGCGTGGTGCTACAAGAAACCATCGTTTGCCGATGCACCCGGATCATGACCAGTTCGCTGCCTGTCGAAAAACTGTCGCGCAAGGCCGACCTGTCGGCGATTGCGTTCGACTCAACCGCTGAATTGACACCGATTGACGGCCTGCTCGGTCAACAACGCGCGGCCGACGCATTGCAGTTCGGAACGCGCATCGATGCGCCCGGCTTCAACCTGTTCGTGATCGGCAGCCCCGGCGCGAGCATCGACCGCGCGGTTAAGGCCCTCCTGGTCGAGAAGGCCGCCGCACAGCCGGTGCCGCGCGACTGGGTCTACGTGAACAACTTTGCCGATCCGCGCGCGCCGCGCGCGATCGAGCTGCCACCGGGTCGTGGCATGGAATTGCGCGCTGCGGTGAAGGACCTGATCGACGATCTGGGTGTTGCATTGCCGGCCGCGTTCGAAAGCCAGGATTATCAGGCGCGCCGCAGCGCGATCGACGAGACCTTTCAGCGCCGGCAGGATGAAGCGCTGAACGCGCTGCGGCAGGAAGGTGTGAATCGCGGCGTGGCAGTGGCGCGCACGCCGTTCGGCTTTGCGCTCGCGCCGATGAAGGACGGCGCGGTGATGAAGCCGGAAGCAATCAACGCGCTGGCAGAAGAAGAACGCACGCAGCTGCAGGCAACGATGACCGAGTTCGAGAAGAAGCTCGAGACGTTGCTGCAGTCGATCCCGCGCTGGGACAAACAGCGCCGCGACGAAGTGCGCGCGCTGGACCGCGAAACCGCGCGCTATGCGGTCGGCCACGCGCTCGACGAGCTGAAGACGCGCTTTGCCGACCTGCCAGGCGTGCTCGAACAGCTGGAGGCCGTGCGCAATGACCTGCTCGCCAACGTCGGCGTCTTCATCGTGCAGGCTGCGCGGCGGGAAGCGGGCGACGAGAGCGAGGCGCTTTTCACCGGCGCACTGGAGCGCTACGCAATCAACGTGCTGGTTTCCCAGCCAAGCGACGCGAAGGGTGCGCCGGTCGTGGAGGAACTGCACCCCTCGCTCGGCAACCTGCTTGGCCGCGTCGAACACGAATCGCAGCAGGGTGTGCTGGTCACCAATTTCCGGCACATCAAGGCCGGCGCGCTGCACCGGGCCAACGGCGGCTACCTGCTGCTCGACGCGCTGGCCGTGCTGTCCGAGTACTACAGCTGGATGGCGCTGAAGCGGGCACTGAAGGCGCGTCGCATCCGCATTGAAAGCCTGGGCGATCTGTTGAGCCTCACCAGCACGGTATCGCTCGAGCCGGAACCGATTCCGCTCGACGTCAAGGTGGTGCTGTACGGCGACCGGCTGCTGTACTACCTGCTCGCGATGTACGACCCGGAACTCACGCAGCACTTCAAGGTGGTCGCCGACTTCGACGACGAACTTGCGCGCAGTCCCGACGGCGAAGCGATGTTCGCGCGGCTGATCGCCGCGATCGCGCAGAAGGAAAAGCTCAAACCCCTTGACCGCGCCGCGGTCGCGCGCGTGATCGAAGAGGCCGCGCGGCTGGCGGAAGACGCGCACAAGCTGACGTTGCTCACCGACACGATCCGCGACCTGCTGACCGAGGCCGACTTCCTGTCGAGCGATGCGCAGCGCGCGCAGACCACCGCGGCCGACATCGATCGCGCCGCGCACGAGCGCGTACGCCGCGCCGCGCGTTACAGCGAACGAATCCAGGAGTCGATCACGCGCGAAATCGCGCTGATCGACACCGCCGGCAGCAACATCGGCCAGATCAACGGACTGTCCGTGTTCGAACTCGGCGGCCACCTTTTCGGCCGGCCGACGCGCATCACGGTTCGCGTGCGTCCGGGCGGCGGCCGCGTGATCGACATCGAGCGTGAGGTCAAGCTTGGCGGGCCAATTCACTCAAAGGGCGTGCTGATCCTGTCCGGGTTCATCAGCGGCCGCTATGCGCTCGATGTGCCGATGTCACTGTCCGCGTCGATCGTGTTCGAGCAAAGTTACGGCGGCGTGGAGGGCGACAGCGCATCCTGCGCCGAACTGGCGGCGCTACTGTCGGCGCTGGCCGATGCGCCGTTGCGCCAGGATCTGGCGATGACCGGATCCGTCAACCAGCTCGGGCAGGTGCAGGCGATCGGCGGCGTGAACGCGAAGATCGAGGGCTTCTTCGACATCTGCAATGCCCGCGGGCTCACCGGCACCCAGGGCGTTCTGATTCCAGCCGCGAACGTGCAGCACCTGATGCTGCGCGCCGATGTGATCGAGGCCTGCGCGGCGGGACGCTTCGCTGTGTATGCGGTCAAGGATGTCGATGAAGCGCTCACGCTGCTGACGGGACAGACCGCAGGCAGCCGTGAAACCGACGGCAAATTCCCGGCGGACAGCCTGAACGGGCGCGTCGAGGCGCAGCTGCGCGTGTTCGCCCGTGTGCAGCAGCAGGCGAGACTGGAGCCACGCCAAGAGCCGGTGTGAAACCGATGCCCGCGTCCTTCCGCAGCGTGGTGATCAGCCTGTCGTCCGCGGCGACAACGCCGGAACTGCTGCATCTGGCGGCCGAGATGGCGCGCCTGATCGGCGCCGATCTTCGGGCGTTGTATGTGGAGGATGAATCGCTGCTGGACGTCGCTGATGTGCCGCTGGCGCGCGAGGTCGATCCGCTGCGTCCATCCGGGGATCGGTGGCGCCCGCTGGCGCGTGAGCAACTGGCGCGCGACTTTGAACTCGCCGCTACTTCCGTGCGCCGGCGTTTGAGCGACGCTGCCAGTGCCGTCGGCGTGCGGGTCGAATTCTCGGTCGTGCGTGCCGATCCGCGCTCACTGACTCTGCTCGAAGAGTTGCGCGGACATGACGACTTCCTGTTCGTCGTGCCTGCCAAACGTGCGGCAACAGCAGCGCGGCTCCCCGCCGGCGCGATGTTATATGCGCCGCCAGGCATCGCGCGCCGCCGTGGCGACGTGATCGCGCTCGCGCGCAACCCCACTGCGGCGGCGGCACGGCTCGCCGATCAGATCGCCCGTGCCGCGCATGCGCGATTGATCCTGATCGACGCCGCCGGCGACGCCGAGCATTTGCAGCATGCACTCGGCCACTTGCACGAGCGACTGATCGTCGCGGGCGCGGAGGCCTTCGCGGATGCGGATGACGCCGCGCAACTGGCCGCGCTGCGCCGCGTGCCGGTGATCGTCGTGCCGGATTCATCGCCCGCCTAGATCGCCTCTGCAGAACGATGCTCGCGATCGACGGCGCCTGGGGCGAAGGCGGTGGCCAGTTGATCCGCACCGCGGTCGCACTGGCGGCGATCGCGCGCACGCCGATCCGCGTGCGCAACGTGCGGGCTGCGCGGCGACCGCCCGGGTTGGCACCACAGCATCTGACGGCCGTGCGCGCCGTCGCCACGCTGTGCGGTGCAACGACCTCGGGCCTCGAGCTGCGCGCGACCGCGTTCGACTTTGCGCCGGGTCCACTGATCGCCGGCAACTTCCGCTTCGATGTCGGCACGGCCGGCAGCATCACGCTGCTCGCGCAGGCCCTGCTTCCCGTGCTGGCGCATGCGCCGGCCCCATGCCGAGCGACACTCATCGGCGGCACCGATGTGCGCGCGGCGCCGCCACTCGATTACTTCCGCCACGTGTTTCTGAAACATCTGGCCGCGCTCGATGTGTCGGTGCGCTGCGACCTGCGCCGGCGCGGCTACTACCCGCGCGGCGGTGGCGAAGTGGAGATAGAAACCGTGCCGGCGCGGCCGCACGCGCATCAGTTCGCCACGCCGGGTGGTCGGCATTCGATCGACGGGTGCGCCCACACCGATCATCTGCCGGCCCACATTGCCGCGCGCATGGCCGATGCGGCGCGCTCCCATCTGCGTCCACCACCCCGGATCGCAATCGAAGCGGACGCCGCGTCCGCGAACCCGGGCGGCGCGATCGCGCTGTGGACGCGCGATGCGGGCAGCACGCTCGGCGCCGGCCGGGTCGCGGAGCGCGGCGTGCGCGCGGAAGTCCTGGGCGACGCGGTCGGCAAGGAACTCGCAGCCGATCTCGACAGTGGTGCGACGCTCGACGTCCACGCGGCCGATCAACTGCTGGTGTGGCTGGCGCTGGCCGACGGCGAATCGACGTTCACGACCCGCGAGGTGACGCAGCACGCGCACACCGCGATCTGGCTGATCGAGCAGTTCGTACCGGCGCAGTTCGACATCGCGCCATCGGCGCCGCTCGCTCGCGTACGCGTACGGCCGCTTCGGTGATATGCGCCCACGTTTTGACGCTCGTCTCGTCAACGGCCCGTTCGGTGATCCGGGGCTCTATGTGGACTTGCGCCACACGAGCCGTGCCCTGCTGTTCGACCTCGGCGACAACGCGCCGCTGGCGCCGCGCCATCTGCTGCGCGTCACGCACGCGTTCGTGTCGCACACGCATATGGACCACTTTGTCGGCTTCGACCGCCTGGTACGCATCTGCGTCGGCCGCCACGTCGGCATGCATTGCTTCGGTCCGCCGGGATTTGTCGATCAGATCGAACACAAGCTGGCGGCCTACACCTGGAATCTGGTGCACAACTACACGACTGAATTTGCGCTGATCGCAACCGAGATCGATGACACCGGACGCACGCGCAGTGCGTGCTTTTCGACCGCGCGCGCGTTTGCGCGCGAGCCGCTGGCTGATGGTCACGCGCCGAATGGCGTGTTGCTCGACGAGGCAGGGTTCAGGGTTCGTTGTGCGCTGCTCGATCACCGCACGCCCTGTCTGGCTTTCTCGCTTGAGGAAAGCACACATGTCAACGTGTGGAAGAACCGGCTCGCGGCACTGGGCCTGCGCACCGGACCGTGGCTCGCGCAAGCCAAGCAGGCGATTCTCGAAGGGCGCGGCGACGACGAAATCGTGATCGCACACTGGCGTGAACAAGGCGAAGCGGTGGAACGTCCGGTTTCGCTTGGCGAACTGCGGCACGAAGCGATTCGCTGCGTGCCCGGCGCGAAGATCGCCTATGTCACCGACGTTGTCTTCCACGCTGACAACGCGCGCCGCATCGCAGAGCTCGCGCGCGGAGCGGATCAGCTCTTCATCGAGGCCGTGTTTCTCGACTCCGACGGCGCACACGCGCAGCGCAAGCAGCACCTGACGGCGCGCCAGGCCGGGCAGATCGCGCGCGCCTGTGGCGCAAAGGATGTGACGCCTTTTCACTTCTCGCCGCGCTACACGGGACGGGAAGCGGAGCTAATCGCGGAATTGCAGGCGGCGCTGCATGGCGATGCTGCGTTCCGGAGCGGGACGGACGATGCAGCGGCGTGAACTGCTGCTGGGTGCGGCGGCGAGCACGGCCAGCGCGGGGCCAGCCTCGCGGCAATGGAGGAATCCGATGAATGACAACGAGCTGCGGCTCTTTGTGTGCGGCGACGTGATGCTGGGGCGCGGCGTCGATCAGGTCCAGCAGCACCACAGTGCTCCGCGCTTGCATGAATCCTTCGCGACCTCGGCACTCGACTACGTTGAACTGGCCGAGCGCAGCAGCGGCCCGATTCCACGCGGCGTGGCGGCGGACTATGTATGGGGCGATGCGCTGGCCGAACTTGCGCGCGTGCGCCCGGCGGTACGGATCATCAACCTCGAAACCGCGGTCACTGCAGCCGAAGATGCGTGGCCCGGCAAGGGTATTCACTACCGGATGCATCCGGGCAATGTCGGTGTGCTCACGGCCGCCGGCATCGACTGCTGCGTGCTCGCCAACAACCACGTTCTCGACTGGGGTCGCGCCGGTTTGATCGAAACACTCGATACCCTGCATGGCGCAGGCATCCACACTGCGGGAGCCGGCCGCGACGCCGAGGAGGCCGCACGGCCGGCGATCACCGAGGTCACGGAGAAGGGCCGCGTGCTGGTGTTCGCCTTTGCGACGCTCGATTGCGGCACCGAGCGCGATTGGGCGGCGACACCCGCGCGCGCCGGCATCACGTTGTTACCCGAGCTTTCGCAGCGGGCGGTCACAACGGTCGCAGCCAGCGTGCGAGCGGTGCGGCGACCCGGTGACGTCATCATTGTCTCGATTCACTGGGGTGGCAACTGGGGCTATGTGGTTCCGCCGGCACAGCGCAGCTTTGCGCACGCATTGATCGACTCGGCACAGGTCGACATCGTGCACGGCCACTCGTCGCACCATGCCAAGGGAATCGAGGTGCATCGTGGCCGGTTGATCCTGTACGGCTGTGGTGACTTCATCAACGATTACGAGGGCATCGGCGGACACGAGGAATTTCGCGCGGATCTCGGCCTGATGTACTTCCCGACGGTCGATGCGACGAGCGGCGCGCTGGCGCGAATGACGCTGGTGCCCACGCGCATGCGCCGTTTCCGAGTCGGCCGCGCGCGCCCCGACGAAGCGAATTGGATCGCCGCAACACTGGACCGCGAAAGCCACGGGTACGGGACGCGAGTCGAGTCGCAGGACGGGGGCGAAGTGCGCGTTGTGTGGTAGCGCGCCACTGCAAATCCCGCGAACGCGCGGTGCCTCGCAGCATCCCTGCGGGCCGGCTAGACTCCCGCCTCCGCGCGGCCAGCTTTCTTCACCCACAGGCGCGCGACCCAAGAAACCCGCGAAATGTCTTCGCACTGGATGCCGGCACAACCGGGAGATGCGCTGGCCGATGTCGACACGCCGGCGTTGATCCTGGACCTCGATCGCTTCGACACCAACCTCGGGCGACTGATGGATGCTGCCCGCGACGCGGGCGTGCGCGTACGGCCGCATGCGAAAAGCCATAAGTCGCTGCAGATCGCGCACCGGCAGATCGGTGCCGGTGCAATCGGCGTGTGTTGCCAGAAGGTCGGCGAAGCGGAAGTCTTTCTTGCCGGCGGCATCAAGGACGTGCTGATCACCAACGAGATCGTTGGCGAGCGCAAGCTGCGCCGCCTGGCGCAACTGGCCGGCATGTTCTCGCAGTCCCGGGTCGGCGTGTGCGTCGATGACGCGTCGGTCGTACGCAAGCTGGCGGTCGTATGCGACGAGGAAGACGGACACCTCGATGTCTATATCGAGCTCGACGTTGGCCAGAACCGCGCCGGTGTGCAGGACGCCGCGGCCGCCGTCGAGCTGGCGCGCGAGGTGATGGCGTATCCGCGCCTGACGCTGATGGGGCTGCAGGCGTACGCTGGCTCGGCACAACACCGACGCGGCGTACCTGAGCGCAAGGCGGCGGTGGAGTCCGCAGTTCAGCGGGCGGCCGAAGTGCGCACGGCGCTGCGCGAAGCCGGGTTGCCGTGCGAGATCATCACCGGCGGCGGCACCGGAACGTTCATGTATGAAGCGTTGAGCGGTGTCTTTGGCGAAATCCAGCCCGGCTCGTTCGCGTTGATGGACTCCGACTACGCACGCAACGAGGTCGACCCCGATGTGCCGCCCTTCGAGCATGCGCTGTTCATCCTGTCGACGGTGATGAGCCTGCGCGGCGACCGTGCCACGCTCGATGCCGGCCTGAAGGCTTTCTCAACCGACTCCGGCCCGGCGCGGCCGACCTTCGCCGGCTGGCATGTGCACGCGGTGTCCGACGAGCACACGGTGCTGACACGCGTCGACGACGAAGGCCCGACGATTCATCTGGGGGCCAAGGCATTGCTGATTCCGAGTCACTGCGATCCGACCGTGAATCTGCACGACTGGATGGTGGCGATCCGCAAGAACAAGGTTGAGGACGTGTGGCGCGTCGATGCCCGTGGGGCGGTGTTCTGAGTCGTGATCCGTGAACCACGATCCGTGATCCGTTCCCAGGTCACAGCGCGGCGAGGAACGCTCGGACGTTCTGCTCGAACTCGGCAGGCTTCTCGACTGCGCTCAGGTGCGATGCGCCTGGAATCACGACCAGTTGTGCGTGCAGCTGGTCGGCAATCGCCCGCGACATCGCCACCGGCGTGCCCTGATCGAGTTCGCCCGCGATCACCAATGCGGGAATCTTCAGTTCTCCCAGTCGATCGAGCGTATCCACGTCCCGTACCGCGTGACAGCAGTCGACATAACTCTCCGCGTTCGTGGCCAGTAACCGGCGACGAAAGCGCGCGACCGTCGAAGCCTGATCCGCGCGGAAGGTATCGCTGAAGTAACGGCCCATCAACATGTCGGCGATTGCTTCCATGCCGCCTGCGCGCACCGTGTCGATGCGCTGCTGAAAGAGCGCCCGACCCGCCTCCGGATAGCGACCGGTCGAGTTTGCGATGACCAGTGCCTTGACCCGCCGCGGATGGCGCAACGCGAGTTCCTGCCCGACCATGCCGCCCATGGACAGTCCGATCCACACGACCGGCGCGGCATCGAGTTCGCCGAGCAATCGCTCCGCATCGTCGGCAAGCTGCGCTATCGTGTACGGACCGGCTGGCGAGGCCGATCCACCATGCCCGCGATGGTCGTAGGCGATCACGCGGTGCTCCCTCGCAAGCGCGTTCGCGAGCGCGTCCCACATCGACAAGTCGCAGCCAAGCGCGTGGCTCAGAACGATCGTGTGCTTGGGCGCCCGGCTATGCGGCTCGCGCAGCGTGAAGCGCAACGCCGGCGCGCTCATGGTGCACGCGACGCGACCCACGCCCGGATGCTCGGCCCACAGCACGTTGGCCGGATCGAGCGCAAATCCGGATTCACGCAGCACCTTCATCGCGTGCGTGAAGGCCGTGTTTGCGGCGGGCACGCCGGCATAGATTGCCGCCTGCATCAGCACTTCCTTGACTTCATCCGGCGACAGGCCAGTGTCGCCACCGTCCAGTGCTGCGCGCAGATGCAGCTCGAATTCCTCCCAGCGCCCGAGCGCGCAGGTGATTGCAAGCACGATCACGCGGCGTGTCTTCGGGTCCAGTCCCGGACGGCCCCAGATCTCGTGCCAGGCAAGTCGCGAGATCAGGTTCTGGAATTCGGCGTTGAACGAATTGGCGTTGTTGAGCGAGCGGTCGACCCACGCATCGCCGAGCATGGCGCGCCGGTTGCGCAGGCCCCGTTCGAGATCGTCATCGTAGTTGTCCTGGCTCATCGCCTTCGTGCCTTTATGATGATCGCCGCGCATGCAGTCTACGTCCGCCGGGAGCCCGCTGAGCGCGCCGGGCGGCCCCAGGCGCGACTCACTGGAGCGCAGCGAAAAGGTGATCCTATGACCCGTGTCGTCTACGTCCTGAACGGCCCCAACCTGAACCTGCTTGGCCTGCGCGAGCCGGATATCTACGGACGCGAAACGCTGGCCGATGTCGAGGCCGAGTGCGCGCGAGTCGCGGTGGAGCAGAAACTCACGCTCGACTTCCGGCAAACCAATGCCGAGCATCAGCTGATCGAATGGATCCATGAGGCGCGCACGCGCGCGAGCGGCATCGTGATCAACCCGGCCGCGTTCTCGCACACGTCGATCGCGATTCTCGACGCGCTTAAAGCCTGCACGTGTCCGATCATCGAGGTGCACATCTCGAATATCCACGCGCGCGAGCCGTTTCGGCACTACTCCTACATCTCGGCGATCGCCGCCGGCGTCATTGCCGGTTTCGGCACGCAGGGCTACGCCTTTGCGCTGCGTCGCATGGCGGCGCTGCTCAACGCGGCCAAGTAACCGACGACCACTCAGGCGGACGCGCGGCCGCGGAATGCGGCCAGCACGCGCCCGACCAGCAACTCAGCAAGTCCGATCGCTCGTTGCGGGTCGAACAGGCGATCAAGCTCCGTTGGCGACAGGTGCTCGCTGACCCCGGGTTCTGCCGCGAGGACATCGCGCAGCGCGCGCCGCTGAACGGTCGCAGTGCGTGCGCATGACTCGACCAGGTGATGCGCAGAAGATTTGCCAATCTTCTGTGCGAGCGCCATCGAAACCGCCTCGGCGTACAGCAGGCCATGCGTGGCATCAAGATTCGCACGCATCCGATCCCGATCGACTTCCAGCCCTTCGATTGCGAGCCGGATGTGATGCGCGGCGCCGCCGGCGAGCAGACAGATCTCCGGCAGCGTGTCCCACTCTGCGTGCCAGTTGCCGAAGCCGCGCTCGTGCTCCTGCACCATCGCGGCGAGCATCGTCGCTACCAGGCCCGGCACGCGGGCAGCCGCAGCCAGCGCGATCGCAGCGCCGACAGGGTTGCGCTTGTGCGGCATGGTCGACGAGCCGCCCTTGCCCGCCGCGACGGGTTCGAATGCTTCGGCAACCTCGGTCTGCATCAGCGACGACAGGTCGCGCGCGATCTTGCCGAGCGTGCCGGTCAGGATGCCGAGCGTGGTTGCGGCTTCAACAAATCGATCGCGCTGCGTGTGCCATGGCATGTGTGGCAGCGCGAGATCGAGTTCCGCCGCGAGCGCCTGCGCGACCGCGAGTCCATTTTCCCCCAGCGAGGCCAGCGTGCCGGCCGCGCCGCCGAACTGCAGTGTGTACAGCCGCGACTTCAACTGCGCCAGCCGCGCGCGATCGCGCTCGAGCGCCGACAACCAACCGGCGGCTTTCAGTCCGAACGTGATCGGCGTCGCATGCTGCAACCAGGTGCGCCCAGCCATCAGAGTCATCTTGTGTTCGCCGGCGAGCGCCGCAAGCGCATCGGCCAGCGCAGCGACGTCTGCTTCGATCAGCTTCAGTGCGCGGCGCAGCTGCAGCACCAGCCCGGTGTCGATCGCGTCCTGGCTGGTGGCGCCCCAGTGTACGTAGCGGCCGGCGTCGGAGTCGGCTTCGACTGTGCGCGTCAACAGCTTCACCAGCGGGATCGCAAGGTTTCCGGCATCAACCGACTGCGATGCCAGTTGCTGCAGATCAATCCGTTGCACGTCGCACGCGGCGGCGATCGCGCCCGCTGCCGCCGGCGGAATCACTCCGACTTTCGCCTGTGCCGCGGCGAGCGCGCGCTCGAAGTCGAGCATGCCCTGCACGCATGCGCGCACGGACAACGCATCGCGCAGGGCTTCGGTGGTGAAGAGTTCCAGCAAGAGGCGCTCAGATGTCGAAGAAGACCGTTTCGTCCTGGCCGAGCGCTTCGCCACGAATCACGACATTGAAGCGATACATGTCGGCGCCCGCCTTCTTCGCGATCAGCGTTTGCCGGCGCGCGGCGGGAACCTGCGTCAGCACGGGGTCCTCGGCGTTGGACGTCTCGTCCGGAAAGTAGATACGGGTGGCGAGCCTTTTGAGGATGCCGCGCGCGAACACGGACACGACGACATGGGGCGCCTGCCATTTGCCCTCCGCACCCGGAACCCGTCCGGGCTTGATCGTGCGAAAGCGGAACCCGCCATCGCCGTTGGTCGGCGTGCGACCGAAGCCGCGAAAGCCCGCCTCGAGCGGAACATCGTGCGTGTCTTCGGGGTGGTGGTAGCGGCCATGCGCATTCGCCTGCCAGATCTCGATCATGCCGTCTGAAATCGGCGCGCCATTCGCATCAACCAGCACACCTTCGATCGTGATGCGCTGGCCGCTGACATGCTGACCGACGACGCCCTCGCCGACGAGGTCGTCGGTGTTGAGCCACGTGAGCCCGATGTGCAGGTATGGGCCGACGGTCTGCCAGGGAGTCGCGTAAAGCATGACGGCTCCCCTATTCGCCGCGCGAGCGGTCTTCCATCGGCGTGCCTTCGCGACCACGCAGCACGATGTTGAACTCGAACGCATGCGCGAACTCGGGCACGGTGCTGGCCCAGTCGAAGGTCGCGATCAATCGGTTGCGCGCAATGGGGTCCGGCGTCGAATTGAAGATCGGATCGAACGGCAGCATGTCGTCACCGGGAAAGTACATCTGCGTCACGAGCCGCGTCGCATAGGCCTTGCCGAACAGCGAGAAGTGGATGTGCGCCGGGCGCCACGCGTTGTAGTGATTGCCCCACGGATATGGGCCCGGGCGGATCGTCAGGAAACGGTAACGCCCGTCGTCGCCGGTCAGCGTGCGGCCTTCGCCGATGAAGTTCGGATCGAGCGGCGCGTTCCACTGGTCGCGCTGGTGCCGATAACGTCCGGCCGCGTTGGCCTGCCAGACCTCGACCAGGGTGTTGCGCACCGGTCGGCCGGCCTCATCGAGCACGCGGCCATGCACGATGATGCGCAAGCCGATCGGCGCGCCATTTCCATGCGCGGTCAGATCGCTGTCTTCGGACTTGATGTGTTCCCTGCCGAAAATCGGTCCAGTGACTTCCGACAGCGTCTGCCGGATCGGAATCAGCGGCTGATTGGGTGAACGCAGCTGCGTCGCTGCATACGGATCAAAACGATCGGGCGGCTGCGTGTTCCAGTGCGGCCGCCGGTATTGCGCGACGTCCTTCACGGTGCCCCCAGGTTCAGACGCGCTCGATGATCACGGCAATGCCCTGGCCCACGCCGATGCACATCGCGGCGAGCGCGTAGCGGCCGCCAGCGCGGTGCAGCTGGTACATCGCGGTCGTGACCAGCCGTGCACCGCTGGCGCCGAGCGGATGGCCGAGCGCGATCGCGCCGCCATTCGGGTTCACGTGCGTCGCGTCGTCGGGCAATCCATGATCGCGCGTGACCGCAAGGGCCTGCGCGGCGAAGGCCTCGTTCAGCTCGATCACATCCATCTGCGAAAGCTTCAGCCCGGCCTTTTCCAGCACCTTGCGCATCGCCGGCGCGGGGCCAAAGCCCATGATGCGGGGCGCAACGCCGGCGACTGCGGCGGCGATCACGCGCGCCTTCGGCGTCAGGCCATGTTTCCTCGCTGCACCTTCGGAGGCGAGCAGCAGCGCGCACGCGCCATCGTTCACGCCCGAGGCATTGCCCGCGGTCACGGTGCCGTCGGGCCTGACCACACCCTTGAGCTTGGCCAGCGCCTCGATCGTGGTCTCACGCGGATGTTCATCGCGACTGACGATGATCGCGTCGCCCTTCTTCTGCGGAATCGTCACCGGCACGATCTCCTGCGCCAGGCGTCCAGCGGCGATTGCAGCCAGCGCGCGCGCCTGGCTCCTCAGCGCGAACGCATCCTGGTCGGTGCGGCCGATCTTGAACTGCTCGGCAACGTTCTCCGCCGTCTCCGGCATCGAGTCGGCGCCGTATTTGGCCTTCATCAACGGATTGATGAAGCGCCAGCCGATCGTGGTGTCGAACACCGTGTTTGAACGCGAGAACGCGCTGTCCGCCTTGGGCATCACGAAGGGGGCGCGCGACATGCTCTCGACGCCGCCCGCGATGACAAGCGCACTTTCGCCGCTCTTGATCGCGCGCGCGGCGATCGCCACCGCATCCATGCTCGATCCACACAGGCGGTTGATCGTCGCGCCCGGGACCTCCGGCGGCAAGCCCGCGAGCAACAGCGCCATGCGACCGACGTTGCGGTTGTCCTCGCCGGCCTGGTTGGCGCAGCCGTAGATCACATCGTCGACCGCGGACCAGTCGGCCGACTTATTGCGCTCCATGAGCGCCTTGAGCGGCACGGCGGCCAGATCATCGGTACGCACGTTCGCAAGGCTGCCGCCATAGCGACCGATCGGCGTGCGGATGGCGTCACAGATGAAAGCTTGTTCCATAGGTTTCCCTTGTTTAGAGAGGGTCGTACGCTGCCTCGGCTAGCGGCGTCCGAACAGGCGCTTCAGGAATGCCTTCAGCATGCTCCAGAAGCCAAACGAAACCGGTTCCATGGGCCGGGACAGATCAGCGTCGACGTGCACGGTGGTCTCTTCCAGTTCGGCCACGGCACGCTCGCGCAGGCGGGCGTCGAATGCCTCGAAGAACTTGTCTGCCATCGCGCCCGCAGCCGCGTCGATCAGCCGCGAGCCAACCTGCGCGATCTTGCCGCCGACCTGCACATTGGCCGTGTACGCGAGGTGAGTGGCGTTCACGCCGCCGGGCGCGGCGACGGCAAGCGCGACGCGCACGTCGCCGCGCGCAAATCCCGCCGCGCCGCCGGAACTGTCGAACTTCATCGTGTAGCCATTGGGCGGATCGACGTCGGCAAGTTCCACCGTTCCCTTGAAGCGTGCCTTCACCGGGCCGATCGCCGTGTTCATCACGACCTCATAGCGATTCTCGCCCAGGGCAGCGAAGCTCTCGCACCCCGGCACGCATGACTTGAGCATCTCGATGTCGTTGAGTGCCGTCCATGCAACAGCGCGGTCCGCCGTGAGCTGTCGTTCTCCCGTCAATTCCACGCTGGCTTCTCCTGCATTCTCGTGCCTGTGCCCGACAGCGTCCGCGCGAGCTGCTGCAGGCTGTCGATATTGTGCACGGGAAGAAACGCATCCACATGCGGCAACATGGCGCGAATGCCGCGCGCCTTGGGCTCAAACGCGTCATAGCGCAGCAGCGGGTTGAGCCAGACCAGACGCCGGCACGACTTCGACAGCCGCTCCATTTCTGCGGCGAGCAGTTCGGTGTCGCCGTGTTCGAGTCCGTCGGTCACCAGCAGCACGGTGGGATTGCCTGATAGCACGCGGCGTGCCCAGCGCAGGTTGAACTCGCGCACCGCATGCGCGATGCGCGTGCCGCCGGACCAGTCATCGACCGCTTGCACGACGCCCGCGATCGCGACATCCGGATCGCGCGATTTCAGCTGGTGCGTAATGGCGGTCAGCCGCGTGCCGAACACGAACGCGTGCGTACGGTGATCAGCAGCGTTTTCATCGCCCACCAGCGCATGCAGGAAATGCAGGAACATGCGCGAATACCGGCTCATCGAGCCGGAGATGTCGACGATCACCACCAGCGGCTCGGGCCGGGTGCGCCGCGTGCGGCGCGGCAGCTCCGCGATGTCGCCCCCTTGGCGCGCAGCGTCACGCAGCAGCCGGCGCAGGTCGATGCGCGTGCCGCGCTGCGACGGCTTGAAGCGGCGCGTGATGAGTCGGGCAAAGAACGGTTGCAGCTCCTTGAGCATCTTCCTCGCCGCGTTCCATTCGGCGGTCGTCATGGTGTCGAAATCCGCCTTGCGCAGCTGCTCACGCTCGGACCAGGTCAGATGCGCATCGATTTCGATGCGCTCCGAAGGCGCCGGCTCGGGCGGACGAAGTGCGTTGTCCCTAAACAGCGCCTCACCCAGTCGTCGATTCTCCGGCGGCGGCGACGCGCCTGGCTTTTCCTTCACCTGCGGCAGCAACAGCCGCAGCATCTGCCCGAGCAGGTCGGGGTCCTTCCAGAAGATGTGGAACGCCTGGTCGAACAGCAGCCGGTGTTCGGCGCGATCGATCAGGCACGCGGCAAGCGTCGCGTGGAAGTCCTGACGCGATTCAATGCCGGCGACCCGCAACGCCTGCAGTGCAAGCAGCACGCGATCGGTACCGACCGGAACGCCGGCACTGCGCAGCACGCGTGCGAAGTGCACGACGTTTTCGGCCAGGCGTCCCGGCAGGCGTTCGAGGGAGGATGCAGGGAGCACGGCCGGCGCTCACGCGGCGACGTCGCGCCGCGCGGCGCGCCCGACGTCTTCCAGCCAGGGCACTGCCCGGGCCGCAAGCTGCACGATCGAAGGCGATGCGAGCACGCGGTGCTCGTTGACGAAGAGTTCGTGATTGCGCTCGACTTCATTGAGCCGGTACACGTAGTTGACCATGATGCCGAACGAGCGCTCCAGACCCTGCATCGACGTGTCGCCAAGCCAGTTCAGCCGGTCCAGCACTGCGCCGTTACCGAGGTGGAAACGCGCCACCGAGTCGTATGGCTCGTCGCCGCGTCGCAACTGTGTCAGGTAATACGCGGCAAGCGGCATCAGCAGCGCTTCGGTGCCATTTGCCCCTTCGTTGCGGTACCAGTCGGGGCTGTCGATGCGCTCGAACAGTGCGCGAAATACCTCGCCCTGGACACCATTGCAGAGTCGCTCCCGCTGACCCTGCAGCCAGCTGCGAAAGCGCGGAATCGGCGACAGCGTGGCGAAGCGACGGATTTTTGGCAACTCGGCACGCAGTTCGGTTGCAACCTGCTTGATCAGGAAACTGCCGAACGAGATGCCGCGTAGACCCTCCTGGCAGTTCGTGACCGAATAGAAGACCGCGCAGTTGGCCCTCTCCGGCGCCGTGACGGCAGAGCGCACGTCAAGCAGCGGCTGCACCTTGGCGCTCATGCCGCGCGTGAGCGCCACTTCAATGAAGATCAGCGGTTCGTATGCAAGCTGCGGGTGGAAGAAAGCAAAGCAGCGGCGATCTGCAGCCAGCCGACGACGCAGGTCGTCCCATCCCTGGATCTGATGGACCGCCTCGTATTGGATCAGCTTTTCCAGCACGATGGCCGACGTGCGCCATTCGATGCGCTCGAGCGTGAGGAATCCGCGGTTGAACCACGAGCGCAGCAGGTGACGCAGATCGTCGTCGATCACACGCCAGCGAGGATGGCGCACCAGGCCACGCAGCACCTGCAATCGCATACCCACGAGGGCAGCCGTTGCGCCCGGCGCCATGTTCAGGCGCCGGAACAATTCCTGCCGCACCGGCTCGACCACTTCCTGCAGTTGCAGCAGATTTGCCGGCGAGGGATCCTCGCTGAAAATGCGCGCGGCCTCGAGTGTCGCTGCTGGCGACGGCGAGAACTCGCGCGCCAGCGCGTCGAAAAAACGCGCGCGCGCCACATCGTCCAGTGCGAGATAGGAGGCGAGCGCCGCGCGCGCGGCGGCCGCGCTCGAGGCCTCGCCACGCTCGCGGATCAGCTTGCGAAAACGGCCGATGGCCTCGCGCACGTTGCGCGCGCGCGCGGCCACAGCTGTCGCTGCGGATTTCGCAGCGGTTCGCTTCACCTGCGCACCTGCAGCACACGCGATGGTGCGTGCGGCTCAATCGCCCATAGCGCCGCGGTCGGCCCGCACGGGCCGGAAGGCAAGGATTCGACCACGGACCAGGCAGACATCGCGACGCTCTACACCGGTTGCTCTCGTACCCGCGAATCAGGCGCAGGACGGTCGATGGCAAAGCCGGCGAGCACGAACAGCCATTGCGCATGCCCGACCCAGGCAATCGCTTCAATCGATGGCGGTGGCGGCCCGAACAGGTTGCCGAGATAAATGACGATCAGTAATGCGACCAGCGTCCAAAGCGGCCAGCGTCGCTCGCCCGCCGTTGCGCGCAGGTACAGCAGCACGCCGAAGCCGAACACGCTGAGCTCGACGACCAGTGTCGCGATCGCCGAGCGCCACAGGCCGAATCCGATCGCCCAGTAGCCGCCCGGCATCAGCAGCAGATCGGGCCGGTGCACGATCGCGTCGAGAATCCAGTGACTCAAGACCAGGCCCGCAACAACCAGTGCGGCGCGGCGATCGCGTACCCACGCAAAATGGCCGCCTCCAAGCAGCGCTGACCAGACGCAGACGGCGAGCAGGCTGTGCGTCCATGGGTAATGGCTGAACAGCAGCGGCGTGACGCCGCCAAGCGTGGTGTCGATGCGCGCGCGCTCCACGCCAATCAACAGGAGCGTCGGCCACACCAGATCGATCAGCACCGCGGCGAGAAAGAGGGTGCCAAGCGAAGTGCGCGGCGCGAGCCTCTTTGCCGCCAGTGCGATGCCGTAATGACCGATGAACATCCGCCGCCCGTCAGGTCGCGAGTTCGACGCGGATCTTTTCGACCAGGCGCGCCGCCTCGGTGCCCTGCATCTTGGCGATGTCGTCCTGGTACTTGAGCAGCACGCCGAGCGTATTGTTGACCGTCTCGGGTTCGAGCACCACGGCATCGAGCGCCAGCAGGGCGCGTGACCATTCAATGGTCTCGCTCACGCCGGGCAGCTTGTACAGGTCCATTGCGCGCAGCGACTGCACGAAGGCGACGATCTGCCGGGAGAGCGCCTCCTTGGCATCCGGCACCTTGCGGCGGACGATCTCGAGCTCGCGCGCCGCGTTCGGGTAATCGACCCAGTGATAAATGCAGCGACGCTTGACCGCGTCGTGGATCTCGCGCGTGCGGTTGGAGGTGATCACGACCACCGGCGGCTGCTCGGCCTTGATCGTCTTCCACTCCGGAATCGTGATCTGGAAATCCGACAGCACCTCGAGCAGATAGGCCTCGAACGGCTCGTCGGTGCGGTCGAGTTCATCGATCAGCAGCACCGGCGGCACCGCGTGCGGCAGCAGCGCGCGCAGCAGCGGGCGCTCGATCAGGAAGCGTTCCGAGAACAGGCCGCTCGCAATCTGCTCGCGTGCCTCGTGTGTGGCTTCGGCGAGCCGGATTTCGAGCATCTGGCGCGCGTAGTTCCACTCGTAGGCGGCGGCGTTGACATCGAGCCCTTCGTAGCACTGCAGCCGGATCAGCTCCGCGCCGAGGCCGGCCGCGAGCACTTTGGCGATTTCCGTCTTGCCCGTGCCCGGTTCGCCTTCGAGGAACAGCGGACGATTGAGCTTCAGTGAGAGAAAGACGGCCGTCGCCAGTTGACGATCCGCCACATAGTTCTGGTCCGCCAGCAGCCGGACGGTCGCGTCGATGGAAGTCGGCGTTGCGTTCATTTCCTGACGTTACAGGATTGCCTTTGCATCAGCCAAGCCGACAGCCGCGAACCTGCACCGTGCATAGAAGCTCGCACTGATCAAGGACATCTGTGTCGTGCCGGGCTGCGGGACTGGGTGCTCACCGCTCGCATGTCGTGCCGAGATCACGCGATGACAACATCTGCAACGTAAGTCTCCCGGGGCAGTGCAGCCAACTCGCCGCCGGTTTCCGCATCTCTGTGCAGCGCTGCGGTGTCGTGCTCAAGGGTGCTGGTCTCACTCCAAGTCAGCGCGGTGACGCTGGGTGAAATCGCGCGCGACTGGGTTATTTCACCCAACCTGGATCGGCTTTCGACCCATGCGAACGCCCGTGATTGAGCGCTACCACGCCACCGTTGCAGGGGTGGCATGTTTGCTGCATGAAGGAATTTGTCCGTCTCTGCTGCCAGGCTTCCCGCCGCCTGACACTCCGATGGACCCCTCGCCGCGGACGAAACGCTTCGCAAACACGGCCTCGGCAGGTGAATCACGATTCGACCGCGCCTTTCCTATTACAGGAGTTGAGAAGATGTCTTCAAATCCGATCAGAACGACCGCATCGGCCAGACGCGACGCATTAATCCGCGATCGCCTCTTTCCGGGGTTGCGATCAATTGTCACGGCACTCGCGCTCGGCCTAGGCACAACGGCCAGCGCGCAAGTGACGTCGGTCAACGGTGATATTGCCTATGTTGCCTGTGAAACGATATCTGCGTTCCCCTTCAGCCAATGCGACATCTGGAAAATGGGTCCGGATGGTTCCAACAAGGTCAACCTGACCAACTCGCCCGACAAGACCGAATTCAATCCGGCATGGTCAAGTGACGGCACGAAGATCGCATTCATCGAGGGAGTCAACGGCGTCAATACGCTGTGGGTCATGAACGCTGACGGCAGCGACAAGGTCGCCATCACGCCGCCGTCCTACCAGTTCGGCCCGACCTGGTCGCCCGGCGGAACACAGATCGCGCTCACGCGCCAGGTACCGGGACAGACGATGTCGATCCAGTTTGACATCATCGTCGTCAACGTCGACGGCAGTGGCGAGAGGAAGCTCACTGACACCGACTTCGATGAATTCGAGCCAGCCTGGTCGCCCGACGGCAGCAAGATCGCGTTCGCCGGGGTCCGCTTCGAGCAGTACCCGGATCCGATCACGGGCGCGCCGACGCAGGGCGCTCAATGGGAAATCGTCACGGTGAATCCCGATGGTTCCGGCGAACAGATCCTCTCGGCCGGAGACCCGAATTCGATCCGCGCGAAGTACCTGGAGGAAGACCGTGGGCCATCGTGGTCGCCCGATGGCAGCAAATTGGTGTTCATGAGCCAGGCGCAGGTGCCTGCCTGCTGCGGCCCGTGGCAGATCTGGGCCGTCAATCGCGACGGAACAGGTGCGACCAATCTCACCAATGACGATACCGTCAACGATTTGTACCCGACCTGGTCTCCAGATGGAACGCAGATACTGTTCTCGCGCGCGACCGGCAGCGGCGGCTTCGACCTCTACACGATGCCTGCTCCGACGACGTTACCGCTGGCCGTCGCCGCAACGGCAACGCGCGTGGCTGCCGCGACAACTGCCGCGACCGGCCCGGCGAATCGGTTAACGACCGACGGCAATGCCAGTGACCCTGACTGGCAGCGCAAGGGCGCCGCACCGTTGCAGTTCCTGCTAAGCGTTTCAGTCGTATCGCAAGGAAAGGGCGCCGGTGGCAGTGTGAACAGTTCGCCCGCTGGGATTCGCTGCGGCCGCGACTGTCAGCAATCCTATGCGACTGCAACCCTTGTGAAGCTCACCGCGACACCGAAGAAGGGATCGGTGTTTGCGGGCTGGAGTGGCGCATGCACCGGGATCTCACCGGTCTGCGATGTCACGATGAATGACGTCAAGACAGCCATCGCAACCTTCGCACGTTCGCGCTAACCGCTCGTCGCCCCGGGGTCGGCGCAGGCTCTCGCCGCCAAACCCCGGGGCGGCTCTTTCTCACAGCGTCGTGCCTCGCGACCGCTGAATGGCGGCAATCGCCGCTTCGAGGATGTCGAGCGCCTTCATCATCTCCTGTTCGGTGATTATGAGCGGCGGCGTGAGCGTCAGCACGTTGCCCATCGTCGTCTTGAACGACAGACCATTGGACAACGCCTCGTACAGCACCGCTTCGGCGGCATCGCCGTCGGGCGTCTTGGCATCGCGGTGGGCGACCAGTTCAATGCCGAGCAGAAAGCCGCGCCCGCGCACGTCGCCCACCAGCGGATAGCGATCGCTCCAGCCTTCCAGCCGCTCGAGCGCGAGCGCGCCCACGCGTGCCACATGCGCAACGAGATCCTCGTCCTCGATCACGCGCAGCGTTTCGAGCGCCGCGCGACAGGTGACCGGATTCTTCTCGTGCGTGTAATGGCCAAACGCATACGTACCGGCAACGTCGAGCTCGGGTCGTGCCACGACCGCGGCGATCGGCAGCACGCCGCCACCCAGCGCCTTGCCGAGCACGAGGATGTCGGGCTCGACCGCATCGTGATCGCACGAGAACCAACGCCCGGTCTTGCCGAGCCCGGTCGGAATCTCGTCGAAGATCAGCAGCGTGCCGTGCGCGTGGCACGCGTCGCGCACTGCCTGCCAGTAGCCCGGCGGCGGCAGGTACGGCACGGCGCGCGCCGGTTCGGCGATGACCGCTGCGACATCGCCTTCACGCTCGAGCACGTAGCGGACCATGCTTGCGCATGCGAGCTTGCAGCGATCGAGATCGGGCCGGCCGCGCGAATTGGTCGGATGGCCATAGGGACAGCGATAGCAGCCGAACGGCGCGACATGCTCGGTGCCGGAGAGCAACGGGCCGATCGGTCCGGAACGGAACATCGACTCACCGCCGACGCTGGACGCGCCCAGGCCCGCGCCATGAAATGCGTCCCAGAACGACAGCGACTTGAAGCGACCCGTCGCGGCACGCGCGAGCTTGATGGCCACTTCGACCGCATCGGACCCGCCGGTGGTGAAAAGCACCTTCGACAGACTGCCGGGTGTCACCTGCGCGAGCTTCTCGGCCAGTTCGACCGCAGGCTCGCAGGCGTAACGGCGCGGCGCGAATGAAAGCTCGTCGAGCTGACTGCGAATCGCCGCCAGCACGCGCGGGTGCGCGTACCCCAGGTGATGCACGTTGTTGCCGTGAAAATCCATGTAGCGGCGCCCGGCCAGGTCTTCGATCCAGATGCCCTGCGCCTTGCGGATGCCGTTCAGGCACGGGGTGGAAACGGATTGATGCAGGAAGGCGCGGCTGTCGCGCTCGAGCAGCGCGCGCGTGGCAGCATCGAGGTGCTCGGCCTGCCAGCGGCTCCGCCGCGGCGAGACATTGACATCGCCTTCGGATTGGCCGGGCACGGTGTGCTTCATCGTCAATACCCTTTCCTCAGGCGGTGCACGTGCAAACGCGATGCGGATGCGGCGGCTACTGCGCGCTGTGCGCCGAGGCCTGCGGGAAGAAAAGCGGTTCGCCTTCGATGCGGTACGCGGCGATCGATGCCTGTCCCTCGGCGCCGGTCAGCCAGGCGATGAAGCGCCGCGCGGGTCCCTGCTTGACATGCGGATGGCGCGCCGGATTCACGAGAATCACGCCGTAGGGATTGAAGAGCCGCGGGTCGCCGGCGAGCAGCAGGCGCAGTTCCTGGCGATTCCTGAAGGAGAGCCAGGTCCCGCGATCCGCGAGCGTGTAGCCGTTCAGTGCGGCCGCCATGTTCAGCGTCGGCCCCATGCCGCTGCCGGCCTCGCGATAGCCCTTGAACGATTTCGGATCGATGCCGGCGGCCTGCCACAGGCGCAGTTCCGCCGCGTGCGTTCCGCTGCGGTCGCCGCGCGAAATGAACGGCGCGCTGCCCGCCGCGATGCGTCGTAGGCCATCGGTGCCGTCTCTCGCCTGCCGGACGCCCGCCGGATCGGATCCCGGTCCGACGATGATGAAATCGTTGTACATCACGTCGCGCCGCTCGATGCCGTAACCCTCGGCGACAAAGCGATCCTCCGCGGGCCGGTCGTGCACCAGGACCACGTCCGCGTCGCCCCGGCGACCGAGGTCGAGTGCCTGCCCGGTACCCAGTGCGACCACTTTCACCTGAATGCCAGTGGCGGCAGTGAAGCGCGGCAGGATGTACCCGAACAGGCCCGACTGTTCGGTCGAGGTGGTGGATGCGACCGTGATCGTCTCCGCCGCGTTCGCGCCGCCCGCGAAAAGCAACGCAACCGTCGTGATCAGGACTCGAATGAAATGCGCCATGGCAACTCCCCCTGTAGAAAAAGTTTCGCTTCCGGCGCCTGCGGCCGCCTGAAGAAGCGCTCGGCCGGTGCCTGCTCGACGACGCGGCCGCGATCGAGAAACACGATGTCGTCGGCGAGCCGCAGCGCCTGCGCCAGATTATGCGTGGTCATCACAATGCGCGCACCATCGGTGCGGATCTCGCGCACGAGCTGTTCGACGGTTTCGGTCGCAGTCGGGTCGAGGTTGGCCGTCGGCTCGTCGAGCAGCAGCAGCCGCGGGCGCGCGACCCAGGCGCGTGCCAGCGCGAGGCGTTGTTTTTCACCGCCCGAGAGCAGCCGTGCCGCGTCGTCGCCGCGATGCTCAAGCCCGACGCGCGCCAGCACCCGTTGCACGCGCGCCCCGCGTTCCGTGCGCGGCAATGCGAGTGGCAGCAGCGCAAGCTGAACATTCGCACGCACCGACGCGCGGATCAGCGCCGGCTGGTGGAACACGATCGCCACCGCATTGCCCGGCGCAGCGCGCTCGCCCCACAGCACCGTACCGTCATCGGGCGCCTGCAGTCCGGCCAGCACGCGCAGCAGCACCGACTTGCCGGCGCCGTTCGGCCCGAGCACGACGGTGATCCCTTCGCTGCCGAGTTCGAGATCGACGCCTGCCAGCACCGTCCTGCCTTTCGGTGCGAAACGAACCCGATGCAGTCGAATCGGAAACATCGTCAGCCGAAGCGCCTCATCGCCCAGCCGCGCAGCACATGCGCAAGCGCGTTTAGCAGCATCACCACCGTGAGCAGCACGATGCCGAGCGCAATCGCCAGCGGCAGGTCGCCCTTGCTCGTCTCCAGCGCAATGGTCGTGGTCATCACGCGTGTGAAGCCGTCGATGTTGCCGCCGACGATCATCACCGCGCCCACCTCCGACATCGCGCGGCCCAGGCCGGCCAGCACCGCCACCACCAGCGAATAGCGGCAGTCGTACAGCAATGTGGCCACGCTCTGCGCTCGCGTCAGGTGCAGCGCGCTGAACTCGGTCTCGTAGTCGCGCCACGCATCCTCGACGATCTGGCGCGCCAGCGCGGCCATCAGCGGAGCCGTCAGCACGGTTTGTGCGATCACCATCGCGCTTGGCGTGAACAACAGGCCGAGCGAACCCGCCGGCCCGGACCGCGACAGCGCGAGATAGACGATGACGCCGACGATCACCGATGGCAGACCCATCATGCCGTTCAACGCCACCGTGGCGGCACCGCGACCTGGAAAGCGGGCGACCGCGACCCATGCGCCGAACGGCAGCCCGACCAGTGCGCCAATCGCCACCGCGGTGCCGCTGACCTGCAGCGACAGCACCACGATGTCGAGCAGGCGGGACTCGAACTGCGCAAGCAGCGCAACCGCTTCCACCAGCGTGGCGCCCATCTCAGCGCCCGCCCGGCCGCCCGAAGGGCGCTGAACGCCCCCACGGGGGGCAGCGAACGAAGCGAGCGTGGGGGTCGTCCACCTTCCCGCCCGGCCGCCCGAAGGGCGCTGAAGCCTTGCAGGCCGCGGCGTTGCGAGACGCAACGCCTCCTCGTGCCGTCCATGCCGGCGCAGGCCGGCATGGAGCCGCGGCACTCGGCCCCCGCGGGGGGCAGCGAACGAAGTGAGCGTGGGGGCAAGTCATGCTATCCGCCTCCGCGATGCATCGCTCTGTCGAGCCGCTCGAGCAGTACCCGCTGCGCCTCGCGACTACCAGCAGTGAAGCGATAGGTCACACGCAGCGTCGGCAGTCGCAACAAGGCGATACGACGCTCGGGTCCTGAAAGGACATCGATCTCCAGCCGCACATCGCCATCGGCTACGCGATAGCTGGGTGCGGCACCATCGATGCAGCCCGCTGCCGCGTATCTCAACGCAGCGTCGAATTCGGCGACGGTGGACGTGACGTCGCGCTCGATGACCTGCGACGACGCCACGGGACTGCGCAGAGGGTCGCCTCGCTTGTTCAACCGCCCGCAATCGGCGGCCACATGGCGACCGTGTCGCCCTCACGCAGCGCGGTCGAGCCGCGCGCCTCCGGCGCCACGTAGACCCCGTTGATCAGGACCAGGTGCGTGAGCTTCGGCGGCAGGTTGTAGCGATCGATCAGGGCACCGACCACGGCGCCCTCGCCCAGCTCGACCTTGATCTGGTTGTTCTGTGCACCCGGCGGCAGATAGTCCGACAGCATGGCGTACAGCTTCAGCGTGATGTTCATGGCGCGATCCTACCGCCAACTCATCCACACCATCCACGTCAGCGCGCGAGCGACACCGGCTGGGTTCGGGCGACGTACGCATCGACGAATTGCCCGGGCGACTTCAGCAACTGTTCCTTCCAATCGCCCAATCGCGTGCGGTTCTGGATCAGGCCACGCAGTACGCCAACGTGCTGCGTCAGGCCGATCGCGGTGGCACCCACCAGCACATCGCGCTCGAACTGCAGGCTCAGGTAGCGGTACGCGCGCTCGTCGACCTGCTCGACGCCCTGGCCACCGGGCACGCCGCTCCATTGACCAAACGACGAGGAAATCAGCCCCATCGTGTCGAGCACGTTGATCGCGAGCGCTCCCTGGCTTGGCGCGGCACGACCCAGCATGCCGAGCGCCGCCACGCGCGCCTGATCGACCGCATTCGGCTGGACCGCGTTGACGAAGGGTTTGCCGGTGCCGAACTCGGCCGCCTCGGCCACATCGCCGGCACCGAAAATTTCAGGCACGGACGTACGCATCGCCTGGTCGACCTGCACGCCTTGGCCGATCTTCACGCGCGAGCCCTGCAGAAAGTCGACGTTCGGCCGCACGCCGGCCGACGCGATCACCAGGTCCGCCTCGATCGTCTGCCCGTTCGACAGCTTCGCTTGCAGCGGCGCGCCCGGAATGATGCGATCGACCTTGGCGCCTGTGATCACCCGCACGCCCTTGGCCTCGACCCAGCGGCGGATCATGTTGCCCGCCTTGGGCGTCATCATCCGCGGCACCATGCGGTCGCCCATTTCGACCACCGTCAATTGCACGCCGCGCCCGGCGAGCGATTCCATGATGATGCAGCCGATGAAACCGGCGCCGATCTGCAGCACGCGTTTGTCCTTGCCGGCCAGCTTCGCGATGGCGCGCGCGTCTTCAAGCGTCCAACACGTGTGCACACCGGGCGAATCGATGCCCGGCACGGGTGGCTTGATCGGATGCGAACCGGTGGCGATCAGCAACCGGTCATACGAGAGCGGCGCGCCCTGGTCGAGCGTGACCGTGCGCGCCTGATCGTCGAGCTTGACCGCCTTGCCGTGCACGAGCTTGATATCGAGCTTCGCGAAGTGGTCCGCGCTTTTGCGCAGATGAGTTCCGTCCTCGCCGATCCGCCCGATCAGCAGATATGGAATCGCCATACGCGAATACGGCGGTTCGGGCTCGCAACCGACCAGGACGATTTCATCGCGCGCCGCGTGCTGGCGCAGCGTTTCGGCAGCGACGACCCCGGCAGGGCCGTTACCGAGAATGACGTGTTTCATGCGGCACCCAGAAAAAACGGGGCGCGGTGAGCGCCCCGATGAATTGAGTTGACTGCTTATGAGATCGACCCGCGCCTGATTCAATCACGCTCGGGCCGGATGACTCAACGCAGGCCCAGACGCTGGAGCGTGTCTTTCTTCGGCACACCCTCGGTGTCCCAGCCGCGCAGCTCGTAGTACTCGGGCAGCATCTTGTCGATGCCGTTGACAAGCCCTTTGGCAGGACCCGTCTTTGCAGGCTCCTTCTTCAGACGCGGCGGCAGATCGTCGTCCTTCTTCGTCAGGCCGGCCTTGAGGTTGAACTGCTTCTCGAGATTCCAGATGCGTTCGCCGACGAGGTTGAGCTTGTCCATCGACCAGTCACCCTCGCAGGCCGCGGCGACCTGCGGCTGCACGTCAGCGAGTGTCCACGCGAACGACGTGAAGATGCAGATGCCGGCAGCATCGAATACCGCGGTCGCGTCCTGGAACGCCTTGACGAGCGCAGGCTTGCCGTCGGTTGTGAGCGGGTCGGTCTTGACCGGGATGCCCATCACCTCGGATGCCACGGTGTACGACCTCAGGTGGCAGGCGCCGCGATTGGAGGTCGCGTAGGTCAGGCCCATGCCCTGGATCGCACGCGAGTCGTAGGCCGGAAACTCCTGACCCTTGACGCTCATCGACAGCTCAGGCTTGCCGTACTTGGCGCACAGCCGCTTGGAGCCCTGCCCGATTTCCTTGCCGAAGCCCTCGCCCGCCCCCGTCATCCGCACCAGTTCGACCAGCGCCTTGGCCGAGCCGAACGGCGCCTCGCAGCCGATCTGCTCCTTCTTCAGCACGCCGAGCTCATACAGTTCCATCACCGCGCCGATGGTGGCCCCGAAGGAGATCGGGTCCATGCCTTCTTCATTGCAGATGATGTTCGCGAAGGTCAGCGCCTCGAGGTCGCCGACACCGTTGGCCGCACCAAGCGCCCAGGCCGCCTCGTATTCGAGCCCGCCGGTCGCACCCCAGTATTTTGGACTGTTGGCGACCGAAAAGTGCGTCTTGTCCATCTGCGAGATCCGCCCGCAGGCGATCGTGCAGCCAAAACAGGCGGCATTGGTGATGAGATTGGCCTTGCCGTCGGTTGGACGCTTTTCGCGCATCGCTTCGGCCGAGATCTTGCTCGCATCCTCGAACTGCACATCGCGGTGGTTGCGCGTCGGCAGTCCGCCGATCTCATTGATCACGTTCATCAGCACCTGGGTGCCGTAGGCGGGCAAGCCCTGCCCGGTCACTGCGTTGTCCGCGAGCACCTTCTTCTTCTCGCTGGTGACCTTCATGAACTCCTTGAAGTCCTTGATGCCGCCAAAGCCCTTGGTGCCGCGCAAGGCAACGGCCTTCAGGTTCTTCGAGCCCATCACGGCGCCCACACCCGATCGGCCGGCTGCGCGATGCAGATCGTTGACGATGCACGCGTACAGCACCCGGTTCTCGCCGGCGCGCCCGATCGAGCAAACGCGAATCTGCGGATCCTGGTGCGACTTCTTGATGATCTCTTCCGTGTCCCAGGTCGACTTGCCCCACAGGTGCGCGGCATCACGCAGTTCGGCCTTGTCGTCCTCGACGGACAGGTAGACGGGCTTCGGCGACTTGCCCTCGAAGATGATCATGTCCCAGCCGGCGAACTTCATCTCGGCGCCGAAGTAGCCGCCGGAATTCGAGCAGGCGATCGCGCCGGTCAGCGGGCCCTTGGTGACGACCGCGTAGCGGCCGCCGGTCGAGGCCATCGTGCCCGTCAGCGGGCCGGTCGTCATGATCAGCTTGTTGCCGGGCGCCAGCGGATCGACCTTCGGGTCGACTTCCTCGCACAGATATTTGGTCGCGAGGCCGCGCGAACCGAGATACTCATCGGCCCACTTCATGTTCAGCGGCTCGGACTTGCAGGTGCCCGCGGTCAGGTCGACACGCAGAACTTTTCTCGTCCATCCCATCGTCGTCTCCTCACAGCACCGCGGTGTTGGCGCGGCCGGCCCACTGCCGCATCTTGGTGAGACCTGTCCAGTCGGCATCCACATAGGTGATCGCGCCGGTCGGGCAAGCCTTGACACATTCAGGATCGCCACCGCACAGATCGCACTTCTGCACCTTTCCGGTATCAGCGACATAGTTGATCGTGCCGAACGGGCACGCAATCGTGCAGACCTTGCAGCCGACGCAGGTGGCTTCGAGCACGATCTTGGCGCCGGTGACGGAATCGAGCTTGATCGCCTCGACCGGGCACGCCGCCAGGCACCATGCCTCAGCGCACTGGGTGCACGTGTAGGGCACCTTGCGACCCTCGTGCTCGAAGTTGAAGACCTTGATGCGCGATTTCGCTGGATTGAACGTGCCCGTGTTCTCGTAGGAACACGCCATCTCGCACTGCAGACAGCCCGTACACTTCTGCGGGTCGAGATACAGGGACTTCATCATGAACCGATCCTCCTCCTCGAATAGACGCTGTTGTTGTCCGAGAGTCGCGTGATGCTCAGCGCGCTCACGCGGCTGCGACTTTGTGCAAGTTACCCCAAAGTCTATGCTTTCGAAAGGGGCGACGCGCATGACCGGAGCAACCACGACGCCGACGCGGTAATGCGACCTCGCTCGGGCGACGTCGACATCGGTTGAATCTCAGCGCTTCCACCGCTTCCACACTTCAAGCTTCAGCCCTGAGAACTGCGACACTGTGACCATCGCCCCATGACGACATCTGACTCCGACCTCCCCGGTGCCAAGGACTGGATGCCGATCGCGCAGGCGCGCAAGCAGATGCTTGGCGCGATGCGCCCGATCGAGGGTTTTGAGAGCGTTGCGCTGCGCGATGCGCTGAACCGCGTGCTTGATCGCGATGTCGTCGCGCCCTTCGACGTTCCTGCGCACGATAACTGCGCGATGGACGGCTATGCGCTGCGCATGGCGGACCTCAAGGCCGGTGCGGCGACGCGACTTGCGGTCGTCGGCTCTGCTTTCGCTGGCACGGCCTTCAGCGGCAGCGTCGGCGCGGGCCAGGCGGTGCGTGTGATGACCGGCGCGGTGCTGCCACGCGGTGCCGATGTCGTCGTGCCGCAGGAGTTTGTACAGGTCAGTGACAACGACGTTGAGATTCCGTCCGGCCAGCGCGCGGGCCAGAACATCCGCCACGCCGGAGAAGATCTGGCTCGGGGCCAGCCTGCGTTACGCGCCGGCAAGCGGGTCGGCCCGGCCGAGCTCGGACTGCTGGCGTCGCTCGGCGTCGCCGAAGTCGCGGTGCGGCGGCGGCTGCGTGTGGCGATTCTTTCGACGGGTGACGAGATTGCGTCGATCGGCCGGGCGCTGGCCCCCGGCCAGATCTACGACAGCAACCGTTACACACTGACCGCAGCGCTGCGTCGAATGGATGCCGAACTTCTTGACCTCGGCGTCGTGCGCGACGAGCCGGACGCCCTGGAGCGTGCTTTCCGCACCGCCGCTGCATCGGCCGACGCGGTCGTCACTTCCGGCGGCGTCTCGGTCGGCGAAGCCGATTTCGTCAAGGAGCTGATGGCGCGTCTGGGCGAAGTCCGCTTCTGGAAGATCGCGATCAAGCCGGGCCGCCCGATGGCGTTCGGACGCATCGGCAGCGCGTGGCTGTTCGGCCTGCCCGGCAATCCAGTCGCGGTCATGGTGAACTTCTACCAGCTTGTCGCGGACGCGCTGCAAACCCTCGCCGGAGTTGATCCATTGCCGCCGCGTCCGCGGTTCGCGGTGACCTGCGTCGCGCCGATCCGCAAAGGCAAGGGTCGTGCGGAATTCGTGCGCGGCGTGTTGTTCGACGACGGCGGCATCTGGAAAGTGCGGCCGGGCGAGCATCAGGGTTCCGGCGTGCTGCGCTCGATGTCGGAAGCGAACTGCTTCATCGCGCTGCCGGAGGATCAGGGCAACGTCGCGGCCGGCGACCTCGTGCCCGTGCAGCCTTTCGACGGATTCCTGTAGCAACGCGGACGTTGCCGGAGGCGCGATGGACGATCGGCAGCTCACGCGCTACAGCCGCCACATCCTGCTGCCGCAGATCGACATCCAAGGCCAGCAGCGGCTGCTTGCGGGTCGTGTACTGCTGATCGGCGTCGGCGGGCTCGGCGCGCCGGCAGCGTTATATCTCGCCGCCGCCGGGATCGGCCGACTAATCATCTGCGACGGCGACAAGGTCGATCTCACCAATCTGCAACGACAGGTGATTCACCGCGAGTCGAGCATCGGCATCAACAAGGCCGAGTCGGCGCGACGGGCAATCGCCGACATCAATTCAGACTGCCACGTCGAGGCCGTCCCGCAGCGCGTGGCGCGGGATGACCTGCTGCGGCTGGCACGCGAATGCGACGTAGTGGTCGACGCCAGCGACAACTTCGCCACGCGGCATGCCGCCAACGAGGTCTGCGTCGAACTCGGCAAACCCCTGGTCAGCGGTGCTGCGATCCGCTTTTCAGGACAGGTAGCCGTGTTCGATCGCCGCCGCGCCGGTGCGCCCTGTTACCACTGTCTGATACCGGCCAGCACGATCACGGGTGACGATGCCTGTGCGGTGATGGGCGTGTTCGCGCCGCTGACGGGTGTGATCGGCACGCTGCAGGCGGCGGAAACGATCCGCTTGCTCGCGGGATTACCCGGTGCAGTTGACGGGGAGCTTGTGCTGTTCGACATCCTCAGCATGGACTGGCACCGCATCCCGATCGCCCGCAACCCGGCCTGTCCGGTATGCGGTCAGGGTTGAGCAGTGGCTGCTGATCTGCGGTCAGCGGCCAAGCCGCAGCAAAGCGCCAAGGTGCGTGTGCCGGAAACTGGCGGGCGCATGGGCGAACACGGCCGACCACACGATGACAAGCCAGAACAGAGTGGTCGCTCGTGACGCGTCGAGAGTCATCCACGCCACGAACGCGAGCTTGGCGATTTGGCCCGCCCCCGCGAGCTGAAACACGTGCTCGCGCGTCTTCCACTGTTCAAGTGCGAAGAGCAGCGCGCCGGTAGCGAGCAGTACGCCGCCGACCAGCGGCGCCGGCAGACGCGGCGGCGCGCCCAGCAGCGCGGCGCCAAGCAGGACCACGGCGATCAGATGCAGCGCGCGCAGCGCGATTCCGAACCAGCGCCAGGATCGCGGCAGCGGGCGAGCGTCGAGGCGCTGATCGCGCCGATCGCGCGGAGAGTTGGCGTGCGATCGGTCAGTCATCGAAACGACGGTGGGGTCGCGGCAAGCTCGCGTGATGCCGACCGAAGATCACTTCGTCTTGGCCATGCGCGCATGAAGCATGCATCGACGAAGCCGCGTTCGCCAGTTCTCACTTCGCCGCGTGCGCCTGCTGGACCAGATGAACGAGGCCCCGCGCACACGCAAAGGAATGCCCGTACAGATTGGCGTCCCGCGGCATCGACCCCAAGTCCCGCGGCCGGCCTGGGGCGGCGAGTTGCGATTTCCCGCGAACGCGGACTTCGCCGAACGCAAGCGTGTCGTCAGCAGTAACGGCGTAGACGCCCGGCAGCGATGCAGGCAGCCAACCGGGTCGATCGGGCCGCGTCGAGGCCACGATCACGCAGCCCGCATCGATGACGGCCTTGCACGCCGCTGCCAGCACATCCTCTCCCGGACCGGGAGGAACACAGACGCTGACATTCACGAAGTCGCATCGCTCCGCGGCGGCTCGCAGCACCCCCCGCGCGACGAGCGACGGGTAGGTCGCTTCTTCGGCTCCGAACACCCGCACTGCGAAGATCTCCACCTCGGGAAACGCTTCGCGTATGACCCCGGCCACGGCTGTCCCGTGGCCCACTGGGTCAAGGAATTCACCATCCTCCTGCAGGGTACCGTCCGGTCCCACGAGAATGCGGCACCCGGAGATCTTCCCGCGCACGTGGGAATGCCACGGGTTCACGCCCGTATCCACGAGGCCGATGCGTGTCGTCATTACGGTTGCGTTGCGAAGGGATGCTCCGTCCAATGTCGATCGGACTTGAGCAGCGACTGCACCTCCTCCGGCGCAACTGTCGTGAAGCGCCCTTCGTGCAGGAAGAGTATCCGGTCGAACTCCGCAAGTCCGACCGGGCGGTGCGATATGACCAGCGCCGTGCGATCGGGGAAAGCGTCCCAGAGATGCGCGCGCACTCGCGCCTCCGTCTCGAGATCAAGCGCGGAGAACGCTTCGTCCAGCACGAGGATTCTGGGATCGCGCAGAAACAGCCGCGCCAGGCCAAGCCGTTGGCGCTGGCCGTCGGACAGCGACAGGCCGCGTCCGCCGATCACTGTGGCGAAGGCGTCGGGCAACGCAGCGATGAAGGTGTCCGCTTCGGCCAGAGCGGCCGCGCGTTGCAGATCCTCGCGCCGCGCGGCTGGATTTCCGTAGCGCAAGTTTTCCTCGATCGTGGCGTGCAGCAGGAATGGCTCGGCGCCCGCGTAGCCGATCGCATCGCCATACGACGAGGAGCAGATTTCGTGCGCAGGCCTGCCATCGATCAGGATTGAACCCGCCTGAGGCTGCCGTAATCCGAACAGAAGATGAACCAGTGTGGACTTGCCCGCACCCGACGCACCGAAGATCCCGACGCGCTCGCCCCGCCTGACGCGCAGGTTCAGGCCCGCGAAGACAGGGGGCTTACCCGCATAGGCAAATGCAACGTCGGTCAGCACGATGACGTCATCCCCGGCCACCGTGATCGAAGCACCTGCGGGTATCTGTCGGTCGGAGTCGTCCGGCCCGAGGACCTCTTCCACCCGGGCCAGGCTCACCCGCGCCGACTGGAGATTCCTGACCAGACCTAACAACCCCTGGGCAGGACCGAACAGGCGCCCCTGATACAGGACAAACGCGACGAAGGTACCGAGGCTGATCGTGCCGGCCTCAAGCAGCCGGCCACCGACGAGGTAAATCCATGCCAGCGCGAGTGTCAGAAGCAAGGCCGGTGCGCCGGTGGCCAGGGCATCGAGCACCTGGAAGCCCACGACTTCGCGGTTGAGCCGTTCATTTGCGGTCGCAAGCCGCGCCCGCTCCTCACGCTGCGTGCGATAGATGCGAATCGAGCGCAGCGCCCCCAGTCGCTCGGCGAAGAAATGCGAGAGGTCCGCCATCGCCTCGCGCACGCGGGCGGATCGCTGCTCGACCGGCCGGCGAAACGCGGTCGTGGCAAGCAGCGCCAGGCCGAGGCCGAGAAAACTCCACAGCGCAAGCGTCGGCGACAGGCTGAACGTGATGACCGCTGCCACGCCGAGGAAGAGGAGATTCTGGACACCGCCCAACATGCCATCGACGAGCAGGCTTTGAATGCGCGGCACATCGCTGCCGAAACGGGCCAGCAGATCCCCGTGCCGAAATGGCTCCATCGCTTCCAGTGGTCCGGCGAGACAGCGCGCGAAGAGCGAAGCGCGCAGGCGGGCGAGAACATCGGCCGAAAGGCGGGCGTGCACGCGCTGCGATAACGTCGCGAACATGAAGTCGAGCACCGCGAGGCCGAGCAGTGCGGCGGCAATCGCCGGGATTACGGCAAAGTCGGCGCGGCTCGCAACCGCGTCGACGAACGCCTTGCCCAGCAACGGTGTCGACAGCGAAACAGCCGCGCCGCCGAGACTCAACACAAACAACGCAACGAGCGTCCACCGCTTGCCGGACAAGTGGTGCGTGAATCTCTGGAGCGACGTCAGCACGATCGCGCTCCAACCGCGTGTAACCGGCTAACGCATGGCTCCTCACGGCGGCTCACGATCGCGGGCACGTCATGCGGTGGTTCTGCAGTTCCGGCGGCGGTCGCATGCCCGCACGCTGTCTGGTCGCCATCCCAGACATCCGGGTAATAACAGAGGTGCGCGTGCTGACACAGTTCTGGCGCCCCGCGCAGCGCGATGATTCGGGCGCGAATATCTTCCGCCCGAGCGCCGCTTTCGGTGAGCCCGAGCGCGACGGCGGCAAGTCGAACCGAGGCGGCCTTGCGCGCGAGCGATGCTTCGCGACCGACTACCTTGAGGCTCGCCACGCCGAGCTGCGCGAGGCGTGGCAGCGCGCACAGGCCGCACGGCCCGAGTGTGTAACCGCGGTTCGTCTGGCAACCGCAGTTGTTCTGTGTCCACTTCCAGAACTCGTAACGCTCGTCGAGTCGGCCGAATCTGCCGCCGAGGCGGTCGGTGAGGCAGAACGTGCCCAGCGCGTGCGTGGTCGCGCAGATCCCCTCCTCGAACACGCAGCCGTCGTTCAGCACAAACACTTCCCACTCGAGTCCACGAATCGCCGTGGCCTCGATCTCGCGCAGCGTCATGTGGCGGGGGAGGATCACCCGCGCGACGCCGAGACTGCGGTAAAACGCGGCCGCGCCGGGATTGCGGCAGCTCGCGAGACTCGAGATGTGCAATCGCGACGCGAGGCCTTCGTCGCACAACGCAAGCAACAGTTCCCATTCGGCGACGATGAGCGCCGCGACTCCGACATCATCGAGAAGCATCCGGCCGAACTCGACAAGAAAGGGAACGGCTCCCGCGGGATAGGACGGCGCATTGAGTGTCGCGAAGACGGGCCGCGGATGGGCCAGGGTCACGATGCGGCGCAGGTCAACCAGGCTCGGCACGCCGGCCGACTTCGGATTGCGGCGATGAACCGACGCCTGGCCGAAGGACTGCTCCCATCCCGTCGGCGTCAGTCCACAGTAGAACTCCTGAGCGCCCGCTTCGCACAGAGGCGCAACCTCCTCGGAATTGCGCAGCGGTGCGAGGACCTTCATGGCGCCGCCTCCTCATGCACGACGATCCGGTCGGTATGCGCGAACCAGGTCTGCGCGGCTTCCCGGGGAATCTCGTAGAAGAGGGTGTTCCCGCCGCGCCAGTGCGGCAGCGGCGAATCATCGCGCTGAACCGGTATCGGCCCTGATCGGCACGGGGCCGTGCATGGATCGGCGAGCGCTTTTGAGAAGCCTTTGCCCGCCGGGTATAGAAGCGCCTTCACCGGGCAATTGCGGCCCGAGGCAGCAAATGTGAACGGAAGATGTAGGGCGCGCGCGAGTCCGCCACCATCGTCATCGATGCCATCGCCGAGATAACCACCGTCGAGGTCCGCGTCCGTTTCCAGCGCCGAGACGCCTGCATCTGCCAGGAACCGGCGCAGCCGCCCAAAGCGCGCGCGATCGTGCGTCGCGGAGTTGGTCGGCCTGTCGCGATAGGCGCGAGGATCGCGCAACGAACGATTCATCAGCCGGCCCGCACGCCGGGCCAGCGAGGAATGCTGTTCACGCAGCAGCTCGAAGACGCCCCAGTCGTTGAACACCACGGCAGGCTTCCAGCGGTTTGCCGCCAGCCCCGCGAGGAGACGATGCACGATCCCGAGGCCGAGCGGCGTGACCAGCGGTGTGAGCAGCGTGGGCTGCCAGCCGCGATCGCGTGCCATGGCGCAGAAATCCTGCGCCTCATCAAGGCCGGGGAGTCGGTCCTCGCAGAACTCGGAGCCGAAGTACAGCGCGACCGCAGGTCCTTCGGGCAGCAGGTTCCGCCACGGCAGCGGGCACGCTTCGCGCGGATCCGGCGGCGGCGCGGCGACATGCGTGAGGCGAAGCCCGTATTCCATGCTTCTCACCGCACGGCGCGCGCAATATCCACCGAGTCAACGCGGCCGAGTGAAACCCGACGCGACGCGCGGCTCATTCGCATCAGAAACTGATCCGCCGCAGATCCATGCCGTCGGACGCCATCTGGAGCACCTTGATCGGCTTCAGCGTCCGCGCGTCGAAGACCGTCAAAGTGGACCCACCGCCGCCGACGTAGATCTTCCTGCCGTCGCTCGACACGTTGACGCCATAGCAGGTGCCCTCCTTGATCGGCACCGACGTGACGTACGACTTCTTGGCGAGGTCGATGACGGTGAGGTCGTCCATCACTGCATAGGCTTTACTGCGGTCGGGCGACAGTACGACCGAGTACGCCATCGCCGGTTCGCCTTTGATCAGAATGTCCTGCACTTCGCCCGTATCCTGGTGCACGAGCAGCAGCCCCATGGCCTGCGGCGTGTAGTAGTTCATGCTGGCCACTCCGCCGTTGTCAAAGGAGTAGTCCCAGAACGGCAGGATGTTCATCTGCTTGTCGAACATGGGCACGGTCTCGACGAGCTTGAGGTCGCTGCCGGTCGTGTCGATCTTGTAGATGTCCTGGCCGAACGCGTACAGCATCTTGCCGCCCTTGACGCTCACGAGGTGCGCGACACCCCACGGCACCTCGACGCTGCGCTGCAGCTTGCCCGTCGCAAGGTCGAATTGCGCCACCACGGGCTTTCCGACCACGGCTTCGCCCTTGTCGGACTTGCGTGACATCAACGCACCGTAAGCGGACGTGCCATCGGCGCCGAGGACGAAGCCGAACATGAACCGCTCCCAACCCTCGTTGTTGATGTCCACCGTGCCGACGACGCGATTCTCGGCGAGGTCCACCTTGTGAACGAGATGCCGGTTCGTCGCCACGTAGAGGAATTTCTTGTCCGCGGTCAGGCCGACCTCGCGCACGGCGCCCTTGATCGGAATGTCGGCCACGATCGCGTCGGTGTCGCCGTCGATCACCTGAATCATCTCGTAGCCGAGGTGATAGAGCCGGTCGCGTGCTGCAACCAGCCCAGTCTGACCGGCGCAGACGAACGCACAGAGGGTGAGCAGGACCTGCCGCGTCCATTTCATGTCGGCCTCCTAGTCGTATTTGAGGTTGCGCCAATCGCGCGCGACATTCGGACAGGCAACGTCGAAGTCCTGGTGATTGGTGAGCCCATCCGGCACTTGCGCGGGCCACCAGCAATCGCCTGCGCATCCGTGAAAATCGCGCACCGACGCCTGGCAGTTTCCGATCGGGTAGGTTGGGCGCGGATTGGTCTCCCAACCAGTGTCGAAGATCGTCGTGCAGCCCTGTGGCATGGCAGGAAGCTTGCCAAGCGCTTCGGCCGTTTGTTGCTCACCCTCGGCAAGGCGCTCGATGGCCTTCGCCTTTTCGTTCAATGCCTCGATGATCTTCTTCTTCATCGTCTGCTCCTTTGAAGACAATGCAATGTCACCCGTTCGCTCGCTGACCGAGGAAGGCCAGCACGTGGTTGTCGGGACGGCCGCTAAGGTCGGCATAGACGCGTATGCCGACTTCGAGCCACCGGCGGATGAATTCGCAGGAACCGCCAGGGGCAAGCCCCAACTCGTTCTCGCGCACATGGTTCTCGTGGTGGCAACCCCCCGCACACACACTGCGCGCCCAGCACGCGCGGCATGCATCCCGGCGCGGCGCTGCCTGCTCGGACAAACACGCCCGAATCCTGGCGTGATCGATCCCGGCATCAAGATCGCCGACGCAGAACCGCTCAACGCCAGCAAGCCGGTGGCACAGGAAGAAGCGCCCTTCCGCGTCGAGTGCGAGGTATCCAAGTCCGGCGCCGCACGGGGCACCCTTGACCTGCCCCAGATGAAGCTTGCCGAGCAGATCGAGGAGATTGGAGAAGGGCAGCAAGCGACCCTCTCCAGCCTCGCGGGCGAACCGCTGGGCGAGCAGCGAGAAACCGGCGAACAAAGCCTCGTCCTGCTCCGGCGTGGGCAGGAACTCGGCGGAGATCGGGCTCGCGGGGGCGATGCCGACTTCGAGGAAGCCGAGGTCCAGCAGGTGATCGAAAACCTCGGGCACCCTTCCCCATTGGTCCGGCGTGAGCGTGACCCGCGCCGCGGGCGGGCGCGGCATGCAGGACCGGAGCAGGTTCAAACCGCCCACGACGTCAGCGTAGGTGCCGCCGCCATTCGCACCAGGATATCGGCGATTGGCATCGTGCAGATCGGGCGGCCCGTCGATGCTGATGGAAATCGACATCGGGTGCTCGCGCAGGAAGTCGAGCACTTCGCGGGTAAAGCGCGTTCCGTTTGTGGTCAGGGACACGACAAGCTTCTTGCCACTGGCCCGCGCAGCCGCCTCGCCCTCCAGCACCGCCGCTTTCAGCGCCGGGAGATTGAGCAGCGGCTCGCCGCCAAACAGCACGAGAGTCACACTGTCTCGGTCTCCGGACGATTCGACGAGGTAGCGCGCGGCGCGCCGAGCAAGCTCCGGCGGCATGACCCGCGCCACACCGCCGTAGGCGCCGCCAGCGGCGTAGCAGTAAGCGCAACGCAGATTGCACGCTTGCGCCACCTCGAGGACCAGTGTGCCGAGCGGAATGGCGGCCGGATCGATCGGCGCCAACGCTGGCTGGCGCAGCCACGCGGACGGAACCAGCACTTGCGCATCACGCAGCGCCTCGAGCACTTCGCGGTCCGGCAACGGCGCTTCGCGCAGATCGACTGACGAGCATGTCCGCCACCGGTCGATCACGTCCCGCGTCGAGCGGTCGACGGCGAAGAGGCTCGCATGTTCCGCGCCGAACAGAATCGCCCTTCCGTCCGCCGCGCCAAGCGGGGCCAGGATTCGGTGATCCGCAAAGGCGTAGCTTTCGTTCATCGCAGCCGCCCGATGAAGTCGGGCATCGTGACGGCCAGCAGCGCCTCCGCCTTGAAGATCTGCGCACCCCGCTTGTACTGGGCGAGGACCTTGACCAAGCCGCTCCCCTCCGCCGAATAGTTGCGCGTCGGATTGGGGCCGTAGTCGCCCATGGGCAGGTACGTACCATTGGGCTGGATACCGCCGAGCCACATGAGGTCGTCATCGTCGGGGCGGGTCTTTTCTTCTGCAAGTCGGAAGGTCGCCGGGACTGGTCCAAGAGGAACACCGGACGCTTTCTTGCCCTGGCCGTTTTTCGCGTACGCGATCGCCTCGAACTGAACACCCTCGGCCGGGTAGTGCCGCCCCCCCGATAGGCGCGCGCGCCCCATCTCCGGATTGACCGCGATGTAGTCGATCTGCGGTGCGAGCGTGACGGTGCCGGCAGCGATTCCCTTCACCGTCAGCTTCGCCGTGCTGAGTTTGGCGGAGTTGCTCATGACTTCGACCTGCAGCGCGCCGGGCGCGACGCGCTTGACGGATAACACCTTGACGGCCGCGCCGGCAAACACGATGTCAAGCGGCTTGGCGTCGGGCAGATTCAGGCCTTCGACCGTGAGGGTCGTCTTTTCTCCCTTGAGCAGAAACGCGGGCACCACGCGCGCGACCCTGGTTTCACTGCCACCCCGCAGCCACGTCGCGCTGGAGGTACGGAAGTTCGGCGCCGGAAGGTGCCACTCGCCCCGCAGTTCATTGTCCGAGACGATGAACGCGCCGTTGCTGGCGAAGCCGTTGTTCTTGGTGCGTGTACGCAGCGCGTAACCGCCGTAAAGCGTCGCTTCGCCGGCAAAAGCCTCGGAAGTTCCGTCGGCGTAGGTGACGTTGCCCGTGAGCTTGTACTCGGCGTTGCCGGCATCGGCGAAGCGGGCTTCACCTCGATACGTTCCGCGCCCGGGCTCGTACCCGAACACGCCCCAGTTCCCGTCAAGTTTCGCTGCCGGTGCCGCCCACGCTTTTCCATACGGGAGCTTCTTCCCCACATACGAAAGCACCGCATCGGCCTCCGCAATCCAGCGCATTTCGCGCATCTGGAAGACAACGCTTGGCACGATGAAGAGATGGAAGTCCCGCAGCTTGGCCCAGCTCTCGGACGTCATCCGGTACGAGAAGACCTTGCCGGCGGTGTGACAGCGCACGCACGTGACGTAGAACTTCTCCTCGTCCTTGTCGGCCGGGGCCTCCACCTGCTGCGAGTTGTGCCAAAGGCTCAGGTAGGCCACCTTGGCTTGTTCCTCCGGTGTGAGGATCTGCGTCGCGTTCAATTCCTTCAGCAGACGGTCCATCTCGCCCTGTTTGATCTCCATTCCGTAAAGCCGCCGCATCCGGTCGACGATCACCGTCCATTCCTCGGGGGTCGTGCGCACGTCCTCGACGCGCGCGATCCGGCCGTCCGCATTCGGGGCATGGCAGGTCGTGCATTTCTTCCACACCAACGAATCACGGTCGAAGGCTTGAACCGGCGCGTTGACAGCCCAAAGTGTTAAACCGACGACGATGCTCAGTGCCGTTCCGACGGCAGTGCTGACGAGATTTCGCTTAGTCATGGCAATGTCGAGCCTCCGGTGCATTGATCATGAAAAACGGGAGCGCAGATGACCGGGCGTCCTTTCATCTGGCTCTTCTTTGTGTCGATCCGACAAAGGGCCGCCGCCGGGCGCGCAGTAATCACGCCGCACGGACCCACCTGCACCGCCACGGGGATGTTCCCTTGCCGCATCGATCCCTCCTTGAATTGCGCGCCCTCTTCCTCGGGGCACGTCCGAACAGATCATTCCCGCCGATTCTCAGGACCTCGCCAAAGAACCGTTATCCAGAATCGGCAATGCACTGCCCGACTCTTAATGCAGATCAAGGAGTCGCGATGGCGGCGGCGATGCAGGGGATCTCAATGAGCTTGCGCACTTGATTGCAGCCTGAAGCGCGGGCCGCGCGTCCCGGGGGATCGACGAAATGCCGCGAGCGCAGAGCGGCTTCAAAAAAAACGGACGCCCTGATGGCGCCCGTGCGTTCAGGAAAGATCCTTCAGATCAACCCAGCGCCTGAGCGACCGCCCGCTTTGCCAGCACCGGGATCAGGTGCGCGCGGTACTCGGCGCTGCCATGGATGTCGCTGTTCAGACCCGAGGCCGCGATACTGACGCCGTCACAGGCAGTGGGCGTGAAGCTCTTGTCCAATGCCTCTTCGAGTGCCTTGGCGCGAAACACGCAGGCACCGGCGCCCGTGACTGCGACTCGAACGCCGGCCCCGGTCCTGGCGACGAACACGCCGACGATCGCAAAGCGCGAGGCGGGCTGCTTGAACTTCAGGTACCCAGCCTTCTCTGGTACCGGAAAGCTCACCGCCGTGATCAGTTCGCCGGGATTCAGCGCCGTGTCGTACAGGCCCTTGAAGAATCCATCGGCCGCTATCTTGCGGGCGTTGGTCTGAATCGTCGCCTCCAGACCCAACGCCGCCGCGGGATAACACGCAGCCGGATCATTGTTGGCAATAGAGCCGCCGATCGTGCCGCGGTTGCGCACCGCGCGATCGCCGATGCCCGATGCCAGCGTCGCGAGCGCCGGGATCAGTCGTTTGACATCCGCCGATGCGGCAACGGTCGCATGGGTGGTCATTGCGCCGATGGTGATCGTGTTGCCCTCCACGCGGATTCCCGAAAGATCCGCGATGCCGGACAGATCGATGAATCCGCCCGGCGACGACAGTCCGAGTTTCATCGACGGCAGCGTCGACTGCCCGCCCGCGAGCACCTTGTCATCCGCGTGCGTGTGCATCAGCTTGACCGCCTCGGCCACCGAGGCGGGGCGGTGATAGTGCATTTCTTCCATCTTGTGCTCCCTATATCTTCGCGGACTGCATCGTCTTCCACACGCTGTATGGACTGACCGGCATCGGTACATCGCGGATACCCAGATGCCACAGCGCATCGGTCACCGCATTCATCACCGCGGCAGGGGCGCCGATCGCGCCGGCTTCACCGCATCCTTTGACGCCGAGCGGATTGTGCGTGCACGGCGTGCCCTTGACCGTGTTGACGATGAAATGCGGCAAGTCATCGGCGCGCGGCATCGCATAGTCCATGTAGGAACCGGTGACGAGCTGGCCGTCCTCGTTGTAATGGCAGCCTTCGAGCAAAGCCTGGCCGATTCCTTGCGCCAGGCCACCGTGCACCTGACCTTCGACGATCATCGGGTTGACCACATTGCCGAAGTCGTCGGACGCGGCGAAGCGATCGATCGTCACCTTTCCGGTGGCCGGATCGACCTCTACCTCGCACACATAGGAGCCGGCCGGGTAGGTGAAGTTGGTCGGGTCGTAGAACGCATTCTCGTTCAGCCCCGGCTCGAGCTTGTCGAGCGGGTAGTTATGCGGCACGTACGCGGTCAGAGCGATCTCGGCAAACGTCTTCCTGCGATCGGTGCCGGCCACGCGGAATTCGCCGTTGGCGAATTCGATGTCACCTTCGCTGGCTTCGAGCAGATGCGCGGCGATCTTCTTGCCTTTGGCAATGACCTTGTCGACCGCCTTGACGATCGCGGTGCCGCCGACCGCGAGCGAGCGACTGCCATAGGTGCCCATGCCGAACAGCACCTTGCCCGTATCGCCGTGCTGGATATCGACATCGTCGAGGCCGATACCCAGCCGGTCCGCGACGACCTGCGCAAACGTGGTCTCATGTCCCTGCCCGTGCGAGTGCGAGCCGGTGAAAACCGTGACCTTGCCGGTCGGATGCACGCGCACTTCACCCGCCTCGAAAAGGCCCGCGCGCGCACCGAGCGCCCCCGCGATGTTCGACGGCGCGAGGCCACACGCCTCGATATAGCAGGCGTAACCGATGCCACGCAGCAGACCCTTGCCGGCCGACGCGGCCTTGCGTGCCGCATAGCCCTTGATGTCCGCAACCTGCTGCACGCGCTGCAGTGTCGCCTCGTAATCGCCCGTGTCATAAGTAAGACCGACCGGTGTCGCGTACGGAAAGGCACGGATGAAGTTCTTGCGCCGCAGTTCAGCCGGGTCCATCTTCAATTCACGCGCCGCGGTTTCGACAATGCGCTCGACGACATAAGTAGCCTCGGGCCGTCCCGCGCCGCGATAGGCATCGACGGGCGCGGTGTTGGTGAACACCGCCTGCACCTCGCAGTAGATCGCGGGTGTCACGTACTGGCCCGCGAGCAGCGTCGCATACAGGATGGTCGGTATGCACGAAGCGAAGGTCGACAGATACGCGCCCATGTTGGCGGTTGTATGCACGCGCAACGCGATGAACTTGCCATCCCTGTCGAGCGCAAGTTCGGCTTTGGTCACATGGTCGCGGCCGTGCGCATCGGACAGGAAGCTCTCTGAGCGCTCCGCAGCCCACTTGATCGGCCGGCCGACCTTTTTCGACGCCCACACCAGCGCGGTTTCCTCGGCGTACAGATAGATTTTCGAACCGAAGCCACCGCCGACATCGGGCGCGATCACGCGCACCTTGTGTTCGGGCAGTCCGAGCACGAACGCGGTCATCAGCAGCCGCTCGACGTGCGGATTCTGGCTCGCGACGTACAGCGTGTACGAATCGTCGTGCCGTGTGTACATCGCGTTGGCGGCACGCGGCTCGATGGCGTTCGGAATCAGCCGGTTGTTGACGAATTCCAGGCGCGTGACATGCGCGGCCCTGGCAAAGGCCGCGTCGGTGGCGGCCTTGTCGCCGCAGCCCCACGTGTAGCAGACGTTGTCGGGGGCGATGTCGTGCACCGCGATCTTGCTCTTCGCCGCGGTGGCGGTTTCGACTACTGGGTCGAGCACCTGGTAGTCGACATCGATCATGTTGGCGGCGGCCTTCGCCTGCGCGAGCGTTTCGGCCACCACGAGCGCAACCTGATCGCCCACATAGCGCGCCTTATCCGCGGCAATCACCGCGTGCTTCGGCTCCTTCATCGGCGTGCCGTCGATCGAATTGATCAGCCAGCCGCACGGCAGGCCTCCGATCGACGAGAAGTCCTTGCCGGTATAGATGCCAAGGACGCCCGGCGCTTTCGCCGCCGCCGCGGTGCTGATGGAACGGATCTTCGCGTGCGCATGCGGACTGCGCAGGAAGTAGCCGTAACTCTGGTTCGGCAACGTGACATCGTCGGTGTATTGCCCGGCGCCGGTGAGGAAGCGGTAATCCTCCTTGCGTTCGACGGCGCGGCCGATGAATCCTGCCTTGGGGTCATTCATTGTGTGTCTCCCTATGCCGTCGCCGTCAGCCGTCAGCCCTCACCCCGACTCCTCCCACCGAGGCGGGAGAGGGCAAGTTCGAGGGGCGCATTGCCTTCACTTGCCCATCGCCTGTGCGCCGAGTGCCACGGCTTTCACGATGTTCTGGTATCCGGTGCAGCGGCAGAAGTTGCCTTCCAGCCCTTCGCGGATTTCCTTTTCATTCCCGTGCGGCCAGTGCGTGACCAGATCGATCGCGCTCATCACCATCCCCGGTGTGCAGAAGCCGCACTGCAATCCATGGCAGGTCTTGAACGCAGCCTGCATCGGGTGCATCGAGCCATCGGCCGGTGTGATGCCTTCGATCGTCGTCACCTCGGCGCCCTGCATCTGCGCCGCCAGCACGTTGCAGCTCTTCACCGCGCGGCCATTGACGTGCACGGTGCAGGCGCCGCACTGCCCGGTGTCGCAGCCGACGTGCGTGCCCGTCAAGCGCAGGCTCTCGCGAATGAAGCTGACGAGCAGCGTGTCGGGCGCAACGTCGGCGGTGATCGCCTTGCCGTTGACCCGCAGTGATAGCGGGACAGCCATGATGACTCCTTGGATTGAATTCGTTCTTCTTCGACTACGTTACGCGCCTGGCGATGGCATTGCGCGGAGAGGGCAAGTTACTGCCTTGCAGTCCGACAACGCAAGCGCGCGAGTGTTCGCCACGTATTCAGGCGATGAGCGCCTGCGCAAACCCCGCCGGGCTGCGGGCAATCCGACCTATGGCGATTGAATGCCCGCCGGTCCGAGCAGCAGATACCCGCGCTTCGTCGCGAGCACGGCTGCAGTGTTGCGCCGATCCTCTCGCATCTGAGCCTCGAAACTTGCACCGCCATTACGGCTGACGAGCGTGACGCCGTTCATCCCGGCAACAACGACCGTGCCGTCGGCAAGCTGCGCGCCTCCCGCGAGAGACTGGTCGGTTCCGGTGGAAATCAGCGTCCATTTCTGTCCCTCGTCGGTGCTGCGCAGTACCGTACCCCGCATGCCCCACAGCAGCAGCGCCCCGTCGGCCAGCGCAGCGCCGCCCCAGATCGACCCTTTATAGGGCAGCGTAATGGCCTTGAAACTCTGCCCCGCGTCCTCCGAACGAAACGCGATGCCGCTTTCGGCCGCAATCAGCGCCAGCTTGCCACGCGCAACAATCTGGTTCAGATGCCGCTCGCCGAGCTCGCCCGGCGCAATTTCGAACGATGTCCAATTCGCACCGCCATCGCTGCTGCGCGCGGCGTATCCGTACGGCCCGACAACAAGGCCATTCTTCTCGTCGCGAAACCACACTGAAAACAGCGCATCCTTGCCGTCGATCCTGCCCGCCAGCAGCTGCCAGGTATCGCCGCCATCGAGCGTGCCGATCACGACGCCGCCATGCCCGACTGCCCAGCCGGTGCGCTCGTTGATGAACACGACCGCCGTCAGCGTGGTTCGCGTGGGAACGGATTTCGCCTGCCGCCAACGCGCGCCATCATCGTCCGACAGCAATACATGGCCATATTCGCCGACGGCGATCAGGCGGTTGCCGGCGCTCGCGCCCGCCAGGAGAAGGTTGGTCGTTGCCAGATCCGACTTGCGCGCAGCGCCGCCGCCGGCCGAGGACGCCGCCCCGGCCAACGCCGGCGCTGCGTCCGCCGCGTGTGCGAGACGCCAGCCACAGATGCCAGCAACTGCAAATGCGCTGCCGAGCGCCCGTATTGCGCCGCGCCGGGTATCCAACCTGCGAGAGATCGTCGATCGCAACATCGCCAAGTCAATGTGTCATCAGTGGGCGCTTCACTGGTCCGCGACGCGGGATCAGCGTATCGATCACAACTGCCAGCGCCGGCAGCAACGACATCGCCATCACCATGTTGATCATGAACATGAAGGCCAGCAGCAAACCCATGTCGGCCTGGAACTTCAGATCCGAGAAACCCCAGGTCGCCACACCGATTGACAGCGTGATCGCGGTGAAGATCGTCGCGTTACCGGTCTCCAGCAAAGCGTTCTTGAACGCCGGCTCGATCGACATGCCGCCCGCCAGGTAGGCCTGCAGGCGGTTGTAGATGTAGAACGCGTAGTCCACGCCGATGCCGACCGCCAGCACCATCACCGGCAACGTGGCCACCGTCAATCCGATGTCCAGCACCTTCATGAACCAATAGCCGAGGAAGGTGGCGAGCGTCAGCGGCACGCAGCACGCGATCATCGCGCGCCAATCGCGGTACGTGATCAGCACCAGCAGCACGATCGTCGCATAGACGTAGATCATCATCGGCAGTTCGGTGCGCTCAAGCACTTCGTTGGTGGCCGCCTGCACACCCGCATTGCCGCTGGCCAGTCTCACCTTCACGGTCTCGCTGCGGTTCTCCTCGCGGTAACGCTTGGCCGCATCGACCACCGCCCTCAACGTCACCGCCTTGTGGTCGGCCAGACTGACGTTGATAGGCAGCACCGAGCAGCGCGGGTCGTACAAACCGGACCCCTCGCCCGCCAGTCCGATGAAGCTCGCCATCGAGCGCGCGTCGCGCGGCAGCGCCTGCCATTTGGGGTTGCCTTCGTTGAAACCGGAGGCGCCGACCTTGACCAGTGCCGGCAGGCTCGCCACCCCGATCACGCCCGGAACATTCGTCATTACCCAAGAAAGGTCATCGACGTACGACATGCGCTGGAATTCATAGCAGCCGTCCTGCGGCATCTCCGCGACCAGCGTGAACACGTCCAGCCCGAGTCCGAATTTCTCGACGATCGCGACCGCGTCGCGGTTGTAGCGCGATTCCTCGCGCAGCTCCGGCGCACCCGGTTTCAGATACCCGATATGCCGATCACTGGATTGCCACACGGCCACCGCGAACAGCCCCGCTGCCGCGGCCGTGACCGCAAACGCGACCCGGCGCTCGGCGACGCGGTCCACCTTCTTCATCCAGCGCTCTCGCTCCAGCCTCAGCGCCGTGATGCGACGCACGAAGTCCGGGCCGAAACGGAAGAACGATGCCACGACCGGCAGCATCACGAGGTTGGTGATGATCTTGTACGCCACCCCGATCGAGGCGGTCAGCGACAACTCGCGGATCATCGGGATCGGTATCAGGTACAGCGTGGCGAATCCGACGAATGCGGTCACCAGCGCCATCGTGCCGGGCACCAGCAGGCCACGGAAGCTCGAGCGCGCCGCGTCGTACCCGGACAGCCCGCCGCAGATCGAGCGCGAGATGTAGTTGACCTGCTGCACGCCATGCGACACGCCGATCGCAAACACCAGGAACGGCACCAGGATGGCAAGCGGATCCAGCCCGTAGCCGAGCAGTTGCAGCGTGCCGAACTGCCACACCAGCGACACCAGCGACGACGTCAGCGCAGCAAAGGTGAACGCGATCGAGCGGCTATACCAGTAGACCGCGAGTGCGGTCAGCACGAACGCGAGTGCGAAGAACCGCATCACGCTGCGCGCGCCGTCGGCGATGTCGCTGATCTGCTTGGCAAAGCCGATCACCTGGATCTTTGTGTCGGCGTCCTCGAACTTGCTTCGCAGCTCGGTCTCGATACGGCGGCCGAGCTCGATGTAGTCTGTCTTCTCGCGCGTCTTCGGATCGAAATCAAGCAGGTCGGCGATCACCATCGCGGCCGTCGCGTCGTTGGCGACCAGGCTGCCGACATAGCCGCCCTGGATCACGTTTTCGTGGATCTGGACAACGTGCGCATCGGTCAGATTCTCCGGCGTCACGTTGCCGCCGATGACATCGCGCGCCTTGAAGCCTTCTTCAGTGATCTGCAGCACGCGTGTATTCGGCGTCCACAGCGAACTCACGGTGCGCCGGTCGATGCCGGGCATGTACAGCACCGCCTGCGTGACGTCGTTGAGGCGGCGCAGGAACGCGACGTTCCACACGTCGCCCTTGGTGCGCGCGACCGCGACCATCAGGCGGTTCGCGCCGAAGATCTGATCGCGGTACTGGAAGAAAGTGTCGGTGTATTCGTGTCCGGTCGGAAGCTGCTTGTCGAAACCCGCGTCCATGCGCAACCTGGTCGCGAACAGTCCCAGCACGACGGTCAGCAGACCGAGCAGAATGAGCGTCGCGACGCGGTGACGGAAGATCACCGCCTCGAGCCGTCGAACGATGAGCTCGATCACGCGCGCCCTACTGGTGGTGCGAACGACACAAGGCCGAGGGCGGGATGGTCGTAGCGACCATCCCGCCCTCGCGCATCAGAACGAATACGAAACGCTGGCCGCGAAAAAGCTGCGATCGCGGATGGCATTGGTCAGCCCGCCGCCGAAGAAACGCGACATGCCGATCTGACCTCGCCAGACGCCGTCGATGTCGTAGTTGACACCGACGAAGAGCGATCTGCGTCCCTTCACGAATGGCAACGTGTTCGGCGAAATGCCGGAAACGTCATGCGTGAAGTCGATCTGCGGCGTCAGGTTGACCCCGCTGCCAAACGCATGCGGATAGGTCAGCCCGACCTCGATTACATACCCGGCCGAGGTCCTGGTCGGTATTTCGTAGCTGGGAAAGATCAGGTACGGAATGCGCGACGCATCGAGATTCGGGTAGTGGGTCACGGCGGCCTCGGCCAGCACGTAGCCCTCCGCCGCCCCAAGTCCCTTCATTACCGCGCCGATCGGAGAATTGACTTCGATGAAGTAGAAGCCTGTCAAATGGGCCTGAAACTTCTTCTCCTCGACCAGGCCGCGCACCGTGATGCGGCCATTCGCGTCGACCGTCTTGGTAGGACCTGGAGCCGTGTCGAAGATGCTGTAGGGTCCGGTCAAAGGCACGGAAGGATCGATTGCCACCGAGTCGCGCGGCCGGTAGGAGATTTCACCACCGACCGCCACCGGGCCGACCTTGGTGTTGAACGAGGCGCCGAACAGATTCTTTTCCTTTCCGAACTCGTTGTAGTAGCCCGCACCCAGTACGTTGAAGGCGAGATAGGTCGGATCGGTGAATAGCGTGGTAAATGGCAGCTTGTCGTGGTAACGGATGTAGTACAGCGCGAACTCGGTGTCGGCGCCGCTCGGCTTGCCGCGCAAGGCCAGACCGAACTGCCCCCCTGCGGGCGGCTTCTTGTCACCCTCGAAGGGCAGCACGTTGATGCCCGGCTGAATTCCGTCGCCGCGATCGCCGCACGGAGTCGGCGGCAAGCACAGGCCGAACGGCGTCAGCAATGACGACGGAATGAATGCCGGACGCTGCCCCTTGCCAACCACGTCAGCAGCCGAAAAGAACGTGCCGACCGGATCGAACTGGAATCCATTCCAGCTGAACTGGTAGTAGCCCTCCAGATTCAAACCCTGCGACAGCCCGGTATTGATGTAGAGCATTGGCGCCGGCCGAAAGATTTCCTTCAACTGCGTGCCCGGCGTGTGGAACTTGCGCAGATCGAGCGCGTTGATCGAATTCACTCCGCCGATGATGAAAACGTCCTCACCCCAACTGATCACCTGGTTGCCGAGCTTGACGGTCGCGGGCTGATCGCCGACCAGCTTCAAGTCCTTCGACAGCCACATGTCGAGCAACGTGATGTTGTGCTGGGCCAGATTCTTTGCATCGCTGGACAGCTCGGTGCGGCGCGTGTCATCGACCTTGAAGTCGTAGACCCAGGTCGCGCGCGTGAGTGATTTCCAGCCGTCGCCCCATTTGAGTCCGAGCTCATGCGTGCCCTTGAGCGCCAGTGAGACGATGTCGCCTTTCTTGTAGTTCAGGTTGCCGTCGTCGCCCTGCAGAAAATTGAAGTCGGGGTTCGAGAACAACGGATCGCCGGCACCAGCGACGCGGCCGCCGATGGGACCACCAATCGGAACCGACCCGCCGTTATCGTTGCCGATGTTGGTGACCGAGCGATCGCTCAAACGAACCTGTGTACCGAGCGAGATCGTGGTGCCGAAATCCACCTGTACGCCTCCTTCGGTCTCAAAGCGCACCGCACCGGCGGATGTAGCCAGCAGCGCCAGCGCCGCGCCAACGGCGCCCGACATCATCTTCATCGACCGCGGCCCATCACCGTACCCAAGCCCATGCTTTTGCTTCAACATTTTTCCCCTCCTCTGGAGTTCAGATCGCGCGTTCAAGCTCAGCGGCCGCCAACACGCCGCAACTCATCCGCGTTGAACTTGTTCGGATCGATCCGCCCCTCGCGTCCGGCCAGCCAGTCCACCTTGCCCTCCTGCGGCTGGTTGTCGGCCATGTAGCGGCCGACGTTGAGGTCGTAGCTGATGTAGCCCTGGTACACGCACGCGGGCAGTTCCCACGCGGTGTACGGATACGACTCCATCGCGCGCCAGATCTTGCCCTGCGCGTCATACAGATCGGCCACGAGCAACATCCAGGTGTCTTCGTCCAGAAACATCACGCGGCGCGGAAACAGGTGGCGCTGGCCCTGCTTGACGGTTCCCTCGACCTTCCACACGCGGTGCATTTCGTAGCGGATCAGATCACGCTTCGGGTAATCGGGGCCGAAGATGTCCTTGAACTTGCGCGAGGTGTCATTGAACTTGAAGGTGTTGTAGGGAACCAGCAGTTCCTGCTTGCCGACGATCTTCCAGTCATAACGGTCCAATGGCCCCGCATACATCGGGTACTGGTCGACCATCAGCAGGTTTTCGTAGCCCGGCACCGGGTTGTCGTATGAAAAGGTCGGCGATCGACGCACGCGGCGCTGGCCGGGAAAGTAAAGCCACGCCTCGCTTTCCTTGTTCAGGTAGTAGTTGATCAGGATCAGCTCTCCTACCCGCGCGGCCGGCGCCACGACTTCGTTCAGCAGCTTCCATTCCGCGCCCTGCACTTCCTCGATGGTTTTCGCCTTGGGGTTGCCGAACGGCGTCGAAGTCCACTGGTCCTGTACCAGCGGCACGAAATCACCACCCTTGGGATTCGAAAAGATCGTCGCGTACCGCTCGATCCGTCCTTCGCCGACCCAATGCAGCTTGTGGTTCCACATCGCCTCGGCGCCGTTCTTCGGCAACGGGAATGGCACGCCGCCCGGCGTCGCACGCTCGATCTCAAAGCCGTTGGCTGCGAGCTTCGAACTCGTCGCGTTCTGCGCCGTGCGCTCGTAGACGAAATCGGGATAGCCACATGATCGACGCGTCGGGTACACCTCCATCGTGTAACCCTTGAGCGTCTTGAGCAGCGCAATCTGGCCCTCGCTCAGGTTCTGCTTGTACTTGTCGACATTGCCGGCATCGACTGTGTACAGCGGCTTGTCGGCCGCATACGGGTCCGGCCGCGGCGTGCCGGACTTCCAGCCGGCCGGTGCTTTCAGATCGCCGCCGGTCCACGCCGGGATCGTGCCGTCCTTGTTAGCTGCGCGCTCGGCGCCGATCGGGGTCAGATCCTGCTTCAGACGCGCGGCGTCCTGCGCGTCAACCCCGCTCGCAAACGTAAACAGGAGCGCACACGTTGCTGCCGACAGGATCCGCGGCGCGAATCCCGGCTCGTTCCCGGAATGATTCAACTTGAACTGGATCTTCATTGCATCTCCCTCCTTACACCGTTGTCTCTGGTTCTATCGAACCGCATGTCCCTGTTGCTGCAGTTCCTGGACCACCTCGCGCCGCAGCTCGGCGATCGCCGCCGGCCGGTCCGCGCGCAGCCTCCTTACTTCATCTTCATTGAACGGCTCAAACGTTGCCGGCAGTTGAGCCTGGCTGAACGCCTTTACGATCCAGTTGAGAAGCTGCGCCAGTTCGCCATCGGACAGCGGCGAGTTGGCCGAACCCGGTACCTGCACGAGAAACGCGCGTCCGCGCGGCGAGAAAAGAAACTGGCCGACCTTCGCGCGCATGTCCGGAATGCCGGCGTCAGGACTGCCGCTGCCGTCGAACTGATGGCAGCCGGCGCAGTATTGGATGTAGTTCTGACGCGAGCGATCCGCTGCGCAGACGTTCGCCACGCTCACCAGCGCCAGCAGGGCAATCCACAGGGAATGTCGAGTTCGCGACACGGCTAGCTTCCGAGCAACGCGCGGCGCAGGCGCAGCGTGTCGCCCGGGGCGGATTTGCGCGCTCGTACAGCCGCGACGTCGGCGGCGGACAAAAGGTCATCAGATGCTCGATTCAGTCCCCGCACGACGTAATTGAGGATCGACGCGATCTCGCCGTCCGGCAATTGCGGGAGTCCAGGCATGGCGCTGCTGAAAGGTTGCCCTGAAACGGTGATCGGACCGGCCAGCCCTGCCACGACGACCTGGGCCAGGTACTCGGCGCCCCGAGGCGAGGCGAGTTGCTTGCCCAACGCGTTTGCAAGCGGAGGCGCAAGCCCAGGCACGCCTGATCCGTCCGCCTGGTGGCAGGCCGCGCAATGCTGAAGATAAAGCGCCTCCCCCGCTGGCGCTGCCGCGGATGCGGAGACACTGAATGTGGCAATCGATGCACACATCGCGACGCGTGATGCTTTGCGGCTCGCCAACTTCAACCCTTCCTCATCCCTTGCGCGGCTCGGCCAATCCCACCGCGGCGGCGACCGTGCAGTGGTACATCGTGCTGGCATTCGCCATGCACCAGTTGATATCGTTGTGAACACCCATCCGGTAGCCGGGCCGCTCTCCCTCGTTGCCGTTGCACAGGCAGCGCCCGCACGTCGTAGCGCCGCAGCAGTCGTTGTAACTGATCAGATAGTCCTTGCCGTCGGCCGCGCTGCGACAGGTGCCGATCCACGTCACTTTCGAGACCTCTGTGCCGGGAGGGCATTGCGAGACCGACCCGCCGCAGCAGGTGCAGAGAAATCCGTCGAGCGCGCAGTAGCGCCAGTATTCGCAGTCGGTGTCGGTTTTCTGCTGCCTGGCCTTTCCTTCTGCAGCGCGCGCCGACCGATCAAACGGCAACACCGGCAGCACGAATGCAGCGCCCACCATCACGCGGCCGACGCCGACGAGCAGGCTGCGCCGCGACGTATCCTGCGCGACCTTGCGGACGCGCGCCTCGACGATTCGATCGAACCACTGCATCAACATGACTTCCTCCCGAAGACGTCGCTCGCGGCTCACCCTTTTTGCCGGACAAGTTCCTGCACTGAACCCACACCGAGGTCGCGCGCGTTGAACAGGCTCTCGATCTGCTCGCGCGAATTGACCAGACCCTTCGCGCGCACGTGACCCTGTTCGTCGACCAGCACCGCATACGGCAGCTTGCCGACGCGGAACGCCAGCCCGAGATCGCGACTGAGCACGTAGGGAAAATCCTCCAGTCTCTGCCGCGCAACATACGCCTGATGTTCCGCGGGTTCACCATCGCTGGCGAGCACGATATTCATCCAGCTGCGCTCGGCGCCCTGAATACTGCGCAGGATCGGCAGCAGCTTCTTGCACACCGGGCAGGTCGGCGAAAGGAAGAACAGCAGCGTGCTAGCGCGCCCCGGAATGCCAAGTTCGATCGCGCGCCCGTCCAGCGCACGCAGGCTCATCGTCGGCGCCGCCGCACCCACCGCGGGCCCCGCGTCGAGCGTCAGTGCGCCCATCGGCGCCACGCGTTCGTACAGGATTCCAACCTGGCGCGCCAACGCGATCACCGCAACCAGCAGGGCGAGCACCACCAGCCAGAGCAAGAGATTCGAAACCACCAGTGCATCGGTCATGACAGTCTTCCTCTTCCCGTGCTCACGGCCAAGGCAGCGGCGCCATTACGTCATGCATGACGCCGCAGCGACTTCAGCCGTGGCGCATTGGCACCTAGCTGGTTGAAGAACACATACAGCGCAAACAGCGCCAGCGTGCCTGCAACTGCGGTGAACGCGTCAAGCCATGCCATTTCGCGCGCGGCCCCTTCAGTTGCGCCGAGCAACGCCAGCAGCGCGAGAACGGCGTTGCGCGCGGCGAGCCACCATGAAAGCGTCTGGCGGCCGCTCGCGCCTCCACAGCCGCAGTCAATGTCGCGCCGGCCCCGCACCAGGTTGACGGCGATTGCTGACGAGAACAGCAGCAGCAACCCGATTGCCGCGGCAGCGCCAATGAACCGCGCGGCCGGCCACAGCAGCAGCCCTGCGACAATGATCTCCGCCGCCGGCAGCGCGCGCGCGAACCATGAAGCCGCAGCGCCCGCCGGCAGGACGCGGTAGTTCTCGACGATTGCCTCAAAGAGTTCGCGGTCGCGGAGCTTGTCGATCGCGCCGATCAGCAGGATCAGCGCAACGGTCGCGCCGCAAGCGCGAGCGATCACCGCGTCAATCGCCAGCAGGTTCGACAGCGCGACCATCGTGGCGGCCTTACTGGACCTCGATCAGCGTCGCCGAGTCGCCCATCGGCGCCACCTGTTCCTTGCGTTTACGCGGTGTGCCCTGGACGTCCCACGACACCAGCGTGTTCTTCGCGCCGTCGATCGCAAACAGCAGCGGCTTGTCACCACGCGTCACGGCGAGTGCGATCGCCATCGAACCAGGAATGCGCGCGATCCGCGTCCGCTTGGACACGTCGAAGACCCAGACCTCGCGCGCCGGTTCCTTGTGGCTGCCTTCCTTGCCGCCAGCATGCATGCCGACGTACAGCCGCTGGCTCTGCGCATGCAGCGCGACAGGCTGATAGCCGCCGGGACGCCAGTTCTTCTTCGCGTCCACACCCTGGACCAGCGACCATGACGCTTCAAAGCTCGCCTGCTCGCCTGCCAGATTCGCGGTATGCACCCTGCCCTTGAAGGACACGAAGTGAGCGCGGTCGCCATCGTATTCGGCGTGGATGAAGATCGGATCGGTCTCCGGATCGAAGAACTTCGGCACCCGGCGCTGCGCAACGACCTTCCCGTCCGCATCGAGCGTCACCGTGAGCAATGAACCGTCGCCGCACACCGTCGTGAATCGGGAGGGTTCGGATGGGACGGTCAGCAGCGCCCAGCATCCGGGAAGAGGCACCTCAACCACGAACTTCTTCGCCTTCAGGTCGACCACGCTGACCGAGGTCGCCGGGGTCGCGTTCTGAACGAACAGCCAGCGCCCATCGGAGGACGCTCGAACATAGCCTCGATAGGGCAATGCCTGCGCGTGTTTGGCCGGAATCACGACTTCCCCGATGAGCTTCAGCGTCGCCGTGTCATAGATGTCGACCTGGTCGACCCGCTCGCCGCGGTTCAGTCGAGTGAAGTAGGTGGTCGCGACATACAGTTCCTTGCGATCGGCCGACAGGGTGACGTTGCCGGCCAGTCCGGTCGCGACCATGCCTTGATGTTTCATCGAATTGCCGTCGATGACGTGCAGCTTGCCGTCGATGATGTGCGGAATAGCGACGTCGGCGACATACAGGCGATAGGGCGTCGCTGGAGGCAGGCTTGCAACGCTGACCGTCTCCACCCCGTCATTGGACTGCGCATGAAGCGGTGCGGCGCCGACCAACACGGCGATTGTCATCGCCATGCGGGCCGCCTGCCGGCCGCCTCGAACCAGTCTGGGTATCAGCAATCGCACCGGCGCGGTGCGGCGCGCCGCTCGAACAGTGAAACTCAGCATGTTGTCTCCCCGAAAATGGCAGCGACGCCCAGGCGTCGTGCTTCCATTCGACTCAGCGCGGCGACTGAATTGTTCGCAGTTCTTTTTGCGCGCCGAAGTGTCGGAACGGTAGCGTGCTTTCGGCGCCCCGTGTTATCCCAGATTAGCAATCCGAAATCCCTTGTCCAAATCAAGAAATGACGCTAAGCGCAGTGCGTATCCGCAAAACAGACACGGACACTTGCTTGTTGCGGCGCACAGACGCGGCAGGAGCCTCCGCGTCCGCTGTCCATGAGTTGATCTCGGACCCAAAGGCGCGCCCATGCCATGCGCGCAAGCGTGTTGATCAGCACGGTCGGCGGCAGGAGCGGCAAAGTGCCGACAATCTCCCCGCCCGCCCCTGACCTCCAACGCCGTGTAGAAGCCCTTGTCGATCTTGTTGGCCGCAACATCAATCGCAAACGGCCCTCTGTTCCATCTGGCCGCCACCCGCGCGCGCGTTACCTCACACGCATCCGCGAAGCTGCTGCCAGTCGCTGAAGCCCTATGCGGTCACGGCCGCATGCAGACCAAGCTCGCGCATCATGGCTTCGCGCATCAGGAACTTCTGCGGCTTTCCGGTCACCGTCTGCGGCAGTTCCTGCACGAAGCGGATGTAACGCGGCAACTTGTAGTGCGCGATCTGGTCGCGGCAGAAATCACGGATCTCCTCTTCCGTGCAGTGGACGCCCGGCTTGGTGACGATCCACGCGCACAGTTCCTCGCCGTAGCGTTGGTCGGGCACGCCGAATACCTGGACCGTCGCGACCTTCGGATGACGGAACAGGAACTCTTCGACCTCGCGCGGGTATACGTTCTCGCCGCCGCGAATCACCATGTCCTTCACGCGGCCGACGATGTTGCAGTAGCCCTCGGAGTCAATCGTCGCCAGATCTCCCGTGTGCATCCAGCCGTCACGCACGGCTTCGCGCGTGCGCTGAGGATCGTCCCAGTAGCCCTGCATCACCGAGTAGCCGCGCGTGCACAGTTCACCCTTCTCGCCCACCGGGACGACGCGACCCTCTGCATCGACGATCTTGACCTCCAGATGTGGCAAAACGCGCCCAACGGTCGTCACGCGTTTTTCCATCGGATCGTCCGTCGCGCTCTGGAACGACACCGGACTGGTTTCGGTCATGCCGTAGGCGATCGTCACCTCGCGCATGTGCATATCGCTCTGCACGCGGCGCATCACCTCGATCGGACAGGGCGCGCCGGCCATGATCCCGGTCCGCAGTGAACTGAGATCGAATTGCTTGAAATCGGGATGGTCCAGTTCGGCGATGAACATGGTCGGCACGCCGTGCAGTGCGGTGCACCTTTCGGCCTGCACCGCAGCCAGCGCTGCGCGCGGTTCGAAGCCCTCGCCCGGAAACACCATCTTGGCACCGGTCGCCACGCATGCCAGCACCGACAGCACCATGCCAAAGCAGTGATAGAGCGGCACCGGAATGCACAGGCCGTCCTGTTCGGAAAACCGCATGCACTGCGCTACCGCGCGCGCGTTATTCACGATGTTGTGGTGGGTCAGCGTGGCGCCTTTCGGTGCCCCGGTCGTACCACTCGTGAACTGAATGTTGATCGACTCCTGGCACTGCAGCGCCTCAGCAGGAGGCAGGTCGGACGTATGAGCAATCCCGGACTCCACCAACTGGCGCCAATTGAGCATCCCGGCGCTCGGTTCATCGCCGAGGCGCACGACCGTCTTGATCTGCGGCAGCTTTTCGCTGCGACTCGGTCCACCGATGCCAAGCGTCTGCAGCATGCCGATGTAGCTGCTGGCCTTGAACGAAGCTGCGGTGATCAGCACGCTGACACCGGCCTTGTTCAGCGCGTACTCGAGTTCGGCCAGGCGATAGGCCGGATTGATATTGACCAGGATCGCGCCAATGCGCGCCGTCGCAAACTGTGTCACGACCCATTCCGCACGGTTGGGGGACCAGATGCCCACGCGATCGCCTTTCCGGACCCCCAGCCGCCACAGGCCGGCCGCGACCCATTCGACTTGCTGATTCAGCTCCGACCAGGTCCAGCGCACACCCTGTTCGACGAAGACAGCCGCATCGCGATGCGGCCACCGGCGTGCAGCAGCAGCCAGTACCTCGTAGACGGTGTCGTCTGACAGGCTCGAATCGATTGGTCCTCGCACCAGCGACAGGCCATCAACCGGAAGACTCCAGGCTTGGGACTTGTTCACCTTTTGCTCCTTGATTCTGAAATGCACGGGCGTCGACGGCCGGGAAGCCACAGCGAAACAGCAAGCAGTCATCCGGTCTTAAGCACTGCCAACACATCCGAATGCAAGGACGCGCGAGCCGCCGCGCACGGCATGTAAGTACTTCATGCTGTCTCCCCAACCACGGTAACGGCGCTCTCCGGCACCTGACCGCGTCTCGACATATTGCACGGGCGATTGGCTGGTGTCGACCCGACGCGAAGACCGTCGACCGGCAACGTCGTTCGGAGGCCCCGTTTGGTTCCGGCACGGCAGCCCGAGGCCGCTTCTTCAAATCAGGGTATGGCGCCCGGCCATGCGAAGGTCCAGTCTGGAAAGATTCGGCACCTGGCCAGCGGACGGCGCGCGGCGCACGCGTTTTGAGGCCCGTGGCAGGTTTAGATTGTCGTCGGCGCGGCCATTGACGCAGAATTCGGTCGTCATTGCACGCAACACCGGGTCGCTCGTTGGCCAGCGTCGAAGAGAATTCAGCTCGACAGAATCGTGACCGCAACATTCAACTCAACCGTTGGCAACGCTGCTGCCGGCCGCGCGCCGCCCGATTTCGCCTTCGCCCGAAGCGAAAGCCATGACGCGGACGAAGCGGCGCAGCGCCTGCGCGCGTGGGATCAGACCTATCAGCAACTGACCCACGGCCGATTCGAGGGACTGACCACCGATCTCTGGTTGGGGTCGATGCAGGTGTTCCGCGAACGCAGCAACCGCCGCATCCACCAGGCGGGGCGTGCCTGGCCGGGTTCCGTCACATTCGGCATACCGCTCGCCATGGACGGCACTGCGCGTTTCTGTGGACAGCCGATGGATCTCGACTCAGCACTCGTCCTCGGACCGTGCGGAGAACTGGACTTCCTGACTTCGCCGATGCTGGATATCGTCGGCATCTCGATGCCGCAGGACGAGTTGCGGACGATCAACCAGGGGGTCTCGGCCTTCGAACTGGCGTCGGCGCTTGCTTCGAACCGCCTGATCAAGCTGGACTCGATGTCCGCCGCGCGCTTGCGGCTGCTTGCCCTGTCGCTCTTCGATGCGATCGAGCAAGACCCCGCGCAACTGTCCGTGCCAAGCGTGCGCGAACAGATTCGCGATAGCGTATTGGGCGGCCTGGCCGAGGCGTTTCTCGACTCGGTGGTCCATCCTCACGCTGCGGACCGACACACAACCCACCGGTCAATCGTCCAGCGCGCCAAGGAATATGTTCTGGCGCACCCGGACGATCCGATCACCGTCGAGCGCCTGTGCGCGGTCATTGGCGTGTCGCGACGCAGCGTGCAGTATGCGTTCGAGTATGTGCTGGGGATCGCGCCGGCGCAGTATCTGCGCGCGGCGCGATTGCACGGCGTGCGCCGTGAATTGAAATCGACACCACGCAGTGCCGCTTCAATCCAGGACGTTGCTGCGCGCTGGGGCTTCTGGCATCTCGGCCACTTCACCGCGCGTTATCGGCAGTTGTTCGGCTGCCGGCCGTCGGAAACACCGCGACCCGTATAGGCAATCGCGCGGTAAAGACGGTAAGCGCCGGGGAACGCAAGAATGCGCGAGCATTGCTCGCGTCATGCACCACTAAAATCCGCTCGGCGCGCCTTGGAGCAGGGAATGGATTCTGTCGACACGCAGGTTCTCAAGAAAGCGGATGAGTGGCTGCGCGAGGGTCAGCGCGCGGTCATGGGCACGATCGTTCGCACCTGGGGTTCCGCGCCGCGTCCGGTCGGTGCGCTGGTGGCAATCCGCGGCGACGGACTGGTCGTGGGCTCCGTTTCCGGTGGCTGCATCGAGGACGATCTGGTCGACAAGGTGCGTACGCAGGCACTCGCCGCCGAACGCCCGCAGCGCGTGACCTACGGCGTGACTGCGGAAGAGGCATTCCAGTTCGGCCTGCCCTGCGGTGGAACAATCGAATTGATCCTCGAGCCGATTTCGGCCGAATCGAAGATCGGTGAATTGCTCGCACGGGTCGCAGCCGGCCGACAGACGCTGCGCACGCTGGAAATGAAGACCGGCCGCGTCACGCTCGAAGATGGCCGTGGCGGCGACGTTCTGACGTTCGACGATGCGCGGCTGGTCACCGTGCATGGGCCACGCTTGCGGCTGCTGGTGATCGGCGCCGGGCAACTGACGCACTACGTCGCGCAGATCGCGCTCGCGCTCGACTACCAGGTGACGATCTGTGATCCGCGCGAGGAATATGCGGATGGCTGGCTCGTCCCCGGCACGGCGCTCGTGCGCACGATGCCCGACGACACGGTGGTCGACTTCAAGCCCGACCGAAACACCGCGATCCTCGCGTTGACGCACGATCCGAAGCTAGATGACCTGGCACTGATGGAAGCACTGAAGTCCGACGCGTTCTACGTCGGCGCGATCGGATCACACAAGAACCAGGCCAAACGCAGGGAACGGCTGCTCGAGTTCGGCGTGACGCCGGCCGAACTCGCTCGCCTGCACGGCCCGGTCGGCCTGAAGAACGGCGCGCGCACGCCACCCGAGATCGCGGTGTCGATCCTCGCCGAACTTACCGCAACCCGTTACGGCTACGCGATCCCAACGCCGATACGGACGTCATCGGCCGCCTCTGCCGAGTCCGGCTGCTCCGTTTGACCCCTGCTCCCGCAATTGCGGCAACAGACCGCGATTGACTTTTATTTAACGTAATTGTTAACTACACCATGGATTCATTGAGCGTCACTTTTTCCGCGCTGGCCGACCCGACGCGACGCGCGATCCTGGCCCGGCTCGCCAAAGGCGAAGCCAGTGTCGGAGAACTCGCCACGCCGTTCGACATCTCGCTGCCGGCCGTGTCGCGCCACCTGCGTGTTCTCGAGGATGCGCGGCTGATCGAGCGGCGCGTCGACGCGCAATGGCGGCTGTGCAAGCTGCGGCCGGAGCCTTTGAAGGATGCGGTCGACTGGATCGAGCACTACCGCCGCTTCTGGGAGGCGAGCTTCGACAACCTCGCCCGTTACTTGGAACGCACATCGCCGCCGATGGCGCGCGGAAGGAGACGAAGGAAATGAATGCCGACACCCTGCAACTGACGCGGTTCTTCAAGGCGCCGCGCGAGAAGATCTTTGAGGCCTTCACGAAATCGGCGGCGCTCGTGAACTGGTTCGGACCACGCAACTGCACCTGCCCGAGCATCGCGGTCGATCTGCGCGTCGGCGGCCGCTATCGGGTCGAAATGCACGGCGAAGACAGCGGCGATGTGTTTGTGCTGAGCGGCGAATACCGCGAGATCGTTCCGCCGGAGAAACTCGTTTTCACATGGACGTGGGCGCAGGGCGATATGGCGGGTGTCGAGACCGTTGTTTCGGTGACGCTGAAACCCAAGCCGGGCGGCACCGAACTGACGCTGCAGCACGCGGGACTGCCGACCCCGCGCGCGCTGGAAATGCACTCGCAGGGCTGGGCGAGTACATGGGACTGCCTCGACGACTATCTTGTCGACAAGCTAAAGTCGCCGATTGCGCAGCCGACCCTGCTCGGCGATCCACGCAGCACATACACGCGCAGCGCGCGGCTGGCGTTCGAGGAGAAAGGCATCAGCTATCGCCTCGAACCGCACGCGCCGCAGGACGATGCGGTCGCGGCAATCCATCCGTTCCACAAGATTCCCGCGTATCGCCAAGGCGCGCTGACGCTGTACGAAACGAGCGCGATCATGCGCTATGTCGACGAGACGTTTCCCGGACCGAAGTTGATGCCGGATGGGCCGGCCGATCGCGCCCGCGTCGAACAATGGGTGAGCACAATCAACAGCTACATGTACGACGCGATGGTGCGCCGGTACATCCTGCAGTATGTTTTCCCGAGCGGCGCTGACGGCAAACCCGACCGTGCGGTGATCGACAAGGCGCTGATCGAGGTCGAACAGCAACTCGGACTGCTGGAGAAAGCCTACGGTGAGCGCGATTTCCTGGTCGGGGACCGCGTGACGCTGGCCGATCTGCTGCTGGCGCCGATCGTGTTCTACCTTGGCGCATTTCCTGAAAGCAAGGCGCTGCTGGCGAAGCTGCCGAACGTCACGCGCGCCCACAAGGCGTTTACGCAGCGGCCAAGCTTCGTTTCGACGCTGCCACCGCGAAGCTGAACCGGTCGAACTCCGATCGCAACCCAAGGAGAGCACATCATGAACTACCTGCATGGCAAGTTCGTCTGGTTCGAACACATGTCGAATGACAGCGCCGCGGCCGGCCGCTTTTATGCATCGTTGTTCGGCTGGACGGTCGGAAACGTCGATATGGGCGGTCAGCCATACACGATGATCAACAATGGCGCCGACGGCATCGGCGGCCTGCGCACCGTACCCGGTGCGCCGAGCGCATGGATGAGCTACCTGTCGGTGGCCGACGTCGATGCGAGCGCGAAAGCAGCCGCGGCGGCGGGTGCAAAGATTGTGATGCCGCCGACCGAATTCCCAGCAGTGGGGCGCGGCGCAACGCTGGTCGACCCCACCGGCGGCACGTTCTCGATCTGGAAGAGCGCGCAAGGCGATGCGCCGGACGTCGATCCGGTGCCGATCGGCGCGTGGTACTGGAACGAGCTGTGGACCAGCGACGACGCGAAAGCGCGCGTGTTCTACGAGTGCGCGTTCGGCTTTGGCTACGACACGATGGACATGGGACCGCAGGGGACCTACTACATCCTGACGAAGGACGGCAAGCCGCGCGGCGGACTGATGAAGTCGAGCCAGCCCGGCGCGCCCACGATGTGGCTGCCCTACGTGCTGGTCTCCAAGTGTGATTCGACGCTGGCCAAGGCAAAGCAGTTGGGGGCGAAGGAACTCGTGCCGGCGACCGACATTCCCAATGTCGGCCGCTTTGCGATCGTCGCCGACCCGACCGGCGCGGCGATCGCGTTCATCAACAGGCCATAGGGCTGGCCGATGAAGCAGTGGGAAAGATCAAGCCCGGAACTGATCGCGCGCTTCGACGCCTGCCTGCCGAAAGCCGCCGGTGTCGAGCGGCGCCAGATGTTCGGCTGTCCATGCGCGTTCGTGAATGGCAACATGTTCACCGGCGTGCACGAGCAGCGGGTGATCGTGCGGCTGCCTGAGAAGCAGCGCGCAGCGCTGTCAAAAGAGCCTGACGCGAAACCCTTCGTCGTGATGGGCAGGACCATGCGCGAATACGTCGCGTTCGAGCGGCCCCTTGAGCGCTCACCGCGCGAGATCGGCGCCTGGATGAAGAAGGCGCTCGCCTACGCCGAGACCTTGCCCATCAAGGTCAATAAAGATTCTGCGGCAAGCAAGCGTCGAACGGCGAAGCCGGCACGAACAGCACGCGCTCGCTGATCTGGGCGTCAGTTCGTCATCGCCACGGCGTTCAGCAGCGCGAGCGAGGTAACGACAAGGAACATGCCGCGCGGCAGGTTGACCCGTGGCGGCGCGGTCAGCGCAAGGTTCTTCTTTGATTGTCGCGCCAGGCTGCTCCAAACGCGATGCGGTCCGGAACAGCTCAGGTGTGCTGCACCTTGATCGTCGGCATCTTCAGCGACATGTCCTTCGCCCGCTCGGCGATCTTGATCGCGACCTTGCGTGCGATCGCCTTGTAGGCGTTTGCGATATCGCCGTCCGGTTCCGCGACGACCGTCGGCCGGCCGGAGTCGGTCTGCTCGCGGATGCGGATGTCGAGCGGCAGCGAGCCGAGCAGGTCAACCCCGAACTGCGCGGCCATCTGCGCCGCACCGCCGGTACCGAAGATATGCTCAGCGTGGCCGCATTGGCTGCACACGTGGATCGCCATGTTCTCGACAATGCCGAGGATCGGCACGCTGACCTTCTCGAACATCTTCAGCCCCTTCTTGGCATCGATCAGCGCGATGTCCTGCGGCGTGGTCACGATCACCGCGCCGGTGACCGGCACCTGCTGCGCCAGCGTGAGCTGGATGTCGCCGGTGCCAGGCGGCATGTCGACCACCAGGTAGTCGAGATCCTTCCAGTTCGTCTGCATCAGCAGCTGTTGCAGTGCCTGCGTGACCATCGGCCCGCGCCAGATCATGGGCTGATCCGCATCGACCAGGAACCCGATCGAGCTGGTCTGGATGCCATAGTTTTCCATCGGTTCCATCGTGTTGCCGTCGGCCGAAGCGGGCTGACCGCTGATGCCGAGCATGGTGGGCTGGCTCGGGCCATAGATGTCCGCGTCGAGCATGCCGACGCGCGCGCCCTCGGCCGCAAGCGCCAGCGCGAGGTTGACCGCGACCGTGCTCTTGCCCACACCGCCCTTGCCGGAGGCGACCGCGATGATGTTCTTCACGTTCGGCATCACCTTCAGCCCGCGCTGCACCGTGTGCGCCACGATCTTCATCGTCACATTGGCGCTGACATTTCCGGCGCCCGCGTTCTTCAGCGCTTCGATGACGCGCGCTCGCAGCGGCTCGATCTGGCTGGCGGCGGGATAGCCAAGTTCAACATCGACGTTGACGTTTTCCTTGTCGACGCGGATGTTGCGCGCCGCCCTGGAGGTGACGAGATCCTTGCCGGTGTTTGGATCGATGATGGACTTAAGACACTCGGTGACACGTTCGACGGTGAGGCTCATGGAGAGGGCTAAGTCAGTTTGCGAGGAAGCGGGAGTCTATCGGACCGCGTCGCGCTGCTTGCCCTTGCTAGACTTGCGGTCATTCGGACCAGCCCATGATTCCCCGCATCTCCATCCTCGATCTCGCGCTGCCACGTTCACGAATGTGCCGGCTGCCCCGCAGATAGTCCTGCCGACAGCCTGGCGTGCCTGCGCGGCGCGCTCCAACGCACATCTTCGGATCGAGTCATGAAACCACGTCAGATCTTTGTCACGACCGCACTGCCGTACGCCAACGGCAAGCCGCACATCGGCCACATCATGGAGTACATCCAGGCCGACATCTGGGTGCGCTACCAGCGGTTGCGCGGCAACGCGGTGCACTTCGTCTGCGCCGAAGACGCGCACGGCGCGGCGATCATGATCGCCGCCGAGAAGGCGGGCAAGACACCGCAGCAGTTCATCGCCGAGATGATGGCCGCCCGGCAACAGTATCTCGACGGCTTTCACATCGGCTTTGATCACTGGCACACGACGGACTCGAAAGAGAACGTCGAACTATCGCAGTCGATCTACCGCGCGCTGCGCGCCAACGAACTGATCGAGATCCGCACCATCGAGCAGTTCTACGACCCCGTCAAGGGAATGTTCCTGCCGGACCGCTACATCAAGGGCACCTGTCCCAAGTGCGGCGCCAAGGAGCAGAACGGCGACAACTGCGAGGTGTGCGGCTCGACCTATGCGCCGACGGACCTGAAGGACCCCTGCTCGGTGCTGACCGGCGCGCGCCCCGAGTTGCGATCGTCCGAGCATTATTTCTTCAAGCTGTCGGACGCGCGTTGCGTCGAGTTCCTGCGCGACTGGACCGCCGGCGGGAATCGCCGCGGCGAACCGCACCTGCAGCCCGAGGTGTATGCGAAGACGCAGGAGTGGATCGGCGAAGGCGGCAAGGGACTGGCGGACTGGGATATCTCGCGCGATGCGCCCTACTTCGGCATCCCGATTCCGGACACGGCCGACAAGTTCTTCTACGTGTGGCTGGATGCGCCGATCGGCTACCTGGCGTCGCTCAAGGCGTATTTCGACAGTGGCAAGGCACGTGCGCGCGGCGAGACGCGCAGCTTCGACGAATTCAGTGAGGCCGCGGAGGTCGAGCAGGTACATTTCATCGGCAAGGACATCGTGTACTTCCACACGTTGTTCTGGCCGGCCATGCTGAAGTTCTCCGGCCGCAAGGTACCGGACAGTATCTACGTGCACGGCTTCATCACCACCGTCAGCGGCGAGAAGATGAGCAAGAGCCGCGGCACGGGCATCGACCCGCTGCGCTATCTCGAAGTCGGCATGAATCCCGAGTGGTTCCGCTACTACGTGGCGGCCAAGCTCAATGCGCACGTCGAGGACATCGAATTCAATCCGGACGACTTCCTCGCGCGCGTCAACAGCGACCTGATCGGCAAGTACGTCAATATCGCCAGCCGCGCGGCAGGGTTTCTGGTCAAGCATTTCGACGGCAGGCTGGCGATCACGAACGATCCGTCCGGCGCACCGGCGGGTGCCACGGCGGTGGCGCTGGCGTCAAAGGACGAGATCGCCAGCTACCTCGATGGTCGCGAATACGGCAGAGCCCTGCGCGAAGCGATGCACATCGCCGATTTTGCGAATGAGCACTTCGACAAGCACAAGCCGTGGGAACTTGCGCGCGACCCTGCCCAGCACACGCTGCTGCAGCAGGTGTGCAGCGATGTGATCAATGCGTTTCGGGTGCTGACGATCTATCTGGCACCGGTGCTGCCGGTCACCGCGGCACGCGTGGCGCGCGAGCTGTTTGGCATGACACGGGACTTCACCTGGGACGATACTTCGCATGCGGCGACGCGCGTGTTGCCCTACAGGCACCTGATGGCGCGGGTGGAAGGCAAGCAGATCGATGCGTTGTTTGAAAGCGAGACCGCCGTATCCCTCCCCTCTCCCGCCGGGAGAGGGGCCGGGGGTGAGGGAGCAGCCGCCACAAGAGTGCAACGTCCTAGGCAGGTGCAAAAGGCCCGTGTTGACCCGCGTCTGCTCACCAATGCACGTGAACTGCGCAAGACGGCAACCGACGCCGAAGCACTGCTATGGGCATTGCTGCGTGATCGCCAGATTGCCGATGCGAAATTCCGGCGGCAGCATCCGATTGAAATCGAGGGCACCAAGTACATCGCCGACTTCTTCTGTGCCGACGCACGGCTGGCCGTCGAGTTGGACGGCGGCCAGCATGCGGAGCAGCAGGCGCTGCTAAAGGATCGCGAGCGCGATCGGATGTTGCTGCTAAAGGGAATCCGCACCCTCAGATTCTGGGACAACGAGGTGATGGGCGACATTGCGGCAGTGCTCGAGTCGATCTATCTCGCGCTTATTGGCGCGGCTCCCTCACCCCCAACCCCTCTCCCGGAGGGAGAGGGGGGGACGATCGGCATCGAAGAATTCGCCAAGGTCGACCTGCGCATCGCGAAGATCGTGAACGCGGAATACGTCGAGGGTTCGGACAAGCTGCTGCGGCTCACACTCGACGCAGGCGAAGGCCGCCTGCGTACCGTGTTTGCCGGCATCAAGTCGGCCTACAAGCAGGAAGACCTGATCGGCAGGCTCACCGTGCTGGTCGCCAACCTGGCGCCACGCAAGATGAAGTTCGGCGTCAGCGAAGGAATGGTGCTGGCGGCGAGCGCAGCCGACGAAAAGTCCCAACCCGGCCTGTACCTGCTCAATCCGCATCCGGGCGCGCAGCCGGGCATGCGCGTGAAGTAGTCAGGCCCAGATGAAGAGTGCGATCAGCGCCGCCAGCACCGCGTACTTGAGCGCGTAGTAGGCGAAGCGGCTGCGGGCCTTCAGCCGCTTGCCCCACAGGCGGATGCCGATCACGCGCGAAAAGAGCCGGTTCACGCCGCCGATGCGTTCGCCGGGAACGTTCGCGCTCGCCGAAGCACTCATCATCGTCGCGCGCACCAGCCGGTTGAATGCACGTGCGAACGGATTGTTCAGCGGCCGCTCGATATCGCAGAACAGGATGATCCGCTGCACCGCCGTTTCGTTGCGCGCATAGTGGATGAACGTCTCGTCGAACATCAGCACCTCGCCGTCGCGCCAGAAGCGCCGCTCGCCGTCGACCTCGATGAAGCATTCCGGTGCGTTCGCGGTACGCAATCCGAGGTGATAGCGCAGTGACCCGGCGTACGGGTCACGATGCCGCTGCAGCGTGGCACCCGGCGGCAGCACCGCGAACATCGCCGCCTTCACCGCTGGAATCGACAGCAGCAACGCCAGCGTGCGCGGGCACGCCTGCTGCGCCGACGGCAGCGTTTCGCCATACCAGGTCAGATAGAACCGCGTCCAGCCGGTCTTGAAGAACGAGTTGAAGCCGACGTCGTTGTAGCCGGTTGCGACCGTGATGCGTCCGCCTTCGTACAACGCCAGCGCTTCGTCACGAATCGTCTGCCAATTTGCCTGCAGTGGCGCAAGTTCGGGAAAGGCAGCCGGGTCGATGTACGGACGCGGCGGCACCTTCGACGACAGGTACAGCAGCGAGTTGATCGGCGCCAGGATCGTTGAATGATCGGTCAGTTGGCGTGCAAAGCCGTGCCGCACCTTGCCGCGCAGATGCACATACACGGCCGACGCCACAAACAGCACGGCGAACCAGAACTTGACGGACAGCAGAATGTTCAAGCAAAGCCGATGATCAGGTCGATCTGAAGATGATACCCAGCGCGCGTGAGCCGGCCGGTTATCAGTCACGTGCAATGGATTCCTCGTGGCGCATGCGCAGATTCGTCAACCCCACAATTGGGGCATCACAAGCAAACGAGGGCCGGCGGCGCCACAATCTGCCTTGACACGACAGCAAGCGCGGGAGGATCGACGCATGCATCACGAATCGCACGTTCTGCACCGGCAGTTGCGCGGCCAGTACCCGCTGGCGGTGGCGGCCAACGGCTGCTTCATCACCGATGCGAGTGGCAAGCGCTATCTGGATGCGTCGGGCGGCGCCGCGGTCTCGTGCCTGGGCCATGGCCATCCGGATGTGGTGGCGGCGATGCACCGTCAGATCGATCACATCGCATACGCGCATACGAGCTTCTTTTCGACCCAGGTGGCCGAGGATCTGGCCGATGCGCTGATCGAGGATGCGCCGGCGCTCGATCCGCAGCGGCCGATGACGCACGCCTATCTCGTGTCGGGCGGCTCGGAAGCCATGGAAGCGGCGCTGAAACTCGCGCGCCAGTACTTTGTCGAGATCGGCCAGCCGCAGCGCGCGCATTTCATCGCGCGCCGCAACAGCTATCACGGCAACACGCTCGGCGCGCTGGCGGTGGGCGGCAATGTCTGGCGCCGCCGGCAGTTTGCACCGCTGCTGATCGATGTCGCGCACGTGGCGCCGCCCTATGCGTATCGAGACCAGCGCGACGAGGAGACCGAGGCGCAATACAGCGAGCGATTGGTGCGCGAGATCGAGGAAACGATCACACGCATCGGCGCCGACAAGGTGATCGCGTTCGTTGCCGAAACCGTGGGCGGCGCCACGAGCGGCTGCCTGACCGCGCCGCCCGGCTACTACAAGGACGTGCGCGCGCTGTGCGACCGTCACGGCATCCTGCTGATCCTCGACGAAGTGATGTGCGGCATGGGACGCACCGGCACGCTGCACGCATGCGAGCAGGAGGGCGTGGTACCGGACCTGTTGGCGGTGGCCAAGGGGCTCGGCGGCGGGTATCAACCCATTGGCGCCGTGCTGGTCGGCGGCCACATCGTCGATGCACTGGCGCAGGGTTCAGGAGCTTTTCACCACAGTCACACATACATCGGACACGCGGTGGCATGCGCCGCCGCACTTGCCGTGCAGCGCGTGCTCAAGCGCGGCCGGCTCGTGGAGCGATGCATGCAGCAGGGCGAGAAGCTCGCGGCGCGGCTCAGCGCTTCATTCAGCACGCACCCGTACGTCGGCGACATCCGCGGGCGCGGGCTCTTCCGTGCGCTCGAACTCGTCCGCGATCGCGCAACCAGAGAGCCGTTCGATCCGCAGCTCAAGCTGGCGGCGACGGTCAAGAAGGCCGCGATGGACGCCGGTCTGCTGTGCTATCCGATGGGAGGCACGATCGACGGCCAACGCGGCGACCATGTCCTGCTGGCGCCGCCCTTCATCATCAACGACGACGAACTCGATCTGGTCATCGAACGGCTGCGCGCGGCGCTCGACAGTGCGCTGGCGCAGATCGGATCGGCCTGCTGAGACGATGTTGTTCTGACTTCGACATTTGAACTCGGTCGGAGAGATACAAAGTCATTCGGGCAGTCCCCATTTCGTGGCCTTTCACCGCCCAATCCCTCCCTGCATTCGCCGTAAAGGCGGCGGCGCAGCTCGTGGTTCAGACGTGCGGACTGATCTGGAGGGAAGCGGCTGGTCGCCAGCGGCATGGCTCGACCCGATGCTGCCCGTCGAGCCATCCAAATGCGGTCGTTCAAGTCGCTCCCACGTAAGCAGTCGCTCAACGCTCGACGCTCGGAAGTAGATGCTCAACCTTTCACAAGCGCGGCCGACAGAGGCCGCAATCTGCAGGGGGTCCGATCCATGGAATGGGTAGCTCTCTCTTTTTAGGTGCATAGCGTCATGGCTTCGGGACGCGAAGTCGACTAATCATCAGCGAGCCAGAGAGTGCAAACATGCCAACGAGTGGATGAAGCTTGAAGCCGCCCAAAGTGACTTCGCCAAACCATAAGTTCTCGCGCACTGCGCCGGTCCAGGCCGCCACGGCCAAGAGAAATACGAGGACGATGGAAGTCGGTATTGGCGTGCCTTCGAAGTACTTCACCTTATTGCTCCCTTCGGAGAGCGTCTCTGCGGTGATGTTATAGCGAGCAAGCCGTGAGACCCCGCAAGCGACGAAGAACGCCAAGACGACGCGGTCGTACAGACCATGCATGCCGCAACCGTACGCAATGATGGCGGGAGCTACACCGAAGGAAATGACATCAGCGAGTGAGTCGAGTTCTCGGCCCAGCGACGAAGTCTTCTGCCGCCACCTGGCGATGCGGCCGTCCAAGACATCAAATATCAACGCAGCCAGAACGAGGCCGCATGCAAAGTAGACGTGAATTACTTCATGCAGCTCGAGGTACGTCATGATGGAAAAGAGTGCCCCTGTGCCGCAGACGGCGTTTCCGAGAGTGAACCAGTCTGCCAGGTGGAACTCTCGAATCATCGAGAACGGCTTGTGCGGCGTAGTTGTTGTCATTGGATGCGTCTCCGACTTCCATTGTTTGCTCGTTTGAGTCGACGTGCTGAAGATGCTGCTTGCGCAATCGACGAGCGCAAGTTTGCGCCAACGCCGATCTCGTCGAGGGAGAGCGAGAGGGCTAACGTGTTCTATCGTGAGATATTCTCTAATTATCTCCGTTCAGCGGATCTTGTTAACCGACTTCTGCGTCCGCGGCGCAGTGAATGAAGTGAGTGCTCGGAGGGTCATCGACGACCGACCGGTTTGCGGCGAACTGAGAAGTGACTTTTTCCGACCGCTCCTGGCCGATGAGCGACAGTTGCGGTGCACGCTGGCAAGTCGGAAAGCGGACGGTCGCTGCGCCACCGCGGAATTCGTTGGTCCAGCTGACGGACTTCGCGCGAGACTCCTGCGTATGACAAATCAAAAACGTGGAAGGACTCGCTCCGACTGACCTTTTCGGTCGTGGTCGGTTCATACCCCTCGCGCAGTTGTCATTACGGGTTCACCTGCTGTGCCCTGCCGCATGCGCCGATCAGCGGCTCGTGCTTCTAACAAAAAGCGCGCGTCCGCGCGCTGCAAGTCTCGAGCGTGCCGTTCACCGAGCCAGGATCCGAGAACGGTTCGCGGCGGCTGGTCTCCGGCTCCGAGCGAACCCGCGATCGGTGAGCGCTCAATTTGCTTTTGATTCACATCGTATTAACATGCCGGGGTCCGCATCGTCATGGAGTGCGGCCCGATGGAAAACAAGACCGCCCGCCTCACGCTGCTGCTCGATCCGCGCAAGAAGGCCCTGTTCGAGGAGATTTGCGCGGCCCAGGACCTGACGCCCTCGCAGGTGGTGCGCCAGCTGATCCGCGAGTACATCATCGAGCACGCCGGCAATCGGGCGCTGCCCGGCTGGCTGCTGACGGCGTCCAGGATGAAACCGCGGCGCTGAACCGCAGCGATCCCCGTGACAGAACTCGCGCTGCTCCCGATCGACTGGATTCTCGTGGCCGTCGTTGCCTGGCTGGCCGTGGGCGTGGCCGGCATTGTGCGACCCGGCAGCTTCTTCATCGTCGCGCGCGTGCTTTTCCCGCTCGGCGCGGCGATCGGCCTGCTGGTGGCAGTCGCCGCCATCGCGGCGCTCGTTTCGGTGCCGCAGATCGCGGTCCTGCCGCTCGGGCTTCCAGGTCTGCCATTCCATCTGCGGCTGGACGCCTTGTCCGCGTTCTTTCTCTTCTTGCTCGGCGCCGTCGCGGCTGGCGTTTCGGTATTCGCTTCCGGCTACTTCCGCCAGGGCGAGGGCACGCCACCGGGCCTGCTGTGCCTGCTGTACCACCTGTTTCTCGCCTCGATGGCGATGGTGCTGCTGGCCGACGACGCGTACGTCTTCATGGTGATGTGGGAACTGATGGCGCTGTCGTCATTCTTCCTCGTGACGGCGAATCACGTGATCCCCGAGATTCGCCGCGCCGGCTACCTGTATCTGCTGATCGCGCACATCGGCGCGCTGGCGATCCTGCTGTGCTTCGGCGTTCTGCAGGCAAACACGGGCGACTACACATTCGACAACATGCGCGCGCAGCAGCTGGCGCCGTTCTGGGCCTCGGTCGCGTTCCTGCTGGCGCTGTTCGGTTTCGGCGCGAAAGCGGGCCTTCTTCCGCTGCACATCTGGCTGCCGGAAGCGCATCCCGCAGCGCCGTCGCCCGTCTCTGCGCTGATGAGCGGCGTGATGCTGAAGACCGCGATCTACGGCCTGCTGCGCGTGAGCTTCGACATCCTGCAGGCGCAGGTCTGGTGGTGGGGCGTGCTGGCACTGGTGCTGGGTCTTGCGACCGCGCTGTTCGGCGTCGTGTTCAGCGCGATCCAGACCGACATGAAGCGCCTGCTCGCCTATTCGTCGATCGAGAACATCGGACTGCTGACCGTCGGCATCGGACTGGGGCTGCTTTTTGCCGGCTATCGCATGCAGACGATGGCGGCACTCGCGCTCACTGCCGTTCTGTATCACGCACTGAACCACGCGTTCTTCAAGAGCCTCCTCTTTCTCGGCACCGGCGCCGTGCTTCATGCAACACGCGAACGCAACCTCGGCAAACTCGGCGGCCTGCTGCGCTTCATGCCGTGGGTCGGCTGGCTGGCACTGGTCGGCGCGCTGTCAGCGGCGGGACTGCCGCCGCTGAACGGCTTCGTGTCGGAGTGGCTGCTGCTGCAAAGCTTCCTGTTCACGCTGGGCCTGCCGGGGACCTTCGTCAACAACCTGGTTCCTGTGGCAGCGGCCGGTGTCGCATTGGTTGCGGCGCTCGGCGGCTACGTGATGGTGAAGTTCTTCGGCGTGATCTTCCTCGGGCAGCCACGCGAGCCGGCACTGGCGCAGTCGCATGACGCTGCGATATGGGAGCGCATCGGTCTTGTATGGCTGGCCCTGGCGTGTGTGCTGCTCGGCTTGTTCCCGGCCCAGGTGATTACGTTGATCGACCCGGTGACCCGCGTTCTGGTCGGCGACGGCATCGGTGCCAAAGTCGCATTGCATGGGTGGCTTTTCCTGGCACCGGTCGACCCCGGCCGCGCAAGCTACAGCCCGCTGCTGTTCCTTGTCCTCGTTGCCGCCAGTTTCGCTTTGTCGTTCCTGCTCGTGCGTACGCTGTACCACGGTCGCCTGCGGCGCGCAGCTCCGTGGGACTGCGGCTTCCCGCTGCTCAACGCACGGATGCAGGACACGGCCGAAGGCTTCGGGCAGCCCATCCGGCAGGTGTTCGAGCCGTTCTTCCGCATCGAGCGGCACCTGCCGACGCCGTTTGATCGCGAGCCATCGTATCGGCTCGTCGCGACCGATCATTTCTGGCACTGGCTGTACCTGCCCGTGGCGCACATCGTCGAGCTGGCATCGCGCACCGTTGGCCTGCTGCAGCAGGGCCGCATTGCAACCTACCTGATGTATAGCTTCATCACGCTGCTGGTGATGCTGGTGCTGGTGTTCCGATGAGCGTCGTCTACAGCGTGACTGCGCAGCTGCTGGCGATCGCGATCGCGGTGCTCGGCGCGCCATTGCTCACGGGCTGGGTCAATCAATGCCGCGCCTGGCTGCAGAACAAGAGCGCGCCGCCGCTGCTGCTGCCGTACCGCACGCTGCACAAGCTGTTCTACAAGGAATCCGTCGTCGCCGAACATGCGAGCCCGCTGTTCCGCGCCGCGCCGTACATCGTCTTCGGGGCAATGGTGCTGGCGTGCGGGATCATTCCAAGTCTGTCGACCGACCTGCCGCTTGCGCCAGCGGCTGACGCCATCGCGCTGGTCGGTCTGTTTGCCCTTGCGCGGGTGTTCATCTCGCTGGCGGCGATGGACATCGGCACCGCGTTCGGCTCGCTTGGCGCGCGCCGCGAGATGCTGGTCGGGTTCCTGGCTGAGCCGGCGCTGCTGATGGTGCTGTTCAACGCGTCCTTCCTGACCGAGTCGACCTCGCTCGCCAGCATCGTCGAGACCATCGGCGGCCGGGACCTGGCGATCTACCCCAGCCTCGCAGTTGCCGGCGTGGCCTTCACGATGGTGGCATTGGCGGAAAACGCGCGCGTTCCGGTCGACAACCCCGCGACCCACCTCGAGCTGACGATGATCCACGAGGCCATGATCCTTGAGTATTCAGGGCGCCACCTGGCGCTGATCGAATGGGCCGCGAGCCTGAAGCTCTTCGCCTATTCGTGCATCGGACTGGCGATCTTCTTCCCCTGGGGAATCGCGCAGGTGCACGAACCGATCGGCATGCTGCTCGCAGCACCGGCGCTCATCGCCAAGCTCGCAGTCGGCGGCGCGTTGCTCGCATTGATCGAGACTTTGTCCGCCAAGATGCGGATCTTTCGCGTGCCGGAATTCCTGGCGAGCGCGTTCATGCTGGCGGTGATCGGCATGCTGATTCATTTCCTGCTCGGGGCGTAGAAGATGCCTGCGCTCTTCACGCAACTGGTCAACCTGTTCGCGGCATTGCTGCTGCTGTTGTCGTTCGCGCTGCTTTCGCAGCGGCGCGTCCTGTCGTTGATCCATCTGTTCACGATGCAAGGCATGACGCTCGTGCTGTCGACCACCGTGATGGCGTACAGCACGCAGCAGCCGCACCTGTATTACTCGGCGCTGCTGACCTTCCTGCTGAAAGTCCTGCTGATGCCGTGGCTGCTGCACCGGCTGATCAACCGCCTGAATGTCCGGTGGGATGTCGAGACCCTGATCAACATCCCGACCACGATGCTGCTGGGCATCGTGCTCGTGATCTTCGCCTTCAACCTCGCGGCGCCGATCTCCAGCCTGTCGGCGTCGGTCGCACGCGGCACGCTGGGCATTGCGCTCGCATGCGTGCTGCTGTCGTTCCTGATGATGATCACGCGCACCAAAGCGATCCCGCAGGTGATCGGGTTCCTGGCGATGGAAAACGCGCTGTTTTTCGCCGCCACCAGCGCGACCTACGGGATGCCGATGGTGGTCGAACTTGGCATCGCGCTGGACGTGCTGATCGGCATGATCGTGCTGGGAGTCTTCATGTTCCAGATTCGCGAGCAGTTCGACAGCCTGGACATCCGGCATCTGGAGAGCCTGAAGGAAGAGTGACGATGGAAGCCCTGCTCTTCGTCCTCGGAATCCCGCTCGCGGGCAGCGCGGTGCTCGCCCTGTTCGGGCACCGCGACGGCGCGCCCGAGATCAATGTTGCGTTCAGCCTCGCGACGTTCATCGCTTCCGCTGTGTTGACGGCGCAGATTATCGCTGATGGACCGATCCTGGTGCTGCAGCAGCAGTTCTTCGTCGATTCGCTCAACGTCTTCCTCGTCACGCTGACCGCGTTCGTGGCGTTCACAACCGCGTTGTTCGCGCGGCCCTACATGCGAATCGAGCGTGACCACGGCAAGATGACCGCGCCGCGCATGCGGCTCTTCCACAGCATGTATCAGCTCTTCTCGTTCACCATGCTGCTGGCGCTGCTGACCAACAACATGGGTCTGCTGTGGGTGGCAATGGAAGCCGCCACGCTGGCCACGGTGCTGCTGGTCGCTGTTTACCGCACGCCGGCCAGCCTCGAAGCGGCGTGGAAGTACTTCATCCTGTGCGGCGTCGGTATCGCGCAGGCGTTGTTCGGGACCATCCTGCTGTACCTGGCGGCCGAGCGCGTGCTCGGCGCCGAAGGCGGGGGGCTGCTGTGGACGAACCTCAACGCCGTGAAAGGACAGCTCGAGCCGACCGTGATCGCGCTCGCCTTTGTCTTCCTGCTGGTCGGCTACGGCACCAAGGTGGGCCTCGCGCCGCTGCACAACTGGCTGCCGGATGCGCACGCGGAAGGCCCAACGCCGATTTCAGCCGTGCTGTCGGGTCTGCTGCTGAACGTCGCGCTGTATGCCGTGCTCCGCTGCAAGGTGCTGACGGACGGCGCGCTGAACACGCGCTTCGCCGGCGACCTGATGATGGGCTTCGGCCTGCTGTCGGTGGTGCTCGCCGCTTTCTTCCTTTCACGCCAGCGCGACGTCAAGCGCATGTTCGCGTATTCGTCGATCGAGCACATGGGCCTGATCACGTTCGCGTTCGGCATGGGAGGCGCGATCGCGAGCTTTGCCGGACTTCTGCACATGACGGTGCACTCGCTCGTGAAATCAGCCATCTTCTTCACTGTCGGGCACGCGGCGCAGAAGGCCGGCACGCAGATCATGGAAAACATCCGCGGTCTGGCGCGTGTCAACCCAACCGTCGGCTGGGGCCTGATGGTCGGCTCGCTGGCGATCCTCGGCATGCCGCCTTTCGGCGTGTTCGCCAGCGAGTTCCTGATTCTCACCACCGCGATGCGCGAGTTTCCGTGGACCACACCCTTCCTGCTCTTGTCGCTGGGCGTTGCCTTTGCGGCGGTGCTCGGCAAGGTGCAGCCGATGGTATTCGGCGAAACCACGGTCAAACCGCTCGCACACCCGCCCGCACTGATTCCGGTGTTCGTGCATCTCGGATTCGCGCTGATGCTCGGCTTGTATATCCCGGCGTACCTGAACAACTGGTATCAGCAGGCGGCGCGGCTGATCGCGGGGACCTGACGGATGCGCATGACTGAAGCCGACGTCGAGTTCCTCACGCTGCCCGGCGCAGTCAGGGCTGCGGTCGCAATGGTCAGCGTGACGCAGTGGACCGAGGTGGCACAGGCGTTCGCGCGCGCGGGTGCGCGGCTCGTCGCGCTGTGGGGATCGGACCGTCGCGATCTTGGCGAAGGGATGGTTGTGCTTGCCGCCTACGCCGCGCAGGATGGGCTGGCGTGCGTGCGGCTGCCGCTGCATCACGCAGTACCCGAATATCCGGATCTGTCGTCCTTGTACCCCGCGGCCGGCCGCATGCAGCGCGCGCTGTTCGATCTGCTCGGCGTACGCGCACTTGATGCCGAGGACGAGCGACCCTGGCTGCGTCACGGCGCCTGGCCGGCTGATTACTTTCCGCTTCGACGCGAGATCGATGCCACGCGTCAGTTCGAAGTCGAGCAGGAGCGCTATGAGTTCGTCAGCGTCGCCGGCGACGGCGTGCACGAGATCCCGGTCGGACCGATCCACGCCGGCATCATCGAACCCGGCCACTTTCGCTTCTCGATCGTCGGCGAAAAGGTGCTGCGACTCGAGCAGCGGCTGGGCTACGTGCACAAGGGCATCGAGAAACGCTTTGAGGCCATGCCGCTCGCCGAAGGCCATCGGCTCGCCGGCCGCGTCTCGGGCGATTCGACGGTCGCCTACGCGTGGGCCTACGCGATGGCGGCCGAGTCGGCAACCGGCTGCGTGATTCCTCCCCGCGCCGCGTGGCTGCGCGCACTGCTGCTCGAGCGCGAACGCGTCGCCAATCATCTTGGCGATCTCGGCGCGCTCGGCAACGATGCGGCGCTCGCCTTCGGACTGGCGCAGTTCTCGCGGCTGCGCGAGCAGTGGCTGCGCCTGAACGCCGAAGTCTTCGGCCACCGCTTGCTGATGGACCGCATCGTGCCGGGCGGCGTCGACGCGAACCTCGACATGGACACGCTGGCACGCCTGCGTCGCCAGTGCGATGACATCGAGCAGGAGGTAAAGCTGCTGCGTGCGATCTACGACGAGCACGCCGGGCTGCAGGACCGATTCCAGAACACCGGCATCGTCTCGCCCGAACTCGCGGCACGCCTGGGTCTATGCGGCCTGGCCGCGCGCGCAAGCGGGCAGGCGCGCGATCTGCGCATCGACCTGCCGTGCGCGCCCTACGACGCGCTTGGCGTGGGACTCGCCTGCGAAACGGCGGGCGACGTCGCCGCGCGCGTGACGGTGCGCTTCGACGAAGTGTTCGAGTCCTTGCGGTTGATCCGGGCGATCGTCGAGCGCCTGCCCGCCGGTGAGGTGCGATGCGAGTTGCCAGTCGTTGAAGGATTCGGCCTCGGTTGGATTGAAGGCTGGCGCGGCGAGGTGCTGGTCGCGCTCGAATGCGATCGATCGGCTCGGATTCGTCGCTGCCATTGCCACGATCCGTCGTGGCAGAACTGGCCGCTGCTCGAGCATGCGGTCATCGGCAACATCGTCCCCGACTTCCCGCTGATCAACAAGTCGTTCAACCTCAGCTACTCGGGGCAGGATCTCTGATGTTGTTCCTGCTCAAACAGGTCATCCGGACCGGCATCTGCACCGAACCGGCGCCGCAACCGACCGAGGAATGGCAGGTCGCCACCGAACGCCTGCAGGACAACATCCTGAAGTTGCTCGGACGCGCGCTCGCGATCCGGCAGATCGATGCCGGTTCATGCAACGGCTGCGAACTCGAGATCCACGCGCTGAACAATCCCTATTACAACCTCGAGGGGCGGGGCATCAAGTTTGTCGCCAGCCCGCGCCATGCGGACATGTTGCTGGTGACCGGTCCCGTGGCGCGCAACATGCAGATCGCAGTGAAGCGTGCGTACGAGGCCACACCCGAACCCAGGATTGTCGTCGCAGTCGGCGATTGCGGCTGCACGGGCGGAATCTTCGGTGAAAGCTATGCGAGCTGCGGGCGCATCGCGAATGTCATCCCGGTCGATGTCGCGATCCCCGGTTGTCCGCCGCCGCCACTGGAGATTCTGCGCGGCATTCTGAGTGCGGTTTCGAGCCGGCCGGCGCAGGCCCCGGCGAAACTGCAGGGGACATCCCGTTCGCCCTGACCCGAACGGCAGCTTGCTCAGCAGATCTCCGGCAGACTGAATGGTTTTCAGCCTGACGGTGCAAGTAGCCTGTCAGGGCTGACGCCGAGCTACTCTCCGTTCAGAATGGGGCCTGAAGAGCGCGGTCCCAACCGCGCCACTCAAGGAGGAGACCGGCGTGTTCAATGCCCTGACGGCGCAACGGCTCGTGGCCACATTCATCTGTGGCTGGCTGTTATTCAGTTTCCCGCTGCTCGCCCTCTTTGATCGCGACACCACCCTGTTCGGCCTGCCATTGTTTCCGGCAGCACTGTTCATCGTTTGGGCAGCGCTGATCGCCCTGCTCGCCTGGGTCATCGAGCAGGGCGAGGAGTAGGCGATGCTCTCGCCGCCGCTGGTCCTCGGCGCCTCGTTTGCCTACCTGCTGCTGCTTTTCATGGTGGCCTGGTGGGCTGACCGCCGCGCCTTTGTGGGCCGCTCGGTGATCGGCAATGCATGGGTCTATGCATTGTCGATGGGGGTGTATTGCACCGCGTGGACCTACTTCGGCAGTGTCGGCCGCGCGGCGTCGGGCGGCGTGTGGTTTCTGCCGATCTACCTCGGTCCGACGCTGGCGATGGTGGTGGCATGGATGGTGGTGCGCAAGATGATTCGTATCGCGCGCACCTACCGCATCACCTCGATTGCCGACTTCGTCGCGAGCCGTTACGGCAAGAGCCCGCTTCTGGCCGGTCTCGTCACGCTGATCACCGTGGTCGGCATCATTCCGTACATCGCGCTGCAACTGAAGGCGATCGCGAGTGGCTATGCGGTGCTGACGACGCCGCTCGGCGAGTCGTTGTCCGCCGGCGGTGGATGGTGGCGCGATGGCACGCTGTACGTGGCGCTGGCGCTGGCCGGGTTCACGATGATCTTCGGCACGCGGCACCTCGACACCACCGAACGCCATGAAGGCATGGTCGCGGCGATCGCGTTCGAGTCCATCGTCAAGCTGGTGGCGTTCATCGCGGTGGGCGTGTTCGTCACGTGGGTGATATTCGAGGGGCCCGCCGACCTGTTCGGTCGCGTGCTTGCCGAGCCGAAGCTGAAGAGCCTGCTCGGTCTGTCGCAAGGCGGGAACTTCCCTTATGCGCAGTGGTTCGCGCTGACGCTGCTGTCGATGCTGTCGGTGATCTTTCTGCCGCGGCAGTTTCAGGTAATGGTGGTCGAAAACGTCGACGAGCGGCACCTGAAGCGCGCGGCGTGGGCATTCCCCGCGTACATGCTGGCGATCAATGTGTTCGTGCTGCCGATCGCGTTCGGCGGTCTGCTGCATTTCGCGCCCGGCACGGCGAATGCAGATACCTTCGTGCTGTCCTTGCCGCTGGCAGAAGGGCAAAACCTGCTGGCGCTGGCGGCATTCATCGGCGGTCTTTCGGCCGCTACCGGCATGGTGATCGTCGAAGCGATTGCTGTGTCGACCATGGTCTGCAACGACCTGGTGATGCCGTTGCTGCTGCGTACGTCCGCATTCCGGGCGCGGCCCGCGGCGGACAAGAGCGCCGCGATGCCTACCGGCCTGACCGGGTTACTGCTGGGCATTCGCCGGGTCGCGATCGTCGGCATCCTGCTGCTGGGCTATCTGTACTACCACCTCGCCGGCGAGGCCTACGCGCTGGTCAGCATCGGTCTGATCAGCTTCGCCGCGGTCGCGCAGTTCGCACCCGCGATGCTTGGCGGCATGTACTGGAAGGGTGGGACGCGTGAAGCGGCGCTGGTCGGGCTGCTGGCCGGATTCTCGCTGTGGATCTACACGCTGATGCTGCCGTCGATTGCGAAATCCGGGTGGTGGGTCACCGACTTCGTCAGTGCGGGTCCCTTCGGGATCACGTTGCTCAAGCCAGAACAGTTACTGGGATTGACGGGGCTGGACAATCTGACGCACTCGCTCTTCTGGAGCCTTCTGGCCAACGTTGGCCTGTACGTGGGGGTGTCGATCGCGCACCGACCGTCGGCCGCCGAGACGAGCCAGGCGCTGCTCTTTGTCGATGTCTTCAAGCGCGTCGGTGTTGAGGGTGGCCGTCAGGACGGCCCGGTGTTCTGGCGCGGCCGCGCCAAGGTCGCCGATCTGCGCGCGCTGGTGGCCCGCTTCCTCGGGGGCGAACGGGCGCGGCGGCTGTTCGACGACTACGCGCGCCAGACCGGGCAGGCCGGCAGCGGCCAGATCGTGCCCGATGCTCGGCTTGTGCAGTATGTCGAGACACAACTGGCCGGCGCGATCGGCAGTGCGTCGGCGCGCGTGATGGTGGCCTCGGTGGCCGAGGAGGAGACACTCGATCTCGACGACGTGATGCGCATTCTCGATGAAGCCTCGCAGCTGCGCGCCTACTCGCGCGAACTCGAGGAAAAGTCGCAGTCATTGCAGCGCGCCACCGCCGAACTGCGCGCCGCCAATGAGCAGCTCAAGAGCCTTGACCGGCTCAAGGACGACTTCGTGTCGTCCGTCACCCACGAGCTGCGCACACCGCTCACTTCGATCCGCGCGCTTTCCGAACTGATGGTCGATGACCCGGAAATGCCGAAGGAAGAGCGCCAGCGCTTTCTCGGCATTGTCGTGGCCGAGACCGAGCGCCTGTCGCGTCTCGTCAATCAGGTGCTCGACCTCGCCAAGATCGAATCCGGCAATGCACAGTGGCACGACACCGATGTGGATATGCGTGCGCTGCTCACGCAGGCGGCGCAGACCACGAGCGAGATGCTGCGCGAGCGCGGGGCCACGTTGCTGCTGTCGTTGCCAAAGCATGACGTGCCGACGATCCGTGCCGACGCCGACCGGTTGATGCAGGTGCTTCTCAACATGCTGGGCAACGCCGCCAAGTTCGTGCCGGCCGAGGGTGGTCGGGTCGAGTTGCGGCTGTTGACCGATGCAGATGGTCTCACCGTAGAGGTGCAGGACAATGGGCCGGGCGTGCCTGCGGAGCAGCGCGCCCTGATCTTCGAGAAGTTCCGCCAGGGCGAAAACCTCGCGCATCCTCCGTCAGGCACGGGCTTGGGCCTGCCGATCAGCCGGCAGATCGTCGAGCATTTCGGCGGGCGCATGGAACTGCGTGCAGATTCGGGACCGGGTGCCTGTTTCGCTTTCACCTTGCCGTGGACCCGAACTGCGGCGCCGCACGCACCGCGTGCCGTCGCGACGAGTCTGGAATGAGGAAACGCCGATGACCTGCAAGATCCTGATTGCCGACGATGAGCCGAACATCGTGATCTCGCTCGAATATCTGCTCAAGCGCGAGGGTTACCAGGTGCACATCGCGCGCGACGGCCAGGAGGCGCTGGATGTGCTGCGGCGCGAGCGACCGCGGCTCGTGCTGCTCGACGTGATGATGCCGAAGAAGACCGGCTTCGAGGTGTGCCAGGAACTGCGCGCCGACGACGCGATCAAGGACACGCTCGTGCTGATGCTCACGGCCAAGGGCCGCGATACCGACGTGGCCAAGGGCACGGCGATGGGTGCCAATTCGTACATGACCAAGCCGTTCTCAACCAAGGAACTGGTGCAGAAAGTGCGGGAACTCCTGGAGGGCGCGGTGTGAAGCGTGACCGGCGGCACATCACCGCCATCGCCGTTGCAGTCGTTGGCACGGCCGTCATCGCGGTGCTGTGGATTGCCGCCACGATCGGGCTCGTCGTCTCGGGGCTGGGCGAGGCCGAGCAGAAAGCGTTAGCCGTCGTGCTCACGCCGCGCGCACCGGTGGTTGTGGTGACCACGCTAATACTGATCGGCGTAATCGCAATCATTGTGCAGCACCTGTACCAGCACTGGGTGGCTTCGGCCGCGCGCGTGCTGGAGCAGGCGCGCGTGCTGCTTTCCACCGACATCGAGCGCGACCTTGATGTCACGGGCGGTGCCGAAGTGCGCGGCCTGGCGCAGACGATCAACGAACTCGCACGCCAGCGCGGCGATCTGAAGCGCGACATGGAGCTGAAGGTCGCCGAAGCGAGCCGCGGCATCGCGCAGGAGCGAAACCGCCTTGCCGCGCTGATGAGCGAACTCACGCAGAGCGTGGTCGTTTGCAATCTCGACGGTCGCATCCTGCTCTACAACAACCGGGCGCGGGTGCAGTTCCGCGCGCTGTCGGCGGCGCCCACGCTTGCCGATGGCGCCGAACTGATCGGGCTGGGCCGCTCGATCTACACCGTGTTCGATCGCAAGCTCGTCGCGCATGCGCTCGAAAGCGTGCAGCAACGCCTGCAGCGCGGTGTCGCCAACCCCTCGGCCCAGTTCGTCACCGTCACGCGCGCCGGGCAGCTGTTGCGCGTGCAGATGGCGCCGGTGCGTGGCGTTACGGCCGAGGCGCAGGACGACCAGGAAGTGCCGCCGCTGGCCGGATTCGTGCTGATGCTCGACAACATCACGCGCGACTATGAGGAGGAGTCCGAGCGCGACCGATTGCTGCACGGGATGACCGAAGGCAGCCGTGGCTCGCTGGCCAACCTGCAGGCTGCGGTCGAGATCCTCGACGACCCGGTGCTCGATGCGCCCACGCGCGAGCGCTTTCTCGGCGTGGTGCGCGACGAGACCAACGCGATGAGCCACCGCATTCAGGATCTTGCGGCGCGATCCGCGCGCGGGCTCGCCACCCGCTGGCCGCTCGAGGACATGCTCGGCGCCGACCTGGTGGCCGCGGCACACCGGCGCATCGAAGCGCAACTGGGCATGCGCGTGCGGTCCGACGAGATCGATGCAGCATGTTGGCTCAAGCTCGACAGCTTCTCGCTGCTGCAGGCGCTGGCGTACCTGGCGGCGCGGCTGCGCGACGAACACGACATCGACAGCGTGCAATTGCGTCTTGCGCCCGCCGATGCCAACCATGCGCACCTTGACCTTGTCTGGGTCGGCCGCGCGATGAGCACCGAGACGGTGATGAGCTGGGAGATGGATCCGATGAAGTTCGGCGCCGAGTCGAGCCCGCTCACGTTACGCGACGTCGTGCAGCGCCACGGTGGCGAGTTCTGGTTCGAGCGCGAGAGGGTGCGCCATCAGGCGTTCTTCCGTTTCCTGTTGCCGCTGGCGGGCGAAACGGTCGAGCTCGAACCGGCCACCTTCGTGCGCAGCGAGAGCCGCCCCGAGTATTACGACTTCGATCTGTTCCGCGTCACCGACGCCAGTCGCGCGCTCGACGAGCGCCGTCTCGTCGAACTCGCCTACACCGTATTCGACACCGAGACGACGGGGCTGAATCCCTCGGCCGGCGACGAGATCATCCAGATCGGCGCGGTGCGCGTCGTCAACGCCAAGTTGCTGCGGTCCGAAGCGTTCGAACAGTTGGTCGACCCGCGACGCCCGATACCTCCTGAATCGATCCCGATTCACGGCATCCAGCCTGAAATGGTCGAAGGCCAGCCGACGATTGACAGCGTCTTGCCCGCGTTCCACGCCTATGCGCAGGACACGGTGCTCGTCGCGCATAACGCCGCGTTCGATATGCGCTTCCTGCAGTTGAAGGAAGATGTCGCCGGCGTTCGCTTCGATCAGCCCGTGCTCGACACTCTGCTGCTGTCGGCAGTGGTGCACCCCAACCAGGAATCGCACCAGCTCGAAGCGATCGCCGAGCGCTTCGACGTCCCTGTGCTGGGACGCCACACCGCGCTCGGTGATGCGATCGTCACCGCGGAGGTGCTGGTCAAACTGCTTCCGCTGCTCGCTGACAAGGGCATCCACACCCTGGGCCAGGCGCGCGAAGCGGCACAGCAGACGTACTTCGCGCGGGTCAAGTACTGAGCCGGCACGGATGCCACATGATTCGAGGAGCGACGGGCAGTACCCGACCCTTTGCGGCTATTGAACTCTTGCTCGTGCCGACATCCGCAGGCCGAGCACATCGCCCTCGCCAGGCACCGGTAGTAGGCAAGGCATGGCCATCGGCAGCAGCAGGGTGCCGTGTGCCGCAGGCCCGCGTGCGTGCACCATGGCTTGCATCGACACCCGCTCGGTGGTCAAGGCCGCGGCTGCGTCGCGCAGCCGCTGCGCGATGGGCGCCGTCATATGGGCGCCACAACGGCGGCCTGGCCGCGCGTCTTCCACAGCGACACCAGCACACCACCGGCGATCAGACCGAAGGTCACGCTGAGCGAGATCGCCGGCGGAACCTTGCCGATGATGCCGACCAGGAAGATCTTCGTGCCGATGAACACCAGCACCAGGGCCAGCGCGTACTTCAGGTACTTGAAGCGATGGATCATCGCCGCCAGCGCGAAGTACAGCGCGCGCAGCCCGAGGATGGCGAAGATGTTGCTCGTGTAGACGATGAACGGGTCTGTGGTGATGGCGAAGATCGCCGGCACCGAATCGACCGCGAACACCAGGTCGACGAACTCCACCAGCACCAGCGCCAGCAGCAGCGGGGTGGCAAAGCGAACCACCTTGCCGCCGGCCGGATCGGGCTCCTGCACCCAGAAGGCGTTGCCGCGCAGCCCGTCGGTCACGCGCATGTGCCGCTTCAGGAACTTCAGCAGCGGGTTGTTCGCGATGTCGGGCACGTGGTCGGCAATGATCCACATCTTGATGCCCGTGAAGATCAGGAAGGCACCGAACAGGTACAGAACCCAGCTGAACTGGCTGACCAGCGTGGCGCCGAGGCCGATCATGATGGCGCGCAGCACGATCACGCCCAGGATGCCCCAGAACAGCACCCGGTGCTGGTACTGCCGCGGGATCGCGAAGAAGCTGAAGATCAGCGCGATGACGAAGACGTTGTCCATCGACAGCGACTTCTCGATCATGAAGCCGGTGTAGTAGTCCATGCCGCTCTGCGCGCCCAGGTACCACCAGACCCAGGCACCGAAGATCAGCGCGGCGCTGATGTAGCCGGCCGAGAGCAGCAGGCTCTCACGAACACCGATCTCCTTGTCGTCCTTGTGCAGCACGCCGAGGTCGAAGGCCAGCAACGCAACGACGACGCCGACGAAGGCGAGCCAGACCCAGGCGGGCTTGCCCAGGAAGTCGGCCGAGAAGAAGGGGAGCAGGCTGTCCATGTGCTTGGTTGCTGAGGAAGGGATGGGGGATGTTCGGCAGTTCCGGGCTGCGGATGGAGATGCACCGGAGTGAGTGCAGCTTCGTATTTCCCGAAGTACGCCCAGGACCCGTTCAGCGCTCGGCCACCGGGCTCCCGGAAGGTGTCGCAGGCGCGGACAACCGACGGCGCAGCACGGCGATCAGTCCGGCGGCCAAGAACCCCAGCACGATGAGGAGGACGCTGCCGATGCCCCAGACCACCCAGACCGCGATCGACAGCCCGCCCGCCAACGCGGGTGCCCATGTCAGCCCGGCTTCGATGGCGGGCGTGACGGCCGAGGCCATCGAATCCAGCGCGAGAGCGAGTTCGGGCGGCATCCAGGGTGCGAGCCAGTCCGGCATGCGCAAGCCTTCGCTCGCCACGGCACCGCCCCCTGCCAGGACGCCCGCATTCGAGAGCGTCCATGCCGTGATCAGATGAAACGCCCAGGCCGCAAGCGACCAAAGCGCCAGAAGGCTGAACACCCCGAACCAGCTGAGTGCGTAGAACATCATCGTTTCCTCGTTGTTGAGCCGCGGCAAGCGGTAGTGTTCAGGTGGTCGAGATTCGAAGAAACAGGTGCCAGGCAGACATAGACTTCTGTTTTTCCGATGTGAGATCGACATGCTCAACTATCGCCACCTGTACTACTTCTGGGTCGTCACCAAGGAGGGTGGCTTCGCCCGCGCGGCCGAGCGGCTGGACATGGCGGTGCAGACCATCAGCGCCCAGGTGCGCGAACTCGAGAAGGCGCTTGGGCACCAGTTGCTCAAGCCGGCCGGCCGCGGTGTGGCAATGACCGAGGCGGGCCAGGCTGCATTCGCCCGCGCCGAGGAGATCTTCCAGATCGGCCAGTTGATTCCCGACGAAGTGCGCGAGGCGGCCAGCGGCAAGGTCGCCCGTCTGGCCGTCGGCCTTTCGGACGGCATTTCCAAGCTGGCCGCGCACGCGCTGATCGAGCCCGTGCTAGCCACGCCATCGTTGCGGCTGGTGTGCCACGAAGGCGAATTCGAGCAGCTCCTGGCCGAACTGGCGCTGTATCACTTGGACCTGGTGCTGGCCGGGCAGCCGGCACCGCGCAACCCGAACCTTCGCCTGACGAGCGAACGGCTGGTCGAGTCGCCCGTGGAGTGGTACGGGCCCGCCGCCCATGTGCACAAGGCCGATGTCGATCAGTTTCCGCAGTCGCTGAACCGGTTGCCCGTGCTGCTGCCGACCGGCCACTCGGCGCTTCGCCCCACCCTGGATCGCTGGTTCGAGGCCCAGGGCTTGCGGCCGCACATCG
>DAITAC010000118.1:0-11160 GCA_036824465.1 Burkholderiaceae bacterium
CGACGCGCGCGGGCCCTGACTTGCTGGCGGAAGGGGTGGGATTCGAACCCACGGTTGGGCAATGCCCAACACCGGATTTCGAATCCGGCGCATTCGACCACTCTGCCACCCTTCCTGCATTTCCCTTACGAAGGTCGAATTCGCGAGGGCGCGAATTGTATCTCAGGGGGTCAGTCGATCGAGGCCGTCCATGAACGGTCGCAAGGCCTCGGGCACAACGACACTGCCGTCGGCCTGCTGATAGTTCTCCAGCACCGCAACCAGCGTGCGTCCGACCGCCAGGCCGGATCCGTTGAGCGTGTGAACAAGCTCGGTTTTGCCCTGCGCGTTCTTGAAGCGCGCTTGCATACGTCGCGCCTGGAATGCTTCACAGTTGGAGCACGAAGAGATTTCCCGATAGGTGTTCTGCGCCGGCAGCCACACTTCAAGGTCGTAGGTCTTGGCAGCGCAAAAGCCCATGTCGCCCGTGCACAACAGCACCACGCGATACGGCAGGCCGAGCTTCTGCAGTATCGCTTCCGCATGGCCGACCATCTGCTCGAGCGCATCGAATGATCTTTCCGGATGCGTGATCTGCACCATCTCGACCTTGTCGAACTGATGCTGGCGAATCATGCCGCGCGTGTCCTTGCCGTAGCTGCCCGCCTCGGAACGGAAACACGGCGTGTGTGCGGTGAGCTTCAGCGGCAGGTCGGACTCCTTGAGAATCTCGCCGCGTACGAGATTCGTCATCGACACTTCCGAGGTCGGGATCAGGTACAGCACCTCACCCTCACCTTCCTGACCACCCTTCTTTGCGGCAAACAGGTCCTGCTCGAATTTGGGCAATTGACCGGTGCCGATCAGCGTCTCGGTGTTGACGATGTAAGGCGTGTAGCACTCGGTATAGCCGTGCTCCCGCGTCTGCACCGCAAGCATGAACTGCGCGAGTGCGCGATGCAGCCGCGCAACCGGCCCCTTCATCACTGCAAAGCGCGCGCCCGAGAGCTTTGCACCCGCATCGAAGTCGAGTCCGAGCGCCGCACCGACGTCGACGTGATCACGCACAGCGAAATCGAACGCACGCGGCGTGCCCCAGCGTCGCACTTCGACGTTGTCGTCGGAGGACTTGCCGGTCGGCACCGACGCATGCGGCACGTTGGGCACATCCAGCAGCATCGTGTGAAGCCTGGACTGGATCAGCGCCAGTTCGCCTTCGAGTTTCTTCACTTGATCCGGAATGGACGCAACTTCGGCCATCACCGCCGACGCGTCTTCGCCCTTGCTCTTGAGTTGCCCGACCTGTTTCGAAAGCGCATTACGCCTGGCCTGCAGCTGCTCGGTTGCGATTTGAAGCTGTTTGCGTTCGGCTTCCAGTGCATTGAAGCCGGAGACATCGAGCTCGTATGGCCGCGCTCGCAGGCGCGCGGCGACCGCATCGATGTCCTTGCGTAACGTATTGATGTCAAGCATGGTGATTCCTGTGTCGGCCTGCAAAGGGCAGGCCGCAGATGATCATGTCGATGGAGATTCGGGAATCGGCCGGCGGCAGCGCGACGGCGATCACGTCAGGCGCAGCGACGACTTCGTGCCGAGCACTGGGCGGGTGAAGGAGGAATCAATTGATGCATGGCGCGATTTTCGTCGCTCTGCGCCGCGGACGCAAGCGAGTGCCAGGCGGCATTCAGGCTTTGTTTCGGCGTGCCGCTGACCGCGCCGCCTGGTTCAACCGCCGCAGCTCTTCCATGCGCTCACGGATGCGCGCTTCAAGTCCGCGCTCGGTCGGCTCGTACCAGTTGGGCGCGGTCATTCCGTCCGGCAGGTACTGCTCACCGGCTGCGAGCGCGCCCTCTTCCTCATGCGCATAGCGATAACCTTCGCCATAGCCGAGGTCCTTCATCGACCGCGTAGGCGCGTTGCGCAGCCGTAGTGGCACGGGCCGCGAACTGTCGTCCTTCACGAACGCGCGCGCGGCGCCAAATGCGGTGTAAATCGCGTTCGATTTCGCCGCCACCGCGAGATAGACGATCGCCTCGGCCAGCGCGAGTTCCCCTTCGGGCGAGCCAAGGCGCTCGTAAGCCTCGGCAGCGTCGAGCGCAATCCGCAGCGCGCGCGGATCGGCCAGCCCGATGTCTTCGGTCGCCATCCGGATCGCGCGCCGCGCGATGTAGCGCGGATCCACGCCGCCGTCGAGCATCCGCGTCATCCAGTACAGCGCCGCATCGACATCGGAACCGCGCACGGCCTTGTGCAGCGCTGAAATCTGGTCGTAGAAGTTCTCGCCCCCCTTGTCGAAACGGCGCAGGGTCGCGGGCAGCGTGGCGCGCAGGAACTCCATATCGATTCCTGCTCGTGCCTGCTCGCGTGCGCTGGTGGCCGCAATTTCCAGCGCGTTCAGCAGCCGCCGTGCATCGCCGTCGGCGAGCGCGATCAGCACGCGGCGCGCGTCCTGGTCGACCGACAGGCCCGGCAGATGATCCGTCAGCGCACGCTCGACCAGTTGTTCGAGATCCGCTTCGCCGAGCGGCTCCAGCACGTACACCGCCGCGCGCGACAGCAGCGCACCGACCACCTCGAACGACGGATTCTCCGTCGTCGCGCCGACGAACACGAACAGCCCGGATTCGACATGCGGCAGGAACGCGTCCTGCTGCGCCTTGTTGAAGCGATGCACTTCATCGACGAACACGACGGTCGGCTTGCCGGTCTGCGCGCGCGTGACCTGCGCGCGCTCAACCGCGTCGCGAATGTCCTTCACGCCGCCGAGCACGGCCGAGATCGCGATGAAGCCGAGCCCGAACGCGTTCGCCATCAACCGCGCCAGCGTGGTCTTGCCGGTCCCTGGCGGGCCCCAAAGGATCATCGAATGCGGCTTGCCGGACTCGAACGCCACGCGCAGCGGCTTGCCCGGGCCAAGCAGATGTGCCTGCCCGATCACCTGATCGAGCGCGCGCGGACGCATCCGCTCGGCAAGCGGCGCATCGGCGGGCGCGGAACCAAACAGATCAGTCATCCGAACATCATGGGTAACAACCACCGCGGGCATTCAGGCTAGCATCCGCCCGCCGGCCGCGCAGCCGCGCAGCCGCGTCGCCGCCATCACCACAACTCCACCGTTGGAGATCAGGAATGAAACCGTTGTTCGCCATGCTGAGCCTCGCGCTTGCCGCGGGGGCGTCTGCACAAAGTGACCCGCTGGCCAGTGCCCTCGCAGAAGCCGGCGCAGTCAAAACCGAATCGGGGCTCGTCTTTCGATCGCTGAAGGATGGCAGTGGCGCGAGCCCAAAGGACACGGACACGGTCCGCGTGCACTATCGCGGCACGTTCCCGGGTGGCAAGGAGTTCGACAGTTCGTACGCCCGCAAGGAGCCGACCGAGTTTCCCTTGAACCGCGTGATCAAGTGCTGGACCGAGGGCGTGCAGAGGATGAAAGTCGGCGGCCGTGCCAAACTGACCTGCCCGCCATCCATCGCCTACGGCGAGCGCGGCGCCGGCGGCGTGATCCCTCCGAACGCGACACTGCAGTTCGAGATCGAATTGCTCGCGATCGTGAGCAAATAGCGGTCGGCTCACCGTGGCAGACACCTCCAGCGGCTCGCTGCGCGCAATCCTGTTTGCGCTCGGCGCCAACACCGGCATTGCGATCACCAAGTTCGGCGCCGCGTTCTACACCGGCTCCGGCGCGATGCTGGCGGAGGCGATTCACTCGGTCGCCGACTGCGCAAACCAGCTGTTGCTGCTGGTCGGCATGCGCCAGGCGCGCCGGCCCGAGTCGGCAGAGCATCCGCTGGGCCATCATCGCGTTGTCTACTACTGGTCGATGATGGTGGCGCTGCTGCTATTCCTCGTCGGCGGCGCGTTTTCCGTCTATGAAGGCGTCGAGCGCCTGCTGCATCCAGAACCGCTGAAGAACGCGCCGATCGCGCTGCTGGTGCTTGGACTTGCGATGGCGCTGGAGGCCGTGTCCCTGTGGGGCGCGCTGCGCGAAATCCGCAAGGTGCAGGGCGCACGCACATTCTGGCGTTGGTTCCGCGAAACGCGCCATTCCGAGCTCATGGTTGTTGCGGGCGAAGACATTGCGGCGCTGCTCGGCCTCGTGTTTGCGTTCATCGCGATTGCCGCGGCGATGATGACCGGCAATCCGGTGCTTGACGCGCTTGGATCTATTGCCATCGGCGTGCTGCTGATGGTCGTCGCGGTCGCGGTGCTGCTCGAAATCAAGGCGATGATCATCGGTGAATCCGCCGAACCCGCGGTGCGCGTGGCGATTCGCGCGCACATCGCGGCGCGGCCCGAAGTGCGGCGCGTGATCAACCTGATCACGCTCCAATGGGGCGAAAAGCTCATCGTCGCCGTGCAGGCCGAGATGCACGACCCCGGGTCGGCATCGGCGCTGATCGCGGCCGTCAATGACGTCGAGGCATCGATCCAGCGCGCCTTTCCGCAGGCACGCTGGGTGTTCTTCGAGCCGGACGTGCGCCGGCAGCCGTGAGGCAGCCACGTTCAGCGGGCTTGCTGCGCCGCCGATGCCGCCCGCGGTCGTCAGGGATTACGATAGTGGGCGACGATCGCGATCAAACGAACAACAAACAAGTCCGGTGGAGCGCATGCCCGAGTTCGTCTACCTGCTGATCAACTACCCCGCCCTGATCGCGGTCCCGATCATTTTTTTCGGATCGCTCGCGCTATGGAGCCATTCGCGCACCGCATGGGTGGCAACGGCCGCCTGGGTGGCATACCTTGTTTACGAACTCGGCATGAATGCCGGCCTGTTCTGCAGCGGCGACGGCTGCATCAAGCGATCTGAACTTTACGTCGTTTACCCGATCCTGACGTTCGCGTCGCTGGTGGCGCTGGTTCAGGTCTATGTTCACGTCCGCGACAAGCGCCGCCGGGAGCGGCCGCCAACGATCCGCGGCTGAGGCATCTCGCGTCGCGATCAGCGATCCTCGAGCACGTCCGCGCCCTTGGGCGCCACAAACCGAAACAGGTCCGAATCGAGCTTGGGGTTGCGTTCGAAGCTCTTGAACGCAAGTACCGTGTTCTGGCCGAAGCTGTCCGCGATCTGCATTGTTTCGGGCACGCCACCCTTGAAGCCGATGCGAATTGAATCGAATTGCGAATCGCGCGTGCGCGGCCGCGCCACGATCCACGCCAGTCCGTCGCGCTCGCCGTCATCGCGCACCTCGAAGTCACGCTCGAACTCGTTGGTGCCGAACAGGATCGACGCCGGACTCGCCGGCAGTGCCGCACCGAGCTTCTTGACTGTCACCTGGTTGAGGTCGCGGTCGTACACATAGAGCTTCTGGCCATCAGCGACGATGGTCTGCTCATACGGCTTTTCGTAGGTCCAGCGGAAACGGCCCGGTCGCTCAAATTCAAAGCGTCCCGATGAGGCGACCGGCGGCTTCTTGCCCGCCGTCACGCGCTGGCTGAATTCGCCGCGAGCGGTCTTCGTGTCGGCGAGAAAGCTGCGCAACTGATCGACCGCGCCGGCGTGCGCGGCATTGGCGACAACGGCACAGATCGCAGCCAGCAACGACCCAATCAACCTGCTCTGCATGCGCGTCAACTACGGCTCCCGGTGTGGCACCAGGATCTCGCGATTGCCGTTCGGTTGCATCGCGGAGACGAGCCCGGCCTTTTCCATGTCCTCCAGCAGGCGCGCCGCGCGGTTGTAGCCGATGCGCAGATGCCGCTGCACCAGCGATATCGATGCGCGCCGGTTCTTCAGCACGATCTCGACCGCCTGGTCAAATAACGGATCGGCCTCTCCTCCGGGTTGACCTTCGCCCTCCGTTCCCGGTAGCGGCGCCTCCGGCGCATCGAGCACACCTTCGATGTACTGCGGCGCGCCGCGGGATTTCAGCACCTGGACGACCCGATTCACCTCGGCATCTGACACGAACGCGCCATGCACGCGCACCGGGAACCCGGTGCCGCCCGCCAGATAAAGCATGTCGCCCTGTCCGAGCAGTGTCTCCGCGCCCATCTGGTCGAGAATGGTGCGCGAATCAACGCGGCTGGCGACCTGATACGCAATGCGCGAGGCGATGTTGGCCTTGATCAGCCCAGTGATCACATCGACCGATGGCCGCTGCGTCGCCAGGAGGAGGTGAATGCCGGCCGCGCGCGCTTTCTGCGCGAGCCGGATGATCGGTTCCTCGACCTTCTTGCCGATCACCAGCATCAGGTCCGCGAGCTCGTCGATCACCAGGACGATGATCGGCAGCGTATCGAGCGGCTCGGGTGCGTCAGGGGTCAACGTGAACGGATTGGGGATCGTCTCATTCTTCGCACGCGCCTCGGTGATCTTCTGGTTGTACGTCGTGAGCCCGCGCACGCCGACCTTGCTCATCACGCGGTAGCGGCGATCCATCTCGGCCACGCACCAGTTCAACGCGTGCGCCGCTTCGCGCATGTCGGTGACGACCGGCGCCAAGAGATGCGGGATGCCCTCGTAGACCGACAATTCGAGCATCTTCGGGTCGACCAGCAGCAGGCGCACTTGCGACGGGTCGGCCTTGTACAGCATCGACAGGATCATCGCGTTGATGCCGACCGACTTGCCCGACCCGGTTGTGCCCGCGACAAGCAGGTGCGGCATCCGCGCCAGATCAATCACGATCGGCTTGCCGCCGATATCCTTGCCCAGCCCCAGCGTCAGCAGCGAGTGGCTGTCGTTGTAGATCTGCGAGCCGAGGATCTCGGACAGCTTGACCACCTGCCGTTTCGGATTCGGCAGTTCGAGCCCCATCAGGTTCTTGCCGGGGATCGTCTCGACCACGCGAATCGACACCAGTGACAGCGCGCGTGCGAGATCCTTGGCGAGGTTGACGATCTGGCTGCCCTTCACACCCACGGCCGGCTCGATCTCATAGCGCGTGATCACTGGCCCGGGATACGCAGCGACGACCGCGACCTCGACCCCGAAATCCTTCAGCTTCTTCTCGATCAGGCGCGAAGTGAACTCCAGCGTCTCGGTCGAAATCGTTTCGACATTGGCCGGCGGTTCATCGAGCAGATCAAGCGGCGGCAATTTGGCGTCCGCAAGTTCCGCGAAGAGCGGCACTTGTTTTTCCTTCTGTTTGCGCTCGGAAGCCTGAACGCGTGGCGCAGCGCGTTCGATGTGCACCGGTGGCGCCTCTTCGATCCGCTCGCGCTCCTGATCAAGCATCTGCTCGCGCTGTTGCGCAACGGCTTCACCGATGGCGCGATCTTCCTTCTCTTCGCGTGCGATGCGCGACCGTTGCGCGAAAGATTCGAACCAGGTGCCGACGCGCTCGGCCAATGCGAGCCACGAAAAATCGAAATACAGACTGGCGCCGAGCGCAATCGCAACCAGCAGCAGCACAGTGGCGCCGGTGAATCCCAGCGCAGCCTGCAGGCCCATGGCCAGCAGGCCGCCCAGCACGCCGCCCGGCGCGCCGGGAAGTGCGGCGCCGAGCGTGTACAGCCGCAGGGCTTCAAGTCCGGTGCAGCCCGCCAGCAGCACCGCGAATCCGACCGCCTGCAACCAGTCGGGCAGCCCGCGCTCGGTGTACGGCGCATGCAGGCGCCTGAATCCACGCATCGTCCATGCCGCACCGCCGATCACCCATAGCCAGGCCGAAACACCAAACACCAGCATCAGGACGTCAGCCAGCCAAGCGCCGACCCGCCCGCCGACGTTGTGGAGAACCGCACCCGAAGATGAGTGCGAGAAGCCAGGATCGGCGCGGTGATAGGTGATCAGGATTGCCGCCAGCGCGATAACAGCGGCTGCACCCAGGATCCAGCGCGCTTCGGCCAGAAGACGCGCACCACGCGACGGCGGTTCCGGCGTTGGCCCGCCGCGGCGCCGTGCATGCACTTCGCCCGCCTCCATCGTGGTGTCCATACGACTCGACATCCGGTGATTATAGGTAGGCCTCCTCCGCGACGTCGTTTCGTCTGTGTCCTTCCGAGTTCGTCGCCGCCGCGGGCGGATTCGTCGCACCCGCTTGCGACATGCCGCGGCGCGGCCGGACAATGACGTTGGCACCTCACCTGGCCATGGCCGTCGCAACCGTTCCTGACCCCGATCCCGCCGAATTCGAGCGGCGCGCGTGGCAATTTCACCAGGAGTTCTTTCGACGATTCAATTTGGGCACGATCGCCGCCGTGTTCTACCTGTGTCTCGCGCTGGCGCTGACGCGCTGGCTGCCGGGCGTCTACTTCGACGAGTTCCCGAACTGGGCGTCGGACGGGGTTCGCTACCTGCGCCAGACCCTGATCAGTGGCATGTCAGCGCTGGCTGCGATCGCTCTGGTGCAGGCATTTGCGGCCGGGCGCGGCTGGTCGCACCGGGGAACGATCATCGTCGGCGTCATTGCCGTCGTGGTCGCGGCCACGGTTGGGGCTCTTCTGCGCCTGATCGTATTCGGTGTGTCCTTCTCCGAAGTCCCGCAGCGCTGGACCTGGGCGCTCGGCATCATCGGCCTGTGGTCACTGGTCGGCGGCCTGGGCTTCACCCTTGCGCACTTTGCGCGCGAGGAAGGAGAAGCGCGCCGACGGCTGACCGGCGCCGCATGCGAACGGGAAACGCTCAATGCGCAGATGGTGCAGGCGCGCCTGTCTGCGCTGCAGGCACAGATCGAGCCGCACTTCCTTTTCAATACGCTGGCCAACGTCAAGCGACTGTACGAGACCGCGCCGGTTCGCGGGCGCGAGATGCTCGCCAGCCTGATCGAGTATCTGCGCGCTGCGTTGCCGTCGATGCGCCAGAGCGGATCTACCCTCATGCGTGAGCTGGAACTCGCGCGTGCATATCTGACGATCCTGCAGATGAGGATGGGTGAACGGCTGCGTTTCACGATCGATGTCGAGCCGGCGTTACGTAACGCAGAGATGCCGCCCCTGCTGCTGGGCACGCTGATCGAAAACGCGATGAAGCATGGGCTGTCTGCGCTGCCGGAAGGCGGCAGCATCGCGATCAAGGCGAAGCGCGATGGCGAGCACATGCGCCTGGAGGTTCACGACACCGGTCGCGGATTCATAGACCACGGCGGCAGCGGCGTCGGGCTGGCCAACATCCGTTCACGGCTCGCGGCCCTGTATGGCGGGCGAGCCAGCCTGAATCTGAGCGCGAATGTGCCGCGCGGTGTGATCGCCGCGGTCACATTGCCCTTGCGCACCGTTGCGGAGGCGGACAGATGAACGTCGCGGTCGACGTGCCAACCCGTGTGGCTCCGGCACCAGCGCCGGCGCTGCACGGCCTGTTCGCCATCCTGCGCAGCGCCACTTGGCGCGAGGTTGGGTTCTTTTTCCTGATCGGCCTCGTGATTGCGGCGATCAACGCAAGCAGCTACTTCGAATTTGCGGCGAAAGGCGAAAGCCCGACGAGGCTTCTGACCGAAATCGTGCTGCCGCTGCTGGTCGTGCCGTTCACCCTCTGCGGCTGGCTGCTCGCCGATCGACCCAATGACGCGCGCCTGCCCCGCATTGCGCGATTGATCCTTGGAGCCGTCGGTGCGTCGCTGATCGCTGCCATAGCGCTGCCGCCGATTGTCGAGCTGATCGGATTGCAGTTCAACGGCGCGATGAAGTTCAGCGACGGCAAGACGATCCAGATTCCTGATTGGCTGGTGCAGTTGAGTTTCGGGCTGAACATCGCGTTCTTTGCCGGTCTGTCATTTGCAGTGCTCGAAATGAGCGGACGCCATCGCCGCACCGAACTCGCGGTCGACGCGGAACGACGCGAGCAGGCGGCCCTGGCGCGTCAGCTGCTCGAATCGCGCCTGGCGGCGATGCAGGCGCAGGTTGAACCGCAGTTCCTGTTTGACGCGTTGGTCGATATCGAGCGCCTGTACGCGCGCGACGCCAATGCGGCCGCCGGCAATCTCGACCATCTGATTCAATATCTGCGCATCGCACTGCCACGTCTGCGAGAGTCGGGTTCAAGCATCCAGGCAGAGGTCGAGCTGGTCGAGTCGTACCTTGCCGTAGTGCAGGCGCTGCATGATGCACGGCCGAGGCTGCGGTTGAGGATTGATCGAGACTGCGCGCTGCACACTTTCTACCCGATGCTGTTGCTGCCGCTGGTGCAGCGCGCCGTACGGCGCACCTCGACGGTGCCCGATGCGCTCGACATCGAAGTGGCACAGGCCGGAAGTGGCGTTGGAATCATCGTGCGCATCGCGTCGCCTGCACTGTGCAACGAAGATGGTGAACTGGAGCGTGTGCGTGAACGGCTCAAGGGGCTCTACGGTGGCCGTGCCACATTGACGTGCGTCGAGCCCGGTGCCGGCGTGACAGAATTCGCCCTCCAGATTCCGGCCTGATACGGCCATGAACGCCACCGCGATCGTCGCCGAGGACGAAGAAACACTGCGCCACCAGCTGGTCGAGCAGCTTGGCCAGTTGTGGCCCGAACTCACCATCGTGGCCGAAGCGGCTGACGGCGTACAGGCGCTGCGGATGCTCGACGAGTACAAGCCGGACATTCTGTTTCTCGACATCCAGATGCCCGGCGCAACCGGCCTGGAGGTCGCGCGGCAGGCCAGCGGCAGAAGCCGCGTCGTCTTTGTCACCGCATACGACGAGCATGCAGTTGCCGCATTCGAGCATGGCGCGATCGACTACGTTCTCAAGCCGATCGCGGCCGCACGACTTTTCACCACCGTCAGTCGCCTGAAGGAGCGGCTCGGCAGTCCGCCCGCGCGATTGGACAGCGTCATTGGCCAGCTCGCGAGCGTATCCGCGAGAAAGAACTACCTGCGCTGGATCAATGCGTCAGTCGGCCAGAACCTGCGCCTCATCACGGTCGAAGAAATCGACTATTTCCAGGCTGACAACAAGTACACGCGTGTGGTGACCGCGGAAGGCGAGGCGCTGATTCGCAAGCCGCTCAAGGAACTGGTGGACGAGCTCGATCCGAACCAGTTCTGGCAGATTCACCGCTCGACCCTGGTCAATGTCGCGAGCGTCGCCGGCGTCACCCGCGATTTCCGCGGCCGCATGCTGGTCAAGCTGCGCAAACGCGACGAGACCCTGCTCGTCTCGGACACCTATTCGCACCTCTTCCGGCAGATGTGATCCGGCGCGCCGTCTGCTGCGATTGACGCTGCGCGTCGTCGATGCAACGATACGCTCCCGCTGCGTGCCCGCGCGCGCAAGGTCGCAAGATCGATCAACCTGACAGGAGCAAACAATGAGAATCAT
>DAITAC010000038.1:0-35941 GCA_036824465.1 Burkholderiaceae bacterium
AGTCACAGTCGAAGGCTGGAAGCGGCCAGTCAAGAAGGGCAAGTCACAGTAAGTCGCAGGCGCTGCTCGTTGCCCGATCAGACGGCAACCTTCGGCGCGAACTTGCTTCTCTTCACACTGAAGAAGCTGCGCACATTGCGCACGTTCGCCTCGGCTGTCAGTACGCGGTGCACGAACGCGTGGTAAGCCGGCATGTCGCGCACATGGACGATGAGCACGAAGTCCGGCCCCGACGACACGCGATAGCACTGCTGCACTTCCGGTTCGGGCACGACCCGCGCCTCGAATGCGGCGAGCGACTCCGCGGACTGCGGATCGAGGCTGACTTCCAGAATCGCCGTCAGACCCTGGCCGAGCGCTTCGGGCGACACGATGGCAATGCGGCGCTCGATGACACCGGAATCCACCAGACGCTTGACTCGGCGCAGGCAGGTCGCGGGCGAGATATGAACGCGCGCGGCCAGCGCGTGATTGGTCAGCGCGCTGTCATCCTGAAGAATGTCGAGCAACCGCCGGTCGGTTGCGTCGAGGATGGGCGGCAGATTCTCCGGCATTTTCTTTCAAAAATCATTTTAGCAGGAAATATTATTCTGTCTTTCGGGGCAGTCGGAATAATAAACCAATTTGCCACCAACTAAGAAAGCATATTCCACCCTCTCCTCGGTAGGATCGCTTCCTGAGCGAGTGAATCGAGGAGCAGTCGATGTGTGGAATCGTCGGCGCGGTAGCGCAGCGGAACATCGTTCCAGTGCTGATCGAGGGTCTGCGGCGGCTTGAATACCGTGGCTACGACTCGTGTGGTGTGGCCGTTCACGCCGACGGCGAACTGAAGCGCGCGCGCAGCGTTTCGCGCGTTGCCGAACTCGACGCACAGGCGGCATCACTGCCCGGCTTCACCGGCATCGCGCACACGCGATGGGCCACGCATGGCGCGCCGACGACTCTGAACGCGCATCCGCATTTCTCGCACGGCACCGGCAAAGCGGCGCGCAGCGCGCGTGTGGCGCTGGTCCACAACGGCATCATTGAAAACCACGACGAGTTGCGCGCGAAGCTGCAGGCGGCCGGGTACGTGTTCGAGAGCCAGACCGATACCGAAGTCATCGCGCACCTGGTGGATCAGTTGTACGAGGGCGATCTGTTCGACGCCGTACAGCGCGCAGTCCGCCAATTGCACGGAGCCTATGCGATTGCGGTCTTCTGCCGCGACGAACCGCATCGCGTCGTCGGTGCGCGCGCCGGCTCGCCGCTGGTGGTCGGCGTGGGCAAGCAGGAGAACTTTCTCGCGTCCGACGCGATGGCACTGGCCGGTACCACCGACCAGATCATCTACCTCGAGGAAGGCGATGTCGTCGACCTGCAATTGTCGCGTGTGTGGGTCGTCGACAGCGCGGGACGTCCCGCGCAACGCCCGGTGCGCACCGTGGCGGCATTCTCAAATGCGGTCGAACTCGGGCCGTATCGCCACTTCATGCAGAAGGAAATCTTCGAGCAGCCGCGCGCGATCGGCGACACCCTCGATGATGTGAACGACATCGGCCCCGAACTCTTTGGCGATGGCGCCGCCGATGTGCTCAGGCGCATTGACAGCGTGCTGATTCTTGCCTGCGGCACCAGTTATTACGCCGGCTGCGTCGCGCGTCACTGGCTCGAATCGATCGCGCAGGTGCCGGTGTCCGTCGAGATCGCAAGCGAGTACCGCTATCGAACTTCAGTCCCGAACCCGGAAGCCCTTGTGGTCGTGATTTCGCAGTCGGGCGAGACCGCGGACACGCTGGCGGCACTGAAGCACGCCAAGTCGCTGGGAATGCATCGCACACTCGCCGTGTGCAACGTTGCCACGAGCGCGATGGTGCGCGAGACCGCGCTGCAGTTCCTGACCCGCGCCGGGGTTGAAATTGGCGTGGCATCGACCAAGGCGTTCACCACCCAGCTCGTGGCGCTTTATCTGCTGGCCAATGCGATTGCGAAGGCGCAGGACCGGCTCACGCCGGAGCGTGAACACGCCGCGCTGAGACGACTGCGGCATCTGCCCTCCGCCGTGCAGAGCGTGCTCGCGCTGGAGCCCCACATCATCGCGGTCAGCGAAACCTTCGCGCGCAAGGAAAATGCACTGTTCCTCGGCCGCGGACTGCATTACCCGATCGCGCTTGAAGGCGCGTTGAAGCTCAAGGAGATCAGCTACATCCACGCGGAGGCGTATCCGGCCGGCGAGTTGAAACATGGCCCGCTTGCGCTGGTGACGGACGCCATGCCCGTGGTCACGGTGGCGCCCAACGATGCTTTGCTGGAGAAGCTGAAGAGCAACATGCAGGAAGTGCGCGCGCGCGGCGGACAACTTTTTGTCTTCGCCGATGCGGACACGCACATCGAGACGAGCGAAGGCGTGCACGTGATCCGTCTACCCGAACACTACGGCGACCTGTCGCCGATCCTGCATGTCGTGCCGCTGCAGCTGCTCGCGTATCACACTGCGGTGGCGCGCGGCACCGATGTGGACAAACCCCGCAATCTTGCGAAGTCGGTCACTGTCGAGTGACCGGATTTGTGCGGGGTTTGCGTTGAGGCTGACTTCGGCGCAGCGGAAGTCAAGGCGTGCAGTCGTCGGCCTGAGACATAAGCCGCGGAATCTGGCGAAAAGCGCGACCGTCGAATAGCAGACGCTGCTCCCGCACGCCTTTGATCAGAACAAGCAGAGTCCGGCGCGGCCAGAGGCAGGCCGCGGCGAAAACGTCGCGCAGCCGGCCATCGTTTCGCTCAGGATCGATGGAAGCAACGTGGGCACAGCGCCCGACACCGGACGCTGAGTTTTTCCAGGCGGCAGCAACCAGAAGTAGCGTATTTGCGCTTCATGGCGGTGAACAATCGGTGCCTCCCGCGGCCGGATTGAAACTGCCGCGGTGACTGTTCGCCTGCGCGGTGAAAAGGAAACCTTGCGAATTGCACATCACTGGCAAATTGAGACCCTCCTCCTTCCGCGGTTGACTTCCCGCCGAATGCGCGCACAGTGGGGAGCTGGGCAAATTCGCTCTTGTCTCACATCTTTCGCCTCACCAAAAGGAGGCGCCATGAATTCCCGCCTGTTTCAACTTCCATTCCTTGTTGCTCTCGTCGTGCTCGGCTCCGCGCACGCGAACGATGCGGATTCCCCAGCTGGTGTGTTGGGCAAGGTGTCCTTCCCCAGCAGTTGCGACCCGAAGGTGCAACCGGCCTTCGAGCGCGGCGTCGCCATGCTGCATTCCTTCTGGTATTCAGCCGGCGAGAAGACCTTCCGCGAGGTGCTCAGGGACGATCCTCAATGCGCGATCGCCACCTGGGGCATCGCTTCGATCCTCATGTCGAATGCGCTGGCCGGACAGGGCGCATCGCCCAAGGGCGCAGAGCTGGCGCGAGCGGCGATCGATGAAGGGCGCCGCATCGGCGCAAAGACGGAACGCGAGCGCGACTACATCGAAGCCGTCGCCGCCTATTACAAGGACTTCTCGACGCGTCCCGAGAAGGAGCGGCAAATCTCGCGCGCCAAGGCCTACGAGGCGCTGGCGCAGCGCTACCCCGCCGATGACGAGGCGCAGATCTTCTTCGCGCTCTACAACGCGGGGACGCAAACGCAGACCGACCAGACCTACGCGGCGTACCTCAAGTCGGCCGCCATCCTCGAGGACGAATTCAGGAAGTATCCCGGCCATCCCGGCGTGGCGCACTACTTAATCCACAGTTACGACGCGCCGCCGCTGGCCGAGAAGGGGCTTATCGCCGCGCGCCGCTATGCGGAAATCGCGCCCGCCGCGCCGCACGCGCTGCACATGCCCTCGCACATCTTCACGCGCGTGGGTTCCTGGCAGGAGTCCGCTGCCACCAACGTGCGCTCGAAGGACGTGGCCAAGGCGGGCGGCGATGCCGACGAGGCTTATCACGCGTCCGACTACATGGTGTATGCGTACCTGCAGCTCGCCCGCGATGCCGAGGCGCGCCGGGCGATCGACGAAGCGATGAAAGTGGACGGAATCAGCCCGCGCTTCACCGCGCGTTATGCCACGGCCGCGATGCCGGCGCGCTACGCCTTCGAGCGTGGCGCATGGCAGGAGGCGGCGAAGTTGCAGCCTCTCGGTAGCGACTATCCCTTTGTCGAGGCGATCACGTATTTCACGCGCAGTGTGGGCGAGGCGCGCAGCGGCGATCTCGCCGCGGCCCGCAAGGATGCCGAGCAGCTCGAATCCCTCCACAAGACGCTGCTTGCTGCGAAGAACACCTACTGGGCCACCGAAGTGGAGATTCAGCGGCTGGCCGCGACCGGATGGATCGCGCTGGGCGAAGGCAAGTCAGAGGAGGGTCTCAGGTTCATGCGCGCGGCGGCCGACCTCGAGGACCGAAACGAGAAACACATCGTCACGCCGGGCCGCATCGTTCCCGCGCGCGAGCTGCTGGGCGAGATGCTGCTCGAACTGAAGCAGGCTGAGGCGGCGTTGAAGGAGTTCGAAGCGTCGCAGCGGCGCGAACCGAACCGCTTCCGCAATTACCTGGGCGCCGCGCGCGCCGCGGAAATGGCAGGCGATCGCGCCAAGGCCGTCGCCTACTACCAGAAGCTCGTTGCGCTTGCGAAGGATTCTGACACCGCGCGGCCCGAGCTGGTGAGCGCGAAGACCCTCTCGCAGCGGTGAGCGAATTCACCGGACTCATCTGCGCGAGCCTGTTGTGCGCGGCGATCGGGACTTTCGCTCCAATCGCCGCCGCTGATCCCTACGAAGCGGATCCGGATCTTGCCACGCTCGACGAGGATTACGCCGCGGGCAAGCGGGCGGCGGAGAAGAAGGACTGGACGGAGGCCGCGCGCCTTTTCAAGCGCGCGGAAGCCCGCCATCCCGACCACGCGGACCTGCAGAACATCCTTGGCTTTTCCTACCGCAATCTGATGCAGTACGAGGCTGCGTTCACGCATTACCGGCGCGCTATCGAGATCGATCCGCGCCATCGCGGCGCGCACGAGTACATCGGCGAGACCTACCTCCTGACGGGGGACCTGACGGGCGCGCAGAAGCACCTCGCCGCGCTCAGGGAAATCTGCCTGCTGCCCTGCGAGGAGTCGAAGGACCTCGAGCGTTCGATTGCGCAGTACCGGGGCAGGAAATAGCAGTTGCCTTCCCGGAGGGCGACGAATGCCTGAAGCCGTTCCCGTCCCGGGGCGAGCCTGACTGGACGCGCTGGAACCTTGTCGCTCAATCCTCAATCAACCGGATACTGGCGACGCGAAGGTCGCGGCCTTCGCACAGCGGTCAGGCACAACGACTCGATGGCGTAGTCGACGCTCGTGGCCCTTCAGATCGGCTGCATTGGTTGTGCGCGCGGCAGACTCGGCTGCGCCAGCGCCGTGCCGTAAAGGGCAAGATAGATCACGAATGGCGCGGCCCACAGCAGTGCGGCCGTCGCCACCGCCCAATAGCCCAGGCCATGCACGGTCGCGGCCAGCCGCAGCAGCGCGGCGCCGAACAACAGTACGTAGGCGACTCGCATCGCGACCGGCACTTCGAGCGGGCGGCCGGTATGGCGCAGCGCGACGCGGTTCATCAGGCCGAGCATCATCATTCCCAGGCCGCCGACCGTGAACGCGTGCAGCCACGCGGCGGCCGGAACAACGCTAGTCAATTCGGATGCGGCCTTCAGTCCGAATGCGAACACCAGCCAGGCAAATGCCAGGTGCAGTGAAATGAGCAGCGGCTGAGCAGCGACAAGCCAGCCGCGCCAGCGCGCGGTGCGCACGGCATGCACGCCCGCGCAACCCGCGGCCGCGATCCCGGTCCATGTGCTCGCGGCGCCGCCGAGATCCAGCACGGCCAGCAGCATCACGCAGACTACCGCGGCCGCTTCGAGCGCCAGATTGAACGACGCCTGATCCCCGCGGCCGAGCGCGCGTAGCGCGTTGCCGGTGAACACCGGCACCAGCACGCCACCTTTGAGGAGGAACAGCACGATCACCGCGTACACGCCGGCATGCAGTGACTTCGACGCGCGCGCTGCGTCGGCCGCGAGAATGAACCCGTGATAGGCGAGGTTGGCCGCGCACAGCGCGAGCAGGATCGGCAGCAGCAGCAGGTACAGGCGGTTGCGCACGGCGAAGAGTTGCGGCGTCACCATCGCGGTGAGCACCGGCAGCAGCAATGCGTCGGCCAGCGCTACCGACCATGGCGGCAACCAGGGTGCGGCCCAGAAGGCAACGCGGCCGAGCAGCCACAGCGCCGCCAGCATGGCAAGCGGCTTTCCGTGCATCTCGGGCGTGCCGGCCCAGCTTGGCAATGCAGTCAGCACGGTGCCGATGATGATCGCCAGCGCAAAGCCGAACAGCATTTCGTGGCCGTGCCACAGTTGCGGCGTAGTCGGCAGCGCGACGGTGCCGACTAACGCACCGGCGCCGCCGGTGATCGCGAGCGGCGCATACAGCGCGCCGAGCAGATAGAACGGTCGAAACGGGCTCGCCCACAGCGGCGCGGCGATCAGCGACGCGGCACCGGACATCGCGCTATGCAGCCTGCGCAAGCGGCGCGCGCGCGAACTCCGCCAGCAGTTCGACCTGGCGCCTGCGCGCCGCGTCCGCGCTTTGGCTGCGAATCGGCCCGAAGCCGCGAATGCGCTCAGGCAGCGCCGCGATCTCGATCGCGGTCGGCATGTTGTCGGGGCGCAGTGTGGCGAGGATCGCAGCGATCGTGGTTTCGTATTCGGCAATCAACTCGCGATCCAGCCTGCGATCAGCGCTGTGGCGGAATGGATCAAGGACGGTGCCACGCAGACGCTTGGCGCCGGCCAGCATGCGCAGCGCGTGCATCATCCATGGACCGTACCTGCGCTTGCGCGGCTCGCCGGTCATCGGATCGACCTTGGCGAAACCGGGAATCGCGAAGTGGAAGTGCACGCGGTAGTCGCCGTCGAACATGTGGCGCAGCGCCTGCGAGAACTGCGGCGCGCTGAACAGCCGCGCGACCTCGTATTCGTCCTTGGTTGCGAGCAGCTTGAAGCCGCTGCGCGCCACTGCCTCGGCAAGCTGCGTGCTGCCCGGCATGATGCGGCTTTCGGCCGCGCGCGCGCGCGCGACGAGGTCGAGATAGCGCTGCGCAAGGCGTTCGTCCTGGTAGGCGACCAGATACTCGCGTCGACGCGCGATCACCTCGTCCAGGCTGGCGGAAAGGCGCCGCGAGGCCGGGAGGTGTTCGGATTCCTGCGCACGACGTTCGGCACCGGTGCGATCGGCCGCGGCACGGCGACCCCACGCAAAGGCGCGCAGATTATCTTCGACGGCGATGCCGTGCATCCTGATTGCGTGCAGCAGGGCGTCCTTTGATACGGGGACGAGCCCGTTCTGCCACGCGTAGCCGAGCATGAAGAGATTGGCGCCGATTGAGTGGCCGAGCAATGCGGTGGCGACCCGCGTAGCGTCGATGAAATCCACCCGCGTTTCACCCACCGTCGCGCGCACCCGGTCCTGGCAGATTGCCGATGGAAACACGTGATCGGGGTTGGACAGATACTCGCCGATGATCGCCGGTGCCGAATTGACCACCGCGCGCGTCACTCCGCTTCGCATCTTGGCCAGCACTTCGTTGCTGGCGGTCACCAGCAGGTCGCAGCCGATCACGCCCTGCGCTGCACCGGTGGCGATGCGGGCCGCGAAGAGCTCCCCCTGCGTGCGCGCCACGCGCACATGCGAGAACACTGCGCCGCCCTTCTGCGCCAGCCCGGTCATGTCGAGCACTGTCACGCCCTTGCCTTCCAGGTGCGCGGCCATGCCGATCAGCGCGCCGAGCGTCACGACCCCGGTGCCGCCGATGCCGGCCACCAGCAGCCCATAAGGCGCATCGAGCGCCGGCAGCGTGGGCTCCAGGAGATCGTCGCCCATGTCCGGCGCCAGACCCGGGGCGCGCTTGAGCGCGGCGCCTTCGACGGTGACCAGGCTCGGACAGAACCCGCGCACACAGCTTTCGTCCACGACGCAGGTGTACTGGTCGATTGCGTACTTGCGGCCGAACTCGGTCGCGACCGGCACCACCGACAGGCAGTTGGATTTCGCGCTGCAGTCGCCGCAGCCTTCGCACACCAGTTCGTTGATGAACACGCGCCGGTCAGCCTGCGCCAGGCTGCCGCGTTTGCGGCGGCGGCGTACTTCCGTCGCGCAGGTCTGATCGAACACCAGCGCTGTCACACCCGGCAGCGCGCGCAGCTCGCGTTGCACCGCTTCCAGATCCTCGCGCGGCCGGATCTGCACGCGCGGTGCGAAGACCGCGTCAGCCGGATACTTGGCCGGATCGTCGGCGAGCACAACGATGTGCTCCACACCTTCGGCGTCGAGCTGGCGCGTGATCTGCGGCACCGTCAACGGGCCATCGACCGGCTGGCCGCCCGTCATCGCGACCGCGTCGTTGTAGAGGATCTTGTAGGTGATGTTCACGCCGGCGGCGATGGCCGCGCGGATCGCAAGCAGCCCGGAGTGGTAGTAGGTGCCGTCGCCCATGTTGGCGAACACGTGCGGCGTGCCCGAGTGTTCGGCCATGCCGAGCCACGCCACCCCTTCGCCGCCCATCTGGCTGACGGTGATGGTGCTGCGGTTCATCCAGATCGCCATCAGATGGCAGCCGACGCCGCCGATCGCGCATGAACCCTGCGGCACGCGCGTGGACTGGTTGTGCGGGCAACCGGGACAGAAGTACGGCATGCGCACGAGCGTGGCGATCTCCGCGGGCGGGCGTTCCTTTTCCTGCAGCAATGCGAGATGCCGGTCGATCGTCTCCGAACGGTGGAAGCGCGTGAGGCGCGCGGCAATCGCGCGCGCCGTCAGCGACGGCGTCAGCTCACCGAGCGGCGGCAGCAGCCATTGAGTGTGCGGCGCGGCCGGCCACTCGCCGCTTTCATCGAACTTGCCCACCACGCGCGGTCGCACGTCGTCGCGCCAGTTGTACAGCATCTCCTTCAACTGGTATTCGATGAGCTGGCGCTTTTCCTCGACGACGAGGATTTCTTCCAGCCCCTCGGCGAAGTGCCGCACGCCGTCGGCTTCCAGTGGCCACGCCATGCCGACCTTGTATAGGCGCAGCCCGATGTCGCGCGCGACGCGCTCGTCGATACCCAGGTCATGCAGTGCCTGGCACACATCGAGCCACGCTTTGCCGCAGGCGATGATGCCCAGCCGCGGCCGCGGCGCATCCCACACGAGACGGTTCAGGCCGTTGGCGCGCGCGTAGGCGACTGCGGCGTAGACCTTGAACTCCTGCATCCGCCGCTCCTGCGCGAGCGGCGGATCGGGCCAGCGGGCGTGCACTCCGCCCGGCGGCAACGCGAAATCGCCGGGCGTGACGATCCGCACGCGGTGCGGATCGATCTCGACCGTGGCGGACGTTTCCACGATATCGGCCGTCGTCTTCATCGCGACCCAGCAGCCGCAGTAGCGCGACATCGCCCAGCCGTGCAGGCCGAGGTCGAGGCAGTCCTGCAATCCAGCGGGTGCCAGTACCGGCATCGCACAGGCGGAAAACATGTGCTCGCTCTGGTGCGCGTGCGCGGAGGAGCGCGCGGCGTGATCGTCGCCGGCGATCACGAGCACGCCGCCATGCCTTGAAGTGCCGGCGAAATTCGCGTGCTTGAACACGTCGCCGCAGCGATCCACCCCCGGCCCCTTGCCGTACCACATCGCAAAGATGCCGTCGCGCTTCGGCTCCGGAAACAGGTGCAGCTGCTGCGTGCCCCAGATCGCGGTCGCGGCAAGTTCCTCATTGACGCCCGGATGAAAGCGGATCTGGTGCGCCTCCAGATACTTGCGCGCGTCGATCAACGCGGTGTCGAGCGCCGCGAGCGGGGAGCCGCGGTAGCCGGAGATGTACCCCGCCGTGTTCAGGCCGGCAGCCGCATCACGCGCATGCTGCAGCATCGGCAGGCGCGCCAGCGCCTGCACGCCGGTGACGAATACGCGGCCGTGGGCGAGCCGGTATTTGTCTTCAAGCGAGACATTCGCAAGCATGCGGTGCCCTTCTCGTGCTTCGGCCCCAACCCGTCATGCCACGGTCGCGGCGCGGCAATCGGCGCGCTCGGCTGCGGCCTTCGGCCCGACTGCGTGTCGTGCCCACTTCTGCGCCAATTTCGGCGCGCGGCCGGGTGTGCTCCACGGGCACACCGCGATGCAGATGCCGCAGCCGTAGGTTTCGTTGAAGTAAGGAATGCACTTGTCGAAATCGACGGCCCATTTCTGCACGCCGCGCACCACTCTCTTTTCCTGGCTGATCGCCTGCGGCGGGCAGGCGTCTTCACAGACGCGGCAACGCGTGCAGAACTCGTCGGCACCAAATCGATCCGGCGCATCCGCCAGCAGCGGAAGATCGGTCTCCACCGCTGCGAGCCGGAAAGACGAGCCGTAGTGGCGATTGATCAGCGAGCCGTGCTTGCCGAGCTCGCCCAAGCCAGCGCTGATCGCCGCCGGCAGCAGGCTAAGTGACCCGACCCAGGGACCGAGATGCGGTTTGGCGCGATAGCCGAGCGAACGGATCCATTGCGCCGTGTAACTCGCCACGCGCGCGCCGCGGTTGTACTGATCGCACACCTCGAGCTGTCCCTCTGGATCGTGCGCCGACGACGGCACTTTCGACAGCCGCGCGTGGTTCATCACCACGCCGATCAGGATCACGTACGGGTAGTCGCTCTCGAAACCCTCGTAGACCCACAGCGGATCGACCGCGGCGATGGCGACGAGTTCGGCCTCGCTGCCTGCGCCGGGGTAGCCGGGCGGGCGGACGCCGCGTTCGTTGAGCGCGAACGCGCGCACGCGGCGGGTCCAGTTTGCAGCCGTATCTACCTCGCGCTGCGCGGCCGGCTCCGGCAGCTTGCGCGGGCCGCGGTCGGCGAACGCATACACGTCGTGGTACGCCGGCACCGCGTCGAAGCGCGCGATCATCGCTTCCAGCAGCTTGCCGTGTGCGATCGTGTTCGGCTTCGGCGACCAGAAGATCTGCCGCGGCCGGCGCGAGGTGATTTCCCCCACGCCGTTGATTTCGTTGCCAGTGACTTCTGGCAACAGCGCAGCGTGTTCCGGTCCCGGTTGCCAAGGGTCGGTCGACCAAGTGGACCGGGCCGCCTGCGTCACTCGCGCACCAGCGCAAACTTGCCGTCCTTGACCGTGATCAGCACGCGGCCGCGATGGTCGAAGCCGGAGTGGTCCTGCGCTGTCATGTTGATCACGCCTTGAGTCGCAACAAGATCCTTCGTGGCTTCCAGCGCGTCGCGCAGCGCCGCGCGGAATTCAGGCGTGCCGGGCTTGCCTTTCTTCGCGGCCTCCGGCAGCGCGCGTTCCAGCAGCAGGCCCGCGTCGAAGACGCCGGCGCCGAAGATCGGCGGCCGGCCGTTGAACTGGCGGTCGTAGGCGGTCACGTAGTCGAGTGCGACTTTCTTCGTCGGCAGAGTATCGGGCGCTTCGTCGACCACGACCAGCATCGGTCCGACGATCAATCCACCCTCGAGTTTCTTGCCGCCAATCTGCAGGAACGCGCCGGAGGCCGAACCGTGCGTGTGATAAATGGTGCCCTTGTAGCCGGCATCGACGAGCTGCGCGTGCGGCAAGGCCGCGCCTGCAGCGACACCGGCGACCAGCACCGCATCGGGCTTCGCGCTGATCAGCTTCGCCACCTGGCCAGTGACGCTGGTGTCCTGGCGGCTGTAACGCTCGTTGGCCACGATGTTGATGCCGACTTTCTGTGCCATCGGCGCGAAAGTCTTGTACCAGTTCTCGCCGTACGGATCGTTGTAGCCGATGAAACCGAGCGTCTTCACGCCGCGCTTGGTCATCACCGCGATCAGCCCGTCGCTGATCACGTCGTCGTTCGGGTGCGTCTTGAACACCCAGCGTTTCTTGTCGTCCATCGGCAAAACGACGGCCGAGGTGCCGACCGGCGCCAGCATTGGCGTCTGCGATTCAGCCATGACCTGCAGCACGCCCATCGCATTGGGCGAACCCGACGGTCCGATCAGGGCGTCGATCTTGTGCTCGGTCAGCAGCTTCTTGATCAGTTGCACGCTCTGGGTCGGATCGCTCGCATCGTCGTACACGATGTATTCGATCTGCAGATCGCCGGCTTTCTTCGGCAGCAGCGCGACCGAGTTCTTCTGCGGGATGCCCACGAACGCGGTCGGCCCGGTCGACGACGTGATCACGCCGACCTTCACTTGGGCAGCGGCGGGCGCGGCAAGCGCGGCGAACGCCAGCGCGGACAACATCGCGGTGAAAGGCTTCAGCTTCATACGCTCTCCTCCTTGAGAGAAACTGCAAACTCCTAATACATTTGGCGCGCTCACCCGGTCCGACTGAAATCGGATTTGCGTCCTTCGCGATTCGCCTGAATTCCCTCGCGTGCTGCCGCCGTACAGGCGCTGGCGCCGAACGCGTGGTAGCCAATCTCCAGTGCTTCGTCCAGTGACTGTGCAGCTGCGGCTGCGCGCACAGTGTCTTCGATGATCGCCAACGCCGCGCGGCTCAGTATCTGGCCATCGGCCGCCAACGGTTCGATCGGCACCAGCGGCGGGATCGATACTGGCCCTGACCCCATCACCGCGCGCCGGCCGGTGAGCGCATGCACGTGCGCGACGGCGCTCTCGATCAGGCTGCCGATATCGCTCGCGAGCTCGTCGACAATGCCCAGTTCCTGCGCGCGCGCTGCAGTCAGGCGCTCAGCAAGACGGAGCATTCCGTGGAACGTCGCCGCCGCCGCCGGCCAGCGGCGGTACGGCACCACCATCGCGCCGATGCCGGGCACGATACCGAGCGTGATCTCGGGTAGCTGAAGCCACGCGCCCTGCACCGCCACGATCGCGTGGCAGCGAATTGCCAGTTCGAGCCCGCCGCCCAGTGCATAGCCGTTCAGTGCGGCGACCACGGGCTTTTCCATCGCGTCCAGGTGCACCAGCAGGCGCGAGCAGTCACGCGCGTACTGGGCCGAGGCCTCAGCGTCGCCAAGCATCGAAGGAAAGCGGCCGATGTCGGCGCCGGCGCAGAACGCGCGCGCGCCGAAGCCGGTGATGACGAACCCGCGCACTGTTGCGTCGCTTTCGAAGCGTTTGATCACCGCCAGCACTTCGTCCGTCAACTCGTCATGCAGCGCGTTCAGCGCTTCCGGCCGACGCAGCGTGATGACCTTGACATCGCTGACGTCATCGACCAGCACGTGCCGCAGGAAGTCCTGGTAATCGGCGAACGGTCGTTTTGGCAAGGGCATACCGATGCGCTCGGCACCGAAGCGATCCAGGATGCGTTGCGTTTCGGCAGCGCCGAGTTCGCGCATCAGGTCGAGTGGGCCTTGCCTGAAGCCGAGCGCCAGTTTGCAGCCGAGGTTGAGATCTCCCGGCGCGCCAATCGCGCGGTCGAGGATATCGACCGTCTGCGAAAACAGCACGCCGAGCAAGCGATCACGCACCACAGCGGTTGTGTGCTCGTCCATTTCCACCCTTTTGCCGGGCGCGACCGTGACCCAGTTATCGACCGAGCGGAAGATCGGCGCGGGACGATAGTGCTCGCCTTCCTCGTCGGCCTGAAGCCGGTTGGTCTCGGTGATGATCGGGTTGCCGCGCGCAAGATTGAGCACGAAGAACGGGCCGGCGTGCACATACGCTCCGGCCGCGCTGTCGATCTCGGCGGCAGTGGCGCGATCGAGCAGCAGCGCCGCCTCGTTGCACCAGTTGTCGAACACGCGATCGAGCATGAAGCACACCGCATCGGCCGTCACCAGCGGCAGCTTGCCGGTCATGGTGAACAGCCAGCGCAGGTACTCGAGCGCCTCACGCCCGGTCTTTTCCCAATCGATCACTTCGACCACCGGATTGCGCCATGCGGGCGCAAAGAAATGCGTGACGGTGGCGCGCTCCGGGTGCTTCAGTTCGGCGAAGATGCGCGCCGCCGGCAGCGAACTCGTGTTCGACGTGATCAGCGCCTGCGCGGAGACGATGCCCTCCACCTGCGCGAAGATGCGCCGCTTGAGCTGCAGATTCTCGGTTGCCGCCTCGATCACCCAGTCGCAGTCGGCAAGCTGCGCGTAGTCCTGCGTGGTCACGATATTGGCGATGACCGCCGCTGCCTGCGCCTCTTTCATCTTGCCCCGCGCGACGGCCTTGCGTGCATAGTCCTGGCAGCGCGCGAGCGCGCGCTCGAGCGGCGCCTGCGCAACATCGACCAGCGTCAGGCGGATCTGCGGCAGCGCGCTCTTCAGGTAGTAGCCGATATCGGGGCCGATCGTGCCGGCGCCGATGATTGCAACATGCTGCGGCAGCGGACGCTTCGGTGTGCGCAGCAACGGGTTGGCAAACCCTCTAGCCATTCACAGCTCCCACAGGACGGCCGAACACGATCCCGTCGGCCGCCAGTCGCTCGATCTCGGCGGCGGCGACGCCGGCCTCGCGCAAAACGGCCTGCGTATGTTCGCCATAGTGCGCCGGAAAGGAAAGTTCTCCGGCCGTGCCGGGTAGATCCACTGCCATCGGCTGCATCCGCACTTCCTTGCCGTTCGGCATGCGCGTGCGTGTCACGCGGCTCGCGATTGCGGGCAGCGCGCGCACCGCGGGAATGTCGTGGATCGGCGCATGCGGGATCGTCGCTGCGCGGAAGTCCGCGGCGATTTCGGCGGTGGCGAAGCGCCGCGTGATCGCGGCCATGTCGCGATGAATCGCCTCACGCTCCCTGTGCCGGCCCTCGTTGGTCACGCGCACTGCATTACCGACGGTGGCGAACCTTGGGATCTCGGTCAGTCGCTTCCACTGCACGTCGGAGCCAATCGCCATATAGATGAAGCCATCGGCGGTCGGATAGACGTTGGTCGGGATGAACTTGCGGTGCTCGTTGCCGCAGCGGGTGATTTCGTTCGGCTGGCAGTCGAAATCGAGCAGGGGGAGCGTCGTGATCAACCACGACGCGGCCGCCTGCAGCATCGACACATCGATGCGCCGGCCCTTGCCGGTCTCGGCGCGCTCCAGCAGCGCCAGCATCACATTGGCGTACACCTCGTCGCCGGCCTTCAGATCGATCAGCGGTACACCCGACAGCGTCGGCGGCCCGTCCGCGGGGCCGGTCAGCTCCATGTAGCCGACCATTGCCTGGATCACCGGGTCGTAGCCGGGAACATCCGGATACTCGGGCCCCATTGCGGAGATGCCGGCCCAGATCAGGTCTGGCTTTGCGCTACTGAGTGTTTCGTAGTCGATGCCGAGTTGCGCATAGCGACGTGGCACGGTGTTACAGCAGAAGACATCGACGTCGAGTGCGACCAGCAGCTTGCGCAGCAGCGCCTGGCCGTCCTCGTGCTTGAGGTTGATCGCGATCGCTTCCTTGCCCACGTTGGGCGCGATGAAGTAACTGCGCCGGTCGTCGTCGACCACGCGCCCGCCGATATAGCGATTCGGATCGCCGGGCAGGCCCTCGCCGCTCGGCGTCGATTCGATGCGGATCACGCGCCAGCCAAGCTGGGCAAAGCGCAGCGTCGCGTATGGCAGCGCCAGCGCCTGCTCCATCGACAGGACGGTGCGGCGCTTCATGTCATCGCGTCCTCGGCGCGCGCAAATCTCTCCTCCCCCTTGACGGAGGAGGAGGCGAAGGGGTGAGCAAACAGCATCAGTCGGGCTTCCACGGCTTCCAGTACAGCTTGTCGGCTTTGCCATGCAACGCCCGATACACCTTCTCGGGTGTAAAGGGCAGTTCGTAGATTCTCACGCCGGTCGCGTTCTCGATCGCATTCGCCGTTGCCGCCGCGATGCAGATCGCCGGCGCCTCGCCCACCCCCTTCGCACCCTGCGGGCCTTCGCCGTCCATCGATTCGATGAACGAGACATCGATCTCCGGAATCTCCGGCGCCGTGACGAGCTTGTAGTCGCGGAAGTTAGGGTTGCGCATCCGGCCGTCTTCGATCATCAGGTTCTCGGTCAGCGCATAGCCCTGTCCCATCACGACGCCGCCTTCGATCTGGCCTTCGATGCCGAGGCGATTGAGCACGCGTCCCACATCATGCGCGCCGGTCACGCGTGTCATCTTGACGATCCCGGTATCGGTATCGACCTCGACCTCGACTACCTGCGTGGCCCACGCGTACGCCGCGGAGACATCGCCCTTGAAGCCCTTGTCCTGGTGTTGGCTCGGCGGCTCGTAGTAGAAAGTCGTCATCACGAGCTCGGCCTTGTCGCTGAAGTGCAGGCTCCGCATCAGCCGCGCCAGGTCGATCAGCGGCTCGCCGCTGGCAGCGCGCACGATGTGGCCGCCGCGCAAAGTGAGGTCGGCCTCCGCGCATTCGAACTTCTTCGCCGCCGCCGCAAGGATCTTTGCCCTGGCTTTCTTCGCCGCGCCGATCGCCGAGTTGCCGGCGATGAATGTGGTGCGCGATGCATGCACGCCGACGTCCCAGGGCGTGATGTCGGTGTCGTTGTTCACCACCGTCACGGACGAGATCGGCAGGCCGAGTTCCTCGCACACCAGTTGCGAAAGCACGGTCTCCGAACCCTGGCCGATTTCTGAGGCGCCGGTGATCAGCGTCACGTGCGCGAAATCGTCGATCTTGAGGATCGTGCCGCAGCCATCCGAGGGATAGATCTTGGCGCCGCCGCCTACATGCAGCATCGAGGCGATGCCCACCCCGCGCCTGACCGCGGGATTCGATCCCTCGCGTTTGATCGGGCCCGACGCGCTGCGTGCCGCGATGTTGTCGCGCCGCTTCCGTTGATAGTCGCTGCGCGCGGCCGCCGTCTTCAGACAGTCCTGAAATCCGCAGCTCTTGAACGACATCCCCTGGCCGGTGACTTCACCCGGCACCTGCGCGTTCTTCAGCCTGAAGTCGAACGGGTCCATGCCGATCGCTTCGGCCAGCTTGTCCATGTGCGCCTCGACGGCGAACGTGGCCTGCAGGTTGCCGTAGCCGCGGAACGATCCGGCGTAGGGATTGTTGGTGTACACGGCGGTGGTGTGATAGTCGCAATTCGGCACGCGGTACAGCGACGAGAACGTCTGCATCATCACGAACGGCGTGGTCGCGCCCCAGGAGGTGTACGCACCGTTGTCGTGCAGCGTGTGCACCTGGCGGAAGGTCAGGGTGCCATCCTTCTTGCAGCCCGAGCGCAGTGTCAGCAGTACCGGCTGCCGTGTCGGCGAGGCGAGGAATTCCTCTTCGCGGCTGAACACGAGCTTGACCGGCCGCCGTGCGGCGCGTGCCAAGAAGACGCAGATCACCTCGAAAGGATAGATGTCGAGCTTGGAGCCGAAACCGCCGCCAATGGGCGGCTGGATGATGCGAATGCGCGCCGGGTCCATGTTCAGGTACTCGGCGAATTCGCGCTTGTGCAGAAACGGCACCTGCGTGTTCGAGTACATCAGCAGGTTGCCGCTGGCGTCGAAGTCGGCGATCACGCCGGACACGCCCATGCAGCAGTGCGTGACGTAGTGCAGCTTGAACGTGTCTTCGATCACCACATCCGAGTCGGCCTCGCCCTGCGCCACGTCGCCGTGCGCGTAGTCGAAGCGCATCGCGATGTTGTCCTTCTTGCCGCTGAAGGCGATCGGCATGCCCTGCTTGAGACTCAACTGGCTGCCATCGGCGCCATGCGGCTCGGGGTGGATCAGCGGCGCGTCGGGCTTGATCGCATCGAGCGCGTTGCTGATGACCGGCAGATCCTCGTAGTCGACCTTGATCAGCCGCAGCGCCTGCTCGGCGATCTCCTCGGAGTCGGCCGCCACCGCCGCGATCTCGTCACGTTCGCTGCGCACGCGGTCGCGCTTCAACGGCAGATGGTCCTTGGCGACGCCGATCGGACGTTGCTCCGGCAGGTCGGCCGCGGTCAGCACGACGTGCACGCCGGGCAATGCCTTTGCCGCCGACGTGTCGATGCGCACGATGCGTGCGTGTACGCGTGCCGAACGCAGTATCTTCGCGTGCAGCTGACCCGGCAGGTTGATGTCATGGATGTAGCGCGTCTTGCCGCTCGCCTTTTCCGGCGCATCCATCTTCGGGATGCGCTTGCCGATCAGCGTGTCGGGCGCGATGGCGGCGGGTCTCTCGGCGACCTTCATCGGGCTGCTCCTTCTTCAGCATGGCTCGCCGACACGATGGCCTCGACGATCTTCTTGTAACCGGTGCAGCGGCACAGGTTGCCCTCGATGCCGCGTTTCACGGTCGCCGCATCGACCTCGGGATGGTGTGCCAGCAGATGGCTCGCCTGCACCATCAGGCCCGGCGTGCAGAAACCGCATTGCACGGCGCCGTGCGCGACAAAGGCGTCGCGCAGCGCGTCGGCGCGGGCATCGCCCGTCAGACCTTCGATCGTCGTGACGCGACGACCATCGCAGTCGACCGCGAACATCAGGCACGAGTTGATCGTTTGATCATCGACGATGATCGTGCAGGCGCCGCACTCTCCTTCGCCGCAGCCGTACTTGGTGCCGGTCAGCCCGATCACGTCACGCAGCATCGCGAGCGCGCTCTGGCCTACGTCCACCGTCACCTTGCGTTGCACGCCGTTCAGCGTGAAGGCGATGTCATGCTTGAGCGACATGGTCGAGCATCCTCTTGGTCATGTTGCGGATCAGTTCGCGCCGATACCAGGCCGACGCGCGCACGTCGTCGATCGGCCTGACTTCGTCGTACGCGGCCTGTGCGGCGGCATCGATCGTGGCGCGGTCCAGGCGCTTGCCTTCGAGCGCGGCCTCGGTGCGCGGCGCGCGTACCGGTGTGGGCGCCACGGCGCCGAAAGCGACGCGCACCTGCGACAGCAGATGATCTGTGCGCACACCCGCGATGCCGATCGAAATCGCCGAGATATCGAGCGCCGGCCGCGTGCCGAATTTGAAGAAGCGCGCGAAGTGGTTCGGTGGTGGCAGCGGGATGAGCACGCCGGTCAGCAACTCGTTCGCAGCGCGCCGGGTCTTGCCCGGCCCGACAAAGAAGTCGCCGAGCGGAATGCGACGCACCCGCATCTCGCCATTCGGTTTGGCCGCGAGTTCGGCGTAAGCGTCGAGCACCAGCAGCGGTATCAGCATGTCGCCCGCGGGTGAGGCGTTGTTGATGTTGCCGCCGAGTGTGGCTGCATTGCGGATCTGGTCGCTGGCGAAATGATCACCCGCTTCGACCAGCACCGGAAAGAATTCCTGCACGAGTGCGTCGCGCATGATGTCGGTGACGGTGACAAGCGCGCCGATGCGGATCGCGTCGCCATCACGCGCGATCCCCTTCAGTTCCGGCACACGCTGGATGTTCATCAGCGTCGGCTTGAACTTCAGCCGCCCGCTCTGGCTTTGCGGCATCACGTCGGTGCCGCCAGCCAGCACGGTCACTTCTCCCTCTCGCAGGCACTCGAGCGCCTGAGCGAGGCTGGTGGGCGCGATGTACTGCTCAATGGCATTCATTTCGGCTCATCCTAGAAACGCACGGGCTCGATGTAGCGACCGAACACCGTCACCATCTGGTTCGTGATCTCGCCGACGCTCGCGTAGGCCTTCACCGCGTCGACGATCGCCGGCATCAGGTTGACACCGGAGCGCGCATCGCTGGCGACCCGTTGCAGCGCGCGCGTCACCGCGGCGTTATCGCGCTCGGCGCGCGCGCGGTTCAACCCCGCAATCTGCGCGCGCGCGTCGTCTTCCTTGTACGGATGGAATTCCACCGGATGTTCGGCGTCGTCGTCGCTGCGGTAGCGGTTGACACCGACCTTCGGGAACCGCCCCGACTCGATATCGCGCTGCATCTGGTACGCCTGCGCGGAAACCCGGGCCTGGATGACGCCTTCGGACACGAGCTTGACGATGCCGCCCTCGGCGTCTGTCTCGGCCATGATGCGTTCCATCTCGGCGCGCATCTGGTTGGTCAGCGTCTCGATGTAGTACGAGCCGCCGAGCGGATCGACGGTGTCCGTGAGACCCATCTCCTCGATCAGCAGTTGCATCGTGCGCAGCGAAATGCGCTGCGCGTATTCGGTGGGGATCGTGTACGCCTCGTCAAAGCAGCACAGCGCCATCGTCTGCGCACCCGACAGGGCCGAGATGAGCGCGTAGTACGCGCCGCGCACGATGTTGTTCTCCGGCTGCTCGAGCGTCAGCCCGCCGCCACCGCCGCCGGCGATCATGCGCAGCCACATCGAGCCCGGCTGGGTTGCGCCGTACTGCTCTTTCATGATCTTCGCCCACAGGCTGCGGCCGGCGCGGAACTTGGCGACCTGCTCGAAGATGCTGCCGAAGATGTTGAAGTTATACGAAAGCCGGCCGGCGAATTCGTCCACCGACAGGCCGCGCTTGATGACTTCGTCCGCGTACGCCTTGGCGATGCAGAATGCGTAAGCCATCTCCTGCGTCGGTGTCGCGCCCGACTCGCGGATGTGATAGCCGCACACCGACACCGGGCTGTACTTGGGCGCGTGCGCCGCGCAGTACTCGATCGTGTCGCCCACCAAGCGCATCGATGGCTGCACCGGGAAGATCCAGGTGCCGCGACCGATGAACTCCTTCAGGATGTCGTTCTGCGCGGTGCCGCGCAGCCGCTTGAGGTCATAGCCGCGTTTTTCCGCCATCGCCAGGTACATCGCGATCAGGATCGCCGCCGCGCCGTTGATGGTCAGCGACACCGTGATCTTGTCCAGGTCGATGCCGTCGAAGGCGACCTCGAAGTCGCGCAGCGTGTCGACCGCCATGCCGACGCGCCCGACCTCGCCCTCGGCCTGCGGGTCGTCGGAGTCCAGCCCGCACTGCGTCGGCAGGTCGAAGGCGACGTTCAATCCCGTCTGGCCGTTGGCGATCAGGTACTTGAAGCGTTCATTGGTGTCGGCCGCGTTGCCAAAGCCCGTGTACTGCCGCATCGTCCACGGTTGCTTGCGGTACATCAGCGGATGGATGCCGCGCGTGAACGGATACTCGCCCGGCCGGCCGAGCATCGACAGGCCGCCGCTGTGCTCGACATCGTCGGCGGTGTAAAGCGGCTGGATTGCGATGCCCGATTCGTTGACCTTGGGCGCGAGTTCGCTCGGTTGGTCGCGTTTCATGCGTTGGCCTTGATGTAGTCGCAGATATCGTCGAGCTTCGAGCCGGTGCGAAAGATTCCCTTGAAACCCAGCGCGCGCAGCGCGTCGTGATCCTGCGGCGGGAGATTGCCGCCGATGATCCACAGCTTGTCGGTGAGCCCCGCTTCTTCGAGCAGCGGCTTCAGGCGCCGGCAGAAACTCAGGTGCGATCCGGCCATGCTCGACAGCGCGATCACGTCGGGGTCTTCCTGCACGGCAATGTGCGTGATCTGCTCCGGCGTTTGGCGCAACCCGGTGTAGATCACTTCGAAACCCGCATCCTTCATCGCGCGCACGACCACCTTCGCGCCTTGATCGTGGCCGTCGAGGCCGGGCTTGGCCAGAACGACACGAATTCGCCTGCCGTTCACGATGTGACCTCCTTGGCGATGATCAGCTTCAGGATCTCGCTGGTACCACCGCCGATCAGCGTGAAGCGTACGTCGCGCAGATAGCGTTGCACCGGGTATTCCATTGCGTAACCATACGAGGCCAGCACGCGCGCCGCCTGATCACACACGCGCGCCGCGGCTTCGCTGGCAAAGAGCTTGCACATCGCCGCCTCTGCGTGATGCGGGCGATCGTTGTCGCGCAGCCATGCGGCGTAATGCACGAGGTGGGTCGCGGCTTCGAGCTCGGTCGCCATTTCGGCCAGCTTGAACTGGATCGCCTGGAAGCGATTGATCGGCTTGCCGAATTGCTTGCGCTCCGACGCGTAGCGAGTCGACTCTGCCAGCGCGGCGCGAGCCACGCCGAGCGCCATCGCGCCGGTGATGATGCGGATCTCGGCGAGTGTCTTGCGCAAGTGCACTTCGCCGTCGCCTTCTTCCTTCGACAGGCGGTGGCTGTCGGGAACGAAGCATTCATCGAACGCCACCTCCGACGTCGGCAGCGCCCACACGCCCATCTTGTGGATCGCGCGTCCTACTGCAAGGCCCTTGGACGATCGCTCGACCAGAAAGAGCGTGAGCTTCTTCGCTTCACCGGCGCGCGCAAACACGGTGAAGAAATCGGCCACCGGTGCCGACGTGATCCAGGTCTTCTGGCCGCTCAGCAGATAGCCGCCGTCGACCTTCTTCGCAAACGTGGCGATGCCGTCCAGATCCGAGCCGGCATTGGGCTCCGTCATGCAGATGGCGCCGATCTTCTCGCCGCGCAGCGCCGGCTTGAACAGGCGCTCGATGATGTCGGCGTTGCCGAGCATGTGCAGGAACTTGGTGCCCATCAGCGACTGCATGGCCGCCGCACCGGCGAGCGACATCGAGCCGCGCGAGATCTCTGTGAGGGCCAGGCAGAACTCGGTCAGTCCCATGCCGGTGCCGCCGGCGGATTCCGGATAGCGCATGCCGAAGAAGCCGAGTGCGGCCAGTTCCTTGAAGAGCGGCAGCGGAAACGCATGCGCCTCGTCGAGTGCAGCCGCCTGCGGCGTGATGCGCTCATCCGCGAAGCGCGCGAAGGTATCGCGCACCGCACGCTGGTCGCTGGTGAGGTCGAAGTCCATGTCAGCCCGGTGGTTCGGCATCGAAGCCGTACAGCGTGCGCGCGGCTTCCGGTGAGATCACGCCGTTCTTCACCTCATCCGCGAGCCGATTGCGGTCGCGCAGATTCGGGTCGCCGTAGCCGCCGCCGCCGCTGGCGACCTGGTGATAGATCGTTCCCTTCGGCACGCCGGTGATCAGGTCCTTGTTCTTTGGCACGACGGTCGTTCCATCGGGATAGCGCAGCCGAATGAAATTCAGGCCCGCATCGCCGCCGCCGAACAGGCCAAACGCCGGCTCGAAGTCGCCGTCACCGAATGTGACGAGCTGTGTGTCTTCCGAACCGATCTGGAAGATCGTCTCGACCCCCAGCCCGCCGCGCCACTGTCCGGCACCGGCCGAGTCGGTCAGCAGCTCGTGCTTGATCAGCGTGTGCGGCGTCTGCTGTTCGAACATTTCGTAATCCTGGTCGAGCACGCCACCGGACGCATCGATCATGCCGATATGGTCGTAGCCGTCGGTGCCGCGCAGTGCACCCGAGCCGCCCTTCAGCCCCATGAAGCCGATGTCGACGTACGTCTCGTTCTTCTGCGGATCGGTTCCGGTCGTCAGCGAACAGAGCAGGTTGTTCCAGCCCGCGGTCACGCGGTCCGGCATCACCGGCGCCAGCGCGCGCTGGATCGCGTCCGCATTGGGTGGGCACAGGTGGTTGCCGAAGGTCGTGGCCTTCGGATACGACGCGTTCAGGATCGTGCCTTCGGGAATCACGATCTCGATCGGCTGCACCATGCCTTCGTTGTGCGGAATGTCGGGATTGACCATCTGCAGCAACGTCAGGATCGTCGCCGACGCCGACGAGGTGAACGTGCCGTTCACGAATCCATTGGTCTGCGCATCGGTGCGTGAGTAGTCGAACTTGATCGACTTGTCCTTGACCTCGACATCGACCCGGATCGTGTACTTGCTGCCCACGTTGCGGCCGTCGTAGTACACGTAGCCCTCGCCCGAGTAGCGGCCGTTCGGAATCTTGGCGATCTCCGCTTCCATCATCTTGCGCGTCGCCTCGAACAGCGCGCGCTTGTGCGACTCGAAGCTCTCCAGCCCGTACTTGTCGATCAGTTCCAGCAGGCGTCGCTCGCCCACGGTGCAGGCGCCGATTTCGGCCTTCATGTCGTGCTGGACGATCTCCAGGCGGATGTTGGCGAAGATCAGATTCCACACATCCTTGCGCAGCTTGCCGCGCTCGTAGACCTTGACGGCGGGGATGCGCAGTGCCTCCTGCCAGACCTCGACCGCGTTCGGGTTGTAGCCGCCGCGCACATTGCCGCCGATGTCGGCCTGGTGTCCCTTGACCGCCGTCCATGCGACGAGCTTTTCGCCGTGGAACACCGGCTTGTACACGGCGACGTCGTTGTTCTGGTTGCCGAGCGAGAACACGTCATTGTGGAAGATCACGTCCCCCGGATAGATCTCGTCGCCGTAGTACTGCCTGATGTACTTGCACACCGGCGCGAGCGAGAACGCGAGGATCGGCAGGTTCTCCGTCTGCTCGAGCATGTTGCCATCGGCGTCGTACAGGCCAGTGACATAGTCCTTTGCCTCGCACAGGATCGGCGAACGCGTCGTCTTCTCCATCGAGATGCTCATCTCGTCGGTGATCGACTTGAAGGTCCGCGCATAGACGGACAGCAGGATCGGATCGATCTTGTTCATGCGGTCGCCTCCTCGGTCTGGCGGATGCACGAAGACACCAGGTCCTCGCGTCCCTTCGAATACAGCGCAAACGAGCCGAGCGCATCAACCACGCAGTCATACGACGCGCTCACGAAGACCGCTGTCGTTTCCTGCTCGATCAGTGCCGGACCCGCGATGCGGTTGCCGTGGCGCAGCCGGTGGCCGTCGTACACCGGCACTTCGGCGAATTTGCGCGTCTCCGGGATGTAGACGCTGCGCCGGCCCTTCAGTGCCTGCGAGGCCTGCGTGCCGTCCCACGGCTCTTCGCGGTACGCCGGCCTGTCGGTGGCGCCGATCGCCTGCACGCGCACGTTGATGATCTCGATCGGTGTGGCCTCCTGCATCAGCGAATAGCCGAACAGGCGGTTGTGCTCGGCATGAAAGGCGCGCGCGATGCCGGCGGCGTCGCGGCTGTCGATGAGATCGCGCGCCACCGGCAGCGACACTTCGTGGTACTGCTTGATGTAGCGACAGTCGAGCCGGATCTCGGTGCGGCGGCGCTCGGGGGAAATGCGTTCTTCACCGAGCTGACGCTCGCCGTCGCGCGCCATCTCTTCGAGCAGCGCGGCGAGCCGCGTCCAGTCGATGCCTTCCAGCCGGGAGACGAAGGTGCGCACGAAGTCATGCTTCAGTTCGCTCATCAGCATGCCGAACGCGCACAGCACCGACGCTTCGCGCGGCACGATCTGCAGCGGGATCTCCAGCTCCTGGCAGATCTGGCACGCATGGATCGGCCCCGCGCCGCCGGCCGGAATGAACGGAAACTCGCGCGGATCGAAGCCGCGCTTGATCGTCACCTCGCGCACGCCCTGCGCCATGTTGTTGCAGGCGACGCGATACATGCCCGCCGCGGCTTCTTCGATCGTCAAGCCCATCGGCCGCCCGATGTGTTCGTCGATGGCGCGCCGCGCGGCGTCGACATCGAGCTTCATCTTGCCGCCGGCGAAGTAGTCGGGGTCGAGATAGCCGAGCACGACGTTGGCATCGGTCGTGGTCGGCAGTTTCCCGCCCTTGCCGTAGCAGGCGGGCCCCGGGTCGGCACCGGCGCTCTGCGGGCCCATGCGCAGCATGCCGCCTTCGTCGAGCCAGCCGATCGAGCCGCCGCCGGCGCCGATGGTGTGGATGTCGAGCATCGGCAGCGCGATCTTGTGGCGCGCGATCTCGCCGTCGTTCTTGACCAGCGGCGCGCGCACGGCGACCGAGGCCTCGAAGCTGGTGCCGCCCATGTCGGTGGTGATGCACTTGTCCTGCCCGTGCGCGCGCACATAGAACAGACCCGCGCCCGGCCCGCCGGCCGGCCCCGACAGCAGCGTGAGCGCTGCTTTCTCGCGCGCCAGTTGCGGCGAAATCACGCCGCCGTTGGATTGCATGATCAGCAGCAGGCCCTTGAAGCCGATGCCCTGCAGTCGGCCGACCAGCTGGTCGAGATAGTGATTCAGCTTGGGACCGATATAGGCATTCAGTGCCGTGGTGCTGACGCGCTCATAGAAGCGGATCGACGGCAGCACGTCGGTCGACACCGACAGGTACGCGCCGGGCATCTCGCGCCGCACGAGTTCCGCCGCCGCCTGCTCGTGCGCGGGGTTGGCGAAGGAGTTCATGAAGCAGATCGCCACCGCCTGCACCCCTTCGCGCTTGAAGAGTTCGATCGCATTGCGCACCCCATCCAGATCGAGCGGCTTCGTTTCGCTGCCGGCACGGTCCAGCCGCCCGGCGATGCCGGCGCGCAGGAAGCGCGTTACCAGCGGTTTCACGTTCGTGTAGCGGTTGTTGTACTGCTCCTCGCGGATTCCGCGGCGCATCTCGAGCGCGTCGCGCACGCCCTCGGTGGTCAGCAGCCCGCATTTCGCGCCGGTGCTGGTCAGCGTCGCATTGGTGGTGACGGTGGTGCCGTGGACCAGCGTATCGATGCTCGCGACGAACGCCTGCAGTGACAGCGGCGGTTTCTGGCTTGCGGCGATCTCGGCCAATCCGTTGACCACCGCGATCGACGGATCGGCGGGCGTGGACAACGTTTTGTAGATCACCGGCGGCGCGCCGTCGCGCACGACGACGAAGTCGGTGAACGTGCCGCCGACGTCGATTCCGATCTTGAGGGTCATCGCCTGCGCTCCATGTCTGTTCAGGCCTTCAGACTTTCCGCCACCAGCCGTCGCACGTCTTCCTTCCGCACCTTGCCCAGCGCTGTCTTCGGCAATTCGCCGACGAACAGCACCGCGCGCGGATGCTTGTAGCGCGCGATGCGGCCTTCGAGCTGCGCCATCACGCGCTCGCGCGTGAGCCCGCCGCCTGCCTTTTGCGCGACCACGGCGACCACGACTTCACCCCAGTTCTCGTCCGGTTTGCCGACGACGGCGACCTCGGCGACCTCGGGACACTCCAGCAGCACGTTTTCGATTTCCGCCGGTGCGATGTTCTCGCCGCCGGAGATGATCATTTCCTTGGCGCGGCCGTCGACCCAGAGATAGCCATCGGCGTCGAAGTGACCGATGTCGCCGCTGTGAAACCAGCCGCCGGCGAGCGCCTCGCCCGTGGCCTGCGGTTGCTGCCAGTAGCCGACCATCACGTTGGCTCCGCGAACGAGGATTTCGCCGCGCGCGCCGGGCGCGACATCACGATCCTGTTCATCGACCACGCGCAGTTCGCAGTGCGGCGCGGCCTTGCCCGTCGATCCGGCTTTGCGGATTGAATCTTCGGGCCGCAGGTAGGCGGCGATCGGGCAGGTCTCGGTGGATCCATAGACCTGCACCAGCGGCACACCGCGCTCGTGCACGGCGCGGATCAGGTGCCCGGGCACGATCGTCGATCCGGTGGTGATCATGCGCAGGCTGGACAGATCACTCGTCTGCCAGCGCGGAGCCGCGATCATCATCGTCAGTTGGGTCGGCACCAGCACCGCCAGCGTGATTCGTTCCTGCTCGATCGCATCGAACGTCGCATTCAGATCGAATTTCGCGTGCAACACCACCGTGGCACCGGCCTGCAGCGCCGGTGTGGTCAGGTTGTTCAATCCGCCGACATGGAACAGAGGCAGATTGGTCAGCACGCGATCATCGGCGGTCAGGTCGTGCAGCGCGACGCTGTTGGCAGCGTTGGTGATCAGGGCCTGCTGAGTCAGCAGCACGCCCTTGGGCTGTCCGGTCGAACCCGAGGTGTGGCAGACCAGCAGCGGCTGTTGCGGTCCGATGGCTGCGTCATGGTCCGGCGCCTCACTCGTACGCGCGCGCAGGCGCTCGTAGGTGAGCCACCCCGCCGGAGTTTGACCAATCGCGACGAGGGTCATCGGTGGCAACGCGCCGACGTACGCTGCCGTCTGTGCCACGAAGCCATCTTCGACCACGAGCACCGTCGGCGGACAGTCGAGCAGCCGCTCGCGATGCTCGGGCGCGGCGAGCCGCCAGTTCAACGGCATGAAGAGGGCCCCGAGCCGTGCGCATGCGAACAGCAGCGCCAATTCCTCCGGGCGGTTCAGTCCCAGGAACGCAACACAGCGTCCCTGCGCGACACCGCACGCCGCGAGCGTGCCGGCGAGCCGATCGACCTCCTGTGCGAGCACGGCGTAACTCGCATCGCGGCCTTCAAAACGAATCGCCGTCTTGTGCGGCGTCCGTTCGGCGTGGCCGGTGATCCAGTCGGAGAGGTTCATCGGTGCTTTCAGATCGCGTCGCCCACTTCGAGCACCACCGCCATCGCGGTGTCGCCGGCGGCGCAGCCGGTGAACAGGCCCCAGCCGCCGCCGCGCAGCGCGAGTTCCTCGATCAGTTCGATGATCGAGCGCGTTCCCATCGGCGCCTGCGGATGACCCCATACCAGCGAGCAGCCGTAGTTGTTCATCGACATCAGGTCGGCGCCGGTCTGCTTCGCAAAGTAAAGATCGTTGACTGCGAACGGATTGTGCGTCTTGATTGCATTCATCTGGCCGACCGCGCGACCGGCCTGCGCGAGCGCGCGCTGCGCGGCGGGCACGGTGGACTCCGGCATGAAAGCGAGCGGCGCGCGTGCGAGACCGAAGCCATGCAGGCGCACGGCGATCTTCGGGTTCGCGGCGAGTTCGCGTGCGCGCTCCCGCGTGGTGACGACGATCGCCGCATTGCCATCGGCCGGATGCGTCTGCCCGCCGAAGGTCACCGTGCCGCCTTCCATCACGGGTTTGAGCTTCGCCAGTCCCTCGGCCGTCGATTGCGATACGCCTTCATCGCCCGCCAGCGTCCCGGCGGTCTTCCTGTATCCCGGCGCTGGCACTTCGAACGGCAGCGTGATGAAGCGTTTCAGGAACGCGGCATCGTTGTCGAGCGCCTGCCGATACTGCTGCTCCCGTCGCAGCACGACCTCATGCTGTTGCGCGGTGCTGACGCCGCGCTTCTTCGCGACGTTCTCGGCGGTCTGCAGCATCGAGTGCGGGCCGAGCGGATCGCAGCTGAAGTTGTCCATCACCCAATCCTCGGCCACACCGGTGCCGCCCGGTCCGCGCGGATTGGGGTAGTAGATGTGCGGGCCATTCGACGTGCGGTCGCAGTTGACCACCAGCGCCACGCTGGCCATCCCGACTTCGATCTCCTGCGCGGCGGCGAGCAACGTGCGCACGCCGGTTGCGCACGCCTGCATCAGCGTCGGGCCGCCGGCCTGGCCCGCGCCGATTAGTCCGGTAAGCCACGGCAGCCCGTAGAAGGAATGCTTCTGCGGCACCGAGAATCCGAGCACGCCGTAATCGAAGACGCGCGGATCGATGCTGCGCCGGGCCAGTTCATTGCGCGCCACATGTGCGGCGAACTCGACGCTGTTCAGATTGGCGAAGCTGCCCTGCCAGCGCGCGAACGGAGTGCTCCAGTAAGCGCCGTACGGGATTTCGGCTTTGTAGTTCATCGCATCTCCATGCAGTGGACCGGCTGGCCGGGAAAGTGTGAATTACGCCGCTGCCGCATGTCCGCGCTTCAGTGGCCCGACAGGCCGATGGCCGCCATGAATGCGCGCTTGGCCTCGGTCAGGTTGCTGTGCATCGCATCCGCGGCGGCCTCACCGTCGCCGGCCGCGAGCGCAGCGGCAATCCGCCGATGGCCCTTGAGCACGATTGCCCGCACCTGCGCGTTGCCCAGCGTCAGCGCGCGGATGTGCTGCAGGTGATCGGCGTACTGCTCGACGACGCGCACCAGCCGGCGGTTCGGAACGAGCGCGAGCCAGGCCGCACGGAACCGCCGGTGCGCCTCGCGGAAAGCCTCCGCATCGCCCGCCTTTTGTGCTGCGACGGCCGCGGCGAGCGCGGCATCGAGCGGTGCGCGCACCGCCCTGGCGGTCGTGAACGCAGCCACGCTGCGAATGGCCGCGGGCTCGATCAGGAAGCGCACCTCGTAGATGTCGTCGACGTCGCGCAGCGTGAGCCTGGGCACGACGAAGCTGCGGCCGTCCGATACCAGCAATCCTTCGCTGGCCAGCCGCGTCATCGCCTGCCGCACCGGCGTGCGCGACACGCCGAGCTGCTCCGCCAGTTGCACCTCCTGCAACGGCTGCCCCAACGCGATCTGGCCGTTGCGCAGCAGCGTGCGCAGCGAGTGATAAACCTGCTCGCCCAGGGCAAGCGGCCGTTCGACGGGCTTAAGCGCCAGATTCAAGGTGGTGCCTTGGTCGCTAGAGGACTGCAGCCAACGGGATGCTGGACACTGTATACACGATGAAGATGGCGTCAAGCCCCCTGACGAGGAGAGGCGCAACTCAGGCAGATCCGAGGGCAGCGTCTGCGCTCGGTCCGCGCCGGTCTTGACTGCGCGCTGCGGTAAGGATTGGATTTCCGTTCGCATTGGACGGACGAACCCCTTGGCCAGAGGATGAGTTGCGCGCGGCTGCCGGTCCGCTCGAATTTTGACTACCACGGTCTGCTCATTTCACCGCCCGTGATCAGCCCGTCCGCCGGCGCGATCACGCAGCAAAGCAGCACCACGCATCACCCGCTCACCCAGATATCGAGGCCGACGGAAGCAGTCGTTTGCCTACGACGTAGCGTGTTAAGGGTCCTCCAACACCTGCCCTTACGTCGAAGCATGCGTCGGTACGTCTCGCCGCGCGGGCAGGCGTCGGACAACCCTCAACAATTGCGGTCTTCAGCCCTGACTCGCAATTTCCCTCGCAAGCGGCAGTCGAAGGCACTGGACAGCAGACGTTGGGCGTTCTGGCATGCCCCGCTTCAAGAATTCTCACAGGACTTCAGCGGACGATGGAGCATGCGCCTTTGTTGCGGCCGTCAGGCCGGATAGCAATTCAGAACGTGACCTTGCATCGACTGGGCTGGCCACACTGAACCCTGTGCACTTCGGCACAATGATCAAATGCCAAAGAAATACGCGATGGGGGGTCGAGTGTCCCCGGCGCCTACCGGCGGCGCTGCACCATCGCCCCAGAGTCAGCCCTTGCGCGCGCGCTTGGGCGCGCTGCGAAATATTCCTCCGTTCCTGAGACTCGTCTGGCGAACCAGCCCGGCGCTCACCCTCAGTCAAGGGCTGTTGCGGTTGCTGCGCGCAATGTTGCCGGTCGTGACGCTATATGTCGGCAAGCTGATCATCGACGAGGTCGTGCTGCTCGCCGGGGTTCCGTCCGGGAACGAAACTCTGCAGCAATGGATCGCGAGCGGGGCGCTCGATCGCATTGGCTCGCTGCTCGCTCTGGAGTTCGGGCTTGCCGTTGCGTCCGACGTTCTCGGCCGCGTCGTGTCTCTGCTCGACTCTCTGCTGTCCGAGCTTTTCAGCAACGAAACCAGCCTTCGGCTGATGGAGCACGCCGCCACGCTGGACCTCGAAGATTTCGAGGACAGCGAGTTGCAGGATCGATTGGAACGAGCACGCCGGCAGGCGGCCGGGCGCACCAGCCTGATCGGTCAGCTCTTCGGCCAGGCGCAAGACGTGATCACGGTCGTGAGCTTCGCTGCCGGACTGCTCGTGTACGCGCCGTGGCTCATTGTGTTGCTCGCCATCGCGCTGTTGCCGGCGTTCATTGGCGAGGCGCACTTCAATGCGCAAAGCTATTCGCTCAATTTTGCCCGTACGCCTGAGCGGCGCGAGCTCGACTACGTCCGGCAGACGGGAGCGAGCGTTGAAACCGCCAAGGAAGTGAAGATCTTCGGCCTGAACGGGTTCTTGATCGAACGCTACCGAACGCTCGCGGCGAGCTTCTTCGACGCAAACCGCCGCATCGCGATTCGGCGCGCAGGCTGGGGAAGCTTGCTGACCGCGGTCGGGACGCTGGCTTACTACGTCGCGTACGCATACATCGTATGGCGCACGCTGCACGGCGAGTTTTCGATCGGCGACCTGACGTTTCTCGCCGGCTCCTTCCGCCGCCTCCGTAATCTGCTGGAGAACCTGCTGATCGGATTCTCACAAGTCGCGAGCCAGGCGCTTTATCTGGACGACCTGTTTTCGTTCTTCGAGATCCAGCCGGAAATCGTTCCACCGCCGAATCCTCGGCCGTTTCCGGTCCCGATACGGCACGGCTTTGCTTTCGAGGACGTGGGATTCCGCTACCCCGGCGCCGAGCGGTGGGCCGTGCGTCATCTGACTTTCGAACTTCGCGCCGGCGAAATCCTTGCGCTGGTCGGCGAAAACGGTGCGGGCAAGACGACGTTGGTCAAGCTGCTGGCGCGCCTCTACGATCCCGACGAGGGCCGCATCCTCCTCGACGGGCACGATCTGCGCGAATATGACCTGTTCGCACTGCGCGCCAACATCGGCGTCATCTTCCAGGACTTCGTGCGCTACCACTTCACGGCCGCGGACAACATCGCCGTGGGTCGGATCGAAGCGCGCGACGACCATGCGCGCGTTGTCGCGGCCGCCGAGCGCAGCCTGGCGGATGAAGTCATCCGCAAGCTTCCCCGAGGATACGACCAAGTGCTCGGCAAGCGGTTTCGGACCGGCATCGACCTTTCGGGTGGAGAGTGGCAGAAGATTGCCATCGCCCGCGCCTACATGCGTGATGCCCAGCTACTGATCCTCGACGAGCCGACGGCGGCGCTCGATGCGCGTTCGGAGTTCGAAGTTTTCGAGCGGTTCAAGGAGTTGAGCCGCGGAAAGACGGTGGTATTGATCTCGCACCGGTTTTCCAGCGTGCGCATGGCCGATCGCATCGTCGTGCTGATGGACGGCGCCGTCGAGGCCGACGGCACGCACGCCGAGCTGTTGGCGCAGCGAGGGCGCTATGCAGAATTGTTTGAACTGCAAGCCGCCGGATACCGTTAGCAATGAGCACGAGCCCGTTTCGAGAGCAGCCCCGTTCAAGCTTTCGTGTCCCAAGGCGGCGAGGAGTGGTTTTAGCGATTCGCGCTCCATAACGGACATGCGACCCCACTTGGGAACGTGTCAGCCCACCCAGCACCGGACTACGACTTCGATCAACGCATCGCGCGACAGGACACGCGAGGCGACGCCGGCGCACGTGCTCGGAGGGCTGGACGACTTGCCGGCGGCGTTCGGCGTCACGAGGCGCAGGTGATGGCGCAGCGACCCCGCGTCCGAGTCGCGGTGAGTGCCGAGCTTGGTGCCCGGCGGCAGCACCGCGAACATGGTCGCGTTGACTGACGGAACCGATGCGATCAGCGCGACCGTCTTCATGCACGCCGACCTGGCCGACGGCGGTGACGCGTCGTACCTCTTGAGGTAGAACCGCTTGTAGCCGACTGGAAGAACGAGTGGAGACCGATGTCGATGTAGTCCCGCGGCGCGCGGATGTGGCCGTCGGCGAAGAGCAAGAGCGCCTCGTCGCGGATGACCTGCCAGTTGGCGGCGAGCGGTGCCAGTTCCGGAAACCGCCCGAGGTCGAGATACGCCGTGTTGGGCACGCACGAGAACGTGCGCATCAGCACGTTGCAGGGCGCGAGCAGCGTCGAGTGGTGGGTCGGTTGGCGAAAGAAACGGCGCCGCACACTCCGCGGAAATGCACGTACACCGCGGACGGGACGAATGCGAACAGGTATAGGACGGTCAGCTTGGCGAGAAGAGACTCGCGGGCATGGTCGATGCGAATGTCTGGGCACGCCCGGCTGTGGGCGTGCGCCTGTCAATGTGTGGGCCGCTCCTTTGCGAAGCGCATGGTGTCAGCGCTTCGCGCGCACCGGCCGCCTGCTCGCCGCGGGCTTCCAGCGCCGTTGCATCCAATACCACTGCTCCGGGTGGTGCAGGACCAAGCGTTCCAGCGCCCGATTATGGGCGAGCGTATTGCGCCGAATTGCCTCGTTTGTACTCTCGCATTCGATGAGCGGCAGCGCCTCCTCGAACCGCAGCACGTGCCGGCCGTCAGATTCCCGCCAGGCGGCGGCCGGCAACACCGGCGCGCCGGTTGCAAGCGCGATGATCGCGAGGCTGTTGAACGTCCACGCCGGATCCCCGAAAAATTCGACCTCGATGCCGTCCGGAGGCCGCGCATGCTGGTCGAACGGAAACACGATCACGTCGCCCTGCTCGAGGCGCGCGAGCATCGCATCGAGCGAGCCGCGCTTGGGAAGCACGCCGAACCCCGCCCGGTTGAAGCGGCGCGTAACGAGGCGGTCGAGCCATTGCGGCTTCAGCGCGCGGCGCACGAAGTGGAACTTGCCGCGAATCTGCGGGAGCTGGGCGATGGCGGCCGTCGTGGCGATCTCCCAGTTGCCGAAATGGCCGGTCAGGACGAGGACGCCCTTGCCCTGCGCCATTGCGGCGACGAGTGCGTCGAGGTTCTCTACGCGCGCGAGTGCCTGCTTGCGCGCCTCCGACATCCAAGGCAAGCGGATGAACTCGCCGGCAAGCCGCCACAGGTGCCCGTAGTGCGCGGCCGCGAGCCGCTCGATCTCGGCAGCGGACGCGGTGTCACCGAACACGCGGCGCAGGTTCGCGAGCACGACGTCGCGCTGCAGCGGCACAAAGCGGTAGAGGAATCGGCCAGCGGCCGGCACTGTGACCTCCGCAGGCTCGGCCAGCGCGACGGCGGATGCGCTCGTTCGGTCGTGTGTCAGCGACAGCGCGATGCCGCTCAGCCGGTGCCGGGCCAGCACCGCCTGCGCGATCGAACTCAGCACGGCCTGAGGCGCACCGTAGTTGTCACGCGCGACGGAGAAATCCGCCGGCTCGATCTGCCCGAGCGCCACCTCGCGCGGAAAGAGCTTGACGCAGGCTTCCTTTGCGGCGAAGCGCGCGGCGAGACTCGCGCCGCGGCCCGGGCCGTCGCCGCTGTCGGCCAGTTCCTGCGCGGAAAAGAGCTTGCGCAGATCGGCGACCGGCGTCTGCGCGAGCAGCCGTTCGATCCGCGCGATTTCGACGGTGTCGATCCCACAGCGACTCGAGCCGGTATTGTTGTCCGCCATCGTGCGACCTGCGAGCTACGCGGCGCGAACCAGCAGCGCGGCGTTGGTCGCGGCGAAGCCGCGGGACAGGATCAGCGCGACGTCGCTCCGAGGCGTCTGCGGCTGCGCGGAGACCCGCAGGCCCGCGCAATCGGGATCGATTTCGGCGAGCGTCCCGATGCCCGGAACGACTCGCTGGCGCAGCGCGCAAAGCGCGACGACCGTCTCGAGGATGCCGGCGGCGGAGATGAGATGCCCCAACGCCCATTTGAACGCGGTGACGGGCGGCGGCGCCGTGCTGAACACCGCGCGGATCGCGGCCGCTTCTGACGCATCGGAGGACCGCGTGCCGTTGCCGTGGGCGACGATCATGCCGACGTCCACGGGCGACAGCTGCGCGTCGGCCAGCGCTTCGCGGATCGCGCGCGCGAGACCGTCGCCGTCCTCGCGGACCGCGAGGAGCCCGAGACCTTCGGACGCGTACCCGGCGCCGAGGACTTCGCCCAGCGCGGTGGCGTTGCGAGCGGCGGCCGAGGCTTCGGTCTCAAGCACCAGCGCGCCCGCGCCCTCGCCGAACAGGCTGCCGTCGCGCCGCGCGTCGAACGGGCGCAGCGTGTCGGCGGCGATGAGGCCGAGCCGCGAGTAGAACAGCACCATCTGCGGCTCGATCGGCGTGTCGTGCCCGACGACGACGGCGCGGTCCGCCTCGCCGGTACGCAACGCCTGCGTGGCCTCCAGGACCGCGAGCGCGCCGCTGCAGCTGTGGTTGGTGATGCAGGCGTTGGCGCCCTTGAAACCGTACTTGATGCCGATGTGGCCCAGCACGTTGTTCGGCAGCGAGCGCAGGAGCCACATCGGGTTGACCGTGTTGCCGAGCTCGCGCCCGAACGCCGGCATGTCGTGCTGCGCGGCGGTCAGGAGCGGAAAGAAGTCATAGTCGTTCTCGTAGTTGCCGCTGCCCGAGCCGACCCAGACACCGGTGCGGTCGGAAAACGCCGCCGCGGCGCCTTCGTTGAGCGCCGCGCGGTGCGGTACGAGTCCCGAGCCCTCGATCGCGCGGCCGGCGGCGTACAGGCCGATGAGGTCGGTGCGCCGGATGAGCTTGTGCAGCTTGCGGTCTTCGACCATCTCGCGCGCGTTGAAGTCGACGATTTCGGCGGCGACGTGCGTCGGCCAGCCGGACGCGTCCCATTGCCGGATCTCGGTAATCGCTTTGTGGCCGTCGCGTACAGCGGCGAAGATGTCCTCCGGATGCTTGCCGGCGGCGCAGACGGCGCCGGTGCCGGTGATGACGATTCTGGGCATGGCGAAGGCCGTCGCAGGCGTCAGGCGCGCACCGCGCCGGCTCCATCGACTTCTTCCGGATTGCGCAGCACCACGCAACTGTTCGAGCCGCCGAAGCCGA
>DAITAC010000039.1:0-35883 GCA_036824465.1 Burkholderiaceae bacterium
GGCGCCAGCAGATGGGCGAAGAGATGCGTCACAGGCGCGCAGTGTGCATTAGCCCGGATGTTTCACCAGGTCGCCCCCGTATGCGTGAATTCGTTCTCGATGAACCACCACTTTCGGGGCGCGAGCTGTGAATCCAATTTGGGTCGCCGGGGCGACGCGGGTTTGCGCGGCGCCTGCGGGCGCGGGCTTGGCCTCAAGTGCTCGCGAATGCCAATGGGCATTCGTCTGCGCCCCTCTCGGCCAATCCGCATCCCGCATGCATCCGCGCAATTCCCGCGTCCCTGGTGAAGCATCCGGGTTAGCGGTGCTGGATCAGTGTGCCGCGCGCAACTCGTGCTTAAGCCTTGTTGCGGTCTGGGCGCGGCGGAAAGTCGATCAGGTGCCGCAGCCGGCGAACGAGCGTGGCATCGAGCGCGGGCTTGCTGTTGCTCGCCAGGATCACCAGACCGCCGTACGCTTCAATCTGCTGCAGAAGGTAGCTGGTGACCTGATCGGCGTAGCGGTCAGCCGCATCTTTGGCATCTGACCGTTTGCCAAGCAAAGCATCGGCCTCATCGAACAGCAGCACGGCGCCGGTCTCGCGTGCCTTTGCAAATGCGCGGTCGAGGATCGTTTCCGTTTCGCCGATATGCTTCGACACGACCGCTGAAAGGTCGATGCGATACAGAACGCGAGCAAGCCGGGTGGCCAGCATCTGCGCAGCGAGCGTCTTGTCGGCACCCTCCGGTCCGTGAAAGAGTGCGCACACGCCGCCTGGCCTTGACCGCGTGTCAGCCTCAACGCGATTGACCGCCTCCAGGACCTCTGCGGATAACGTGGGCAACTGGACCAGCGGCAGCGTCGCTGCCGGCGGCTCACCCAGTTGCGCGTTCTGCTCGACCGCACTGCTGGACACGCCGCTGGCCGAAAGCCATTGGTCGACGGTGGCAGTCAGATCAGCGTCCGGCAGCCGCGGTGCTGCGCCGGCAGCGGCGAATCCCGGCGCGCCCTGCAAATCAGCTGCATGCGCGGCCAGCCACGTCATGATGTGCATGCCCGTCTTCGCCAGCGTGCGTGAGCGCGCGATGTCGACCGGCCCGCCCAGGTGCTGGCGGTTGATGCGGTCGATCACCTCCCACATATTGCTGACGCCCAGCGCCTTTGAGACTTCGGGGGCCTGCAGCAGTTGTAGAAGTTGCTCGATGGTCCGGTGCAATTGCCTGGCCGCAACATATGTGCTGTCGCCGCCGTGCAGCGACAGGTTGGCTGCAAGCGCGACGGCTGCGCGGCGCACATTGGGCTGCGCGAGCAGGGCGGGCCGTCCTGATCCTGATGTGCCCTGTTGACGCGCGAATTCAGCGACGCTTGATACAAAGCGCAGCCACAGCTCATTGAAGTCCCGGTTGATTTCGCCCTCGGCCGAACGTCTGTCCGTTGCGCCAAACGTGCGCGCATACAGGTGTCGGCGCTCGTCCGTGGAGAGCTGATCGGGATTGAATGCGTAGTCCGTCAAGATGGCGGCGGCCGGGCTGCGGCCCACAGGCAATTGCCCGCGCGTGGAAAGCTCGACCAACCGATCGGCGACATCGAACAGGCGCAGCTCCTCGAACTTCCAGGCGAAGTAGATGGTGCCGACCGCGCTGATGTTGCCCGGCACGAAGTCCTGCTCAGTGTCCCAGTGACCGGCTTGGTCAAGGTCAGGCAGCATGGTTTCCTCTCGATGCGCGCGACTGCGAGTACTTGCGTGCTCTGCAAAAGGACCACGTTACTCCCGTCTGCTGTCCCGGTCGCGGCATGCATCATGTCCGGCGGGCGCGAGGAAGCGCAATCGGTTGCTGTGCACAAAACGGTGAGCAGAATTGCTCAGCGAATTGAGTGAATTGTCCATGGGCAATCAACGCTCCAGGCTAAAAGCCTGTTCGCGCCTTGCCGCGCCAGGTTGGCAAGACGACGCTGGCCCGTCACCTCGAGCTTCTGGGTGCCGCCGGGGAGTGCGAGATCTGCAACGGGCGTACTGGTTACAGTGAACGTGCTGCGGCGACCTGGATGCCGCAGTCGCCGACCCTGTGACCAAAGCAACTTCGCCTCGCCTCGCGCACAACGTCTACGTCATCGAGCTCGATCCGAGGGTGCTGCGCGATCGAAGGTTCCGCGCGCGCAATCCCAATTACATCGATGGCAAGCCATGCGTGTATGTCGGCATGACGGGACTGCCCGTCGCGGAGCGCTTTGCCAATCACCGCGATGGGTACAAGAGCAACCGCTATGCGCAAAGGTATGGCGTGCGCCTGCTGCCGGAGCTGTACGAGGTATTCAACCCGATGCCGTACGAAGCCGCGCGGCAGATGGAGCAGGACCTCGCCGACGAATTACAGGAGAAGGGCTACGCGGTGTGGCAGGGCTGAGCTGCCCTGCCGTTTCTGCGACGCAGAAGCGTGCGCGCCGGGATCAATCCGCGTAGGCGCCGGCCTGCTTGATGATCGGGCTCCACTTGTCGATCTCTGCTTTCAGGTGCACGGTATGTGCGGCGGCGCTATTGCGATCGGTGCTGTAGATGCGTGCGCCGAGATCGCTCATCCGCTTGATGAAGTCGCCTTCCTTGACGCTTGCCTGCAGCGCGGCGGTGAGCTTGTCGACCACGGCCTTCGGCGTTGCCTTGGGCGCATAGATTCCGTACCAGACGCCGACTTCAAAGTTCTTCAGTCCGAGCTCCTGCAGCGTCGGCACATTGGGCAGCGTCGGCAGGCGGGCGGCACTCGTCACCGCGTACACCTTGACGCCCTTTGCCGCGTCCGCCTGGTTGGCCTGGATCTGTCCGGTGGTGTTGGTGAGCTGATCACAACTGAGATCGACCTGCTTGGCGAGCAGCGCGTTCATCGTGTCGGCCGTTCCCTTGAACGGCACTGACGTCAGGTTGGTCTCGATCGCGCTCATGAACAGCAGCCCGCACAGGTGCGAGGCGGAGCCGAGGCCGGCGTTCGCAAAGTTGATCTTGTCCTTGTTCTGGCGGATGTTCTTCAACAACTCGGCGAAGTTCGCGGCGGGGAAATCCGCGCGGGTGACAAGCGTCATCGGTACGTCGACCACCAGGCCGACCATTTCGAAATCCGTCTGCGGGTTGAACGTCAGCTTGCGATACAGCGCAGGCGCGATCGCCATGCCGATGTGATGCAGCAGCAACGTGTGGCCATCATTGGTCGCGTTCTTCACGCGCGTCGCGCCAACGGTGCCACCGGCGCCGGCGACGTTCTCAATGACGAACGGCTGGCCGAGCTGCTTGGTCATCGCCTGCCCGAGTGAGCGCGCGACCGTGTCGGTCGGGCCGCCAGCGGTGAAAGGCACGACCATCGTCACCGGCCTGGTCGGATATTGCTGCGCGTTCGCGGCGCCGAACACGATCGACACGACGAGGCCAAAAACGATGCGAGTCCAGCAGTTCATGGCATGTCTCCTTGCTGTGTGACCGAAGCTTGCTTGTGCACCGATTCTACGCAGCCAGTCACGGACACGCGCTCGCCGTGAAGGGATCGGCCGTGGTGGTCCTGCATAGCGCATGCACGGGTGTTGAAGCGCTTGTTGCTCATGGCGTGGAATGAATTGCACGGGCGTCCTGTTCTTGCCGTTACGTGCGGCGATTGAACCGGCCCGACTGCCCGCGCGTCACGCGGCGCGAACGTGGCTCGATTGCGCACGCGCCCGATTATTCAAAGCGCCGGATCTCTGGAGGTCAGGATGAAGCATCACGTTGCGCGCATCGCGTTCGCCATCGCCGCTGCCGGCGGTGTCGGCAGCGCACTGGCAGTCGATACGATCGTTCAGTTCAACCGTGGCATCGGTGTTGATCCGGTCGCGGGCATCAACGCAGCCACCGGTGCGCCCATCGTCAATACCGTGCTGGGAGTGGCGCCCGGCGGTCGACCCTGGGTGATCCGCAAGCTGATTGCGAATTTCTATACGGACGGCACCATCAACGCGCGTGGTGCGGGCCTGCTGTTGTCCGCCGGCGACTCGATTGGAACGCGCGGCGCGGTGGCCCAGGTGAAGGCCACGCTGTTCTGCAGCGGCGTGGGCCACGACTCGTTGCCGGCCGATCTGGATACGCGGGGCAATTTCACGATTCGCGGGCAGATGGTTTCGGCGCCTCCCAATCCCTGCACCGCACCGGTTCTTCTCATCCGCAGCGTGGGCGGCAGCTGGTTCGCGGCGGGCATCGTGGGCAGCGACGACGACTGACGATCTGCACAACATGCAGCCGCCGTCGTCGTCGGCTGCGACATCTGTACAAGTTCATCCACAACCGGTCGGTGCGGCTGTTTAACCAGGGCTACACGCCGCGTGAGATTGCAGAGCAGTTGAAGCTTCCTCGCAGCCTGGAGACGGAATGGTCTGCGCGCAGCGACTACGGCACGCTGTCGCACAACGCGAAGGCGATTTACCAGAAGTATCTCGGCTGGTACGACGCCAATCCGGCCAATCTCAATCCGCTGCCACCGGCGCAATCGGCGCGACGCTACGTGAAGAACATGGGCGGTGCGAAGGCCGTCTTGGCTCGCGCGGCGGAGGACTTCAAGAAGGGCGACTACCGCTGGGCGGCGGAAGTGATGAACCAGGTCGTGTTCGCCGAACCGGACAACTCGGCTGGCAGAGCGAGGTTGGCACCTGGCGCAATGCGTATCTGACCGCGGCGCTGGAATTGCGCAGCGGCAAGCCAAAGACGGCGGGTGCGGCCACGGCGAGCCCGGACGTGATCCGCGCAATCCCGCTGGGGCTCTTCTTCGATCACCTCGGCGTAAGTCTCGGTGCCGAGATGGCCGAAGGCAAGGGCATGGTGGTGAACTGGGCGGTCCCGGACGTTAGCCAACGCGTATGAGTGAACCTGGAGAACTCGGCGATCACCTGCACCTTCGACAAGCAGTCACCGAATGCCGATGCGACGATCACGCTTACTCACAGCACGCTCGATGCGATCACGCTGCGGCAGAAGACCTTCCCGCAGGTCGTGAACGAGGGCGACGTGAAGATCCGGGGTGACGGCGCACGGCTGCAGAGGTTGCTCGGCATGCTGGAAGATTTCAACCCGAATCCCGACGTCGCGACGCCGAATCCGACGCGGCAGGCAAAGTGAGCGTGGATCAGGGGTGCGCCGCAAATTTCGACCTGTTAACCTTGAACGCAAGAATGCTGACCCATCGCATGACGTGGGTCCTGATGCTGAGAATAATGAAACCTGTCCGGCGCAACGTCGCGTCGGGGTTACCTATTTCGCGAAGGAGGAAGAATGGCCACGCGTCGCACCACGATGAGAAGTCGCACGGGCACGAAGCTGTACGCGGTTCGTGACAGCAGCGGCAAGTTCAAGGACATCCAGAGTTACCAGCGCGCCCATTCGGCAGATATGCGTCAGACATCGCAAGCGGAGACCGAGGCCAAACGCGGCCCGTTCGAAAAGAAGGTCAGGAAGGCCGCCAAGACGGTCGGTAGCTCGGTCAAAGGCGCGGTCGCCGCGGTGAAGCGCGCCGCGAAGCGAGTCGCGAAGCGGGTATCGACGGCAACGTCGACCCCGACGAGCACGAAGAAAGCCGTGAAGAAGGTCGTCAAGAAGGCCGTCAAGAAGGCGAGCGGCAAGCAGGCAGCGAAGAAGTCCTGACGTCGTGGCGTGCAGCAGTGGTCCGCACCACGCGCGCGACACTGCAACCCACGGCCTGGATCGACCGAAGCCGCTGTGATTGCGCAGCGCTGCAGGCGGTGCTCGCGGTGCGGCGCACTCCCGCAGCCCATGCCTCCTACGAGTCTTTGTTGCGACTGGTAACAACACGCCGCTCGGAAATCGGTCACATTGAGCCCTCTGCAGGGGCACCGACGGAATCCGTGATGGGTGCGCTGTTTTACAAGGAGGCTCTTATGTCGAAGCGTCTGTCGGCTGTCATCGCGTTCGCTGCCGCCGTGGTCGGGCTGTCAGGATGTGTCGTGGTGCCGGCGTATCCAGGTGGATATGGCGGTGGCTACCGACACGGCTACGGGTATGGGCGTGGGGGACCTCCTCCGGCGGTCATCGTTGCGCCGTTGCCATATCTCAACTACGGCGGCGATCGCCCTCCGCGTCGCTGGTAGCCGCAGCGCGGGCGCGGATCTGATCCGCGCGATGCGGCCCAACCTGTGCTTCGGCGCCTCGGCGCGCGCCTCGAAGCAGCCAAGGTCGAGGGATGTGATGGATATCGCCATCGCGGACGCGGCGGTCTCTCTCGCGACGCGCCGCGCGCTATGCAGTGACGCGGAAACCACCGATCGCGGCTGAACGTCGGTGTTATCGTCGCTGCATGGTCGCCTCGTCGAAATCCGATTTCCGTGCCTTGCTGGACGCGCAGACGATCGCTGCATTGGGCACACTGCATCGCGGGGAGCCCTACGTGTCCATGGTCCCGTTTGCATTAGACGAAGACGGACCGTATTTCCTGATCCACGTGAGTGCGCTCGCACCGCACACGAAGGACATGCTCGAGAGTCCGCGCGTCAGCATGCTGATCCTTGCGCCGGATTCGAGCGCCGCGTCGCCACAGGCGCGGGCGCGCGCGACCGTGCAGGGAGATGCCGAGCCGCTGGCGCACGATTCTCCGCAGTACGTGCACGCAAAGATGACGTATCTCGCGCGCTTTCCGCAGGCGGTCGATATCTTCGATTTGCCGGATTTCTCCATCTTTCGCATCCGCCCGATTTCGGTGCGCTTGATCGGCGGCTTCGCGCAGGCGTCGAGCCTGGTCGGCGATGCGTTGACTCTGGCACTACGCGGCGCGTAGCGGTCGCATCCCCAAAGAATCGCCGAACGGCGCCGTCGCGCAGACACATTTGCGCTTTCCGCCGGTGCGTTTCTGTTGCGTCTGGTAACAACACGCAGGTCGGCGATCAGTCAAAGCGAGCCGTTGGAGCCGTACCGACTGAATCCGTGGTTGGTGCTTTGTCTGACAAGGAGACTTCATGTCGAAGCGACTGTTGGCTGTTATCGCGCTTGCCACTGCAGTGGTTGGGGTGTCTGGATGTATCGTGGTTCCGGCGTACCCGGGTGGATACGGCTACCGACACGGCCGCGGGTATTCATACGACGAGTACGGGCGCGGGGGACCGCCGCCGGGAGTCAACGTTGCGCCGCAGCCCGGCTACCACGACCGCGGTGATCGCCCGCCGCACCGCTGGTAGGCGCTGCGCAGGCAGCGACCGTCTCTAACCCGCCTCTCGCAAGGCCGCCTTCACTCGCTCCGGCGTGAACGGCACTTCGCGCATCTGGGCGCCGGTGGCATCGAAGATCGCATTGGCCAGCGCTGCGGGCACGGGCGTGGATGAAGCCTCTCCTGCGCCAAGCGGCGGCTGGTCGCGACGCTGAATCAGGTCGATGCGCAACTCGGGAACATCGGCGAAGCGCAGGATCGGATAGCGCGTCCAGTCCAGGCTCGTCACGCGCTCGCGGTCGAACGTGGTGCGTTCAAACAGGGTGCGCGACAGCGCCTGCAGAATGTTGCCTTCAACCTGGTTGCGCACGGCGTCGGGATTGATCATCAACCCGCAGTCGTGCGCGCAGGCGATGCGTTGCACGCGGATGGTGCCGCTGGCTCGGTCGACCTCGACCTCCATCGCCACCGCGACGTATGTCTCATTGTGCTTGTAATGGACGTAGGAGATGCCGCGCCCGCGCGCCTTGTTGCCGCTGCTTGATGCGGGCGCCGGTGATGGCCGCGGCGTCCACCCGATCAGCGCGGCGCAACGCTTCAGCACTTCCACGCCGCGTGGGTCGGCGAGATCGCGCAAGCGGAACTCGACCGGGTCGATCTTTGCCACTGCGGCCAGTTGATCGACAAAGCTCTCGACCGCGAAGCAGTTGGCGACCTTGCCCGGCGCGCGGATGTTCGACGGGCGCAGCGGCGCGCCGGCAAGCCAGTGCGCGGTGACCTTGAGGTTGGCCGTGGTGTACGGCGGATCGGCGTTCTGCGAGATCAGTCCGACCGCCTGGCCGGCCGGTTGCGCGATGCCGGCGTCGGTGGGGCCGAGCAGCGGCACGTACGCGAGACTGGCGGTGGCCAGCGGCACATACATCTCGGCTTCCCACGCACTGATGCGGCCGCTGTCATTGAGCGCGGCACGAAGGTCGATCAATTGCGGCGGACCCTTCGGGTCCCACCCGAGTTCGTCTTCCTGCGCCCACTGCACCCGCACCGGTCGGCGAACGGCCTTCGACAGCAGCGCGGCATCCGCTGCCGCGTCGTCGTGACCGTTCATGCCGTAGCAGCCGGAGCCGTCGAGGTAGATCACGCGCACCTTGTCGCGCGGCAGGCCGAGCAGATGCGCCATCGCCGGCTGATATCGATGCGTGGCTTGCGATGCGCTCCAGATCGTCGCGTGATCGGCCCGTACATCGGCAACCGCGCAAGACGGGCCCATCGAGGCGTGCGACTGCACCGGCCAGAAGTAGGTCGCACGCAGCGTCTTCGGGTTGCTCGCGAGCGCGCTCGTGTCGCCCTTGTTGACCAGGACTTCATCCCTTGCGAAAGGTCCGCGCCTCGCCCACGCAGCCACGGCGTCATCGCCCATCAGTCCGGTGCCCGCGCTCCAGCGCGCTTTCAGTTCACGTGCGGCGCGCACCGCGGCCCATTCATCATTGGCGACGACGCCGAGAAAACTTTCGATACGCACCACGCGCACGCCGGCGATGTGCTTGATCGAGGCTTCGTCCACCTCAATCAGCTTCGCGCCGACGGCGGACGGCCGCACCACGCGCCCATGCAGCATGTCGGGCAGCTTGAGGTCATGCACGAACACATGGCGGCCGGTGACCTTGGCTGCCATGTCGGGGCGCGGCAGCGATCGCCCGACGACCGAATAGCGCGCCGGGTCCTTCAGCAGCACCTTGGGGTTCAATTTCACGTTGAACGGGCGGTTGCCGATCAGTTCGGCGATCGATACCTTGGGTCCGCCGTTGATGGCGCCGATCAATCCTTCTTCGAGCGTCAATTCGGCAGGCGGTCGCTGCAGTTTCGCGGCGGCTAGGGCGAGCAATGCCTCGCGTGCGGTAGCCGCGGCCTGGCGCAGCTGGACGCCGCCGCGCATCACGCCGCTGCTGCCGGCGGTAGGGCCCTGGTTCGGCGTGAGCGCAGTGTCGCCTTCGATCAGTTCGATGCGGTGAACATCGTCGGCTTCGATCGACAGCTCTTCGGCCACCATCTGGCGCATCGCGATGCGGTGCCCGGTGCCGAGGTCGACCTTGCCCGAATACACGACCACGGTGCCGTCACGGCGCACGGCGAGAAAAGCGTCGACCTCACTGAGGTCGAGCGTGTGCGTGCTTGCGCCACTGACGGCTTGCGCGCGCGCTCCGGGGGCGCCGGCGAACGAGAAGCCGACGATCAGCGCCGCGGTGCTGAGGAATTCGCGGCGCGACAGTGCGGTGGTATCCATCTCACGCCCTCCCGTCGCCGGCCGCGCGCGCCACCGCGCGCAGCACGCGGTCGTGCGAGCCGCAGCGGCACAGGTTGGCGTCCAGCGCGGTCTTGATCTGCTCGGGCGTCGGACGCGGCGTCGCGCGCAGCAGCGCCACCGTCGACATCACAATGCCGGTGGTGCAGTAGCCGCACTGCGCGGCCTGCTCGGCGATGAATGCGGCCTGCACCGGATGCGGTTTCTCCGGTGAGCCCAGGCCTTCGATCGTTGTGATGCGCTTGCCGGCGGCCGCCGCGACGGTCACGTGGCAGGCACGCGTGGACTTGTCGTCGATCAGGACCGTGCAGCTGCCGCACTGGCCCACGCCGCAGCCGAACTTGGCGCCGTGCAGGCCGAGGTCGTTGCGAAGTACGTAGAGCAGCGGCTGCTGCGGATCCCACGACGCCACGCGGTGCCGCGTGCCGTTGACGAGCAGGTCAAACGTACTCACTGGCCAGGCCTCCCCATGGTCGCGCATTGGTGGCGAGATTCTCGCCCGGCTGTTCTACCGTCGAACCGGCACAAGTTCAATCGCGGTCGTGAGTGTGTTTCCGGGCCGCCTTGACGCGGGAATGATGCTCCTGCGTAGGCAGTGCCGCAGTGCTGCATTTCTGCTATTCTGCAAACGATGAAAGCCACCCTTACCGTCACGAGTCGCGGCATGGTCACGCTGCCGGCCAAGCTGCGCCAGGCGCTGGGATTGAAGCCTGACGATCATCTGATTGCCGAGACCACGCCGGAGGGCCTGCTGCTGCGGCCGGCGGTGACGCTCCCCGTCGAGTTGTACACGCCGGAGCGGGAACGCGAGTTCGACGCCGCAGAAGCCGAGCTGGCCGACTTGCTCAAACGCAAGGGGGCTGTGGCCAAGGGTGCCGCGCCATCCAGGCGCAAGCGCGCGGGTCGTCGCGCCCGCTGACCGCGGCGTCCGCCGAAACCATGCGGGTCTTTCTGGACGCGAACATCCTGTTCTCGGCCGCAAAGACCGATGGCGCTGTGCGCCAGTTGCTGCGCATGCTGATCGGCTCAAGGCACGAACTCTGGGCCGATGAGTACGTCACGACCGAAGCGCGGCGAAACCTGGGCGCAAAAGGGCCCGAAGCGACAGGATCGCTCGACGTGTTGCTCACGGACGTTCACTTGGATCGAGGCCACGTGCCGGGAGCCTCATTGAAGGAGGTGAGTTGGTTGCCCGAGAAGGATCGTCCGGTACTGGCGGCTGCCATGCGCTTGCACTGCGATGTGCTTTTGACCGGCGATCGGACGCATTTTGGTCCGGGCTATGGCAGAAAGTTCGGTGGCGTCGTGATCCATTTGCCGCGCTCGCTGGCGGAACGGCTTCTGGGACGCTGAGGCATGGCCACGAACGGGGTTTGCCCCGGCGACAATCAGCGCGCGCGGCTGAGCTTGGAAGCTTCTGCGCTGACCGATGCGTTCGACAGGCAGGCGGCGAAGGAACGACTGGCGAAGATCCAAGGTAAGGTTGCGCGGCTGCAGGAGCTGCTCGGTATGCGGGACGACTTCAACCCCACTTTCGACACCGTGACGCCGAATGCGGCGCCACGCCGGCCGTGACGAATCCCGTCGCCACCGTCAAGGGATGTCTCGCGACGTTGACGCTCGCCGTCAACACGCTCGTGTTCACGCTTGCGATGATGCCGTTTGCGCTGGCCAAACTGATTGCGCCGTTCTCAGCGGTACGTCGCGTGGTCGATCGCGTGCTCAACGCGTTGGCGGGGTACTGGGTCAGCGTCAACGGCGCGTGGATGGCCGCGGTCGGGCACGCGCGCTGGGACGTGCAGGGCATCGACGGGCTGCGATCGCGCGGCTGGTACCTGGTGTCAAGCAATCACTCGAGCTGGGTCGACATCCTGGTGCTGCAGAAGGTGTTCAACCGCCGCATTCCGATGCTGAAATTCTTTCTCAAGCAGGAACTCATCTGGGTGCCGGTGATCGGGCTGGCGTGGTGGGCGCTCGACTTTCCGTTCCTCAAGCGCGGACGCGGTGGCGCGTCGGGGCAGGTCGACCTGGAGAGCACGCGCCGCGCCTGCGAGCGCTTCAAGCTCGTACCGACCTCGGTGATCAGCTTTGTCGAGGGCACGCGCTTCACGCGCACAAAGCATGACGCGCAGCGGTCGCCGTATGCTCGTCTGCTCAAACCCAAGGTGGGCGGCCTGTCGATTGCATTGGTGACCATGGGCAATCAGTTCAACGCGCTGCTCGACGTGACGATCGTGTACCCCGGCCGCACGCCGACCTTCTGGGACCTGCTGTGCGGCCGCGTGCACGACGTCGTGGTGCGTGTGCAGGCGCGCCCGATCCCGGCTGAGTTGATCGACGCCGACGCACAGCGCGAGCCGCGCTTTCGCGTCCAGGTCCAGGAGTGGATCAATTCGATCTGGCAGGAGAAGGATCGCCTGATCGACGAGCTTTCACGGACAAGCGCTTAGCCGAGCTTGAGCGACATCGAGTAGTTCATGCGGTGGTACGGGAAGATGGTCGAAGTCACGAGCACGGCCTTGCCGCTTCTGGCGATGTAGCGCCGCGCAATGACGAAGCCGGCATAGCCCGCGGCGACGCCGAGCGCCGTTGCTTCGCGTCCAGGCAGCGGTTTTGCGGAAAACTCCTGCTCGACGGTGACGATCGGCTCGCCGATCTTGTCTTCGATGAATTCGTGCAATTCGACGCCGCGCCGGTCGAGCACGCTGCGCAAGGCCGGGTGGTCGCGATGAACGTAGGCGACGACGTAGGCGACCGGATGGCGCACGCCGCGCAGGTGCTTGAGCGCGATCAGGCGGTGCCACGCCTGTCCACGGCGGCACTTCAGCAGCCGCGCCTCGGCAGCGCCGGCCTTGATGTCGCGTGCCCCCAGCACTTCGAGTTGCGCGGTCTTCATGTAGGCCAGCAGGTCCTGCAGCGCGGAGATCCGCTGTGTGAGCCCGCCCGATCGCGTGCGCCGCAGCACGATGCTGCCGACGCCGGGCTGGCGCGCGATCAGGCCCTGGTCAGTCAGGCGCCGAATCGCCTCGCGTACCGTGTGCCGGCTGACGCTGTAGGTGGCGCACAGCTCGACCTCGGTCGGCAGCCGGCCGCCGACCGGGTAGTGGCCCGAGCGGATGCCGTCCGCGAGCGCGCGAAAGATCTGCGCATAGCGCGTCTGGCGCGCGGGCACATTGGTTGCGACGACGGCGGCGTCCATGTCGTTCTCGGGGCCGGGACGGGCAGTCGTGGCGCGAACCGGCGTACGTGGGCGGCTTGACAGATCGCCGCGGTCGCGCGCAGACTTTGTCCGGACAAAGTCATGGTCGCATGCGCGCGTTCGGTTGGCAAGCGGCCAGTTACGCTGCAGTCATGTCAGCCGTCGTCCGGCTGGATGTTCGCCCACTGGAGGAGTCATGAAACTTCGCTTTCGCGCTTCCTGCGTCGCGCTCGCACTGGCTGGCGCATTCGCATCCGGCACCGTATTTGCGCAGGGCAAGCTCACCGTCGCTGCCTACGGCGGATCGTTCGAGGAGATGATGCGCAAGGAAATCATGCCGGCGTTCGAGAAGAAGACTGGTGCCAAGCTCGAATATGTGGCCGGCAACTCGACCGACAACATCGCGCGCATGCAGGCGCAGCGCGGCAACATGGAGGTCGACGTGGCCATCGTCGACGATGGGCCGATGTACCAGGCGGTGGCACTCGGGCTGTGCGGGGAGCTCAAGGGCGTGAACTTCGCCGAGCTGTATCCGGTGGCCGACATGAAGACCGGCAAGTCGGTGACGATCGGCGTCGTTGCCACCGGGCTCATGTACAACAAGAAGTACTTCGCCGATAACAAGATCGCAGCGCCGACGTCATGGAACGACCTGAAAGACGCCAAGTACCGCAAGAAGTTGATCATTCCGCCGATGAACAACACCTACGGCCTGCAGACCGTGATCATGATGGCGCGGCTCAACGGCGGTGGCGAGAAGAACATCGATCCGGGTTTCAAGGTGATGAAGGACGAGGTCGCGCCCAACGTGCTGACGTTCGAGGCGCAGCCCGGCAAGATGACGGAACTCTTCCAGAGCGGGCAGGCGGTCTTCGCGGTCTGGGGCAGCGGGCGCGTGAAAGCGTTCCAGGACACCGGGTTTCCGGCCGAGTTCGTCTACCCGAAGGAAGGCGCGATGGCGCTGGGCATCTCCGCGTGCCCGACCGCGAAGCCGAATCCTTCGCCGCTGGCGCAGCAGTTCATCGATTTCATGCTGCAACCTGACACGCAGGCGGTGTTCGCGAAAGGCGCCGGTGCGGGGCCGGTCAATCGCAAGACGGTGCTGTCGCCGGAACTGCAGAAGGGCCTGCCTTATGGCGATGCCGTAGGCAAGCTGTTGACCACCGACTGGGACACGGTCAACGCCAATCGCACCGCCTGGAACAACCGCTTCACGCGCGAGATCGAACGCTAACGGTTCGTTGAAAGTGGAGCGCTGCCCCCTTTCGATCCCCCGCGGTTGGAGGGCGTTGAGAGGGCGGCTACCCGACGGTTAGCAACTTCGGCGAGTACATCGGTGATCCTTCAACGCCCTGTCACGAAACGGCGGCCGCCGGCCGCCCGCTGCCCATGAGCTTCCTCGTCCTCGAGGGCTTGACCAAGCGCTACGGCGATCATGCCGCGGTCGACGACATCGCGCTCGCCGTGAAGAAGGGCGAGTTCGTCTCGCTGCTCGGCCCGTCGGGCTGCGGCAAGACAACCACGCTGCAGATGATCGCGGGCTTCGTCGAGCCGACCGCTGGCAGCGTCATGCTCGAAGGACGCAACCTGCTCGCGGTGCCGGCCGCCAAGCGCGGCCTGGGCATCGTGTTCCAGAACTACGCGCTGTTCCCGCACATGACCGTGACGGAGAACGTCGCGTTCGGACTGGAAATGCGCAACGTCGCCCGGAGCGAACGCCAGCAGCGCGTGGTCGAGACGCTCGCGCTGGTTGGGCTGGCCGGGTTCGCGGAGCGGCATCCGGCGCAGTTGTCCGGTGGGCAGCAGCAGCGCGTGGCGCTGGCGCGTGCGCTCGTGATCCGCCCCGGCCTGCTGCTGCTGGACGAGCCGCTGTCCAACCTCGACGCCAAGTTGCGCGAGGAGATGCAGGTCGAACTGCGCCGCATCCAGCGCGCGGTCGGCATCACGACGCTGATGGTCACGCACGACCAGGCCGAGGCGCTGGCGCTGTCGGATCGCGTGGTGCTGATGCAGGCGGGCCGCATCGAACAGGAAGACAGTCCGCTGCACGCCTACGAGCATCCGCGCACGGGTTTCGTGTGCGACTTCCTCGGCAAGGCCAACCTGTTCACGGTCGATCGCGTCGATGCCAACGGCCTGACGGTGGGCGTTCTCGCATTGCCGTTGCCGGTGGGTGAGTCCGCCAACGTGCGCGCCGGCGATCGCATTCTGGTGCGGCCGGAGAAGATCTCATTCGGCGCACCGGGCCCGGGCGCGCTCGCGGCACGCGTGGCGAACCGCGTGTTCCAGGGCAATCACTGGCTGTACCAGCTGCAGACGCCGCTTGGTGACGCGCTCGTGATTCGGCAAAACGATGGCGGCGCCTGCCCGGCCGAAGGTGATCAGGTGCACCTCGTGTGGCGGGCAGATGCAATGCGTGCAGTGCCGGCAAATGCCGGCCACGCCGGCGCCTGATGCCCGACACGCGGAAAGTCTCCCGTGGCTAGCCGACGCGGCGCAGCTTATTGGTTGTCCGCGCCGGCGCTGGCGGTGTACGCGGTGTTCCTGGTCGTGCCGATCGCGTCGATCGCCTTGTTGAGCTTCCAGAACTTCGAGTTCTACGGCGGCATCCAGCCCGGCATCACGCTGAAGAACTACCGCGAGGTCCTCACCGACAGTTACTACTGGGAGGTCTTTGGCCGTACCTTCTTCATCGCGGTCGTCGTCACCGTGCTGTGCGCAACGCTGGGCACGTTCGAGGCGATCGTGCTGCACCGAATGGCCAATCCGTGGAAAAGCGTGTTCCTGCTGGTGGTGCTCGGCCCGCTGCTGATCTCGGTGGTGGTGCGCACGCTCGGCTGGGCGCTCCTGTTCGGCTCCACGGGACTGGTCAACAAGGCGCTGCTCGCCCTGGGGCTGGTGGCCGAACCGATCGCTTTCATGTATTCGGTGACCGGCGTGGTGATCGCGCTGACGCACGTGCTGGTGCCCTTCGTCGTGATCTCGGTGTGGGCCTCATTGCAGCGGATCGACCCCGCGGTCGAGCGGGCCGCGGTGTCGCTCGGCGCGGGACAGCCCACCGTCTTTCGCCGTGTGATCGTGCCGCTGGCCATGCCGGGGATTCTCTCCGGCAGCGTGATCGTGTTCGCGCTCGCGGCGAGCGCGTTCGCCACGCCGGCGATCATCGGCGGTCGGCGACTGAAGGTGATCGCCACCGCTGCCTACGACGAATTCCTGAACACGCTGAACTGGCCGCTCGGCGCATCGCTGGCGGTGCTGCTTCTGCTGGCCAACGTGGTGGTGCTGTACGCGTCGAACCGCCTGATCGAGCGTCGCTACCGGGCCGTGTTTCGCGAGAGCGTCGCATGATCCGCAACGGTCCGTTGGCGCTCGTTTTTCACGCGCTGTTCATCGGTTTCATCGTTGCGCCGCTCTTGATCGTGTGCGTGGTGGCATTCACGCCGCTCGGCTACATCTCGATTCCCACCGACAGTCTGTCGCTGCGCTGGTTTGCGGCAATCCTCGACAACCCGCGCTTCATCAGCGCGTTCTGGCTGAGCCTCGCGCTGGGGCTGGTGTCTTCGGTCCTTGCCATCGCGCTGGCGGTCCCGGCCGCACTCGCCATCGCGCGTTTCCGCTTTGCCGGACGCGATGCGATCTCGGCGTTTCTGCTATCGCCACTGATGATTCCGCACATCGTGCTTGGCGTGGCGTTCCTGCGTTTCTTCAGTGCGATCAACATCAACGGCACTTTTAGCGGCCTGGTCGTGGGCCACGTGATCGTGATCCTGCCGTTCGCGCTGCGCCTTGTGCTGTCGTCGGCCACCGGCATGGATCCGGCGGTGGAACGCGCGGCGGTGTCGCTCGGCGCGGGCCGCCTCACGGTGTTCCGTCGCATCACTTTGCCGCTGATCCTGCCGGGCATCGTCAGCGGCTGGCTGCTCGCATTCATCACCAGTTTCGACGAACTGACGATGAGTGTGTTCATCGCCAGTCCGAGCACGACGACGCTGCCGGTGCGCATGTTCCTGCACATCCAGGACACGATCGATCCGCTCGTCGCCGCGGTTTCCGCGCTGATGATCGCCGGCACGGCGGTGCTGATGCTGGTGCTCGATCGCCTCGTTGGGCTTGAGCGCCTGTTCGTCGGCAAGGGGCGGCATTGACGCGGATGAAGAAGTGATGTCCCGGGACTACGACATCGCGGTGATCGGCGGCGGTCTGGTGGGCGGCGCGATCGCCTACGGACTGGCTCGTGTCGGTCGACGGGTCGCGCTACTCGACGAAGGCGATGTCGCGTATCGCGCATCGCGCGGCAATTTCGGTCTCGTGTGGGTGCAGGGCAAGGGACTCGGACTGGCGCCCTATGGCAACTGGACCCAACGCGCAGCGCGCTTGTGGCCGGACCTCGCCCGCGCGCTGCGCGAGGAAACGGACACCGACATTTCGCTCGAGCAACCGGGCGGATTCCATGTGTGTCTGTCCGATGCCGAGATGGACAACCGCGTCGCTTCGCTGACGAAGCTGGTCGGGCAAGCGGGCTTCGAGCGCTACGCGTTCGAGGTGCTCGACCGCGCGGCGCTGGCGGCGCGCGTGCCGGGCATCGGCCCGGAAGTCGTCGGCGCAACGTATTGCGCACTCGATGGCCATCTGAATCCGTTGCGTCTGCTGCGTGCGCTGCACGCGGCTTTCATCAAGCGCGGCGGCGCGTATCTGCCGATGCAGAAAGTTGAAGGCATCGCGCGACGATCGGGACGCTTCGTGGTCGACGCCGCCGGTGAGCAGATCGGGGCAGCGCAGGTTGTCCTGACTGCGGGACTGGGTAACGCGACGCTGGCGCTGCAGGTCGGATTGCACGCGCCGGTGCGGCCGCAGCGCGGGCAGATCATCGTGCTCGAACGCGTGCAGCGTTTCCTGGATTACCCGATGTCGACGTTGCGCCAGACCGACGAAGGCACGGTGCTGATCGGCGACTCGCAGGAGGAAGCCGGCTTCGACGAATCGGTCGGCACGGCAATCACGGCAACCCAGGCCCTGCGTGCGACCCGTATCTTTCCGCGGCTGCTCGATGTGCGCGTGAACCGGACCTGGGCTGCGCTGCGTGTGATGAGCCCGGACGGATTTCCGATCTACGAGCAGTCGGCGACTCAGCCCGGCGCGTTCGTCGTGACCTGTCACTCCGGAGTGACGCTGGCGAGCGCACATGTGTTCGACCTCGCGCCGCGCATTGCGGCCGGCGAACTGGGTCCCGAGATGAAACCGTTCTCCGCGGAGCGTTTGAATGTTCAAAAGGCTGCCTGAGGCACAACCCGGATCGAGCAGCGTGCCGGTCACGATAGACGGCCGCCCTTTCGCCGCGCGCGACGGCGATTCGGTGGCGGCGACCTTGCTGGCCGCCGGCGTGCCGGCGTGCCGCACGACGCCGGTGTCCGGTGCCCTTCGCGGCCCGTTCTGCATGATGGGCGTGTGCTTCGATTGCCTGGTGACGATCGATGGCCAGCCGAACAAGCAAGGCTGTCTCGTGCCGGTCCGCGCCGGCATGCGCATCGAGCGGCAGTCGGGCGCACGCATTGCGTTCGATGCAGCGCAGGAGCGGTCATGAACCTCGCCGCGAACTACGACGTTGCCATCGTCGGCGCAGGCGCTGCCGGCCTGGCGGCAGCGATCGAATGCGCACACGCGGGTCTGGCCACCGTGATCTTCGACGAGCAACCTTCGCCGGGCGGCCAGATCTACCGGTCGATCACCACCACGCCGCTGCAGGACCAAAGTGTGCTTGGTCCCGACTACTGGCACGGTGAGAGCCTGCTGCGCCAGCTGGAAAGCGCTGATGTGATCTACGTGCCACGGTCGACCGTGTGGGCGGTGACGCGGCAGGACGGCGGCTTCGAGATCGGCGTGTCGAACGACGGTGCGGCACGGCTGCTGATGGTCCAGCAGGTGATCCTTGCTGCCGGCGCGCTCGAGCGACCGTTCCCCATCCCGGGCTGGACGTTGCCCGGCGTGATGACGGCCGGCGCGGCGCAGATTCTGCTGAAATCGTCGGGGCTGGTGCCGGACGGCCGTGTGGTGCTGGCGGGTACGGGACCGTTGTTGTACCTCGTTGCGGCGCAACTGGCGCGTGTGGGTGCGAAGATCGAATGCCTGCTCGACACCACGCCGCCCGGCCGCTGGCGCGCTGCGGTACCGCATGTGTTCGAGTTTCTTGCCTCGCCGTACTTCGCCAAGGGACTTTCGATTCTGCGCGATGCGCATTCCGCCGCACGCATCGTCAAGCATGTCGAGCGCGTTGAAGCGTTGGGCACGCAGTCGCTCGAGCGCGTGCGTTACGTCGCCGGAGGTCGCACGGCGGAAATCACCGCCGACCTGCTGCTGTTGCATCAGGGCGTGGTGCCGAACATCAATCTGTCGAACGCGATCGGCTGTGAACATCGGTGGAACGAGGCGCAACTCGCTTTCGTGCCTGTCGTCGACGCGTGGGGCGCAAGTTCCGTGGCTGGCGTGGCGATCGCGGGCGACGGTGCGGGCATTGCAGGCGCGCGTGCGGCCGAGGCACGCGGACGGCTTGCCGGCCTGAACGCTGCTTGCAGGCTGGGACGGCTCGACACCGCGGCGCGCGACCGGCTGGCCGCACCGGCACGCGCGGAGCTCGCGCGTTTCAGTCGCGGGCGCGCGTTTGTCGACGCGATGTATCGACCGGCGGATCAGTTCCGCATGCCCGAGGGCAGCACGATCGTGTGCCGCTGTGAAGAGGTCACCGCGCAGCAGGTGATCGACACGATCAAGCTCGGCTGCACCGGGCCGAACCAGATGAAGAGCTTCCTGCGCTGTGGCATGGGGCCGTGCCAGGGACGCTTCTGCGGCCTGACCGTCACCGAACTGATCGCGCGTGCGCGCAATGTGGCGCCGGGCGAAGTCGGGCATTACCGGCTGCGCTTCCCGATCAAGCCGATCACGCTCGGCGAGCTGGCCGCACTGCCGCAGACCGACGCATCGGTGCAGGCCGTGGTGCGGATCGGCAAGTCGCACTGATCTTCATAGCGCGAGTCACGCTTGGGTCTGGTGGCAACGGCCGATGTGATCGTCGTAGGCGGCGGCCTGCACGGCTGCTCCACCGCGCTGCATCTGGCGCGCGCAGGTGCGTCGGCGCTGGTGATCGAGAAGAACTATGTCGGTCGCCACGCCTCGGGCGTCAATGCAGGCGGCGTGCGCACGTTGTCGCGGCACGAAGCCGAGGTGCCGCTGGCGCTCGCGGCACTGGATCTGTGGTACGGCATCGGCAAGCTCGTCGACGACGACTGCGGCTTCGAGGCGCATGGCCAGATTCGCGTGGCCGAGAACGAAGAGGACGCCGCGTCGCTCCAGCAGCGCGAGTCGCGCATGCGCGCGCTCGGTTACACGCACGAGCGCTGGATCGACGCCAATGAGCTGTTTGCGCGCGTGCCGGCGCTGGCGCGACACTGCCTGGGGGGCCTAATTGCCGAGCGCGACGGCGCTGCGGCTCCGTACCAGACGACGCAGGCATTCCGCCGCAAGTCGGAATCGCTCGGTCAGAAATTCTTTGAAGGCCTGCGCGTCGAACGCGTACAGCGCAGCGGTGATGCGTGGACGGTCGACACGGACCGCGGTCGCTTTACGGCGAAGACACTGGTCAACTGCGCCGGTGCGTGGGCAGATCGCCTCTGCGCGCAGCTGGGCGAGCCGGTTCCGCTCGAAACGTTCGCGCCGATGATGATGGTCACCCTGCGCATGCCGAAATTCCTGGAGCCGGTCGTGCTCGGCACTGGCCGGCCATTGTCGTTCAAGCAGACACTCGAAGACACGGTGCTGATCGGCGGCGGTCGGCGCGCGCGCGTGGAGCGTGACGCCGAGACGACCGAGCTCGACTTCCGCGAACTGGCGGCCTCGGCGCAGACGGTGAGGGATCTGTTTCCGATCATGCGCGCCGCCATGATCCACCGCGGCTGGGCCGGCATTGAAGCGCGCATGCCCGACGACATTCCGGTGATCGGACCGAGCGCGACCGCACCGAGTGTCTATCACGCGTTCGGTTTCTCGGGGCACGGCTTTGAGCTCGGGCCCATCGTCGGCCGCATCACGGCCGACCTCATCACGACGGGCACCACCGCGCTGCCGATCACGCCCTTCTCGATCACTCGCTTTGCCGGCACCGCAGCGCAGACCTGACGGGGTCACCGGCACTCAGAGTTGAGCTACGCCAAAACGCACCGGGCTGCAGTCGGGCACATTGTGGCTGTGCGCGAATCGCGCGCGGACCGGCTGCGGGCGAAAGCGATTTGAGGAGCGGGGCTCGCCCCGTACGACGATGAGACACCTGCTTTGTCTGGGTTTGCTGCTCGCGTCATTCACTGCATCGGCGCAGGTGGTCGATTACAAGGTCGAAGGCGATGGAATTCCAAAAGCGCTGACCGGTGCACCGGGCAACGCCGCCCGCGGCAAGGCCCTGCTGATGAAACGCGAAGCCGCCAACTGCCTGACCTGTCACGCGATCAACGACAAGGACCTTCGCCCAGGAGGCACGCGTGGCCCGGCGCTCGACGGCGTAGGCGCGCAGCTCACGTCTGCTCAGTTACGGCTGTCCGTTGTCGATTACACGCGGATCTCGCGCGGCGCGATCATGCCGAGCTTTCATAAGGCTGGGCGTGGTCAAGACGCAGAAAAGCCAATCCTGACCGCGCAGGAAATCGAAGACGTGGTCGCTTTCCTTGGCACGCTGCGATACAAGTAGCGACGCAACACAGACCACTACGTACTTCCACGATTGCGGGACCCCGCGATCCGGCATCCAATTGCCGTGGAACGAAACCGCGGTGCGCGGGCCCAACCGGCAGCGGCGGCGAATCGGGGGCGAGCATGAATGAAGAGCGCAGTTACCTTGGCTGGATCGTTGGCATCGCCGCGGTGGTCGCCGCCGGGGCGGTCGGCTACTACTTGTGGCGGACGCAGCCAGTCAAGGTGCCGCCGCCGGTGGCGCAGAGCGAGGCGCCCGCGGCTGCGCCCAAGCCCGAGCCGCAGATTCAGCATCCGTTGCAGGTGAGCGAAGAGCCGCTGCCGCCGCTCGAGCAGAGCGATTCGTTGCTGACCGAGTCGCTGGCGCAATTGCTGGGGAACAAGAACCTGAGCGAGTTCTTCTTCCTCGATCGCATCGTTCCCCGCTTCGTCGCGACCGTTGACAACCTGCCCCGTGAAAAGGTGGCGACGAGGATCATGTCGGCGAAGCCGGTCGCGGGTTCATTCGCCGTCGATCGCCAGGGTGACGAAATCGTGCTGGCCGCGGGCAATTCGGCGCGTTACTCGCGTCACGTGCAGCTTCTGCAGTCGATCGACATCAAGCGCGCGGTGGCACTGTATGTGCGGCTGTATCCGCTCTTGCAGCGCGCCTACCAGGAGCTCGGCTACCCGAAGGGCTATTTCAACGATCGACTGGTCGAGGTGATCGACCATCTGCTTGCCGCGCCCGACGTGCGCGGCCCGATCAAGCTCACGCAGCCGAAGGTGCGCTACCAGTTTGCCGATCCGGCGCTCGAATCACTGTCGGCGGGCCAGAAGATCATGGTGCGCATCGGCGCGGATAACGCCTCGCACGTGAAGGCCGTGCTGCAAGCGCTGCGGCGCGAACTGGTTGCGCAGTCGCCGAGGAAGTAGCTACCAGGGCACTTCGCGCTCCGGGGTGGCGCCGATCTTGTGGATCGACAGGTCTGCGCCGTTGAATTCCTCCTCGGGGCTCAGGCGCAGACCGAGCGTCCACTTGATTGCTCCGTAGACAACGAAGCCGCCAACGAGCGCGACCGCAATGCCGATCGCGGTGCCGGCGAATTGCGATGCGAAGCTCACTCCGCCGAGACCACCAAGCGCCTTGACGCCGAAGATGCCGGCCGCGATGCCACCCCATGCGCCGCACAGTCCGTGCAGCGGCCAGACGCCGAGTACGTCGTCGATCTTCCAGCGGTTCTGCGTCAGCGTGAAGAGGTACACGAACATCGCGCCGGCCACCGCGCCTGTGAAAAGAGCGCCGACGGGATGCATCAGGTCCGATCCGGCGCAGATCGCGACCAAACCGGCCAGCGGCCCGTTGTGCACGAACCCCGGGTCGTTCCTGCCCGCCGCGAGTGCTGCAAGCGTGCCGCCGACCATCGCCATCAGCGAGTTGATCGCCACCAGTCCCGAGATCTTGTCGATCGTCTGCGCGCTCATCACGTTGAAGCCGAACCAGCCCACGGTCAGCACCCAGGCGCCGAGCGCGAGAAACGGGATGGACGACGGCGGATGCGCCGAAATAGTCCCTTCACGCGTGTAGCGGCCGCGCCGAGCGCCAAGCAGCAGCACCGCGACGAGCCCGATCCAGCCGCCCATCGCATGCACCACCACCGAGCCGGCAAAGTCGTGGAACTCCTCGCCGAAGTGCGCTTTCAGCCAGGCCTGTACGCCGAACGCCTGGTTCCACGCTATGCCCTCGAAGAGCGGATAGACGAACCCCACCAGCAGCGCGGTGGCGATCAGTTGTGCGTTGAACTTGGCGCGCTCGGCAATGCCGCCCGAGACGATCGCCGGAATCGCGGCGGCGAACGTCAGCAGGAAGAAGAACTTCACCAGCTCATAGCCACTCTTTGCGGCGAGCGTTTCGGCACCGCTGAAGAACTGCACGCCATAGGCGATGCTGTAGCCGACGAAAAAGTAGGCCAGCGTTGACATCGAGAAGTCGGTGAGGATCTTGACCAGCGCATTGACCTGGTTCTTCTTGCGCACCGTGCCGAGCTCGAGGAATGCGAAGCCGGCGTGCATCGCCAGAATCATGATCGCGCCGAGCAGAATGAACAGCACATCGGCCGATGTCTTGAGTGGTTCCATGGGGTTGCCTCGAGTCCTGTGGTGATGAGGTGGCGATCCGGGATCGCCCCTTCGCGCCGGGTGCGAATTATGCGGGCTGTGCCAGCCCGACCATGTGCCGCACGTCAGCGGCCGCGGCGATCTTCCAGCACGCGTCGATGAGCCGGCGCGAGCGCGCCGCGCCGAGCATCGGATCGGCCAGCGCATGGAACTTCGCTTCCAGGTCGGCGTCGGTCATCGGGCGAGCCAGCGAACCAATCGCGTGTTCGACGAACACGTGCACGCTGCGGCCATCGGTCAGGTGCGCGATGACGTCGGCGGATTCCTCGCGGATTCTGTCGTCGACTGTGGCAATCACCTTGCGCCGCACGGCGACGAGGTCGGCCCGGTGCACGATCTCATCGGAGAACTCCGCTTCGCCCGCGCGGCCGAAGATCAACCCCGCCGCGCAGCCGTGATAGACGCTGAACTTCGCCTGCAGGCCGTCGGCGGGCTCTTTCCTGCCGGTCAGCTCCAGCACCAGCGAGTGCACTTTCAGTTCAATGCGTTCAACCTGCTCCGGCCGCACTCCCTGGGCACGCAATTGCGCGCAGGCGTCGATGCTGGGATGGATCACGATTCCGCACGCAAACGGCTTGTAGGTGTTGAAGGCGATTTCGAAACGCGAGCCCAGTTCGTCGCTGATCTCGTTCCACCGGCACTTTGTCGAGACTACCTGCATCAGGCCGCGCGGCGCCTCCAGGGCCTTGCCGCTCGCCGTGAAGCCGTGTTTGGCGAGCAGCGCCGCGGTCAGGCCCGCGCGCGCGGCAGCACCCGGGTGAAACGGCTTGGTCATGGTGCCGAACTGTTCGCGCAATCCGATCGGCTGTGACGCGGCGATGCCGAGTGCCATTGCAGTCTCTCGTTCATCGAGGCCGAGCAGTCGCGCGCACGCGGCCGCCGCGCCCAGCATGCCGGTCGAACCGGTGATGTGCCAGCCGCGGTCGTAATGCTCCGGATAGATCGCATTGCCGACGCGGCACGCGACATCGATGCCGAGCACCAGCGCATCGAGCAGCGCCCGCCCGGTTGCGTTCGTGTGTTCGGCGAGCGCCAGCGCGGCGGAGGCCACCGGCCCGGCGGGATGGATGATCGTTTTCAGGTGCGTGTCGTCGAAGTCGAACGTGTGCGAGCTGATGCCGTTCACCAGCGCCGCGCCGGCCATGTCGATACGCTCGCTGCGGCCGAGCAGGCTGGCCTGTGGCGCCGGCTGCAGTTCGCGCAGCGCCGCCAGTGCCGCGTCCGCGCTCGCATGGCGCGCGGCGCCGACGGCACAGCCGACCCAGTTGAGAAGCGTGCGATGCGCTTCATGCTCGACCGCTTCGCTCCAGCCATGCGACGGATGCGTGGCGACAAAACGGGCAAGGGTGGCGGTGACGGGCGGCGCGTTGAGGTCAGCCGCGACCTGTGTGTTGCGGGCCATCGTAGGCTCAATCCCGGCTAATCGATCTCGATCTTGCGTTCGCGCGTGAGCTTGCTCCAGCGCGCAATGTCGTCGCGGATGTACTGCGCAAACTGCGCCGGCGTCATCGGCATCGGCTCCAGCGCTTCGCCGGCGAGCCGCTCGCGCAGCTCAGGCGTCGCGAGCGCTTTGTTGATTTCGTCATTCAGCCGCCGCGTGATCGCCTCGGGCAGTTTTGCCGGGCCGACGATGCCGTACCACTGCACACCGTCGAAGCCCCTGTAGCCAAGTTCCTCGAACGTCGGCACGTCGGGCAGCAGCGGATGGCGCCGAGTGCCGGTGACCGCCAGCGGCCGCACCTTCTGGGCGCGGATATGCGGAATCGCTGCCGCCAGACCCGGAAACATCGCCTGCGTCTGCCCGCCCAGCAGATCGGCGAAGGCCGGACCGATGCCGCGATAGGGAATATGCACGACGAAGAACCCGGCGGCGAGCTTGAACTGTTCCATTGCGAGGTGGGTCAGCGTGCCGGGGCCGGCCGAGCCGTAGTTGAGTTTCCCGGGGTTCCTGCGCGCAAACCCGATGAACTCCTGCAGCGTGTTGACCGGCACGCTTGGGTGAACCACCAGCACGTTCGGCGTGCCGCCCACCATCGCGATCGCGGTGAAGTCGTTGATTGCGTCGTACGGCACCTTGCGCACGGCGGGATTGGTGCCATGCGTGCCGACGTATCCCACCATCAGCGTGTAGCCGTCGGGTGCGGCGCGCGCCACGGTTTGCGCGGCGATCACTCCGCCGCCGCCGCTCTGGTTCTCGACGATGAACGACTGGCCGAGCGCGCGCGTCAGCCGGTCGGCGACGGTGCGGCCAACCAGATCGACGCCGCCGCCGGGCTGGACCGGCGCAATGATGCGCACCGTCTTATTCGGATATATGGCTTGCGCCCGTGCCCATTCGGGAGCGGTCACCCCGGCACAGAGCGAGCCAATCAGAAGCGTCCGACGATGCATGCCCGGGTTCGGTCAGGACTGAATGAGCGTGATGCTACCGTTCTGCCCGTTGGCGTGCTGACAGGAAAGGGAACAAAAGCGTTGCGAAATCGTGCGCGGCGTCGTTGTCGAGATCATCGTCGACTTCCTGAACGGCGAGCATGCCGGAGCAGGCGATCGGATTTCGGCCGCGTGGCTGGCGCGCCGACGTCAGACTGATGCGGCGGTCCTGAACCCGGCGAATATGTCGCAACGTGCGGGCAGAGCAAAGTCTCGATAGCGTGTGTGATGCAGGCGAGCGTGCGTGGCAAAGCTGCCGCCGCGCAGTTCGCGATGAGTGTGAAACCATGGGACCGAGTAGTCGGCGTACGGCCCGGCAACGAATCCGGGGTACGGTGCGAATGGATCGGCGGTCCACTCCCAGACCGTGCCGCCCCATTCGATGCGACCTTCCAGCGCTGCATGCTCCCACTCGGCCGCGCGTGGCAGCCGGCGCTGGGCCCAGCGACAATAGGCCTCCGCCTCAAACGCGTTGACGTGAATCACCGGCTGGTCGGGATCGAGCGGCAACCAGCGCTCGAACCAGCGCACTTCCCAGCCGGATCCAGACGTGCGCCAGCGCTCGGGATGGCTGCGACCGACATTCGTACGCCAGCGCTGTGCGTCGGCTCCGACCCAGTACTCATCGCGCTCGTAGCCGCCGGCTTCGACAAAGCGCAGATAAGCGCCCGCGGTGACGGTCGTGCTGTCGACTTCGTACGGCGCAAGCGTGATCTCGACTTCCGGACCTTCGTTGTCGAACGAGAACCCACCGGCATCAGCGGGCCAGCCGATGCGCACTGTTTCGCCGGCCATCTTGGCCGCTTCGGGCGTCGCTACCTGCGGCAGCGCTGCCGTGCGCGGCGCCGGATAGCCCAGTGCGGCACGCATCCAGACGAGCGCTTCGTTGTGCATGTCTTCGTGCAGCAGCGCAAGGCGGTAGAAATACAGCGCGGCGTCGTCTTCGCCCGCGGCATCGAGCGCGGTCATGGTGGTCGCAAACGTGGCATCGAGCATCGCTTCGACTTCGCCTCGTGACGGCAGGGGCGCGCTCCAGCGCGCGGCGTGCGCCAGGCGTGCGGAGTCGAACAGCGCGTCAGGCCCGGCATGAATCGGCGTGCGCGCGGCGTGCACCAGGCCGTCGCTGCCGCGATGATGCGGTCCGCGCTGGACCCAGAATTCCCAGAACCACGCCACGTGGGCAGCTTCCCATGCGACCGGATTGATGCCTGCCTGCTGCGGCACCTGCCATTGCGTGTCGTCGAGGTCGTCGATCAGTGAACGCAGACGCTTGCGCGTGCTCTGGATGGCGAGCCGCAGCTCGTCGCGGAAATAGTGACGCGCGCGGCGGCCGATCGAATGCAGGGTCGAAACGTCCATCGTCAGTCGGCGCGCGCCAGGAACAATGCAAACCAGTCGCGTGCATCGGTCCAGCGCTGCTGAACGGAGAAGCCTGCCGCTGTCAGCAGCGTGGCAAACTGGTCAGGCAGGTATTTGTACGAGTTTTCCGTATGAATGCGCTCGCCGGCGTTGAAGCGGCGCTCCACATTGGTCCAGCGCACGGTCACCGCGCGGCGTGCTTCCAGATGCATTTCGATTCGCTGCTGTTGTGGGTCGTAGAAGGCGACATGGCGCCACTCGGCGGTGTTGAAGTCGGTGCCGGCAACTCGATTAACGTGATTCAGCACGTTTCGGTTGAATGCCGCCGTGATGCCGAGCGCGTCGTCGTAGGCGGCGTCCAGCGTTGCCTTGTCCTTCACCAGGTCGACGCCGATCAGCAGCGCGCCGTCGCGGTCCAGCGCGGCGCGGATCTGCGCCAGAAAGCGCACTGCCTCGTCGGGTCTGAAGTTGCCGATCGACGAGCCGGGATAGAAGAACAGGCGTCGCACGCGTGTGACTTCGTCCGGCAGCGCCAGCGTGTGCGTGAAGTCGACGCTGACGCCAAGCATCCGCACGGCTGGGTACTCGCGTTGCAGGCATTCGAGGGACGTGGCGAGATAGTCGACCGAAATATCCAGCGCAACGTACGTGGACGGCCGCAGCGCATGAAACATGCGGCCGGCCTTTTCGCAATTTCCCGCGCCCAGATCGATCAGCGTGCAGTCGCGATTGCCGTAGGCGTGCGCGATCGCGGGCAGGTGCGAAGCGAAGATCGATGCCTCGGCACGAGTCAGATAATACTCGGGCAGTTCGGTGATCGCGGCAAATAACCGTGCGCCCAGCGCGTCGTAGAAGTACTTGGGTGCAATGGCCGCTGCCGGCGACGCCAGACCTGCCAGCAGATCTTCGCGCATTGCTGCCGCGTCGGGACGGTGCATTTCGATCAGCCGCGGCCGCGCCGGTGCAGCGGAGTCGTGCCGCACAGTCTGGGGGCGGATGTCACCGGAGGCGGCCATTGGACTTAAGCGCTCGATTTCTGCGTAACCTTACACGCAGGCGCTCGCGCGCGGCGGAGGTTTCCGCCAGCGGTCCGTTAGAACGAATTCTGGGTCGAGCAACGCAATTCCGGCAACGGCCCGCCTTGCTGCACGGCGCTACCGGCGCCGCTGAGCTACGAGTTTCTCTGCTGTTCGTACAGCGATGGCGTGGCGCCGCCGCGGCCGAGAAACTCGCGCAGATGCTGAACTGAACTGCGATCGAGCGTATTGCCATGGTGCGGCCGATGGAGAATGCCTTCGGCGTGACCGAGCTTGACGCGGATGCGCGCGCCCGAAAGCATTTCCATTTCCGCGCCGAGATGCTTGAGCAGTGACTCGATATCGCGCCAGTGAATGTTGCCGCTGATCGGGTCGTGGAAGATCGTCTTGAGTAGTTGCTCGTGCTTGTGGCTCATTGAAACGCACCGGTCCGTGTTTGCGCACGCGCAGGATACTAGCCCGGATGTTTCGCGAGGTCGCCCCTGTAAGCGCCCACTTTTGAGCTTCGACAGGCACTTGCAGCGATCCGCATACGATCCAATTTGGACCGCCGGGGCTACGCGGGCTTGCGCGGCGCCTGCGGGCGCGGACTTACGCTCAGGTGTTCGCGAATGCCTCCGGGCATTCGACTGCGCGCCTCTCGCGCAATCCGCATCCCGCACGCATCCACGCGATTCCCGCGTCCGTCGTGAAATATCCGGGTTAGCGCGCGGGCGCGCGGCGACCGCTTGTATCGCTGCGGTTTGCGTCAGATCAGCGCGGCGGCGGCGCGTTCGGCGGCGGGATGCTGCCCGGTGCGCCATAGCCCGGCGTCGTGTAGCGCGGCGGTGCATAGTCCGGCGGCGCGTTGGGCGGTGGATAGGCCGGTGCGGCGTACGGCGGGCGTTGATAGGAGCGCGCGTAGCGACCCGTCATCGCAACCTTGTTGCCGGCCGCGTACATGCACTGCGTGTAGGTGGCGTCGTAGCGCTGCTGGGTTGCGTAATACGAACTCTGCGCCGCGCCGGTCCCTGCGGCACTACCGGCCAGCAGACCGACCCCGGCGCCGACTCCCGCCGCAGCACTGGTATTGCCGATCGCTGCGCCAGCGGCCGCCCCGATGAGCGTGCCTACCACGGCGCTGGCCACTGCGCTGTTGTTGGCGTTGTCGGTCGCCGACGGGCCCACCTGCGCCGCGGCGTACTGGCGGCAGCGCGCGTCATCGACCTGGAATTCTTCGAACGACTTGCGGCTGCCGGGCAGCGCGGCCGTGCTCGGCCCGCTCGGCATCACCACGCACCCGCTGAGTCCGAGTACTGCGGTGGTCGTTGCCATCCTGAGCATGCGATTCATGGTTTTCTCCGTTGCCTACTGCTGCGGCGGCACGCGTTGCCAGCCGCCTGGGCACTCCTTGATATAGGGGTAATAGCCCCTGGCGCTTTCGCACCAGTACCACCAGGTCGCGGGCGGTTGCGCCTGCGGCGCTGCGGGCGCGGGATCATCGCGCTCCACGTACACCGGCGGCGACGAGGGCACGACGGCGGTCGGCGGCCCGTAGTAGTAGGCGGGCGGAGGCGCGTAGTAGACCGGCGGTCCGTAGTAATAACTCGGACCCCAGAGCAGAGGGAATGGAATTCCAAGCTGCAGCGACACGCCGCCGTGCCAGCGACCGGACCCACCACCGTGCCAGCGCCCGTGTTGAGCATTGGCGGGGGTAACGACAGCCAATAGTCCAAGCGCGGCAATCAGGGCCGCGAAGGTGAGTCGAAGCGTTTTCATCGTGGTTTCCTCACTGCAGACGACTCGCGTTGCGAGCAGGTCATCTGTCTAACGTTCATTGTCGGCAACTGCGCACCGCTCGCAAGCCGAAAAGCGTTGAAGTTGTAACTCTTCGTTGCTGGGCGCAATGCAACCTGACGCCGCGCAGGTGTGATCACCGTTTTGCATTGCGGATTCGCGAAGTTCACCGCAGTTCCCGCGGCTTCGCCCGACGGCGCTAGCCGGAAGCGCCGAGCGCCGCCTTCGCCTTTTCCTCCAGCGCCGACCAGCGTTCGAGCTTGCCCATCAAGGCTGCTTCGATCGCGTCATGGCGTGCGGCATCCTGCTTCATCTGCTGCGGACCGTTCCTGTGATAGCCGGGCGCACTCATCCGCGTTTGCAGATCGATCTGCTCACGCTCCAGTGCCTCGATCTCGGCCGGCAGTGCCTCGAGTTCACGCTGCTCCTTGAAAGAAAGCTTGATGCGCTCAGTGCGGCGCGCGGGCGGCGTGGCCCTGGCCGCGCTGGCCTCGACCGCAATGGCAGGGCGCTGCGCAATCCAATCCGAGTAGCCGCCCACATACTCGCGCCAGCGCCCATCGCCTTCGGCGACGAGCGATTGTGTCGCGATGCTGTCGAGGAAGGCGCGGTCATGCGACACCAGCAGCAACGTGCCGGCGTAGTCCTGCAAGGTTTCCTCGAGCAGTTCGAGCGACTCGATGTCGAGATCGTTGGTCGGCTCATCGAGAACGAGCAGATTCGCCGGCCGCGCGAACAAGCGGGCCAGCAGCAGGCGATTGCGCTCGCCGCCCGACAGCGTCTGCACCGGTGCATTCGCGCGCCTGGGCGGAAACAGAAAGTCGGCGAGGTAGGTCATCACGTGCTTGCGTCCACCGCCGACCTCGACCCAGTCGCTGCCCGGCGCAATCGTCTCGGCGACGGTTTTCTCTGGATCGAGCGCTGCGCGCATCTGATCGAAGTACGCGACCTGCGAATTCGTTCCCAGCCGCACGCTGCCGCTGTCTGGTGCCAACTGGCCAAGAATCAACCGGATCAGCGTCGATTTGCCGGCACCGTTGGGTCCGATCAGCGCAAGCCGGTCACCGCGCATCACGCGCAGATCGAGTTCGCGCACGATGACGCGCTCGCCAAACGATTTGCAGACGCCCTTGAGCTCCGCAACGAGCCGGCCGCTGCGCCCGCCCGCCTCGAGTTGCAGCTTGACGTTGCCAATCCGCTCGCGGCGGGCGGTGCGTTCGACGCGCAGATGCTCGAGCCGGCTGACGCGGCCGGCGTTGCGCGTGCGGCGTGCCTCAATGCCCTTGCGGATCCAGGCCTCTTCCTGCGACCAGAACTTGTCGAATTTGCGCCGTGCGGTGTCTTCGGCCGCGAGCTCATCCCGCTTGCGCGCCTCGAACGCGGTGTAGTTGCCGGGATAGCCGCGCAGCGCGCCACGATCCAGCTCGACAATGCGCGTGGCGACGCGATCGAGGAAGCGACGGTCGTGCGTGATCACAATCGATGCGCCGCGCTTGATGACGAGTTCCTCCAGCCGCTCGATGCCGTCGATATCGAGGTGATTGGTCGGCTCATCCAGCAGCAACAAGTCCGGCTGCAGCGCAAAGGCGAGCGCAAGTGCCGCTCGCTTGCGTTCACCGCCAGAGGCGCCCTCGGGCGAATGCATGCCATCGACCTCGAAGCGATGGAGAAACTCGGTCAGCCGGGCCTCGACGCGCCAGCGTTCGCGTTCGTCGGGAATGGACGGAATATGCCCGCGCAGCAGCAGCGCGTCATGCAGCGTCGCCGCGTGCAGCAGCAACGGCTCCTGTTCGACCAGCACCACGCGCAGGCCGGCGCGCGCCTTCAGCTCACCGGCATCGAGCTGCACGCGCCCGGCCAGCACGTTGAGCAGCGAACTCTTGCCGGTGCCATTGCGGCCGATCAGCCCGATCCGTTCGTCTTCCAGCACAGTGAGCTGCGCGCGATCGAGCAGTGGCTGGTCGCCGTAGGCGAGTTCGGCATCGATCAGCGTGGCAAGCGTCATGCGGCCACGATACCGGAGCGAGCTACGATGTCCGCCATGGCGCAACCACTCTGGCGGCCTTCGCCCGAACGATTGCAGCGCGCGCGGATCACCGCTTTTCGCGCCTGGCTCACGCGCGAGCGTGGCCTGACCTTCGCTGACTACGAGTCCTTGTGGCAGTGGTCGACCACCGACCTCGAAGGGTTCTGGATCGCGGTGTGGCAGTTCTTCGACATCCGCGCATCGCAGCCGTACGCGCGCGTGCTGGCGGATGCGCGGATGCCAGGCGCGGTGTGGTGCCCCGGCGCGCGGCTGAATCTGGTCGACCAGGTGCTGCGGCACGTGAACGACGGGCGCAGCGCGCCTTTATTCCGCGACGAGCGCTCCGCACCGGCATTCCACAACGAGCGCTCCGCACCGGCAATCCACGACGAGCGCTCCGCACTCGTGTGTTGCAACGAACTTGGCGTGCGCGGCAAACTCACCTGGTGCGAACTCGAGCGACAGGTCGGCGCCCTTGCCGCATCGCTGCGTGCACTCGGTGTCGCACCGGGAGATCGGGTCGTTGCCTATCTTCCCAATGTTCCGCAGACGATCGTCGCCTTTCTCGCCGCGGCGAGCGTCGGCGCGGTGTGGTCGGTGTGCTCGCCTGACATGGGACCGGTGGCGGTGCTCGACCGGTTCCGGCAGATCGAGCCGAAGGTGTTGATCGCGTGCGAAGGCTATCGCTATGGCGGCAAGACCTACGATCGCAGCGAGGTTGTCGCGCAGCTGCGCAGCGCGCTCTCGACGCTCACTCACACGGTGCTTGTGCCGGTGCTGAACGAAGTGGTCGACGCGAAGCGATTTCCGGGAGCACTGGCGTGGTGCGATCTGACCGCGCATACCGCGCCACTGCGCACCGAGCAGGTCGGCTTCGACCATCCGCTGTGGATCGTCTACTCGTCCGGCACCACGGGTGTGCCGAAGGCGATCGTGCATGGTCACGGTGGCATCCTGCTCGAGGCGCTGAAGGGTATCGGCCTGCATCGCGACGTGCAGCCGGATGACCGCTTCCAGTGGTACACGAGCACCGGCTGGATCATGTGGAACGTGCAGGTGAGCGGGCTGCTGGTCGGCGCGACCGTCTGCCTGTACGACGGCAATCCGGGCTGGCCGGATCTCGCGACGCTGTGGAAATTCATCGCCGACGAGCGCGTCACGTTCTTCGGTGCCGGCGCGGCGTTCTACGCCAACTGCATGAAGGCGGGAATCGAACCGGCGCGGATCGCCGATCTGTCTTGCCTGCGCAGCATCGGTTCGACCGGCTCGCCGCTGCCTGCGGAGGCCTACCGCTGGGTGTACGAGCATGTGAAGAACGATGTGTGGCTCGCGTCGATCGCGGGCGGCACCGATCTCGCCGGCGCGTTCCTGACTGGACTGCCGACGCTGCCCGTGTACGAAGGCGAAATGCAGTGCCGCGCGCTCGGGCTGAAGGTCGAGGCGTTCGACGGCGACGGCAGACCGGTGATCAACCAGGTCGGCGAACTGGTGTGCTCGGCGCCATTCCCGTCGCTGCCCCTGTACTTCTGGAATGACCCCGACGGGCGCCGCTATCGCGAGAGCTACTTCGAACCCTGGCCCGGGGTGTGGCGCCACGGCGACTGGGTGCGGCTCGTCCCGCGGCCGGGAGCGATCGGCGCCGTGATCTATGGCCGCTCCGATGCCACCATCAACCGCCACGGCATCCGGATGGGCACGGCCGAGCTGTACCGCGCCGTCGAAGCGATGCCCGAGGTGCTCGACTCGCTGGTGGTCGATCTCGAGTACCTCGGCCGCCCGTCCTACATGCCGCTGTTTGTCGTTCTGCGGCCGAGCGTTGACCTGAACGACGCGTTGAAGGCGCGCATCATCGCGCGCATTCGCGAAGCGCTGTCGGCGCGCCACGTGCCCGACGAGATCATCGCGATTGCCGAAGTGCCGCGTACGCTGTCGGGCAAGAAGATGGAATTGCCGGTGAAGAAGCTTCTGCTCGGCCAGCCGATGGAGAAGGTGGTGCATGCCGATGCCATGGCGAACCCTGCCAGCCTCGCCTGGTTCGTTGAACTCGCGCAGCGGCGCAACGCCACCGATCCCGAACGGAAACTGAATTGAAACGCAAGGCGGCACCGGTCCCGCAGAGCCGGCTCGAGCGGCTGGCGCGACTCGGGTTTGCGGCCGGCGAACTCGCGGTCAGCGGCGCGCTCGAGGGGCTGCGCCGACTGGCGCAACAGCAACCGGCATCGGGTCCGCGCCTGCTGTCGGCCGCCAATGCCGAGCGCCTGGCCGAGCGCTTGGCGCATCTGCGCGGCGCGGCGATGAAGCTCGGGCAGATGCTGTCGCTTCAGGGCGAAGACGTGCTGCCGCCGGAATTCGCGCGCGCGCTGGCCGGTTTGCGTGCCGAAGCGGCGCCGATGCCGGTGGAACAATTGCGGCGTGTTCTGGGGCGCGAATACGGCAGGGGCTGGGAGCGTCGCTTCGCACGTTTCGACTGGGATCCGATTGCGGCCGCATCGATCGGCCAGGTACACCGCGCGCGCACGCGCGATGGCCGCGAATTGGCAATGAAGATTCAGTACCCGGGCGTGGCGCGCTCGATCACGAGCGATGTCGATAACGTCGCCGCGTTGTTGAGGCTCTTCAATCTGCTGCCCTTCGACGTCGATGTCGCGGGCATCGTCGCCGAGGCCAAGCGGCAACTGCTGCAGGAGGCCGACTACCGTGCCGAGGCCGGCTTTCTCGAGCACTACGCGCAATTGGTCGCCGACGTGCCGTTGCTCATCGTGCCGCGCGTACACCGTGACTTCACGACGACGCGCGTGATGGCAATGGACTATGTGGAAGGCGAACCGCTGGAGTCACTCGCCGGCGCAGAGGTGCCGCAGGCGCAGCGCGACGCGGTCGGCACCCTGCTCGAGCGGCTGCTGTTCCGCGAATTGTTCGAGTTTCGCGTGATGCAGACCGACCCCAACTTCGCGAACTACCTGGTGCAGCCGGGCGGCCGAGTGGTGCTGCTCGACTTCGGTGCGACCAGAGCCTTCAGCGCGCAGTTCGTCGCCAATTTTGCGCGTATCACGCGCGCGGTGATCGACGACGAGCTGGAGACAGTCGCGCGCTACGCGGTGGCCATCGGCTACATCACGGCCGAAGATCCGCCCGAGCGCGTGCGGGCAGCGGTCGATGTGATCCGTCTCGTATGCGAGCCGCTGCGGCAGCGCGGACTGTATGACTTCGCCGCATCCGACCTGCCGGCACGCGCGCGTGCGCTTGGCTTCGAACTGGCGATACGGCGCGGACTGCTGCGCGCGCCGCCGCCGGAGACCATGTTCCTGCACCGCAAACTGGTCGGCTCTTTTCTGCTGCTGGCGAAGATCGGTGCGCGCGTCGATGCAAACCGCCTCGTTCAGCCGCTGATCGACGCGGCCATCGCGGCGGAGTCAACGCCAAATGCGCGATAGAAACCGGCATTGCGCCATGCGCTACTTTCACGCCGTGTTCCACACTGACTAGACTGTGCGGTCAATGGCAATCAGAGGCGCACTCGTTCTGGTACTGGCTCTGTTGTCGTCGAGCTCGCTCGCCGCACCGGTCGTGCAGCGCGCGTCGCCGGACCCGGCGACGCAGCCCGAGGTCGCGTGGCACAGCGGCGATGTCGATTCCGCGTTTGCGCTGGCAAAGCGCGCAGACAAACCGCTGTTCCTCTACTGGGGCGCGGTGTGGTGCCCGCCGTGCAACCAGGTCAAGGCGACGATCTT
>DAITAC010000220.1:0-3340 GCA_036824465.1 Burkholderiaceae bacterium
TGATTGGCAGCGTCCGCCTGCGCCACCGCATCTCCGTCGATCGTCACCGCGGCCTGCTCGAACCGTGCAGCGCGCTCGACGGCATCGTCGCGCTGGCGCAAGAGGCGCGTCGGGTCGACGTTGGCTTCCAGCGTGATGATCAGATGCCTGACCTTCCTCGGTTCTCCGGTTTCCAGGTCGATGTGGGGCACGTCTTTTTCCACTTTCGAAAACCAGAACGTCTGCCCGGCGTCGAGGAACCCGCTGATGCGGCCGCCGCGCATGCTCTGGACCATCGCGAACACGCCCTCGGCGCCGGCCAGCGCGTACACGCTCGTGAAGGGCATTTCGAGCGGCTGCAGCGACGCCACGCCAGGGATGTAGAAGACGAACGACGCCGAGAGGTTGCACTCCTTGCGCTGGTATTCCGCGCAGACGAGAGGATCGCAACGGCCCTCGTTGTCCGGCCGGTGCACGATCTGCCGTCCGCCGAAGAGACGCACGACCTTACCCTCTGGCGTACGCGGAACCGGTGCCCGCGTCATGCAGTAGCGCACGCGATCCGGTCCGTATTCCGACCAGAACCTCAGTTCACTGCGTGTGAAGCAGCGCAGCGCGCTGGGCATCACGACTTTCAGGTCATCCGCCACGAAGACCGCCGGAAAGCGATACAGGCGCCGGCCGTTGCCATCGCCGAGGTCGGTCGCGTACAGGTCCATGATCTGTTTGGCGAGCGCCGGGTTCGCAAAGTCTCCCGGCCGAACGGTGAACCAGGCAACATTGCGCATCACCAGCGGATTCTTCAGCCCCGGCACCGAGGAACTGATCTCGCGTTCGATCTGCTCGAAGGACTTGCCCTCCGCCACACCGGCGCTGTAGATCCTGACCGCAGCGTCGTGCTGCTTCGCCGCTTTCGTGAGGATCTTGATGCCGGGCCGCACCTTGCCGCCGACCGGCACGCGCATCGTCGCCGTGTTCACGAGCGACGGCACCCTTTGTTCAACCTGCACGCTTAGTGAATTCATCTTGCGCCCCCTTTGATCGATCACACTTGGACTTTGCCAGTGAAGCGTTGGACTTCAAGTGCAGGACGCGGAAAGATTTCGCGCTGCATCGGCGGCAGGCCGCGCAGAAGCGAGCGACCCCAGCGACGCGTGGCGATGCGCCGATCGGCAAGCGTCACGCGTCGCGTGTCAAGGACGACGCAGCGGCACGCCTGGCGTGCGCCATCGTCCGCAACTCAGGTCCGCGCCTAAGTTGTCGGGGGCAGTTCAGTGGGCGGAGGGGGGCGCGGGGTGACGACCCGTGGGGGAAGCGGTGGCATCGGCTCGCCGAGCGTCCAGATCCATTTCGATTGCCGGTCTTCGATCGCGCTCAGTCGCAGTTTTCGGATGCTTTCGTCTTCGAACGCACTGACGACCTCGAGGTTGAAACGCGTCGGACCGGCGTCCCGCAGGACGGCACCGGGAAACAGCGCCGGATTGCTTGCGAATGCGAGCGGCTTGTAGAAGGAGCGTCCGGCCGCGACGAGCGCGCGTATGAGATCAACCTCGGCAGTTGATTCGACCGGAATCCAGTTTTCTGTCGTAAGCATCAGGGACACGGCATCGACACGGTAGATGCGCTCTGTTCTCGCGGAGATGATCGCGGTGACAACCAATCGCAGCATGTCGTCCACCGCCTTCGCGTCGAGCAACGGACGGTAGACCTTCTGCACGCGTTTCCAGATCTTGTGGTCCGCGAGGAATGGCTGCTCCGACATGTGCTTGAGGACGACACGCACGTCGCCACTGTCCACGGGCGTGGCACTCTTCAACTCGCCCAGCACAATGACCTTTCTGGAAACGCCGTCCTGATCGGGCTGGGTGCATGAGGCAAGGAAGGTCGCACGCGCGGCGGCGTGGCTGGCAGCCTCGGATTCCTTGAATGGCTGGGCCATCAGCAGGATGTCCGCCAGAGGAGCGGTGTTGGGGTGATTCAGACGGGCGCACTCGTTCAGGTGGTAGCGGAGGACACCCCAGTTGCGCTTGCCTTGCATGGCGGGCAACCAGCGATCGATCCCGGCCTGCTGCCAGAGCAGGTGCGTCATGGCGCGCAGGCTGATCTTTCCTGGCGCCGAACGCGGTTCGCGCACCGTGGCCGTTGCGGGCGCGGGCTCGCCTGCCCTGCGCGGGACGGAACGCAAGGCATGTGCAAGCTTGAAGTCGTATCCGCCTTCGCGCGCGGTGATGCCGCTGCCGAGCAGACTGCCGAGGCCGGATTCGCCGACGAGAGGCTCGAAGTGAACACAACCGGCATGGTGGTCCGCCCCGGTGTCCGGAATGCGCTTGACGATGAAGTCGCCATACTTCGCGACGTACATCTCGATGCCGCCCGGGACGCACATGCAACGCGGCCGTTCGGGCGTGTCGTAGATCGAGGCAAGTGCCGCTTGCAGAGCCTCACTGCCCGCGCGAAAGCGCTGCCCCTTGACAAGATATTCGGTCGCCTCAAAGCCGACGGCGAATGACTCGTCGGCTGGCATCGCCATCGCCTAAAGAACCCGGGACACGATGAGCTTCAGTCGATCGACACCCACGTCGTCGACGGGGATGTCATCGATCATCTGCCTGACCCGATAGAAACGCCTGACACCGAGCAGCAGCGCGATCTCTTCCACTGAGGCGCCCGCGGCGTGCAGTCTCGCCGCGAAGACCTTGCGTGCGTAGAAGCTCGAGTATTCAGCGAGGTCCGCTTCCCTGAGAAGGCACCGAATGCGGTCGTGCAGACCGGTGCATCGCTTGCGATGATCCCTTCCGTTCTCGCTCATCGCGATCGGAGTCCAGTTAGCAGTCAGAAGGAGGGGCGATTGCGGATTGAATCCGAGATACGGCTTGTCGTGATCACACGATTCGATGACAAGACTGCGCTCGATGAGGTAGGCAGTCACCGCATCGGTCACCGCGGGAGATGTCCAGAAAAGCGGGCGTGTCTTGGCATTGCGTGCGACCTCGCTGCGAACACTGGCGCGCTCGCGAATCGCTCCGTCCTTGTTGAGGAAGTCGGCGATTTGCAGTGATGCAATCTCGATCGGCGTCAGTCCGGTACCGATGAGGACGTGGACGAGTGCCAGATCACGCGCCGGCTGGCGGGACGCAGCCGCGGCCGCTGATAAGCGGCAATAGAACTGGCTCGCGGTGACGGGGCTTCGAATGAATGAGTTTGTCTTTTCAAGGAGCGCCGGTGTGGTTGCGGCGACGGGCAAAGCAGCGTTCACAGGGTCCTCGCAAAAGGTGCGGAAAAGAATCGCACCAAGCGGGCGGACCGCGCCACACGAAAACCGAGGCTCCGAGGCCCGCTTTTCCAATGCGGCGCGCCGGCG
>DAITAC010000040.1:0-32318 GCA_036824465.1 Burkholderiaceae bacterium
GCCCCTGGCCGCTTCCTCGATGCTGTCGCCGGCCTTTGCGATCTGCTGTCCGATTGCGACCCTGTCGACTTCCCTGCCGGCCTGCTCGGCCGGGCCCGCCGACTTCTGGCAGCCGGGTAGCGCGGCAAGCAACGCCGCCATGACCGGCCGGTCTCTTACCGTTCTTTCAGCCGCCGCGCCCGCCACCATGCATGTAGCCTGGGCTGCGCACCGTGAACTGCATTGACCGGGCTCAGTCGGCTCTGCTGTCGTGGCAGTCTGTTGCCGCGGAACAGCGCGGGCGCCTGCAGTGCCATGGCGTGACCGGCGTACGGACCAGGCACTACGCGATGCATACGAGTTTTTCTGGGAGAAGGTCGACGCGCTGGTTGTCCTGCATGAGTGCCTGACGAGCGCTGAAGTGCCGGCACCCAAGAGGGCTCCTGGACGTCGCGTCACAGGGTTGTCGCCGGTCTGCTGGAATCGCCCCGCGCGCGGGCCGTCTACTATCGCCTGATGGTCCTGAGATCGGGCAGCTTCCTGAACTCGGCCAGAGACATCAGCTGCGGCAGGGCCAGCTCTCGCCAGCTGCGCCACAGCCGGCCGGCTGCGGCCGGCAATGTGGTCAGCACGCTGCCCGGCGCCATCTGCGCCATGAACACCTGATAGACGCCTTCCTTCGCGCCCGCCAACACCTTGCTGGCGAGCACGGTGCGGCCTGCGACCAGATAGGTCTGCAGGTCACCGAACGCAATCAGGACCGGATTCGACGCCGGCTTGAAGGGCTTGAGCGCGCGCCCGTCGAGCACGCGCGCGACGTTGGCCGCGGCGAGCGCACCCATGTCGATGGCGTTGTAGGCCTGCTTGGCGACGGGATGCGGCAGCAGCGCCGCGTCGCCGACGACGAAGGTGTTGTCGAAGTGCCGGCTCTGCAGCGTGGGGTGCACGTCGGCCCAGACCTGCGGCGGCGGCGCCAGGCCCGACGCGCGCAACAGCGCTGGCGCTGCCAGCCCGGCCGTCCACAGCGTAAGCGCGGAGCGCAGCCGCGTGCCGTCGGCCAGGCGCACACCCTGGGCCGAGACGCGGGCAATCGTCGTCGCGGTACGGAAGGTCACCGCATAGGGTTCGCACAGGCGGCGCAGGTCGGCATCCAGTGACGCCGGCAGGCCTGGCAACAGCCGCGTGCCGGCCTCGACCAGTTCGACCGACAGCTGGGCATCGTCGCGGTGGCGACGCAGGATCTCGCCCAGCGCCTCGATGCCCGACAGGCCGCCGCCCGCGATCACGATGCGCACAGGCTTGCCCTGCCGCATGAGCGCGCGCAGCCTGCGCTCGATCGCCAGGCCGTCGGCGACGCTGCGAAACGGCATGGCGTGGCGGGCGACGCCCGGGATGTGATGGGTGTTCCACAGCGCACCCACGGCCACGATGCAGGCATCGAAGTCCAGTTCGCGACCGCCGGCGGTGGCGAGCCGGCCCTGCGCCGGTTGCAGCGCGGTCACGCGATCGCGCAGGAAGTGGTGCCCCGCCTGCTTGACGATGGCGGCGCGGTCCAGACGCAGCCCCTGGGGCGTCTTCACGCTCGACAGGATCTCGTGGATGCCGGGTGCCCACTCGAAGTGCCTGGACGGGTCGATGACCGTCACCTCATGGCGCCGCGACAACTTGATGGCGGCCGTCAGGCCAGCGAAGTTGCCGCCGACGATGACGATGTGCTTGCGTTTTTCGGTCATGGGGTTATGCGTCCAGGCAGGGGGTGACGCGCAGTATGGTCGAGCGCGGACCGGCGTAGTTCATCGACCGGCGCTGCCATAGATGTGCCACACCGCAACGAACATTGCCGCGATGGCCGGGCCGAGCACGAAGCCGTTGATGCCGAACACCGACATGCCGCCCAGTGTGGTGATCAGCACCACGTAGTCCGGCAGGCGCGTGTCCTTGCCCACCAGCAGCGGGCGCAAGAGGTTGTCCACCAGGCCGATCACCAGCACGCCCCAAGCCGTGAGCGCCAGGCCCTGCCAGAGCGCGCCGGTGACGAGGAAGTACAGCGCCACCGGCACCCACACCAGCCCTGCGCCGACGGCCGGCAGCAGCGACAGGAAGGTCATGGCCACCGCCCACAGCAAAGCACCCTTGACGCCGAGGAACCAGAACGCCAGTCCGCCGAGCAGGCCCTGCAGCGCGGCCACCAGCAAGTTTCCTTTGACGGTGGCGCGGATCACGACCGTGAACTTGGCCGACAACTCCTTCAGGTGCGCCGGCGCCAGCGGAATCGCGTGGCGCATGGCGCGCGCGAGATCATCGCCGTCGCGGATCAGGAAGAACGCGAGGTACAGCGTGATGAACAGCTGGACGATGAACTCGAACGTGTTCTGGCCGATGCCCAGCGCCTGGGTGGCGATGAACTGGCTGCCCTGCGCCAGCGCGGCGACGAGGCGGCGCTGCACGGTGGCGAAGTCGACCAGCCCGAAGCGGTCGAGCCATCGGGTGATCCCGTCGGGCAGCGCGTCGAACACGCCATGGAAGTACAGGGCCGGATTCAACTCGCCCGATTGCAGGTGCTCGTACACGTCGCTGGCCTCGCGCACCAGCGCGACGCCGATCAGCACCGTGGGTAGCACCACCAGCAGCAGCACCACCAGCAGCGTGGCCAGCGCGGCCGGAGTGCGTCGCTGCCTCAGGCGCGGCAGCAGGCGGCGGTACAGCGGCGCGAACAGCAGCGCGATGACCGTGCCCCACAGGATGGTGCCGTAGAACGGCAGCAGGATCCAAGCCATCGCGGCCGACACCGCCGCCAGCAACAGCAGCAGCGCGCGCCGCTCGAGGGGCGTCGGTTCGTGCTCAGGCAGCGTGGGCATCGGCCGGCTCGGGGTTGGCTGCCGCGACCACGGCCTCGTCGCGTTCGATGCGGCCGTCGATGAGTTCGATCACTCGGTCGCAACGTGCGGCAAGCCGCGGGTCGTGGGTGACGAGCAGGAACGAGACCTTCAGCGCGGCGTGCATGCGTCGCATGACGTCGAAGACCTCGTTGGCGGACTTGGTGTCGAGGTTGCCGGTGGGCTCGTCCGCCAGCACCAGGTGTGGCTCGAGCACCAGGGCGCGGGCGATCGCCACGCGCTGCTGCATGCCGCCCGAAAGTTCGCCCGGGCGCTTGGCCACGGCCTCTTCGAGTCCGACCGACTTCAGCACCGAAAGCGCACGCTGGAGTTGCTCGGGCGTGACGCAGCCTTCCCGCATCAGCGCCGGCAGGGTCACGTTCTCAAGAGCCGTGAAGGCCGGCAGCAAGTGATGGAACTGGAACACGAAGCCCAGCGTGGCGCGCCGCCGCAGCGTCTGCCCGGCGTCGTTCAGGGCATTCGTTTCCTGGCCTTCGATGCGGTAGCTGCCGGATGTGGCGCCCTCCAACAGGCCGACGATGTTGAGCAGCGTGCTCTTGCCCGACCCCGAGGGTCCGATCAGGGCCACGAACTCGCCGCGGGCGATCTGAAACGATAGGCCGTGCAGCACCTCGGCCTCGTTGGGCAGGCCGGCGTTGTAGGTCTTGTGGATGTCGCTGAGTTCGATCAGCGGTGCGGTGGATTCAGTCATCACATGCGGATCGCCAGTGCCGGGTCGAGCTTGGCGGCACGCCGTGCCGGTGCGACCGCAGCCAGCACGCCGCACAGCGTGGCCACGCCGGCCACCTGCAGCGCCAGGGGCAGATGAAGCGTGATCACGAACAGCGGCAGCCCGTCGTCGCCCAGCGCCAGGCGCGAGAAGGCCCAGATCAAGCCCACCCCAAGCACGACGCCCAGGGCCGAACCGATGGCGCCGACGATCGCGCCTTGCAGCAGGAAGATGCGCAGCACCTGCCCCTGCGTGGCACCCATCGCGCGCAGGATGCCGATCTCGCGGCGCTTCTGCACGACCGACACCACCAGCACGCTGGCGATGCCCAGCACCACCACCACCATCACCACGGCGCGGATCACGCCGGTGCTGACCGACTGCGCGTTGAGGGCCGACACGAGTTGCGAGTTGGCCTCCTGCCAGCTCTCGACCTTGTAAGGCAACCGCGTTGCAAGTTCGGTGGCGAGCGTCTGTGCCGACCAGATGTCGTGCAGCGTCAGCTCCAGGCTGGTCGCGCCGCCCGGCAGCCCGACCAGGCTTTGCGCCGTGCGCAGCGGCACCACCACCGTGCGGCGGTTGAGCTCGCGTTGGCCCAGGTCCACCAGCGCGGTGATGCGCAGCGAATCGGTGATGCCAGCGGCACCGCTGCCGGTGGCCAGGCCGATGCGGTCACCCACGCGCACGCCCAGATCATCGGCCAGCTCGCGGCCGATGATGCCCTCGCCGGGCAAGAGCCGCGCTGTGCCGGCGATCACCTTCGCTCGCAGGCCGACGATGCGGTCGTAGCGATCCAGATCGACGCCGATCAGCGAGATCGACTTCGAGGCTTCTCCGCGCAGCGCGAGGCCCGCCCCCGTGAGCGTGGGCGACACCGCGGCCACACCGGGCACGGCTTCGAGCAGCGGTACGAGCGCCTGCCAGTTGGCGATCGAGCGCGGCCGCTGCGCGCGCGGCTGGGTCTGCGTCAGCAGCACGCTGCGGCCGGCCAGCACAAGCGCCGGCGCGACCACATCATCGCGCTCGCTCAGCGTCACATGCGCCTGCGCGCCGAGCGTCTTGTCCAGCGTGTTCTTCTGCAGCCCGGTGATCAGCGCCGAGATGTAGGCCACCACCGCCACGCCCGCAGCCACGCCGACGATGATCAGCAGCGTCTGCACGCGACCTTCGCGCAGGAAGCGCGTGGCCACGCAGCGTTCGAAGCCGAAGGTGTGCAGCATCACCGGCTCATTGCATTGCTCATCGCCGCGCCAGCATCCTCGCGCGTGCGCCGCGCGGCCGTGGCGGCGGGAGCAGTGACATCGGCGTGTACACGGCGGCCAGGCTTGGGGGCGTCGCCGATCAGCACGTGGTCGTCGGCTGCCAAGCCTTCGAGCACCTCGGCGGTCTCGAGCGCACGCAGGCCCAGGCGCAGCGTGCGCTGTTCGACGCGGCCACCGCGTTCGATCCATACCACGGGCTCTTCGGCCGCAGCATCACCGCGCAAGGCGGCCAGCGGCAGCACCAGCACGGCATCGCGGCGCGCGGTCTCGACTTCCACCGACAAGCTCATGTCCTCGCGCAGGAACGCTGGGGGGGCTTGTGGCAACGAAAACTTGACCTCGATCGAGCCGCGCTGCGCATCCACCAGCGGCGCGATCGACAACACGCGGGCGGAAAAACGCTGACCCGGAAAGGCATCGGCGACCACCATCGCGCTCTGGCCTACCTGAAGCTGCTCGAGAAAGCGCTCGTCCACCTGCGCTGCCAGTTGCGGCGCGCCGGTGAGCGCCAAGGTCACCAGCGCGCGGCCGGGCTGCACGATCTGGCCGGGCTCGACCAGCCGCGCCAGCACGCGGGCATCGGCCGGCGCCGTAAGCACCGCCTGCGCCAGCCGGGCGCGTGCGGCCTCAGTGGTTGCCGCAGCCAGACCCTGTTGCGCCTGCGCTTGCTGGATCTCGGTTCCGGGGTCGGCGACGGCCGCACGCTGCGCCTGCGTGCCGGCGAGCTGCGCTTGTGCCACCGCCACCGCGCGCTGGGCCTCGTCCAAGCGGGCCGGGCTGAGAAAGCCTTGGGCGACGAGCTCCTGCGTGCGCCGAAACTCGGCCTGTGCGCCGATGAGCACCGAATCGGATTGCACCACCGCGGCCTGCGCGCTGTTGCGCCCGGTGCTGCGCAGCCCGCTCGAACGCGCGGCGGCCTGGCGTTCGCTGGCCTGCGCCTGCGCCAGTGCGGCGTGCAACTCGTCGCTTTCCAGGCGCACGAGCAGCTCGCCCGCGCGCACCTGTTGACCTTCGACCACCGCCACCTGCAGCACCCGCCCCGTGACGGTGCTGCCGATGTCCACACGGGAAGCCGTGGCCACGCGGGCCGAGAACTGCAGCGTGCGCACCAGCGGAGCGATCTGCAAGGTCACCGCATCGGCACGCGGCGAGCGCAAGAACCAGCCGCCGAGCAGCGCGGCGGCGACGATGCACCCGGCGGCGATGATCCAGACCGAACGGCGGCTCAGCGATCCCATTCAGTGCTTGCGCCCGCCCGGCGCCCGCAGTACAGCGATGGCGGCGATCCGGGTCACGTTCATCGCGTTGCCGTTGCCCTGCGCTGCAGGCGCCCGCCTGCAAAAGGCCGGATCACGATCAACACACGGGCGTTGGTTCCGAGCATGCGCGTTCTCCTGGGGCTGCGTGCTTGCACGTGCGCCGGGATTTGGCGCTTGATCAAGACTCCGCTGAAAGTTATCTCTTGCCGATGACTTCGTCTGTTCGAGAGCGCACACAGGAGCGCAGTGTTCGTTGTCGCACAGACCTGTAGTCGCCCACAGGTCTAGGCTCCGTGCACCGGTCATTGCGCCGGTCCGAATGCCACTTCACTGCCCCAAGGAACCACGATGAATACCGACTACATCTCGCGCGACAACTTTGGCATGTACGCTGGCAGAGCAGAAGGCCCCGGTCCGGCGCTGATGGGTGCAAACACCTTGCTGGGCAACCACGTCTACAACCGTGACGGCGAGGACCTGGGCGACATCAGGGAGTTCATGATGGACATGGCCACGGGCAGGATCGCCTACAGGGTGCTGTCCTTCGGCGGGCTGCTCGGCATGGGCGACAAGCTCTTTGCCGTGCCCTGGGCTGCGCTGACGCTGGACACCGTGAACAAGCGCTTCACGCTGGGCGTTTCCAAGTCGGCGCTGAAAGACGCGCCCGGTTTCGACAAAGACAAGTGGCCCAAGATGTCCGACCGCACCTGGGCCAGCGGCGTGCATAAGTTCTACGGCACGAGCCATGGCAGCGATTGAGCTCAAGCCGCGCCGTCGTCTGGCGCGGCTTGATCGTTGTGCCCTCAAGCGCGCATGGCAGCCTCGCGGTTCGCGACCTACGGCGCCATCTACGGCGCGATCGTGGCCAACCTCGCGATCGCGATCACGAAGTTCGTGGTCGCCGGCATCACGGACAGCTCGGCGATGCTCTCCGAAGGCATCCACTCGTCGGTGGATACCTTCAACGGCATCCTGCTGCTTGTCGGCATCCGGCTGAGCCAACGTCCGGCCACGCCCGAGCATCCGTTCGGGCATGGCAAGGAGTTGTACTTCTGGAGCCTCATCGTCGCGGTGCTGATCTTCGGCCTCGGCGGTGGCGTGTCTTTCTACGAAGGAGTGCAGCACATCCGCCATCCGCCGCCGCTGCACGATCCGACCTGGAACTACGTCGTGCTCGCGGCCGCTGCGGTGTTCGAAAGCATCAGCTTCGCGATCGCGCTGCGTCAGTTCCGCCGCCAGGCGGGCACCACGCCGTTCTGGGAAGCCGTTCGCCGCAGCAAGGATCCCACCACCTACACCGTGCTGGCCGAAGACGCCGCCGCGCTCGCGGGCCTGGCGATCGCCGCGCTGGGCATCGCGCTGAGCCATGCGCTGCAGATGCCCGAACTCGACGGCGCGGCCTCGGTGCTCATCGGCGTGCTGCTGGCCGGCGTGGCCACGCTGCTGACCCGGGAGTCACGCGGGCTGCTCATCGGCGAGGGCATTCGGCCCGAGACGGCGCGCGCGATCCGCAGCATCGCCGCCGCGCAACCCGGTGTGCGCGACGTAGGGCGCGTGCTGTCGATGTACGTTGGGCCTGACGATGCCCTGGTCACGATGGACCTGAACTTCGACGACGGCACCACCGCCGCCGCGGCGGCGACGGCCATCGCCGAAATCGAGCACCAGGTGCACGAGCGCTACCCGATGATCAGGCGGCTGTTTATCGAAGCCGGTGCGGGACCACGGCAACAGCGCTGGTCGCGGCCGGACGCGATCCGCAGGGTGGCCGACAGTGAGCCCGTCGAGCAATCTCCGCAGCCCTAGGCGCCCACGGCCGCCATCGCCGCAAAAAGGTGGCAGCTCCCGCCGGCGCACCGCCGCCAGCGCGACCTTGGCCTTGAACGTGGGCGTGTGGTTGCGCCTCGCTCTTCTCTTCATCTTCGAGTCCGCTTTCTCGGGCCCGCGGCCCGTCACAAAAAGCAGAGTTTCCACTTATCCGGTTGTTCAGATTTCTGGGGCCAGCTCACTCGCAGTGAAACGGCTGGTACGGCGAATACCTGGCGCCGACGCTTATTCAGGAGTCGCCAATTTAGGCGACAAAACCAAACTCGAGTCACTCGTGAAGCGGGAAGGCGCTGTCGCGCAAGTTCACGACTTCTGAGTAACCCGGCGCCGAAGGCCCATGTCGCATCCACACGCGAGCCGCACGCAGGCACAATCCGGCCATGAAGACACGACTGGTGTTTCTGGTGCCGGGCTTCTTCGGCTTCACGTCCGTCGGCGCGGTGAGCTACTTCGAGGACGTGGAGCAGGCGCTCGGCGACGCGCTGCGCCGGCGCGGCGTCGCGGCGCGCATCGTGCGGTGCATGACGCAGCCGACGGCCTCGATCCCACGGCGCACCGACGGGCTACGCCGCCAGGTGCTCGACGCCGGCGGACTCAAGGCCCGGGAGCTGCACTTCGTCGGTCACTCGACGGGCGGCCTCGATGTGCGCATGCTGCTGACGCCCGGAGTGAAGATCACAACCGGTGACTCGGCGGAGCGCATTGGCCGCCTGACGAGGACGGCCATTTGCGTGGCCACGCCGCACCACGGCACGCCGCTTGCCAATCACTTCGTCACCGTCCAAGGGCAGACACTGTTGCTGGTGACGAGCGCCCTTGCGACCTCAGGGCAGGGACGCGGCGCGATTCTCGCCGCCGCGAAGGCGATCGCTCTCGTCGCGCGACTTGACGACTGGCTGGGACGCTCGGAAGGCCCGCTCGATCGCATCGCCGAAGGCCTGTTGCGCAAGATCCGGTTCAACCGCCGCGACCCGGTGTGGAAATACCTCGGCGAGATCGAGCGCGACCAGGGCGCCGTGCTGCAGCTCACGCCCGAGGGCATCGCGCTGTTCGACGCAGTCGTCGTGGATCGTGCCGGGATCGACTACGGCTGTGTGGTCGCGGGCGTACCGAAGCCACGCGAGCAGTTGAGGATGAAGGAGCTGCTTGATCCGGAGTACATCGCGCTGCGCGCGGTGTTCAGGCTGCTGCACGCGCTGGCGGCGCAACCGCACCCGCGCTACCCGTACCCGAAAACGACCCCGGCGACGCTGCGTCTGCTCGATCGCAAACTCGGCTTCAAGGTGACGCCGGGCATCAGCGACGGCATCGTGCCAACGCTCTCCCAGTTGCACGGTCGGGTGCTGCATGTCGCGCGCGCCGATCACCTCGATGTGGTCGGGCACTACACGTTGGCAGGTGGGCGAACAGCGGACTGGCTGCCCTCGGGCGCCGGCTTCACGCCCGAAGGATTCAACGCCACCTGGGAGGCGGTCGCGGCGGCGATCGCGAGGCGTCACTGACCGGCTCTCGTGCCCGCTGACACCGCCCGGCGTCAGAGCGGCGCCACGGGATCACCCCAGAACGACATTGACGCGGTGTGCCTGTCGATCGTCGCGCAGCGCGACGCCTTGCTCCGGGTATTCGAGCTTCGCACCGTCGAGGTCGATGCGCGCGACGCCGTGCGCGACGCTGTGCGGGTTCTCCACGCTGATTTCATAATCGGTTGCGCCGTAGCGATAGCGGACCCGAAAACCAGACCAGTGCGGCGGGATGCATGGGGCGACATGAAGCACATCGCCACGCTTCGTCAATCCCAACATGGATTCGAGGCCGGCGCGATACATCCATCCCGCCGCCCCCGTGTACCAGGTCCAGCCGCCGCGCCTGACATGGGGCGGCTCCGCGTAGATGTCGGCGGCCACGACATACGGCTCAACCTTGTAGGCGTGCACGCCGGCGCGGCTTGCCGCGTGGTTCACCGGGTTGAGCATGGCGAATAGCTCGGCCGCCCGTTCGCCGTCACCCAACTGGGCGCGTGCCATCACGCACCACACCGCCGCGTGGGTGTACTGCCCGCCGTTTTCGCGCACGCCCGGCAGATAGCCCTTGATGTAGCCGGGGTCCGTTCCCGTCCTGTCAAAGGGCGGCGTGAAGAGCAGCACGAGATCGTCACCCGGTCGCACCAGATACACATCGACCGCCTCCATCGCACGCCGCGCCCGCACCGGATCGGCCGCGCCGGACAGCACGCCCCAGCTCTGTGCGATGGAGTCGATCCGGCATTCTGCATTGCCCGCGGATCCCAGCGGCGTTCCATCGTCGAAGTACGCGCGTCGATACCAAGCGCCGTCCCAGGCCTCGCCTTCTATTGACGCTTGCAGGCCTACGGCATGTGCACGCCAGCGCACAGCCTGTTCGGATGCGCCACGGCGCTCGGCCAGGGCCGCGAAGTTCTGCAGCGTCGCATACAGGAACCAGGCCAGCCACACACTTTCACCCTTGCCCTGATTCCCGACGCGGTTCATGCCGTCGTTCCAGTCGCCGTTACCTATCAGCGGCAGGCCGTGTTCACCGACCGCAAGGCTGCGATCCAACGCGCGCGCGCAGTGTTCGAACAGGGTGCCAACCTGCGGCGACACGGTCGGCGTGAAGTAGGCGTCATACTGCCCGGGTTCGAGCAACTGACCCTCGAGAAATGCAGCCTTCTCATCGAGCACGGCCGCATCGCCGGTCACTGCGACGTAATGTGCCGCTGCGTACGGCAGCCAGACGAGATCGTCCGAACAACGGGTGCGCACACCGCGCCCCGTCGGTGGATGCCACCAGTGCTGCACGTCGCCCTCGACGAATTGCCGGGCGGCCGCGCGCAGCAGGTGCGCGCGCGCGGCGTCGGGGAGCGCCAGCGTCAGGGCCATCGTGTCCTGCAACTGGTCGCGAAAACCATAAGCACCGCCGGCCTGATAAAACGCCGCACGTGCCCAGAGCCGACAGACAATCGTCTGGTATTGCAGCCACCGGTTCAGCATCAGGTCCATCGAACGGTCGGGCGTTTCGACCTGAACCGTGCCGAGAATTTGGTCCCAGTGACTTCTGACGCCGGCGAGAACCGCATCGACATCGGCGGCGCGATAGCGCAGCACCAGGCCGCGTGCAGTCTCGCGATCCGCGGCCTGTCCGAGGAGAAAGACAACGCTCGCTTGCTGGCCGGGTTTCAGCTCGAGCACTGCTTGCAGCGCACAGCAGGGATCGAGGCCGGCGCCGGCCTGATTGCCGAGTGCGACCTCCCCCTTGAGCGCCGCCGGTTCATCGAGGTTGCCGTGACGGCCCAGGAACTCGGTTCGATCACACGTAAAGCTTGTCTGGAGTCCACCAAGGTCGGCAAACGCAATGCGCGCACCGAACTCGTTGTGCAGCGGGTTATGTGTGAACACGGCGCCGGTGGGCGAATCCCACTCGGTCACGATGTAAGGCGCGCTATTCGAGCGCGCCGTCCCCAGCACCCATTCCACATACGCGGTGATCGACAGCCGCCGCGGCCGTGACGAATGATTCACCAGCGTGAGGCGGGAAAGCTTGACTGGATCGTCCCAGGCGACGAATTGCAGCCAGTCACATCTGATCCCGGCGTAGTCCAATTCAAACCGACTGTAGCCTTGGCCGTGTCGGGCGACATAGCTGGCATGATCGATCCGGATCGGCGCCGCGGTCGGCGTCCACAGCTCGCCACTTTCTTCGTCGCGGATATAAATCGCCTCGCCAGCGGGATCGCTGATCGGATCGTTCGACCACGCGGTCAACTGGTTCTCGCGGCTGTTCACCGACCACGTGTAGCCCGCGCCGGCTTCTGATACCTGAAAGCCGAAGTCCGGATTGGCGACGACGTTGATCCAAGGCATCGGCGTGTGCTGGCGCGGGCCCTGAACGATCATGTACTCGCGGCCATCGTCGGCAAACCCGCCCAGGCCGTTGAAGAACTCGAGCGGCGGCAACTCTGCCGCCGGCGCATCCGCGCGATGGCGCGCGACTTTCCGCCGCGCGGGCAGGTCGGGGCCAGCATTGAGCCGCTGCAGACGCAGGATCTGCTCCGCGAGGCCACCCTGGCTACTGATCAACACCGCGCGCGCCACCGTATGCAACAGCGCCCGTTCGTCACGACCGAGCAAGTCCGCGCGCAGCACGAAAATGCGGCCGAGCGGACCTTGCGCGTCCTGACCAATCGTCGCGCGGCTCGTGCGTGCCATGTCCTCCAGCATGGTCTGAAGGTCCTGGACGTAGGAGCTTGCCTTGTCGTTCAGGATGACCAGATCGACCGTAAGCCCCTTCATCTGCCAGTACTCGTGTGCCCGCAGCAGCTGCGAGACGATGCCGCGATCCTCGATCGCGTCGATGCTGAGCAGCACGATCGGGTGGTCGCCGGAGATGCCATGCGGCCACAGTCCAGCGGTAGTCAGCGTATTGAGCCTGAGCTCGTCGCTCGGTGGCCGCGCCGCGGGATCGGAGAAAAGAATGCGGTTGGCGAGGTCCTGGTAAAGCATCGCGTCGTTGCCCTCGATGCCGAGGTGATGCAGCTGCACCTGCGCATGCGTGAAGGCCAGCATCGATATGCGCTCGAAGGTCGACGCATCGTGGTACTTGTCGGCCAGATCGAGGACCGCTTCGCGCGAGTCGGCGACCATGGTCGAGAAGACCGTGTGCGCCGTCGCACCCGGGGCCACGCGTAAGCGTGTGCGCAGGCAAAGCACCGGATCCAGCACGGGCCCGACGGTGTTGGATAGCGGGTGGCCATCGAGCACCGCGGCCGAGGTGCGCGGCATGCGCCCGCGCCCCAGGAATCGCGCCCGATCGGTCTCGTACTCGAGGCCTTCAGTGCTGCCGCGGTCGCGCGTCACCACATGTGCGGCCCAGAGCGCAGGTTCTTCCGCGGAGCGGGCGCGGCGCGTCGCGAGCAGGCCGCGTACCTCGGCAACGTATTCGGTCTGCACGAACAGATTCGAGAACGCCGGATGCGCCATGTCGGCCGCCGGCTCGGCGAGAACGAGCTCGGCATAGGACGTGATCTCGACTTCGCGGGCGCGGGGCCCGTTGTTGGTGATCGACAGGCGCCGCACTTCGGCGTCATCTTCTGGCGAGACGATGACTTCGAGCACGGTCGTCAGCAGGCCGTCACGCCGCGTGAAGCGCGCCCGGTCCTCGGCGAAGACAACGCTGAATTCATCGGGCTCGACCGCGGTGGGCTGATACGTCGCCGACCAGAGCCTGCCGCTGGCCACATCGCGCAGAAACAGATACGACCCCCAGCCGTCGGTCGTGGCGTCTTCGCGCCAGCGCGTAACGAAGAGCTTGCCCCGCTGGCTGTAGCCGGAGCCGGCCGACGTCAACATCACGGCGTACCGGCCATTGGACAGCAGATGTGTGGCCGCCAGCGGCGTATGCACCGTGTCGAACACGCGCGTCGCCGGGCGGGCCACATCGCGGACCGTCGTGGCCGGCAGGTGCTCGAGCCGGGGACGATGGTTGACCACCTCGCGCGGCGGGCGCTCCTGCAGGAGCAACTCGGCCGCGTGCACAAGGGGATCGCTGTGGAAGCGGTGGCGCATGATGCCGTCGCGCAGCGTATTGGCCAGCGCCACCAGCGAAATTCCCTGGTGATGAGCCATGTAGGCGCGCACGACAGCTGAGGTCTGCCCCTCGGCGAGGCGCGCCGGCGTGTAGTCGATCGCGTCGTATGGCCCGTACCGGCCCAGACCGCCTTCCGCCTCGAGGTGCAAGAGGTTACGGGCCGCCGCCGCCGCCTCGTACATGCCTGCCATGACCGTCGCGTAGGGCGCGACCACGAGATCCTCGCCCAGACCCCGCTTCAGGCCCAGGCCGGGCACGCCAAAATCGGAGTATTGATACGTGAGCGCACGGTCCCTCTGGTTGTAGGCGGACTCGGAGATGCCCCAGGGGATGCCGATCTCGTCGCCGTATTCGATCTGGCGCGCGATCACCATGCGGCACGTCTGGTCAAGCAGCGTGCCGCTCGGCGTGTTCAGCACCAGCGAAGGCATCAGATACTCGAACATCGACCCGGACCACGAAAGCAGGACCGGGCGCCGGTGAACGGTCGTCGAGGCCCGGCCCAGGTGGAACCAGTGCGTGGCCGGGACGTCGCCCTTGGCGATGGCGACAAAGCTCGTGAGCCGCGCTTCGGAGGCGAGGAGGTCGTAGAAACTCTCGTCGAGCGCCGCGTCGTCGACGCGGTAGCCGATCGGGAAAAGCTGGCGGTTTTCGTCGAAAAGGAAAGCGAAGTCCATCTCTGAGACCAGGCGGCGCGCGCGTCGGGCCAGCCGGTTCAACCGCACCGCGGCATCGTTACATACGGCGCCCCACCGCTCGACGGCAGCGATCGTCGCCTGCGGCGCACCGCCGGCACGCAGGTCTTCGAGGATCGCCGGCAGGAAGGCTTCGATTTCAGCGAGCGAGGCATCGCCGCGCAGATGCCGGTCCAGCACCTCCTGCAGCAGCGGGGGCGCGGCGTTCTGGTTCGTCTGCGTCGCGCCCGGACCCGCACCGGGCCGCCGCTGCGGGGCGAGCAACCTCACCAGTGGCTCCACGTCGCGTACAAAGCTGCCGACGTTTGTCTGGAACTCGGCCGCCCATCGCAGCACTTCGCTTCCGGCGGCATCACCGCGCTCGCCCGCCAGCGTCGTCGCTATGTCGAAGAGCAGTGCGGCCTCGCCGGCCAGCATATTCCAGCGCACAACCCAGCCTGAGAAGTGCTCCGGCGCGGTGCTCAACAGGTGCCCGGCGTCCCGGAGGACGGCGTCGACCTGATTCCGATTGACGATCAGGGTACGGCGGTCGTCGGGAACCTCGCGCATGGCCGCGCGTACGAACTGCAGCGCATCGCTGGGGCCTTCGAGCGTACTTTGAGAAAACACCGGTTGCCGGACGCTCTCATCGCAACCCTGCGCCACACCGAGCAGATGGCCGGCCAGATTGCCGCTGTCGACGGTGGAAACATACTTCGGCTCGAGCGGGCGCAGTTCGCGCGTCTCGTACCAGTTGAAGAAATGTCCGCGATGCCGCGGGAGTTGGAGCAACGTGTTCGTGGTCGCTTCGATCCGGCCGGCAAGATCACCGAGTCCGATCCAGCCGAAGTCACGGGCGGCGATGCACGACAGCAGATACAGGCCGAAGTTGGTGGGCGAGCTGCGATGGGCGACAACCGGCTCCGGTAGTTCCTGGAAATTGTCAGGCGGCAGCGCGTGGTCTTCGGCCGTGACGAACGTGGTGAAGAAGAGCCAGACGCGCCGCCCGGCGGCGCGCAGCAACGCCACCTGCGCAACCGACAGGGGCTCAGCCGCTCTCTCGCGGGAAGGCAGGCTGATGAAGCGCATGACGATCGGTGCGCTCCACCACATGACCAGGAATGGCGCCGCGTACGGCAGCGCTCCGGGATTGCGCAGCAGCGCGAGCGCGGCGCCAAGCGTGACAAGCACCTGCTCGATCCGCGGTGACAAGATCGCGCTCGCAAGCGACAGGTTGGTGGTGGTCTTCGCCTGCGCCGCCGTGACCCAGACCAGCATGCGGCGGTGAGTGATGTAGAGCCGCGTCAGCGTGCGACCGATGGCATCCAGCATCAGCCACGCCTGCTGCGCCAGCGCGACGACCGAAATGAGTGCATGGCCGCTTGCGCGGCCGATGTCGATTGCCAGCGCTCTGAAATGACTCACCGGGGACACGTCGCGACGGTGCGGCAGCAACGCGTCCAGAAGCGACAGCAGGCCGGGAAAGGCAATGGCCGTCAGAACAAAAGCGGTCCAGACGCCCTGTCGCGAGCCCGGCTGCGACCAGCTCGCCAGCAGCAGCAGCACGCATGCGACCGGCGACAGCGTCCGGCGCAGGTTGTCGAACATCTTCCACCGGTTGACGATCGAGATATCGCGCCCGGCGCGGCCGAAGATCCAAGGCACGAGTTGCCAGTCCCCCCGCGCCCAGCGATGCTGGCGCGAAGCCGCGACTTCGGCGTTGGATGGAAAGTCGTCGAAGAACTCGACATCGCTCACCAGGCCGCAGCGGGCGAAGGTGCCCTCGAACAGGTCATGGCTGAGCACGCTGTTTTCCGGCACCCGGCCCGCCAGCGCCCTCTCGAAAATATCGACGTCATACAGCCCCTTGCCCGTGTAGCTGCCTTCGCAGAACAGGTCCTGATAGACGTCGGAGACGGCCGATGCGTACGGGTCCAGCCCGGCCGGTCCGGAGAACACGCGCTGAAAGACCGTCGCCTCGACACGCGTCGGAAATGCCGGCGTGACGCGCGGCTGCAGGACACCATAGCCATACAGCACGCGACGCGCCGCATCGTCCCAGCGCGGCTGATTCAGCGCGTGCGCCGCCGTGCCGACCAGCCGCTTGACCGCGCCGATCGGAAGCTTGGTGTCGGCATCGACGGTGACGACGTAGCGCACGCCGCTCGGGACGATGGGTGCTTGACCGTCGACCGGAAGAAAGCTGGTGTCCGTCGCACCGCGCAGCAGCCGATTGAACTCGTGCAACTTGCCGCGCTTGCGTTCCCAGCCCATCCATTTGCGCTCGCCTTCATTCCAGAGGCGAGCACGATGCAGCAGAAAGAACCGGGCACCGCTCACCTGATCGACGGATCCGTAGCGCGCGTTGAGGGCCTCGATGCCAGCGGACGCGGCGGCGAGCAGTTCGCCATCGGTGTCCGCGGTCGCGGTGTCGGCATCGCGCCAGTCCGTCAGCAGCGCAAAGAAGACCTCGCCATCGCGATTCGACAGATAGTGGGTTTCGAGACGCTCGATCTGCTCGGCGATCTCCGCAGTGCTGCCCAGCATCGTTGGCATCACGACGAAGGTGCGAAGCCGCGCGGGTATGCCGTCCTTCAGCGCCATCCGCGGCAAGGTCCGCGGGCCAAAGACCCTCGCGACGCCCCGGTGGACGAGAGCGATCGCCATGTCCGACGCCGGCAGCAGGGCCAGAAGGCCGAGCAGGGCGAGCATCAACCACCCCTCCCAGTCCATCACTGCCTCGATGTTCGCGAACACCGGCAACGCCGCCAGGCCGACGGTCAGGAGCAGGATCGCGCCGAGATACACCGCCGCGGCGTGCACCATGCAGGCGCGAATACAACGTTCGCGCAGGCCGCTTCGATAGCCCAGCTCGCGTTCCAGCGCCGGCCTGCCGGCCGCGATCAGATAGAAGCCCGGATCCTGGAACCTGGGTTCGGCGACCGCGCCGTGCTCGGCTGCTCCGCCCACCACCGATCCGTCGCCGGGGGACGGCTGCGCAGTGGTCTGGATCCCCTGGGTCTTCGCGATGACGGCAGCCGCAACCTCGATTTCCGTGCATGAGGCGCCGCGCGCAAGATTCTCGATGGCATGCCGATAGCGATCGCGCGTCTTGAAGTCCATTGCAGCAAAGCCTGGGTACTGACGCAATGTCGCGTCGACGAGGCTGACCTCTTCGATGAAGGCACGCCAGTCGAACGCGGCGATCGCGCGCATGCTGGTGATCAGGTTGCGTACCGTCAGGTTCGCTGCGGCCTGGCCAGCGTGCTGGGCCGCGACGATGTCATCGGTGCTCTCGTCGTGCTTGGCGGGTTCGCGATGCAGCCATTCGAGCAGGGTTGTCATGCCGGCCGCCTGGTAGCGCAGGCGCTGCACCAGATGCGCGGCGAACGCAGGCCACAAAGCGGCGGACCGCAGGCCGTTGATCGCGCGTTCCATCAGGTCCGCGGATCGCGTGCCCGTGTCGTGCGGGAACTCATCGACGAACTGGTCGGCGTCCTGCCTTGCCATCTGCGCACCAACGATGCGCACGGCCAGACGACGCAGGTTCTCGACCATGACGATGCGCAGCGAAATCGGCACCGCCCACAGTTCGCCGATCGTGAGCGGCTGCACGCGCTGGTAGGCGCGTACAAAGCGGATCAGCCAGTCCGGGTCGAAGCGGCTGTCGGTGTGGGCAACGATGGCCCAGGCGATGCCATACACGCGCGGATAGCCGCGCAAGTGTCCTTCCGCGAGTTTCGGCAGCAACTTGTAATAGCTCGCCGGCAGGTGTTCGCGAATGTCCCGTAGCTGGTCTTCGATGACGTGGAAATTATCGAGCAGCCATTCAGCGGCCGGCGTGATCGCGATCTGCTGCCGCGCCGCGTTGCCAATGAGCATGTGCGCTTCGTGCAGGACGCGGCCGTTTTCCCGTACGCGCGGTACCAGCGCGCGCTCGTCCGCGCGATCCTTTGTGACCGTTTGCGCGACCGCCAGGCTTTGCGCGTGTTGCTCGAAGCGTTCCGCGCTGAACAATTCAGCGCGGATCGGCTCCTCGAATTCGGTGAAGTCGATCGGAAGTCGGCTGCGTGCCAGGCGCCGGAAGATCTGTGCGCTGCTGCTCACCCGTCACCGTTGCGTTGAAAGAAGAACCGGATCATTTCGCTTGCTGCATCCGGTCCATCCGGATCCGTGAAAGAACCGCTTGGGCTGCCGCCAGACCAGGCGTGGCCGGCGTCGTGCACCAACCAGTGTTCCAGTGCACTCCTGCCCGCAGCGTCGCGATGAACCGTGCGGGTATACGCGTGTCCATCAGGAACTCGACCCTCTTCAACCGTCGCAGCGGCGCTCGCCGTGGAGCCGCGCCTGACCGACTGCGACACCACCTGATCACCGTTGCGCGGATGCACAGTGGTATCCCGATCGCCGTGAAACACGATGATCGGTTGAGGCGGCGACGTTGGCCCCGAGGCCGTGTCAAACCCCTGCGCAGCAGGCAGTCCTTGCATGGCTGCGAAGGCGGACGGAACGTCGTGCGCGCTTCCATTGGCGAGCCCCGAGTGGATGCCGACGGCGGCATAGAGCGCCGGGTGGGTCGCACCCAGAACGGCGGCCATCGCCCCACCCGCCGAAAGTCCCGCCACGTACACCCGCCGCCGGTCAATCGGATAGCAACTCAGGATCTTGCGTGTCATGCCGGCGATGATGGCCGCTTCGCCCTGGGTCAGCGGGTCGTCGCTGCGCTTGAACCAGTTCCAGCACCGCGAACCGTTGGCGGCCTGCGTCTGTTCGGGATACAGGACAAAGAAGTGATGCGTCTCGGCAAGCGAATTCATCCGCGTGCCAGCGGCGAAATCGTCGGATGTCTGTGTGCAGCCATGCAGCATCACGACGAGCGCGAACTTCCGTCCAGCGTCATTCGTCGGGATGTAGAGCTTGTAGGGACGTTTGCCGGCCTGATTCGTGTAGGACCCGGTGATGAACTTTCCCGCATGAGCCCGCACGCCGGTGCCTGGCAAGACTGGCATTTCGACCGCGCAGCCTCCGCAACCGACACCCGGTGATCGTCTGTTCGCTCCCATGGTGACTCACAACGACGATTGCGCACGAACGCACCGCACGCGACGGCCGGCAAACGTCGATGGTGCCCGCCGGCTTGCACACCTGCGGATCAGGCACAGCTGTTAAGAAGAAGGGCGCTGAAGACCAAAGTGGCCGAAGCGATCAGGATGAGTTTCATGAAACCTCCACTACGAGAACCCATGGTACGTGCTGGCGAATTCCGAGTCGGTGCGGTAAGGCACACACACCGTCGCCGCTCAGCCGGCGCACTCCATCGAGACGTTTGCGTGCGCTCATTCGCGGCCGCTGCACGAGATTGCTTTCGGCAGCGGCGCGCGATCCGTCGCCGTCCCTTCAGCCGCTTGTCGTTCTTGACGGACTTGACCCCGCCGACGCGGCGCCCCACTTCGACTGCCTCGTTGATCTCGCCCTGCGAGTTGTCGAAACCGCTCGGCTAGACCACGCCCCTGAAGGGCGCGACATTGATCCCGGCGACTTTCAGCGCGGGTTAGGAGACGCTCCGCTCAGCGGAGCCGCAGGCCTTGCTGCGATACATGGCGAGGTCGGACACCTGAATCAGGTTGCCGTATTCGTGCCCATCGACTGGGTAGACCGCCATGCCAATGCTCACAGTCATCCCGATCGCAGTGCCGTCGATGACGTAAGGCGTCGCGAGATGAGCGCGGATCTTCTCTTCCACCGCAATCGCGCTTTCCTGGCCCTCGAACTCCGGCAGCAGGATAACGAATTCGTCTCCACCAAATCGGCAGGCGGTGTCTGAGGTTCGGATACAGGCGATCAGGCGCGCCGCTACTTGCTGCAGAAGTCTGTCCCCGACCGCATGGCCAAACGCATCGTTGATGCACTTGAATCGGTCCAGATCCAGGAACAGCAACGCCACCTGCCTGTGCTGACGTGCGGCAAGAGCCACCGCCTGGTTGTAGCGGTCCAGCAGCAACCTGCGATTGGGAAGGCCGGTCAGCTCGTCGTGATACGCAAACTGGCGCGTCTGAGCCGCCGCATGCTCGAGCACAACAATTTCTTGCTTGAGAAGCGCTTCCTGCTCCAGGAACGAATCGATCCGTCGCAACGCAGCGTCCAATTGTCCTTGACTGGTCGCAAGTGCGCGGCACAACTCCGCCGTGTCCAAGAGCGTTTGGGCCGATCGTAGCCTTGCCGGGTCGGTGACTTCGTGCGTCGCGTGAGGATTGAACTGCGCACCGGGCCGTGCCGCAGCGCCGGCATGCACACTGCCTTCAACGGTCCGTCTCCCCATCCATTCACTCCTTCGGCGGTGGCGCGCAACATCCCCCGCCTCTGCGAGCGTGCAATGGGCGAGATTCAAGATATGAGTATGAACGGCCAAGATGCCTCATCTGTTCGCTAGCGCACATAACCGCTAACGTGTTCGAGGGACACTCATCCGGCTTTCGCTGGTGAAATGAGTCACTTGCCCAAACGAACGCGGCCCGCGCGAATCGCCATCGCCGCTTTGAACTGATTGATCATTGGGCGGGCATCACGGCGCAATCGCTGTCTCGGACAAGTACCTGCGATCGCGAGGCGCCCGAAACCGCGCCTGGCCGCTGAACAACGCGGCCGTGCGCATCACGACAGGGCCATTCACCATAGATGAACCTGCGCGTGGACTCGACCACCCCGCGCAACGCGGGGATATCTCGCAACGTGATCGACCTGCGATCGACGTCGAGCAGACCGGCCGCGGCGAAAGCCGAGAAGGTGCGGCTGACCGTTTCATGCTTCAGGCCGAGATGGCTTGCCAACTCCTGCCTTGTCATCCGCAATTGGAAGGACGTGCGGGAGTAGCCCAGTCGTCCAAAGCGGTCGGATAACTGCAGCAGGAAAGCCGCGACGCGCGCATCAGCGCTGAGTGTGCCAAGCAGCCTGATCATTATCTGGTTGCGCTTCATTTCGCGACTGCACAGGCGGTGCAGGAACCGCTCGACGCCCGGATCCTCGCTTGCAAGACTCGCGAGACGCGCGATCGGAAGGACAACGACGCAGCTCACATCGAGCGCGATCGCATCGGTCGTGTTGCGGTCAAGATCGATGGCATCGAGGCCGATGGCATCGCCTGCCATCGGAAAGCCCAGCACCTGCTCGTTGCCGGCGGCGTCGGACCGAACGACCTTGAAGAAACCCGCGCGCACGATGTAGATCGCATCGAATTTGTCGCCGGTGCGATGCAGGACTTCGCCTGGTTTGACTGGGCGCACGGTGAATTCGACCTCTGAGGAGTGCGGGTCCGCCGGGGCTGCCGCGCCGAGGCCGGCCGCAAGGTCGGCGAATTTGATTGCTGCCCAACTGGTTGGAACGCGGGAAAAGTCCTCGTCTAGCGGGTCATCGCCGAGATGCCTCTCGACGAACCGCGCGTTGTCCATGCGGGTTTCCGGGTTACTCATGCGTGTCTCTCTGCGCTCAACGGGACGGGAGCCATCCAACTCCGACGGTGGCGATTCAATCAAGTATTCCTCCACGACGCGGACGTTGGTTTCAGCGATGCCGTGTGCGCGCGGCGATCGCTGGCTTGCGCAGTCCAGTCGGCATCAGACTGCGACAGGCCTCGGCTGCCCTCGACATCGATGCGTGAACATACGGCGCGAGGTGAACGGCGTCCGTGCGCTGGCGCACAAAGGACGCGCAGCCCGCCGCTGATACGGTGTGTCCAGCGTTCAGAAATCGAGCGCGCGGCTGTGTACGCTACCGAACACACAAGCGCGGCCTACGATATATTTGCGTGGATCGCAGTTGCAGCCCGACGCGGGCGCGACTGACATGTTTCGACCGCAGGGCCCGGAGGACCGCCGTGCCAACCGTGCATGGTCCGACCCAGAATCATCTGCTGGCCGCATTGACCGCACCGGAGCAGGAGCGCCTGTTCCCGCAACTGGAACTCGTGCCCATGCCGCTCGGCAAGGTGTTGTACGAATCGGGCCATACGCTCGGTCATGTGTATTTTCCGACCACCTGCATCGTGTCGCTCCTGTACGTGATGGAAGATGGCGCGTCGGCGGAAATCGCAGTGGTCGGCAACGAAGGGCTGGTCGGCGTGGCGCTCTTCATGGGCGGCGAGACCACCCCCAGCCGGGCCGTCGTGCAAAGCGCGGGGTTTGCTTACCGCCTGCCCGGGGCAGTCATAAAGCAGGAGTTCAATCGCAGCGGCGAGATGCAGCACCTGATGTTGCGCTACACGCAAGCGCTGTTGACCCAGATGGCGCAGACGGCCGTGTGCAACCGCCATCACTCGGTCGACCAGCAGCTCTGTCGCTGGCTGCTGCTCAGTCTCGACCGACTGCAATCCAACGAGCTGACGATGACGCAGGAACTGATCGCCAACATGCTGGGCGTGCGCCGCGAAGGCGTGACCGAGGCGGCCGGGAAATTACAGGGCGACGGGTTGATCCGCTACAGCCGCGGGCGCATTACGGTGCTTGACCGGCGCAAGGTCGAAGAACGCGTGTGCGAGTGCTATACGGTGGTCAAGAAGGAATTCGAACGGCTGCTGAACTACCTGCCGGCACGCTGATCGCGCACTTGCCATCGAGCGTCGCTGAAGCGACTCCATTGCATCGAGAGGCTCACATCCATGTCTCGCCACCATCGAGCGAGCGCCAGCGACGCCTTACCGCCAGCAGCACCAACGGGGGCAGCACGAGCCACTGCAGGATCGGCAGCAGGCCGACCCCCATGATCGTCGGCATGAACGTTGAGTAGGCCCACGCACCGCGCGCATAGACGTTCTGCCACTCCGACTGGATGGTCCACACCAAACCGACGGCTAGTGCGACGGCCAGTCCGAACCACGGTCGGCTCACCGGCCACTCCAGGTCTCTCGTCGCCAGGGCCGCCACCCCGAAACTCCCCAGCGCGATCATCACGTCACCCGCCGTGCAGTGAATGACGTCCCAGGCAATTTCCAGCGGCCGGATCGCGGGCGCAAAGACATAGAAAGGTAGCTGCGCGATTTCCCACAGCAGGTTCAGCATAAGCGCCCAGACGGTCCACCTGACGGCCTGCTTGATCGACTGTCGCGGCATCGGCGTGACGAGACTTCTACTTCGTCGGCGACTGCATCATTGCGCTTCCGGAAGCGCCCTGCTGGTCCATCATTGTCTGCATCATCGCCTGCATCATGTCCATGCGCTTCTCCATCATCTGCATCTGACTCTTCTGGTCGGCAGGCTTGCCCTTCTGGCCCATCGTGCCCATGGCGGCGCCACCCATCATCGAGCCGCCGTGCGGCGCCCCCTGCATCATCGCCATCCCCTGCTGCATTTCCCGCCTTTGGTCATCCATCAGCTTCTGACGATCTTCGGGATTGGCGGCGTTCGCCATCTTCTCGTGCAGGGCCTGCATTCGCTTCATGTGCTCGTCCATCTGGCCCATATGTTCTTTGGAATCCATGCAGCACATGGACTGCGCGCCCGGCCCCGTCGCAGGTGCCTTGTTGTCCTGAGCGGATGCGACGCTGATGGTTGACGCAACCGCCGTTGTCAAGAGCACCATCGAAAATGTCTTCATGAGATTTCCTTCCACATTGATTGAGAAAATGCCGCGCATTCAGGCGTGGCTGTTGAAACTTGAAACCGTTCGCCCGAAGCAGTGTGGAGCAACCGACTCGAACCACTGGCGGGCACTCCGGGCCCGTCGTACGGGTGCCGACGCTTGGTGTCGGCGACGACCTGCGGCGACCGTCCGCGCTCGACGATGCTGGTGGCGCCGCAGAACGACGGCGTCTACAAATCGCCGAGGTGCGGAACCATCATTTCAGACACGGCAACCTCAATTGCGAAGCCGATGAAGTGTCGAGCGAGGAAGCCGCGTGTTTGCCGACATCTGCTTCACGAGATCCCGCCAGCGAGTGCTCCTTGATTGGCAACGACCGCGACCATGATGATCCCGTCTTCGTGCGCAATCGGTGCGTTGACGCACATACGAAAGGAAAGATTCGCTCAAAGGGGTTCTGATCAGCACCTTGACGCTTTTTGTTCATCTCTCAATCAATCGGAACCACGACCGACATTCGCAATCAGGCGGAGCGCCATGCTCGGTCACGCCGATGGCTGAGGACCATTCGGCGAACGACATCGGCCGCGCGCTTCCCGTCAGGCTAGCCGGGCAGCCGATGCTGCAAGAAGAAGCGCAGCATCTCGCGCGATGCGTTGGGGCCGTTCGAGTCGGTATACCGTTGCTCGTCGCTGCCGCCTGCCCATTTGTGGCCGGCACCGTGAACGATCCACAGTTCCCGGTTCGTCACTCCGCCCGGACCGAATTCGACCGATCGCGTGAAGCCGCGCTGGCCACCGTCGGGATCCGTGGTCGCCTGCATCGAGCCAAGCGGAGTCAACGTTGCCCCGGCACTGAGCGGAGCGGCGTGAATCGCCTCCCCGTTGGAGGGATGAACCGTCACGTCCTCGTCACCGTGGAACACGATGCTGGCCACCGCACGACCGACGCCGTCACCGGCGGCCGGAAACGCGTCCGCTTTGCCCGGCGCTGGCCCGCTGGCCATCAAGCGCATGGCCGAGAAGACGTCATGAGCAAGTCCGGCGGGGACGCCGGAGTGGACGCCCAGCGCGGCGTATAGCTCCGGATAGTCTCGAACGAGCACGGCGGCCATTCCGCCACCGGCCGACATGCCTGCAACGTAGACGCGCGTTGCATCGATGTCATGTTCGCTCATGACCTGTCGCGTCATGGCTGCGATCATGGCAGCATCCCCCTCGCTGTTGGACCGGTCCTGAAGCGCGTACCAGTTCCAGCATCGCAGTAGATTGGCGGCACGGGACTGCTCGGGATACAGCACGACCACCCCGGCGTCTTCCGCAGCCTCGTTCATGCGAGTGCCGGCCGCAAAGTCCTCCGCACCTTGATGACATCCGTGCAACAGCACGAGCAAGGGTGCCGGACCGGGCACGCGCGATGCCGGCTGGTAAAGCATGTACCTGCGCTGCGATTCCGTACCGAAGTGGCCCTCGGTGAAACGGTCATTCGACACCGATGCGGCTTGGGCGGCGACGGACTGAGCATCGACGCTCGCCGCGACAGAGGCCGCATGATCGGCCGGTGCCAGTGTCGCACGTCCGCTGGGAAGCGCCTGACCGCCGCGGCCTGCTCGTCGCATCGTGCGCACGAACGCACGACCTGCATGGGCAAGTCGGGCCTTCTGCTTGAGCCAACGAGCCCGCCAGGTCGGTGCATGCACGACTTCAACCAGCGACACTCCGCCGCCGAGCGTTCCTGGCCGCGCTTCGCTTCCGGTCGAATGTGCGATGCAGTTTCCCAGCACCGCGAGCTTGCGTTCATAGCCCTCGCTGTCGGGGTCGACCGAGGCGAGATCAGCCACCATGCGGTGAATGACGCGTCGGCGTTGTGACTCTTCGGAAGATGGGCTGGGGTTCATTGAAAGTCCTGGGTTGTGGCCAGAGGAAAACGCCGCCCCAGGGGCGGCGCCGTTCGCCGAGCCGGCTCAACCGAGCAGGGCCGACGACTATCTGACGCGCGAATGCTTTGCTTTGTCAGAAGTCTTCGCGACGGCCGCAACAGCCGCTTTGCCGGTCTTCGCAAGGCGGTTAGAAGCAGCTTCAATATGTTCCGCCATGACGCTCTGTCCTTTCGCGGCGATGCCCATCAGGCTCTGCGAGTACTCCTGCGCGAAAGTTGCATAGTTCTCGGTGAGCCTGCGCACCAGGTCCGCGTACGCGTCGGAGGCCGCTGCATGACCGAAGGATTTCTGCGCCAGTTCGAGGTACTTCTGAGCACTGGTCTTTGCAAGTTCGACCATTTCCGGCGACTGCGCAAAGCGCGTGATGAGCGCCGCGTTGGCGGTGGTCAGGTTGATGAAAGGTTGGGTGATGTTCTGCATAGGGACCTTTTGTTTCCGGTTTGCGCCGGCAATCGAAGCTACTGAATTGAGGGTGCCCCGCCCGCAGCCTCGGCAGCGATGCACTGAGTCGAGCGAGCAGACCCGCTGGCCGTATTGCCCGATTCCCTTGCAGCGTCCACAGGCTTGCGCCCCAGGACACTCCACAGCCTTTATGCGGGTTAACCGGCGCACTGTCGGTGCGTTGGCACACGCAGCGTGACGGGCAGGTGTCTTGCCGGTATCGCATGCGCGCGCTGAGCCGAGCCAATGAGGATTTGCGCAGCGTCGGCATTTTCGATGGCCGCTGCGGTCCCGATTCTTACGAAGACAGCGTCGCTCGCGCACAAGTGCGCATCGCGCCGGTCTTTGCTGCCGCAGACCCACCGCGGCCGCAAGCGATCTAAAAGTGATAAGCGATGCCTGCACTCACATAATGATTCGACAGGCGCTGCGAAAGCGGACTGCGCGCGGCGTCACCATGCAGGCGTCGAGCTTCCATGTTGCCGACCAGAACCCAATGCCGAGCCAGGTCGATCGACCACAACAACCCGCCGCTGCCAAAGATCCAACCGCTTCCCGCAGTGAACGCCGGCAATCCCGTGACGGCGGACTGCTGCGGCGACATGCCATAAAAAGCCTCAGCGGATTTCGCACTCGCCCACGTCGTCTGCGTGAAGACCCCCACGGCGACAGGCCCGCTGCGGAAGACACCTGCACTGAGGCGAAGGTCGACCAGGGCGCCCAGATCGGTGTCGGTGTGCTGCCGCGCGCGCACAAGCAGTGTGATCGGCATCGGACCGAAATTGTGGTCCCATTCCAATTGCAGGCCGACCGAGGCTCCGCCATTGATGCCCGGAACGTTGTGGCTCCTGAGGAAGTCGGATTCGCTCGTCCTGCGCCCTGGTTCGTACGCAAGCTGCGCGCCCGCGTAGAGCCGCGGCGCAACCTCCATGCGAATCCCACCCTCGAGCATGCCCTGGGTCGAGCGCGCGAACCAGGGCTGGCCCAAGTACCGGACAACCGGGACCAATTCGATGCGTTGAGAGTCCGAGCCGTCGTAAGCCGGTCGCGAGCGCAGGCCCGGACCCAGCAGGGAATCAGTGGAGAGTTCTGCGACAGCGGCCAGCGGCAGGATCACGCCGCAAGCGAGGATCGCGATTCGGATCCCAGCCGAAGACTTTCGAAGCGAGGGTGGCGCGGTGTTCATTGGCGTATTGGCTCCGTGCCGGGCATTCCTCTCTTGGAGCGCCGTGGACAATGCACACCGATTGATGACTACCGGTCACGGAGCACTCACCTCGCGAAACATGATGGATGGCGGTCAGGGGCCCTTCTTTGATTCCCTTATCTCTTCTTTGATCTCTTGCTTGACGTCACCCAACTTTGCCTGGGCTTCGCCGGCAATCCTTTCAACTTTGCCTTTTACTTCAAGCGACTTGTTGCCAACAAGTTTGCCGGCAACTTCCTTGATCTTGCCTTTCATTTCCTTGACTCGGCCTTTAACCTGGTCCTTGATCGCGCTCGTGACTTGCTCCTGATCACTTATGCCAGTAAACGGCCGGCACGCCGCAATTGAAGATTGGGAAGACCGGGGCGTGGTGCCAGGGTCTTCCTTTTTGGCTTGCCCATTCGCCAGGGCGTCACAGCGCGCGTCGCCCGCTGATGAGGTTTATCAGCACCATCACGATGGCGACCACCAGAAGAATATGAATGAAGCCACCCATGGTGTAAGAGCTGACGAGTCCAAGGACCCACAGGATGAGTAGCACAACAGCAATCGTATAGAGCATGGAATCCACCTTTCGTAATTCGGTTGCCCGGTTGTCAGCCGACGCAGCTTCCAGCGTGGGCTGGCTGAAACGTCATCTGGTGCCGGCCCGATCTGAAAAACGCGCCAGTTCTGCAAATCGCAAGTGGCATCAAGTGCGGTGCGCCTTGCGACCAAGCACGAATTTGAGCTACTTCACGTTCGCCGTCTGTTCGGCAGCGCACAATGCATTCGTATAAGCAACGGACAGGAGCGGCGCGTGCCCGCCGCGTCCGTCGTATCTGGCCACTGATCCAGGGGGTATCGAACCGGCGAGCCACGGGTCAGAACGGTAAGCAATACCCCTTATGTAGCTGCCGGCATCGCTTGCCGACGATTGGAGTTGGATTCGGTACCGAATCCGTTCGGTTGCGCACAGACGGCGCCAACGCCCGCTCCGTAAGCTGACGGTTTCCAAATGAGGAAACCATCGTGAAATCCACAATCCATCGCGATCGGGCCGGTACCGGACGCAAGTCAATTCCCTTCCTGCGCTTGTCGGCATTTGCAGTTGGCGCCATGCTCGTTTCAGGCATTGCCGCTGCAGCGGCGTTAAACATGTCGGACGCTCAAGCGCGCTATCGGCAAGAGCGCGCCACCTGCATGAGCGGCCAGTCGCACCAGGATCGCGCCACTTGTCTGCAGGAGGCGGGTGCTGCACTCCAGGAGGCCAAACGCGGACACCTCGACGACGGCCAGAGTGCATACGAACAGAATCGGCGGATGCGCTGCGAGGTCCACCAGGCGGGAGACCGCGACGACTGCCTGCGTCGGATGCGCGGTGAAGGGACGATCACTGGCAGCGTGGAAGGCGGTGGCATCTACAGGGAGCTTCGCACGACAGTGCCGGCACAGTAGGGCAATTGCGAGCACCATTGCGGCCGATAGGCCTGCGCTGCGGCTCACGACACGCTACGGGATTTGCGGTGAATTACCTCAACGCAAGCGGGCCGCGATGAGATCAAGCCTTCATCCCACCGCATAGACCCCGCATTGACCCCACGAGAGCCGGGCGTAGAGTGGCACCTCGGTCGTCGTGGCGTGCTCTGCGCACCCGCTTTGAATTGAACTGACGCACACGCGCCGTTGCGCTGCGCGCATCGGCGTGCGGTTGACCAACTCCATACGAACCGGATCGAGCAATGGATCTTGCGGGCCGGGAAATCCTCGGTGAGATTCTTCCGATCCAGGCGTCTCGCGCGGACCTGGCGGCAAAGCCCGCGCTCCACTTCGACGACCAGATCTACACGTACGCCCAGTTGGACGCGGCATCCGCGCGGGCAGCCGCTTCGCTGCAGGCCTGCGCGATCCGGGACGGTGATGCGGTTGGGCTGATGCTGCCCAATGTGCCGGCGCTGGTCGCGCACATTTTCGGCACTCTGAGGATCGGGGCGATTGTCGTTCCCCTGAATCCCAAGCTCACTGCGCGCGAGCTCTCGCTGCTGGTTCAGGACTGCGGTGCGCGCGTCATCGTCACGACGACAGAACTGGCCCACCGAATGCAAGCCACGCTTGCCGACGGTCCAACCCTGCCGCACGTGATCACGGTGGATTCACGCCAGCAACTCGACTGCACGGCGACGGCGGAGGACGCCGGCATCCGCGGCAAGCCGGACCAGACCGCGTTCCTCATCTTCACCTCGGGGACCACTGGCCGACCCAAGGCGGTCATGCTGACCCACCGCAATGTTCTCGCCAACACGGCGCAGGTGGCTGAACGCACGGCTCTCACCTCCGCAGACCGCGTCCTGCACGTGATGCCGCTCTTTCACGTCAATGGGCTGATGAACAACACCATTCTGCCGTTGAGAGCCGGAGCCTCGATCGTGCTGCGGCCGCGGTTCGACCACAACGAGTTCTGGCGCGTGGTGAAGCAGTTTCGTCCTACCTACTTCACCGCCGTGCCAACCGTGTTCGCGCGCCTGATGGATGCATGGGACGGTCAGGCGGATACATCTTCACTGCGCTTCGTGCGCAGCGGCGCGGCGCCGATGACCCCGACGCTCCAGCGCACGGTCGAAGAGCGGATCGGTGTCCCGGTGGTGCTCTCCTACGGCCTGTCGGAAGCAACCTGCACGTGCACGATGAATCCGGTCGGCGTGTCGCGGCGCGCAGGTGCAGCCGGCCTTGCGCTGGTGGACGAGATCGTGTCCGTCCTCGACGACGAAGACCAGCCAATGTCGGCTGGTGAAGTGGGTGAAATCGCGATACGGGGCCCCAACGTGATGGCTGGATATCTGAACGCGCCGGAAGCGACGGCCCACGCGCTTCGGAATGGTTGGCTGCATACCGGCGACATGGGATACCTCGACGCGGACGGCTTTCTTTTTCTCACCGACCGCAAGAAGGATCTGATCATCCGCGGCGGCGAGAACATCTCGCCGCGCGAAGTCGAAGAGGTCTTGCTGTCGTTCCCGGCAGTGGCCGAGGCCGCGGTCGTCGGCGCGGTCGATCGTGAATGGGGCGAGCAAGTCGTCGCGTTCCTCGTCCCGAGGACGGGCCAGAATCTCGTGACGGAGGAACTTCAGGGTTTCTGCCGCGAGCGCCTGGCTGGATTCAAGGTGCCGCGACGAATTCAGGTGGTCCCTGCCCTTCCGCTCACGAATGTGGGCAAGATCGACAAGGTTTGCCTGCGCGCATTGGCCACAACGAATCAGATGAGTTGATGCAAATCCCTGAGGTGCAGCGATGAACCGCGAACGCGCGACCGAATACGGTTTCGCTGTCGCCCATGATGTGCCGATTCCGTACCTGCAGCGCACCCGCGACTACTACCAGGCGCTGGGTTATGGCGCTCCGTACGAATGGGCCCATTACGCCGAGGTGCCGTTTCATCCATTGAGCAAGCCGCTGTCCAGCAGTCGGATTGCGCTGATCACTACCGCGGCGCCTTATCAACCCGGAAAAGGCGATCAAGGTCCGGGAGCGCCGTACAACGCGAGCGCCAAGTTCTTCACCGTGTACTCGGGAGACACGGCGCAGGACCATGACCTGCGGATTTCGCACATCGCCATCGACCGCAAGCACACGACCGCTGAAGATCCCGCTGCCTATTTTCCGCTGCAAGCGCTGCGCCACTGCGCAGCTTCGGGCCGCATCGGCGCGGTGGCGCCGCGCTTCCATGGCGCTCCGACCCATCGCAGCCATCGCGTCACGCTCGAAATCGACGGCCCGGAGATCGTCGCGCGCTGCGTGGCTGACAAAGTCGATGCCGTGATCCTCGTGCCCAATTGTCCGGTCTGCCACCAGACCGTCAGTCTGGCTGCGCGCCTGCTCGAGGAACGCGGCATCTCCAGCGTTGTCATGGGTTGCGCCAAGGACATCGTCGAGTATGTGGGCGTGCCGCGCCTTCTGTTCTCCGACTTCCCGCTTGGCAACAGCGCGGGGCGGCCGAAGGACCGCGAGTCGCAAGCTTTGACGCTCGAACTGGCGCTGCGCGTTCTCGAATGCGCGCCGGCCCCAAGGACCACCGTGCAGTCGCCATTGCGATGGCGCGCCAGTCCGGACTGGAAGCTCGACTACTGCAACATCGAACGACTGACGCCGGAGGAGATCAAGCGCCGGCGCGGCGAATTCGACGCGGGAAAGTCACAAACCAAACATGCGCGGCAAGCCGCCGGGATCGCTCGGCCCGATACGCGCGATGAGATCGCGTGACGTCCTTGACTGCGCCGGCGCGATAGGATTGAGAGTCGAGGCGGAATTCGCCGGGCGTCTGCGCCTGCAAGAGATCATGCGATCGAAGCGCTCGACGAATGCGAGCAACTCCGAAAGACCCCTGGTGGCTGCATGACCGCACGTGACCCCGGCAAATTGGACCGCATCATTGCCGAAGCCCGTCGCGCCGCCGAGGAGCGCGATCAGGGTTATCGGGAACGGGCCTTGAAGATCTACCCCTGGATCTGTGGGCGCTGCGCCCGCGAGTTCACGCATGCCAACGTGCGTGAACTGACCGTCCATCACCGCGATCACAATCACGACAACAACCCGCCCGATGGCAGCAACTGGGAACTGCTGTGCCTGTACTGCCACGACAACGAACACCAGCGGCAACTGGAAGCGGCGAGCGGCGGAAGCGACGTCGCCGCCTCCGGGCGCGTTTCGACCTACGCACCCTTTGCAGACCTCAAGGAACTGCTCGGCAAGAAGCAGCCCCCGAAGTGAGACAGACTTCGCAAGCACCGCGCTCGCCGCGGCATGCGCGCGCTTGGCTACTTGACGATTCATTGATCGAATTCTCAAGTTCATTGGGGATGGGCTATCGGGTTGTCCACGCCCACAACGCTCAGTAGTCGCCGCTGTGAAAGAAACGAAAGGGCGCATCTTGAACATCGACCGCGGAGTCATCGCGGCTTTGGGCGCAGCGGTGCTGTT
>DAITAC010000040.1:32418-35589 GCA_036824465.1 Burkholderiaceae bacterium
GCATCTTGAACATCGACCGCGGAGTCATCGCGGCTTTGGGCGCAGCGGTGCTGTTCGGACTCAGCACGCCGCTGGCGAAGATGCTCGTCGGCAGCATGTCCGCGTTGCTGCTCGCCGGCCTGCTGTACGTGGGCTCGGGGTTTGGCCTGGCGGTGTTGCTGCTCATCCGGGCGGCGACGGGCCGCCACAGAGCGATTACCTGGCCGCGCGGCACCGACCTGTGGTGGTTGCTGGGCGCCATCGCCGCCGGCGGCGCCATCGGTCCGTACCTGCTGATGCTTGGCCTGCAATCCACCGACGCCGCATCGGCGTCGCTGATCCTCAACCTCGAAGGCGTGTTCACCGCCGCGCTCGCATGGTTCGTGTTCAGGGAAAACTTCGACCGCCGAATCGCCCTCGGGATGGCGCTCATCATCGCCGGCGGCGTGGTGCTGTCCATCGGACCCGCACTCCGGTCAGAGAGCTTCTTCGGACCACTGGCCATTGCCGGCGCCTGTTTCGCCTGGGCGATCGACAACAACCTGACGCGCAAAGTCTCGCTGCACGACGCGATGTTCCTCGCCTGCGCCAAGGGGCTCGCCGCAGGCACCACGAGTGTTGCTCTCGCGCTCGCGTACGGCGCATCGATGCCGGAGGCATCGACCGCGTTGCAGGCCGGCCTGCTCGGGTTCATCAGTTACGGGCTGAGCCTGACGCTGTTCATCGTCGCGCTACGCCGCCTCGGCACGGCGCGCACCGGCGCCTACTTCTCGCTCGCTCCATTTATCGGCGCCGCGCTCGCCGTGGCGCTCGGCGCGCCTCTGACGGTCACGCTAACGATCGCCGGGCTGCTGATGGGCGCCGGCGTGTGGCTGCATCTGACGGAGCACCACGAGCACCTGCATCGCCATATCGGCGTCGAGCACGATCACCCGCACACGCATGACGAGCATCATCGGCATCCGCATGGGCCGGAGTGGGACGGCAAGGAACCACACTCGCATCCGCATGTGCACGAGCCGCTCGAACACGCGCACGCGCACTATCCGGATGTTGATCACCGGCACGAGCATTGAGCGCCGGGCGTCTCGGCCGAGCCTGCGATACGGACGTGAGCGCCAGACATTGCGTCAGACCGCTCGACTCTCCGCCTGGGTCATACTCCCGCACCCGCCAATCAATGGAGATGCTCGATGCTTCAGCTCAAGCCACTTGATCCGACTACGCCAATCTTTCAACAGCTCGGCACCGAGGTTTCTCCCGTAGTCCTGGTCAACGTCTTCCATGTCGCGGAAGCAGACATCCCCGCCCTGCTCAAGGCCTGGGAGACCGATGCAAATTGGATGAAGCGACAACCCGGGTATATCTCCACTCAACTGCATCAGGGCATCGGTGGCAGCACGGCGTTCATGAACTACGCAGTATGGGAATCAGTCGCCCATTTTCGAGCGGCCTTCAATCATCCAGAGTTCAAGGCGGCCCTTGCGCACTACCCGTCTTCGGCGGTGGCGTCGCCTCATCTTTTCACGCGCCTTACCGTCCCGAACCTGTGCGTTGGCCCGTAGGAAGGCGGTCCAACCCTTCGGTCGAGCCGACCGCTTCCGGCCTGTGGCCTCCAGCCGCGGCTCGCCTCAAACGTCAGGCTGCTCAACCCGCTACTGAGGCCGTCATGGCGAACTCCAAGCAGATCGCAGGCCTGGTCGGTCCGACTCTCGTGGCCATGCTCGTTGCGGAATTCCCGCTCGTCCAGCCGCACCTGTACGACAGCCAGATCCCGCCTGTGGTCTACCTTTCAGGCGTACTCATGTTTGTCGCCGGCCTTGCAGTTGTCCGCGTCCACAACATCTGGGCACGCAACTGGACCGTCCTGGTCACGCTGACAGGCTGGTTCTTCCTGGTGCTAGGCCTGATCCGCATGTTCGCCGCCAGCCAGTACCGTCAGGCCGCCGCGGGCGCCAGTTCAACGGTGTTCATGGCGTTTGAGGGCGTACTGTTGGTCATCGCCTTCATCATCACGTATCAAGGGTACCGTCGCCCGCCCCGATAGCATCCGTGCCTCGCTGGCGTGCCGCCCAATCCGTCGCTCAACCGGCCACGCACCGGTTGGCTGCAACGTTTGAGGTTGTATAGAAAGTCCCCAGCACGCCTCGCTCTGAAAAGCGGGCCCTATGAGCGCACGAGCGATGCATTTCGAGCAATTGTCGAAACGAGTTGCGTTCGTCGCGCAAGGACGTTCGTGGCGTGGAAGCAAATCGGCCGCTGATCGCAGCGCCTACGATTGGGCCGCTTTCGGACTTCTTCCACAGCCTCGTTAACGCTGCAATAGCGGAGACTGCACGCATGTTGATCCAGGGTCAGTGTCACTGCGGGAATATCTCGTTCTCCCTCGCTTGGGAGCCTGATCCTGTCGAAATCCCGGCTCGCGCATGCACCTGCTCGTTCTGTACCAAGCACGGTGCTGTGTGGACCTCCAGTCCGGGCGCCGCTCTGGACGTCATCGTCAAGGAGCCCTCCCTGGTATCCAAATACGTTTTCGGCACACGAACCGCGGAGTTCCACACCTGCGCTCGATGCGGCGCAGTTCCTGTCGCCACCAGTCAAATCGATGGACGTCATTACGCGGTAGTCGGCGTCAACGCGTTCGAAGGTTTCGATCAATCGCTCCTTCGTCGTGCGTCCGCGAGCTTCGATGGTGAAGGGACCGAGACCCGCCTCGCACGACGAAAGCGCAACTGGATTGCCAACGTCAGGTTCATAGACGGCGGCACCTGACTCCTCGGTGCGGCTGCCGCGCATGAAGCCGCGCGCGACCGACCGGGCACGTCAGCCTCGATTTTCGTGAAAGCCACAAATCACTTCCGGCTGTTTGTCCAGGGCCTCGCCATCTGGTTCGCGTTCTGGCTCGGCGGTCTGCCGGGCTACTACCAGCAGTATTCGCAGCTCAGTATGGCCATCGGCTGCATCCTGCTTTCCGTCGCCATCTCGCTGGCCGCTGTCTTCGTGCTGTTGCGAGGCCGGGCGGAAACGAGGCTTCAACGCGCGTTCTGGATCTCCGTGTACTTCACCGTTCCGTTCGCGATTCTCGACGCGCTGTACTGCGGCGTCTACCTCGGTCACGGCGCCTCCTTCCTGCGGACGTACTGGTACCTCACGATCTTCTATCTGACGCCGTGGCTGACGTTCATCCCGACG
>DAITAC010000119.1:0-10993 GCA_036824465.1 Burkholderiaceae bacterium
GTGCGGCCGGGAATGAAGGTGCTCGACATCGCCGGCGGCACGGGCGATCTGGCGCGTGCGTTCGCCAGGCGCACCGGTGCGCAGGGGTTGGTTGTACTGACCGACATCAATGGTGCGATGCTGCGCGAAGGGCGCAACCGCCTGCTGGATCACGGCCTGATGTTGCCGCTCGCGCAGTGTGACGCGGAGCAACTGCCGTTCGCCAGCAATACGTTCGACGTGGTCAGCGTCGCCTTCGGTCTGCGCAACATGACGCACAAGGACGCTGCGCTGGCAGAGATGCGGCGCGTGACGCGTCCCGGTGGCAAGGTCATGGTTCTGGAGTTTTCCCGCGTCTGGCAGCCGCTGGCGCCGGTCTACGACGCCTTTTCGTTCAACGTGTTACCGTGGCTTGGCAAGAAGATTGCCGGGGACAGCGACAGCTATCGTTACCTCGCTGAGTCGATCCGCATGCACCCCCCGCCGGACGAACTGGCGCGCCTGATGGAACAAGCGGGCCTGGAAAGCGTCCAATGGTTCAATCTGACGGCAGGCGTGTGCGCGCTGCACGTCGGCAGGAAGATCTAACTTGGAGGCCCTGATGAAGAAGTGGTTAATTGGCGCAGTGATCGGCATGGTCGCCGCATCGTTCTCGTTGGATGCGGATGCGCAGCGTCGCCTTGGTGGCGGCAAGACCTTCGGGCGGCAATCGCCCACAGTGCAGCAACGGCAGGCCACGCCTCCGCAGCAGCAGACTCCTCCGGCGCAGCAGGCGGCACCGGCACAGCAACCATCCGCTGCAGCAGCACCCGGCGCCGCAACCGCGGCCAAGCCCGCGAGCCCGTGGAGGGGCGCGCTGGTCGGGCTGGCGGCCGGCCTCGGGCTCGCCGCCCTCGCCTCGTGGCTTGGCTTTGGCGACACGCTGGCGACGATCATGCTGGTGGTGCTGGCCGGGCTGGTGATCATGATGGTGGTCGGATACTTCCTGCGTCGCTCAGGCGCGCAGCCCGCGTATCAAGGCGCGGGCAATGGGCGCTATCCGCCCCAGCCACCGGAGGCAATGCCACGGCCGATCGAGCGCACGACGCTTGAACCGGTTGCCGCGCGTCCTGGATCGGCGATGGCGGAGTTCGCGCGCGGCGGCACGGCAAGCCTCGATCAACCGTGGGGTATTCCCGCCGGTTTTGATGTGGACGGCTTCCTGGCCAACGCAAAGAGCTACTTCACCAAGCTGCAAACAGCGTGGGATAAGAGCAGCCTCGACGAACTGTCGGAGTTCACCACGCACGAGATGTTCACCGCACTGACGCACGAACTGCATGCGCGTGCGGGTTCCAGCAAGTCCGAGGTGGTGACGCTCGACGCGAAAATGCTCGGCATCGAAAGCAGTGCGACCGAGCATCTGGCGAGCGTGCGCTTCTCTGGCACGCTGCGCATCGACGGTGAACTGGAGCCGTTCGACGAGGTCTGGAACCTCACCAAGCCCGCCGACGGCAAGACGGGCTGGCTGCTCGCCGGGATCCAGCAACTCGCGTAGCCGGCACCGGTCCGCGCAGAGCGATCTGCGACAATCAAGGGCACCTTCGGGTGCCCTTTTTGTTGCCCATGCTGGATCAACTCGCCACCGACGCCGCCGTCACGCTGCTCAATCGCCTGCTGGCGCGCGAACGCTGGGCACGCGATCGGCTTGCGCCGTTTGCCGGACGCAGCGCGCGTATCGAAGGTGGACCTTTCGCTCTGCAGTTCGGCGTGCGCGCCGGCGGCACGTTCGAGACGTCAAACAGTGCGCCCGACGTCACGATCTCGATCGACGCGGCCGCGCTGCCACAGGCGTTGCTCGAGCCGCGGGCCATCATGCGCAACGTCCGCCTTGCGGGCGACGCGGAATTCGCGCAGGCGCTGTCGTACGTCCTGCAGAACCTGCGGCCGGAGCCGGAAGAAGAGTTGTCGCGCTTCATCGGCGATGCGGCCGCGCAGCGCATCGTCGGTTTCCTGCGGGCCGCGTTCGCGCAGGCGCAGGACGCGGGCGTGCGCCTGGCAACTACGGCGGCCGACTACTTCGTCGCCGAGAATCCGCTGCTGGTCGCGCGCTCCGAGGCAGACTCATTCGCGCGCGATGTCGCGTCACTGCGCGATGCGGTCGAGCGGCTCGGCAAGCGAATCGACAACCTCAAGACCCCCGGGTTGCGCTGATGCGCATTTTCCGGTTGCTGCGCATCCTGTTCACCGTTTTCCGGTTCGGGCTGGACGAGATCGTTCTGTCGAACCTAAAGAGCCCGATGCTGCAGCGGATGGTGCGCATCAGCACGATCGGCCGCACCCTGAGTGAACCACGTGGTGTGCGGTTGCGGCTCGCCCTCGAGGATCTCGGACCGATTTTCGTCAAGTTCGGCCAGGTGCTGTCGACGCGGCGCGATCTGCTGCCGGTCGATATCGCAAATGAACTCGCGCGCCTGCAGGACAACGTGCCGCCGTTTGATTCGGCCGTGGCCGTGCGCGAGATCGAACGCGGGCTGGGACGAAAGCTGGATGAGCTGTTCTCGCAGTTCGATCAGACGCCCGTGGCCAGTGCGTCGATCGCGCAGGTGCACTTCGCCACGTTGAAGGAAGGAGAGCACGGCGGCCGTCCCGTCGCGGTCAAGGTGCTGCGCCCGGGCATGCGCGCAGCGATCGAAAAGGATCTTGCGCTGCTCGATGTCGGCGCCGCGCTGGTGGAGCGACTGTGGCGCGACGGCAAGCGGCTGCGCCCGAGTGCGGTCGTGGCCGAGTTCGACAAGTATCTGCACGATGAGCTCGATCTGATGCGCGAGGCGGCCAACGCCTCGCAATTGCGGCGCAACTTTGCCGGTTCGCGCCAGCTGCGTGTGCCCGAGATGCTCTGGGACTACTGCTGCGAGAACGTGATCGTGATGGAGCGCATGGGCGGGATCCCGGTCAGCCAGGTCGATCGGCTGCGCGCCGCCGGCATCGATATCAAGAAGCTATCGGCCGATGCGGTCGAAGTGTTCTTCACCCAGGCGCTGCGCGACGGCTTCTTTCACGCCGACATGCACCCCGGCAACATCTACGTCGGCGACAGCGGCGAGGATTTCGGCCGCTGGATCGCGCTCGACTTCGGCATCGTCGGCACGCTGTCGGACAACGACAAGAACTACCTGGCGCAGAACTTCCTTGCGTTCTTTCGGCGTGACTACAAGCGTGTGGCCGAGCTGCACGTCGAAAGCGGCTGGGTGCCGCCGGCCACGCGCGTGGACGAACTCGAAAGCGCGATCCGAGCGGTGTGCGAGCCGATTTTCGACCGGCCGCTGAAGGACATTTCCTTCGCGCAGGTGCTGTTGCGCCTGTTCGAAGCCAGCCGCCGCTTCAACGTCGAAGTGCAGCCGCAACTGGTGCTGCTGCAGAAGACGCTGCTCAACATCGAGGGGCTGGGCCGGCAGCTCGATCCCGATCTTGATCTGTGGAAGACGGCCAAGCCGTTCCTCGAGCGCTGGATGCAGACGCAGGTCGGCTTCAAGGGGCTCGAAGAGAAACTCAGGCACGAAGCGGTGCAGTGGAGTCATCTGCTGCCGCAGTTGCCGCGGCTCTTTCATCAGGCGCTGACCGATACCACGCACCGCGACCGCATGTACGCGGAGCTGCGTGCGATGCGGCTCGAGACCCAACGCCGCAGTCGCCTGCTGCTGATCGGCGTGACCTGCGTTGCGGCGCTCGCGCTGATGTTCGCGTGGGTGTTCTTCGGCTTTCCGCTGCCGGGGCGAGACTAGTGGCCTGTAACAGCCCATTCGCGAGCGCCCTGCACGCCTGGCCGGCCGATTGCTTTGTCGCTCGCCTTGCGCGTATGCGTCGGCTACGCGACGCGGCTCGCTTCGCGCACTCGGCTCGCCCAGACGCGCCTTTCACTCTCGAATCGACTGTTGCAGGCCACCAGGATTGCTCACCGCTTCGCTCGTAACGGCGCGAGCCACCGCGCGTTGAACGACAGGATGCTGTATTGATGCCCGACTTCCCCACTCGCGATCCGGCGCGACCGGAATTCTGGGACGAACGCTTCACGGCTGGATTCATGCCATGGGATGCGCGCGGCGTGCCGCCCGCTTTGATGCGCTTTCTTACCGGACAAGGCGCAGCCCTCGGACGACGCGTACTGGTGCCCGGCTGCGGTTCGGCATACGAAGTCGCACTGCTCGATGCCGCGGGATTCGATGTCCTGGCAATCGATTACTCGGCGGCCGCGATCGCGCGCGCGCGCGAGGTCCTGGCACCCGACATCGCCGATCGCGTTCTCAGGCAAGCGGATTTCTTCGCGTTCGAGGCGGCGCCATTTGACTGGATCTACGAGCGCGCGTTCCTGGCCGCACTGCCGATCGCGCTCTGGTCGCGCTGGTCGGCGCGGGTGGAAGAACTGCTGGCTCCGCACGGACTGCTGGCCGGACTCTTCTTCCTCGATGCGACGGTCGCCGAGCCGCGGCGCGGTCCGCCGTTTGCAGCGACGCGAACCGAATTGGACACGTTGCTCTCCGGCTTTCACTGCGAACAGCATGCCGTTGTCGCGCCGGAAGAATCGCTGCCCGTGTTTGCCGGCCGCGAACACTGGATGCTCTGGCGTCGCTCGGGCCGCACTGCCGCATAATCGCGGCTGGTCACGACTCGCCATGACCCTGCTCGAAGTCCAGAACGTCACCCGCCGCTTCGGCTCGATGACCGCGGTCGACGGCGTGTCGCTGTCGATCGACGCCGGCGAATTCTTCACCCTGCTCGGCCCCTCGGGCTGCGGCAAGACCACGCTGCTGCGGATGATTGCTGGCTTCGATGCTCCGGACGGCGGCCGCATCCTGCTCGAAGGCAAGGACCTCACGGGCGTTGCGCCCGAGCACCGCAACGTGCGTACTGTGTTCCAGAGCTATGCGCTGTTTCCTCACATGACGGTCGCGGCGAACGTCGCGTTCCCGTTGAAAATGGCGCGGACGCCCGCCGCTGAGCTGAACGCCAAGGTCGAAGAGGCGCTGCGCGACGTGCAGCTCGATACGCTCGCGGCGCGCCTTCCGCACGAGCTGTCGGGTGGGCAGAAGCAGCGCGTGGCGATCGCGCGCGCGCTGGTCACGCATCCGGTGCTGATGCTGCTGGACGAGCCGCTCGCCGCACTGGATGCGAAACTGCGCGAACAGATGCAGATCGAACTCATCAACCTGCAGAAGGAAGTCGGCATCACGTTCGTTTACGTCACGCACGACCAGAGCGAGGCGCTGGCGCTGTCGCACCGCATCGCGGTGATGAACAAGGGCCGCATCGAGCAGCTCGATGAACCGTCGAAGATCTACTCGTTTCCGAAGAACCGCTTCGTCGCCGATTTCATCGGCCAGTGCAACATCCTTGAGGCCACGGTGCAGCGGCGCGACGGTCAGGTGGCCGAACTTGAACTGCCCGGGATTGGGCTGGCGCGTGCGATCGTCGACCCGGCGCTGCGAAATGGCGCGCGCGGCGCACTCGCGTTGCGACCGGAAAAGGTGGCGATCAACCCGAGTGGCCATCCGAAGACGGACGGCGACAACCACCTGTCGGGCACCGTGACCGATTTCCTGTACCTCGGTGACGTGACGATCTATCGCGTCGCGCTCGCATCGGGGCAGCAGATCGAAGCGATGCGCGCCAATTCAGCCTCAGGGCGTGCGCGGTTCTTCGAAGTCGGCGACGCGGTCGACGCCGCCTGGGAAATCGACGCGGGCCATTTCCTGGTCGATTAACGTGGCGACGGACAACAAGGGCAAATGGCTGGTGGGCGGGCCGCCGCTCGCTTACCTGATCATCTTCTTCGCCATTCCGTGCCTGCTGATGCTGGTCGCCAGTGCGCGCGCGCCGGGCGAGTTCGGGGGCCTGGCGCCGCTCGTCGCCGACAGCGGCAAGCTCAACCTGACGCTGGCGAGCTACGCGCGTTTCTTCGCAAGCGCGATCTACCTGCAGCTCTTTGCCAAATCGCTCTGGTACGCGCTGCTGACAACGGCACTGTGTCTGGCGATCGCCTATCCGCTGTCGATGCTGATTGCGGCGAGCAAGAAGAAGTACCGCGACCTGCTGCTGCTGCTGGTGATCCTGCCGTTCTGGAGCAACTTCCTGATTCGCGTGTACGCATGGATGATCATTCTCGGCCCCGAATGGGCGTTGGCCAGAATCATCAACGGCGTGCTCGGCGTGTTCGGCGCCGAGCCGGTGACGCTGATGTTCTCGCCGTTCGCCGTGATCGTCGTGCTTGTGTACGTGCACCTGCCCTTCATGGTGCTGCCGCTGTATGCCAACCTGGAAAAGCATGATCCGGCGCTGCTCGATGCGGCGCAGGATCTCGGCGCGCGTCCATGGCAACGCTTCTGGTACGTCACCTGGCCGCTTTCGCTGCCGGGCGTGTTCGCGGGCGCTGCGCTGGTGTTCATTCCGGCCTTCGGCATCTTTGCGGTGCCGGATCTGGTCGGCGGCACCGACGGCATCATGATCGGCAACGTGATCAAGCAGCAGTTCCTCGAAACACGCGACTGGCCGTTTGGCTCGGTACTGTCGATCGTGCTGACGGTCGCCGCGCTGGGGCTCACGGCCGTCGCGGCACTGGCAGCGCGGCCGCGGCGGAACGCGGCATGAACCGGCGCATCCCCGCCTGGATGTGGGCGAGCGCGATCGGGGCGTATCTGTTCCTGTACGCGCCGTTGCTGGTGGTGGTCGTGTTCTCGTTCAACGACAGCAAGCTCAACGCGCAGTGGGTCGGGTTCACCACGGCGTGGTACGTCAAGCTGTTCCACAACGAGGAAATGCTGCTGGCAGCACGCAACTCGCTCGTGATCGCGCTGTTGACGGCAATGGCATCGACGGTGCTGGGCACGATGGCCGGATTTGTCATGCATCGCTACCAGACGCGCGTGCTGCCGATCCTCGTGCTCGCACCGATCGCGATCCCCGAGATCCTGATGGGTGTGGCGCTGCTGATGTTCTTCGTGATGATCAACATGACGCTCGGGCTGGTCTCGATCACGCTCGCGCACATCGCCTTCTGCATCGGCTATGTCGCGATCGTCGTGCGGGCGCGGCTCGCCGGCATGGACGAGAGCCTGGTCGAGGCGGCGCGCGATTGCGGCGCGACACCGCTGGCGGCGTTTCGCTACATCACGCTGCCGCTGATCATGCCGGGCGTGATCGCGGGGGCACTGATGGCATTCACGCTGTCGATCGACGATTTCGTGATCACCTTCTTTACTGCCGGCGCGTCCGCCTCGACGCTGCCGCTGCAGATCTACTCGATGGTCAAGATTGCGGTCACGCCCGAGGTCAACGCGATTTCCACGCTGCTGCTGCTGCTCACGCTGCTGCTGATCACCGTCGCCACCAAGATCGCCCCGGGCCTGCTGCGGCTGAACCGATAATTGCACTTTTGAGGAGCAAATGATGAGTTTCCCAATGCGTGACGTGTTGCGCTTCGCACTGGTGGCAACGGCGGCGCTGCTGCTGGCGGCATGCGGCAAGAAGGAAGAAGCCGCGCCGGTCAAAGCCGAGGCCAAGACCGAGAGCAAGGCCGCCGAGGCGAAGCCGACCGGTGCGCTCAATCTTTACAACTGGAACGACTACATCGCGGCCGAGACGATCGAACGCTTTGCGAAGGAATTCGGCGCCAAGGTCACGCAGACCTACTTTTCCGACAACGATGAGATGCTGGCCAAGCTGGCGGCGGGCGCCAGCGGGTACGACATCATCGTGCCGACCAGCAATGCGATGGAGCTGATGATCAAGAAGGGCGACCTGCAGCCGATCGACAAGACCAAACTGCCAAACCTGAAGAACATCCGGGCCGAATTCCTGAACACGCCGATCGACCCTGACAACAAGTTCTCGGTGCCGTACGCGTATTCGACGACCATCATCGGCTACAACGACAAGCAGATGAAGAAGCTTGGCATCGAGCCCAAAGGCTGGGAGGCGATATTCGATCCGAAGGTCGCTTGCCGGGTCAAAGGCAAGCTCACTGTGCTGGACTCGCCGGACGAGGTTTTCTCCGCGGCGTTCATTTACCTTGGTATCGATCCGAACACCAGCAGTGCGGAGGACTACAAGAAGGCCGCGGACGCCATCAAGAAGGCCAAATCGTGCTGGGCCGCATTCAATTCATCGTCCTACATCAAGGAAATGACGGCTGGAAACATCTGGCTGGCGCTGGGCTATTCGACCGACATGTACCAGGCCGACCGCAACGCGCAGGAAGCGAAGCAGGACTTCCGGGTGGTCTCCGTGCTGCCCGCCCAGGGCGCGGTGATGTCGGTCGACAACATGGTGATCCACAAATCGGCGCCCAACGCGCCGCTCGCGCATGCGTTCATCAACTTCATGCTCGATGGGAAGAACAGTTCCGAACTTTCAAACCTGATCGGCTCGGGCAACGCCAATCAGGCGGCGATGGAGTTCATCAAGCCCGAAGTGAAGTCCAATCAGGCCGTGTTCCCCGATGCGGAGAGCTTGAAGAAACTGCACCAGTTGCGTCTGCTCACGTCGGAAATGCGTCAGCTGCGCGGGCAGCTGTGGACGGAGATCAAGGTCAAGTAGGGTTATTCCGGACGCGGTCGCGCCGGAATAACTCCGCGCGTTGGAGCCGACGGCGCTGTGCGCCGCGGGTCAACGCGCGGTGTGTCCGCTAGCTGCGGCCGTTGCTGGCGGCTTCTGCGGTCAGCGCGACGAAGTCCTCGGCGTAACCGCGCAGCTTCTTGCCGAGCACGGCGCGCTGCGCGGGCGTGGCGGCGTTGATCAGACGCGCGACCAGTTCGGCGTTGGACTGGCGATACTCCGCGAGCGCGATGCGGCGCGCTTCATCGCGCGGCTCGGCGAGATGCGCGAAATACTCGCGCAGCCGTTTTGTTGCCTCGACGGCCGACGGCTTCTCGTCGTGAATCCGCCGCAGCAATTGCACCATCTCGCTTTGCCGGCGCTCGCGTTCGTCCATCCACCAGGTTTCGGGACGGGTGGCGAGCACCGCCTGGACGATCTGCGCCTGCTCGTTGTTCACGGACCCGAACCAGGATTCGGCGCGTTCCGTGTAGCGTTTGGCACGCTCTTCAAGGGATTCCCGCGCGCCGGCAAAGCGCACCAGTTCGCGGCGTGCCTTCGATGCGTCCTTGGCGAGCTTGCCGGCAAAGCGGTCGATCTGCGCCGGCGTCAACGTCAGCGCCAGCGCCGCGAGGTCGGGCGCCGCCTGATCGCCGATCGCGGCGAGCCTGGCGTTCATTTGCTGCTGCATTGCTGCGACCTCGGCGGTACTGATACGTCCGTCCACCTTGCGCTGCGCCTCGGTCAGCAGTTGCGCGTAGCCGGCGAGTTGCGTGGTCCGATGCCAATTAAGCAGACTGCGCACTCGTTCGCGCGCCAGTTCCTGTTGCTTGTCGTCCAGATCGAAGTAGCTGTCCAGTGAATAAAGCAGCAGCATGTCGGCGTTGTTGTATCCGAGCTTGAGTGTTGAGCACGCCGTGACCAGCAGCGTGACACTGAGCAGCAGGAAGCGACGCGCATGCGCGGCGAGCCCGGTGCGCCGCGCCGCGACGTCGCGGGTGCTACGATCGATTTCGCTGATTTCCATAACCGCTGTCCGCCTCGTTCTTCATTGCGCACGATGAATATCGTCATCCTGGCCGCCGGCCAGGGCAAGCGCATGCGCTCCACGCTGCCCAAGGTGCTGCATCCGGTCGCGGGGCGACCGATGCTAGCGCACGTGATTGCCACGGCACAGCAGGTGGCGCAGTCGCGCAGTCTGTCCGCCAACACGATTGTCGTGATCGGCCATGGTGCCGATCAGGTGCGCGCCACGTTCTCTGACCGCAGCGACGTGCGTTTGGTTCTGCAGCAGCCGCAATTAGGTACCGGACATGCGGTGCAGCAGGCCGCCCCGCTGCTGAAGGACGACGAGCCGACGCTGGTTCTGTACGGCGATGTGCCGCTGGTGCGGGCGGAGACGCTGACGCGCCTGATCGATGGCGCGGGCGGCGAGGTCGGTCTGTTGACCGTGGAACTGGCTGATCCGACTGGCTACGGCCGCATCGTGCGCGACGGGCGCGGCAATGTGCTGAAGATCGTTGAACAGAAGGACGCGAACGACCGGGAGCGCGCAATTCGCGAGGTCAATACAGGCATTCTGGTTGCGCCGACCGCTCGGCTCAAGCAATGGCTCGGCCGGCTGTCGAACAACAACGCGCAGCAGGAGTACTACCTGACCGACGTGATTGCGATGGCAGTGCATGACGGCGTGCGCGTCGCGGCGACTGCATCCACCGATGTCGATGAAACGCTCGGCGTCAACAGCAAATCACAGCTCGCCGTCGTCGAGCGCATCGTGCAGCGGCGTGCGGCGGAGCGGTTGATGGAAGCGGGCGCCACGCTGGCGGATCCGGCACGCATCGACGTGCGTGGCGAGGTCGTGGTCGGGGCTGACGTGACGATCGACATCGGCTGCGTGTTCGAGGGCCGCGTCCAGCTGGCCGATGGCGTGCGCGTCGGCCCGTACTGTGTGCTGCGCGACGTCACGATCGGCGCACGCACGCAAGTCAATGCGTTCTCGCATCTGGAAGGCACAACGGTCGGCAGCGACGCGCGCATCGGTCCGTATTCGCGGACACGTCCCGGCGCGGCGCTCGAGGACGAGGTGCACATCGGCAACTTCGTCGAGGTGAAGGCGAGCCGGATGGGGCGCGGCGCGAAAGCGAATCACCTCGCCTACGTCGGCGATGCCGAGGTCGGCGCGCGCACGAACATTGGCGCCGGCACCATTACCGCCAATTACGACGGCGCCAACAAGCACCGGACTGAGATCGGCGTCGACGCGTCGATCGGCAGCAACGCCGTGCTGGTCGCGCCGGTGAAGATCGGCGACGGCGCAACCATCGGCGCGGGCTCGGTCGTCTCCGAGGAGGCGCCGGCCGGAAAACTCACGGTCGCGCGCGCCCGGCAAGTCACAGTCGAAGGCTGGAAGCGGCCAGTCAAGAAGGGCAAGTCACAGTAAGTC
>DAITAC010000221.1:0-3315 GCA_036824465.1 Burkholderiaceae bacterium
TGTAGGAAGCCGCCCTACAGCGGTGTAGGCCCGCTGCCGACACCAATTCAGGCTATCTACTGATTTGCGGTATTTCACTTGATCGACACAATGGGCTCACTTCGCAACGTTTTTCGATCGGGACTCCGATCTTCTGAATGGAGACATCAACGATGAATGCCGTCGCCTTCCCCAACGAGCAGTTGCTTGAAGAAGTGCGTGAAGCCAATCTCGCCTACCTGGTGCTGGCGCAGCACATGATCCGCGCCGACAAGGCGCAGGCGCTGTACCGGCTTGGTGTCAGCGAGGAAGTCGCGAACGTGATCGATCAGTTGACGACCGCGCAGTTGATGCGCATCGCCGGCGCCAACCAGTTGATCTGCCGCTTCCGCTTCGACGACGACTTGGTATGGAGCCTCCTGACCAGCCACAGCAAGGCGAAATCCACCGGAACAGGCGCCGTGGCCGGCCTGCACGCAAATATCGTGATGGCAGGACAGCTGACGGACCACTAGTTCGGTCACGGAGAAAACCATCATGCGTATCAAGAGCATCGTTTCAGAAAGCCAGCAGATCCAGCGCGCGATCGCGCTAATCAAGCTCGGCGCCCGGCTGCAGGTCCTGGAGTCCGAGACGGACCTGAGCTACGAGCGCCTGCTGCGGCTGTACAAGGAGGTCCAGGGTGAATCGCCGGCGCGCGGCATGCTGCCGTTTTCGACCGACTGGTTCATGACCTGGCAGCCGAATATCCATTCGTCGCTGTTCCTGAATATCTATGAATACCTGAACAAGACCACCGAGCTTGAAGAGATCGATGCGATCATCAAGGCGTTCGAGCTGTATCTCGAGCAGGTCAAGGCGCAGGGCATCGAGCCGATGCTGTCAGTCACGCGCGCCTGGCGCCTGGTGAAGTTCGTCGATGCCGGCATGGTCACGCTGACGCCGTGCTGCAAGTGCGGCGGCAAGTTTGTCACGCACACGTACGACCTGACCCAGGACTACGTGTGCGGTCTGTGCGAGCCCCCGGCGCGCGCCGGCAAGGGCAAAGGCCCCGCCCGCAAGCTGGAAGAGCTCGTGCACTGATCAACGGATCAAAGGTTTCCTCCGACCTTGCCCGGCCTGTGCCGGGCTTTTTTTCAGCTTCAAACCGCCGATAAGCCGGTCTGCAGGGCCGCAATTCAGCGCATTGCGCCAAGTGCCTGCGGCGCAACGGGGAAGTCGGCCGACATCAGAGACGCTCGCGTCTCGGCTGGTTCAAGTTGACGCCGATCGGTGCCGTAACACGGGGAGCGCAACTACACGCGAACCGCGCATCGTGCGCGCGTGTCCCAAATCTGAAGGGTTGACGGGGAATGTTCGTCATCATCGGTTACCTGGTCGTCGGCGGCTGCGTGTTCGGCGTCTACGCACTCACCGGCGGCAACATGGCGATCCTGGCTCACGCCGCGCCGCACGAACTCGCGGTGATCATGGGCGCGGCGGTCGGTGCGTTTCTGGTCGCCAATCCGAACAAGACGCTGAAGGCGGTGCTGGCGGCAATGCCGAAGCTGCTTGCCGGCTCTAAGCACTCCAAGGCGCGTTACATGGCGCTGATGGCGCTCCTGTACGACATCCTGACCAAGGTCCGCAAGGAAGGGATGATGGCGATCGAGTCCGACGTCGAGGACCCGAAGAAAAGCGCGCTGTTCCAGAAACACAAGGTGGTCGCCGACGAACACCATCTGCTCGAGTTCATCACCGACTACCTGCGCATGATGGTCAGCGGCAACATGAATCCGCTGGAGATCGAGAACCTGATGGACCAGGAGATCGACACGCACCATCACGAGGCGATGGTGCCGGCGCACGCGATCCAGACGATGGGCGACGGCCTGCCCGCGTTCGGCATTGTGGCGGCCGTGCTCGGCGTGGTCCAGACGATGGCGTCGGTGGGCAAGCCACCGGCCGAACTGGGAGCGATGATCGCTTCGGCGCTGGTCGGCACGTTCCTCGGCATTCTGCTGTCGTACGGGTTCGTCAGTCCGCTTGCCAAGCTGCTGGAAACAAAGGTCGACGAGAGCACCAAGGAACTGCAGTGCGTCAAGGCCACCTTGCTGGCGAGCCTGCAGGGCTACGCGCCGGCCGTGGCCGTGGAGTTCGGGCGCAAGGTGCTGTACTCGACCGAGCGGCCGTCGTTCATGGAACTCGAAAAGCACGTCAAGCAGAAACGGTGATCCCGCCCGCGACCTGTGAACGGTTGGATCACAGCATGCGGGGACACGGAGCACGAACAACGGAGCACGCACATGGCAGGCCAGGGCGAAAAGAGCAAGAGCACCATCGTCATCAAGCGCATCAAGAAGGGCGGTCATGCCGCCCACGGCGGCATGTGGAAGATCGCCTACGCCGACTTCGTCACCGCGATGATGGCGTTCTTCCTGCTGATGTGGCTGCTCGGCTCGACCACCAAGGGCGATCTGAAGGGCATCTCGGATTACTTCAACTCACCTATGACGGTGGCGATGCTGGGCGGTTCCGGCTCCGGAGATGCGACCAGCGTGATTCAAGGGGGCGGCGCTGATCTCACGCGCTCGGCCGGTCAGGTGAAACGCGGGGAGAACGACACCAAGCGCCGCACGCCGAACCAGCTGCGCGCGGAACTCGAGAAGATCGAGCGCGAGCGGATGAGCAAACTCAAGCAGCGGCTCGATGCGGCGATCCTCGCCACACCCAAGCTGGCGGAATTTCGTAACCAGATCCGGGTTGAAATCACCCCTGACGGCCTGCGCATTCAGATCGTCGACGATTTCAATCGTCCGATGTTCGCGTTGGGGTCGAGCAGCGTGCAGCCGTACATGCGCGAGATCCTGCACGAGATCGGCAAGGTACTGAACGACGTCGACAGCAAGGTCGCGCTGTCGGGTCATACCGACGCCGCGCGCTACGCCGGGGGTGAACGCGGTTACTCGAACTGGGAGCTGTCGGCCGATCGCGCCAATGCCTCGCGGCGCGAACTGATCAACGGCGGAATGGACACCAACAAGATCGTGCGCGTCGTCGGTTTGGCCGAGTCCAGCCCGCTGGTCAAGGATGACCCAAGAAGTGCACTGAACCGGCGTATTTCGATCATCGTGCTGAACAAGATCGCCGAGGAGAAGATGAACCGCGCCAACGGCGAAATCGAAGCCGGCACGGCCGAGGATGTCGAACAATCGCTGTCCAGCGAGGACGCAGCGCCGGCGACAGCGACAGCGCCTTCCGCCACGGCGGCCGCCGCGTCGACGGAGGTCACCCGCTGATCAGCGCCGGGCGCAACCTGAATTTCCGCGCCGCTTTCCGATCCCGGTCCGGGCTAGG
>DAITAC010000120.1:0-10966 GCA_036824465.1 Burkholderiaceae bacterium
ACGCTTCTCGGACGGCAATTCACGTAACCATCTTCGCGCTCGGCTCATCTACGCGTTCGCGCCCGAGTACGGCGTGAGCGTGCAGCTACGCCATCGGCGTTTCACTGCCGACGACATCACCGTGCCGCGACGCTATTTCAATCCCGGGCACTATGAGGAAACGCAACTGGTTCTCGCGATGCGCCGACGCATCGCCTGGTGGCCCGGATGGTCAATCAATGGCCATGTCGGCGCCGGGCGCGAGACGATCGACCGCACCGATCGCAAGCCCACCACGGCCGCCGAACTGCGCCTTGACGGCCCCTTCGATAACGGCTGGCAGGTCGGTCTGCGCGCACAGTACCTACGCAGCGCGGGTGGGGTCGAAGGCGTCGACTACTGGTACTCGCTAATCGGCGCAACGCTGACGGTGCCGCTGCGCTGAATTCGCGCCCGGCTCAGTAGCGCAAAGTCAGCACCAGCGAGTCGGCATACGCGCCGATCCGTACCGCAATCTGACCGGCCGGAATGCGTCCGTACACCGGCAATTGCAGCCGCGCGCTCGTTCCGGGGGGGATCGAAAGCACACTTCCACGCCCCGTCGCCGAGTCGGTCCATACGTCGGTGAAGGCCGCGTCAGCGAACAGGTTGTAAAGCAGGGGCGTGCTCGATCCCGGCGTGGTCATCTTCCGCTGCGCGGTCGTCCCGCTCTGCCCCGCAGAGATCGAAACCCGGACCGCGATCTGGTTCGGCGGCGTATTGCGCGAATTCGAGCAATCGACCACGACGTTGCCCAGCAGCCGCGCGACCCCGCCCGGAAGATTCGGCGAATAGTTGCCGAATGCGAGCGTGCTCGGGCTCATCTGCGACAGGCACGTGACGCCCACTTGCGCCTGCGCCGCAGTACCGAGCAACGCAAACACGGCGATCAGGGTTGAATGCCGATGCATTCGAGTGGACCGATGGAGTGAAATGCGCGGCCACGCTCGGCCGGCAGGTCGAAGTCGATGCTACAAGACTGGCCGCGCAGCTCGACTTCCGCGCGCTTGCGGCCCGGCCTGCCGGTCACATAAAACTCGCCCCGCTGCGCCACGTTCGTCGCCTGCGCATCGGGCTCTACTCTTACGCCTGCGCCGGCCGGTATTGGTACGCCTTTTGCGGTTCGCAGGCGGACGATCGCGCTCGCCACGCGTTTCACATCCGGCTCGATGCGCACGCCGCTGCGATAGGGCGCGACGACGAACTCGCGATCCTTGCCTATGCGCGCGTCCGCAGGCAGCTCGTCCGCATCGACGCGGATCTCGTTCGGCTGATAGGCGCTCAACCGCGGCAGGATCAGTTGCCCGCGTGCATCGGTGCGTCCTGCGACCTGGTTGTTCAACAAGACCGGCACATCGGCAAAATCGTCGAGCTGCACGAGCGCGAAGCTGTCGTTGATAGCGCGCGCAAACAACGGCACCGACCCGATCGTGGCAGCACTGCCACTGGCCCCCAGCCGCCAGGCACTTCCCGTCTGTGCGTCGCGCGCAAAATCGGCCGTGAGCGTCACGGCGCGCATCTGCACAGTTGCGGCAGCCTCTTCTCGCCTCACACGCGCGTCCGTCACCGCTACGCGGTAACCCCAGCCTTCGTCGATCGGAAGCGCCTGCTGCACTCCGGCGGTTCGACGCGCATCCGCACCTCCCTCGACGCTTGCGCTCGCACTGCTTCTCAATCCAAGGGCATAGGTCATGAATACGCCGACACCGGTCGTGTCGCGCCCGTTGGTCACGACCCGGTTAGCCGCCAGCAGTGCCGACAGTCCCGGTGCCAGCGTGACAAACGCTGACAGATTCGCGCTGCGCGTTCGCTCGCCGTCCTGTCGCCGCAAGTCAATCAGCAGCGCACCAAGGTTCCAGCGCGGCGAAACGCGCCGCGACACGTTGACCGTCACCAGGCTGCGCGGCGTCGGCGACTCGGCGGTATCGCCAGCGAAGCGAAAGCCGTTTTGCGCCTGCTCCCAGCGCAAGCCAATCGTGTTGTCGAAATCCTGATAGCGATAGCCGAGCGCTCCGAAGCCGCGCGTGCCGTCGCGTCCATTGACGGCCAGCGCGGCTTCGATTTCGCCCCAGCCGCTGCCCACGTCGATCGCCACGCCAGCCACCCGCGCCACGCCCGCCTCGGTTTCGAATCGCCCTTCGACCGTCACGTTCCGGCTGATACCCTGCCGCCACAGTCCGCTGGCATAGTCGTTGCCGTACTGGGAAAACCCGGTCACGCTGCCGGCGCGCAGGCGCCCCGCCGCAAAAGCAAAGTCACTGAGTCCCGGGCGGAGCAGACCGCTAGCCGCATAGAAAGTCGACGTGACCGTCTGCTCGCGCCCCAGCGCGTCGCGCACCACGATGCGCGCGTCGCCCCCGCCCAGCACGATCGGCACGTTGTTCAGCGTAAACGGGCCGGGCGGGACTTCCGTCGTCGACCGCAGCTGGTTCTGAACGAACACCTCGACCGTTGATGGCACCGTCGCCGACCCAACGAAACTTGGCAGCGGCTGTGGCACGAAACCCGGACGCAGGCTGAAATTCGAACGCAGCGCGGCACCGCCGAATCGCAGCGCGCGCCCCGTTGCACCGGGCCTGCTGATCGAATCCCCGACTTCCAGAGTCGTCGTGGCGTCCGCCCAGTCGTGGCGAAACGTCGTGGCCAGGCGTTCGTACCTGTGCGATACAGCGTCATCGCTCCACATATTGCGAAGGATGAAGCTGTGGACGAGCACGCCGATATCACTGAACGCCCCCGCTTCAAACGCGCCGTCGACGGCTGCCCGTCCGGCAAAGCGCGTGCCCAGCAGGTCGTAATTGAAGAAGCCGCCAGTGGCAGCGCGGGTCACCGGATACTCGGGACCCAATGCATTGACGGCGCTCGCCTCAAACGCGTTCGCCGGAGCAGTCAGCTCGAGTCGCAGGCTGCGACGATCCAGGTTCACTACCTCAATTCCCAAGCGAGTCAGAAGGAAAAAACGTCGCCCCTGGAAGGTGAGATCGGCGCCGTCGGGAACGCGCAATCGCCACTCACGTGCATCCTTCTCGTCAAGGAACAGTCTGCCGACTCGCTCGACCAGCAGCAGCGTGCCCTTGTCTTCACGATTCAGCGTCGCCTCGACGACGAGCGACGTCTGCGCAAACGCTGCGTTCAGTAAGAGTGATAGAGCGACGAAGATCAGCGCCGACGTCAGTCGCGCCGGCCGCCTCATGGGCCGGGACGGACCGCCGCCGGAGTTTCGTCGCCGTCCCGCAACGTCAGCAGAACACTGTCTACCGGCGCGCTGATCGGCCAGGAACGACGCCCGCCGGAAAGCACGTAGATGCCGGACTTCAGCACGGTCCCGTCGGCCGTCTTGAGCGACGTGATCGACGCATGCGCTCTACCCTGATTCTCTACGTCCAGGAACAGGCTTCCCGACTCGCGCCGCAGACTCCATACCAGCTCTGATTTTGCACGCGGCGGCGTGACGAACACCGGCAGGCTGATACGCAGCACAGTGGCCACCGTATTTGCCTGTGGATCGCCCAGCGGCGTCTCCTGGAGAATCAGCCGATACGCGGTCTCGCGAACCGGGTCCGCAGGCGCCTGCATCAGCACGCGCACGATCTGGCGCTGCCCGGGTTCCAGCGAAAAGATCGGCGGCGTGACGACGAAATCCTCGGTGGCCTCAAGCTCATCGTCGCCATCGCGATCATCTTTCCACCGATAGCGCTCCGCCTGCATCTGCGTGGCCTGCTGCCCCGAGTTGACCACCTCGATCGACGCGGCGCGGCGTCCCGATCCGATATCGACGCGCACCGGCGTGATCGTGAATGCGCCCGCGTGCGCCAGCGTCGACCCCATGAGGGCGCACACGAATGCGAGCGCGCGAAACAACATCTGGGGCCTCAGAAGTTCAGCGTGGCCTGAATGGTATCCAAGTAAGGGCCAAAAGGCACGATCTGCGCGCCTGGCAGGCTTCCGTACACCGGGACCGACTGTGGCGCACCAGTACCTACGCCCTGCACGCGTTCTGCGTTGCTGTTGCCGAAACGCTGGGTGCGTGCGGCGTCCTGGTACAAGTTGTAGTTCAGGAAGGACGCGGGCCCGCTGGTGATCTGCATCCGACGCTGCGCCCCGCTGCTGTTCGCACCATTGTCCAGGCGCAGGTCGAAGTTGGTGCCGGACGGACAGGTCACGACGATGCTGCTCGTCACATTGACCGTCGGCGAACCGCCCGTGCCCACGTAGGTGCCGAACGCGACCGGATTGGCCGCTACACCGCAACCGATCGACACGTTTGCCGAAACGCTGAACGTGATAGTGGATTGTGCCGCCTCGACAGCGGCACAGCTGGCGCAGGCGGCAAACGCGGCGATCAGTCGGCGCACGGGAAGTCATCCCGGAGCGGTCTTTCCGCCCCGGTCGAGGACGGCAAGGCGATCAGTAGGTCACCGTCACCGTCACGGTGTCGGTGTGCGTCCCAGTCAAGGATGGGCTCTGCGAGGCGGCAATACGTCCGTAGACGTTGATGGTCTGCGCCGAGCCGGTACCGGTCTGGCTGCCAAGGGGGAAGGGCGTCGTGCGGCCCGCATTTGAGAACAGGGCGTAATTCAGGTTCGACGCACCGCTGACCATCTTGAATGCGTTCGCACTCGCCAGATCCACCGAGTACGCCAATGCGTTCGGACAAGTGACAGAGATCGTGGTCTGTCCATCGATCGCGACCGACGAGTTGACCGGGTAGGTACCAAATGCCAGCGCGCTCGCGCTGACCGTGCAGGCGGGTTGCACGTTTGCCGTCACCTGAAATGTCGTGGTCGCAGTCGCAGCAAGTGCGCTTGACACCGATCCAACGAGCGCCGCCGCACAAAGAACTTTTCCTAAAGCTTTCATGTTTTCCTCCGTATAACCGATTAAGGGGTAGATCGACTTCAACAACCGTGTGCAAGCGATTGAAGTCTATGAGGCACTACCGCCTTCTTGTTAGTCGTCCGAAGAGATTAAAAACGGATGAGGAGGACGGACGAGCGGTCGCTCGGAGCGGACGAATTCGTTGTTGGACGAGAAGCCTGGCTCGCGTTCGTTGGAACAGCTGCCGCGGACGCTGCACGCGGCAACACTTGCCGCGACGCTTCGCTGCAACCCGGTGCGTTGCTCTGGCCGCCAACGTCGATCGGACATGGCGATGCGACGACGACGCTGACAGTCATCGTGGCAGACGCGCGGCGATCGTTCGCGATGGCGCCCGGTATCAGCAAGACGAGAAGCGCCAGGCCTTTGAACAGGTTTCCGGTCATCCCTGCTCAACGGCAGGCAACCGGGATTCTTTAGCGAGATCTCACGTACGACGAAGCGCTTCGACCAGCGCAGCCATGGCGATTGCGAGATTTGCCGCCGCTGCCGCGGTCAACGGCGCACCGAGTTCGAACGTATCGCCGCGCACGGCAAGCACGCGCGCTGTGGGTGGCGCCACGCCAGTGAGGCGCTGATAGCAGGCCAGAAGGGTCTGCGGCGACAACGCGTGCGTGGTGATGCTCGCATCGTCCGCTGCCGCGAGTGAATTGAAGGTGAACGCTGCGTCGCCGCTCGTTGTCGCATCGACGAAGATAACTTCGCGCCGCCCGAGCAGATCGAGTGCGTGCTCGACCTGGAGTTGAAAGTCCGTCAGCACGTCGAGGTCGGGCAGGCCGAGCGCCTCCAGCCGTTCAGCCAGCAGCGGACCGAGCGCATCATCGCCGCGGCTCGGATTACCGATCGCGATCACCAGCTTCGGCCGTACACCGACCGGCGCATCGAAGGTCAGCATGCGCTCGAACTGCGGATCAGCCGATCGACCACTTCGCCGTCGGCGTCAATCAGTTCGATCGCCAGTGGCATCTTTCCGAGCGCATGCGTCGCGCATGACAGGCAGGGGTCGAAAGCGCGGATCGCGACTTCGATATGGTTCAGCAGTCCTTCCGTGAGCTTGCGGCCATCGAGGTAGCGCTTCGCCACCTGGCGGATCGCTTCGTTCATCGCCTGGTTGTTGTGGGTGGTGGACACGATCAGGTTGGCACGCACGATCTGGTCGTCCTCGTTGACGCGATAGTGATGAATCAGCGTGCCGCGCGGCGCCTCGATCACACCGACGCCACGTTCGGCACGCTCGCCCTTCGCCATCAGCTCGGTGCCAACGATGTCGTCGTCGTGCAGCAGTTCCTTGATGCTTTCGGCGGCGAAAAGCATTTCGATCATCCGGGCCCAGTGGTACGCAAGCGTCGCGTGCACCGGCTGGCTGCCGCCGAAATCGACGAACTCGCGTCGCGCCATGTCCGCAAACGGCGTGGTGATGTGGTCACAGTTCTGCACGCGCGCGAGCGGCCCGACCTTGTACCAGCCGCGCTCGGGGCCAAGGCTGCGCAGATAAGGGAACTTCATGTACGACCACGGCCGTACTTCTTCAATGATCGCGTCCCAGTAGCGCCGCGTGTCGAAGTGATCAAACAGAATCGCGCCTGTCTCGTCGCGCGCGCGCAGCGCGCCGTCGTACAGATCGAGCGCACCGTCGGGCGCAACCAGGCTCAGCATGTTCGAGCGGAAGGCGCCAAAGCTGTTGTACAGGCTGACATTGGTCAGGTGCAGCTTCTTCGCCAGCTCGACCGCGTCGCGCGACCACGCAATCACCTGATACACATCGGCCAGCAGCGCAGCGCGCTCTTCGATCGTCAGCGCCTTGTTCACGCCACCGGGCACGCTGCCCGTGCCGTGAATGCGCTTGCCCGCCGTGTAATGAATCACCTCCTGCCCGTACTTGCGCAGCAGCACACCCTGTCTAGCGATGTCGGGATGCGCCGCCGCGACGCCAACGATGTTGCGCTTTGCGACTTCCGAATCAAATCCGAACAACAGGTCCGGCGATGACAGATGAAAGAAGTGCAGCGCGTGCGACTGCAGGATCTGACCGTAGTGCATCAGGCGTCGGATCTTCTCCGCGGTCGGTGTGAGCTTCGCGCCGACGATCATGTCGAGCGCCTTGGACGCCGCGAGGTGGTGGCTGACCGGGCAGATGCCGCACAGCCGCTGCACCATCACCGGCACTTCCCAGTACGGCCGGCCCTGGATGAATTTCTCGAAGCCGCGGAACTCGACAATATGCAACCTCACCTGATGCACGTGATTGTCGGCGTCGAGCAGGATGGTGACCTTGCCATGCCCCTCGACGCGCGATACTGGATCGATCGCGACGCGGCGCAGGTTCTCGGCGTTGGCAGCGGTTTCGAGTTCCAGGTTCATCGTCGTCAGTCGTACTGGATGAGACCGTGCCCTAACTGCGGCGTTCGGCCCGTGAGCAGATCGTTGAGGAATTTCCAGATCGCGTCCGCCGAAGGCGGGCAGCCCGGCAGGAAGTAGTCGACCTTCACCACCTCGTGCAACGGGTGCACCTTGTCGAGCGGCAATGGCAGTTCCGGATCGTTCGGGATACCGCCCTTCGCCAGCCCCGGCTCGGTGACGTAGACCTCCTGCAGGCAATTGCCCAGGTCGAGATGGTTGCGCTGCGCCGGCAGGCCACCGTTGATCGCGCACGCGCCGACCGCGACCAGGAGGCGGCAGTTCCTGCGGAACTCGCGCAGCACATGCACGTTCTCCGCGTTGCAGATACCGCCTTCGATAAAGCCGATGTCGCATCGCCCGCAATGCTTGATGTCGGTCAGTGGCGAGCGGTCGAATTCGATGCGATCGAGCAGCGGAAACAGCCGCTCGTCGATGTCGAGGAACGACATGTGGCAGCCGAAGCAGCCGGCGAGCGAAGTCGTCGCGACCTTGAGCTTCCGATTCGGGGTCATCTATTCACCACCAGTTGCTTTTCGGTCGAGCGGACGCGGCGCATCGCGCAGTGCCTGCATGCTGATCGGCTGGGCATCAAAACGCCTGGTACCGATCGGCTGCGCAAAACCGACGCGCTTTTGCAGAATCACGCCAACCGGACACACGTCCATCGCCTTGTCGGTCAGCGCGATGTTCGTGTCCGCCAAGCGGCCCGACTCGCTGTTGACGATCAGATGCTTGGTGATACCGCGTCCCGATAGCGCGAACACGCCCTTGCAGTCGACTTCGCTCGAGGCGCGCACACAGAGCTCGCACAGGATGCAGCGGTTGAAGTCGAGCAGGATGTCCGGATGAGATGCATCGACCGGCCGGTCCGGATAGAAGTGATCGAACTGGGCGCTCACCATGCCGAGGTCGTACGCCACCGCCTGCAGCCTGCAGTTGCCGCTCTTTTCGCACGATGGGCAGAAGTGATTGCCTTCGACGAACAGCATCTGCGTCAGCAGAAGGCGCTTGGCGTTGATCTCGTCCGTGTCGCTCTCGACCTGCATGCCGGCCTGCGCCGGTAGCGTGCACGACGTCATCCAATGGCCATCGACCTTCACCGTGCACAGCTTGCAACTGCCATGCGGCTTGAACTCGGGGTGGTAGCAAAGGTGCGGCACGTAGTAACCGGCAGCGAGCGCGGCCTGAATCACCGTCTGCCCCGGTGCAAACGGCACTTCCTCGCCGTCGAGCTGGAACGTTGGCCGCGTCTCGTTCATTCGGCCTCTCCAAAATGCGCGCCGGCATCATCGCGGCCGGTCATCGCGCGCGCGCGTGCCAGCGCGCCGTCGAGATCGAACGCCGGCTCGTATTGCATCGAAACCAGTCGGCTCTCGTACGCCGGGCGGAACCGCTTGAGTGTGTCGAGAACCGGATTGCACGCAGTGTGCCCAAGCCCGCAGTGACTGCTCGCCTGCAGCAGGAGATTCAGTTCGCCGATCTGATTCAGATCGTGCTGCGAGCCCTTGCCCGCCGCGAGCTTATCCATCAGGTTGCGCAACAGCGCCGTGCCGACGCGGCACGGCGTGCAGAAACCACAGCTTTCGTGGGCGAAGAAGTGCGCGAAGTTGCGTGCCACCTCGAACAGGTCGCGCGACTCGTCGAACACCATGAACGCGCCCGCCGTGGGGAGATCCTCGAACGCGATGCGGCGGCCGAACTCGCTCGCGTCGATACAGATGCCCGAGGGGCCGCTCACCTGCACCGCCTGCGTGAACTCGGCGCCGCAATCGTGCAGCACCTGCGTGACGGTGACGCCGAATGGATATTCGTAGATGCCGGGTCGCGCACAGTCGCCGGACACTGACAGGATCTTGGTCCCCGTCGAACGCGGCGTGCCGATGCTTGCGTACCAGTCACCGCCCTTCAGCGCGATCAACGCCGCCGCGCAGAATGTCTCGACGTTGTTGACGATGGTCGGGAACTTCAGATACCCGCTCGTGACCGGATACGGCGGCCGATTGCGCGGCACGCCGCGCTTGCCTTCGAGCGATTCGATCAACGCCGACTCTTCGCCGCACACGTAGGCACCGGCACCGAGATGAATGTCGATGTCGAACTCGAAATCCGCCTTGCCGCAGATCCCGTGACCGAGCAGACCCGCTGAGCGTCGCCGCGCGAGCACCTGCTGCAGCGGCGCCAGCAGATGGCGATACTCGCCGCGCAGATAGAGGAATCCCTTCGTCGCCCCCACTGCGTAAGCTGCGACTGTCATTCCCTCGAACACCAGATCGGCATAGCGCGCGAGCAGCACGCGGTCCTTGAACGTGCCTGGTTCGCCTTCGTCGGCGTTGCACACGACATATCGTTGCGCGGCGCGCGCATTGCGGCACGCTTCCCACTTCAAGCCCGTGGTGAAGCCGGCACCGCCACGGCCGCGGAGCTTTGAGCGTTTGATTTCGTCCAGCGTCGCGGCAGGACCCTGCTCTGCGACGTCGAGGCCCTCGCGCCATGACCGCGGGTTCGATGCAGATTCCGGCGAATCGGAGCGGCCGCGCAACATCGTCGCGCGGATGGCATCGCCTGGCTGCAGTGAGCTCGCGAGAATGATGTCGCGGCGACAGATGTTGTCGTCGATCGCAAACACTTCGGCAGGCCAGTTCTCGACGGGCACCATATCGCGGATCAGTCCCGCGATATGGTCAATGCGCTGCTCCGTCAGCTTTGGAATCGCCCAGCCGTTGACGAGCAGCGCCGGCGCCTGGTCACCCATGCCGGTGCACGAGGTCGTGTCGACTGAAACGAGATGGTCTTCGGAGACCTTGCCGCGCTCGATCCACAACTGCGCGCAGAGCCGTTCGAGCAAAGGCCGGCAGCCCGCCATGCCGTCGATGATGTTGTCCGAAAACCGCACGCGGTAGCGCCCGGCCGGCGCCAGGTGCAGAAAGCTGTAGAACCCCGCCACGCCTTCGACCCGCGCGCGCGGAAGCTGGACGGCCTGCGCGATCGTGGTGATCGCCTCAGGACGAATCCAGCCTTCGGGCTCCTGCACTTCGCGCAGGATTTGCACGAGGTTCGTCCGTGCAGCGCTATAACGCGCAAGGACTTCGTCGAGCCGATTAGTCTGATGCGATCCGGTCGCCATGGGAGCCTTGCAGGTACCGCGGGTGCACAAGCAAGCGCGGCCGCCGACAATGCAATGCTCGCGCCACGGTCGCGGTCACTGATGACCGAAGTCAAGCGTGTTCGAACTGCCGCGCCGAACGCGCCTGACTCGCACCGAATTGGTGAATAAAGAGGTCGCAACGCAACGACGGGCTTACCTCAAGCGAGTTTGGCCAACATGCGCGTGATGCGTTCGATGCGTGCGCCCTGTCGCTCGCGCTGATTGGCGGAAAACTGCGGGTGCTGAATTGCACACGCCATCAGCTCGTAGAAGACTTTGTCGAGCGCTTTGCGCGCGGCGGATAGCTGCTGTGCGATTTCCTCGCAGTCCGCGGCGGCTTCGATCATCCCCTGCACGCCGCGGATCTGGCCCTCGACGCGCCTCAGGCGCAGCACCAGCTCGCGGCGCGCTTCGTTGGCGTTTCTTTCCTCGGCCATGGTTGACTATGCGTGCGCTTCACGCGACTCGGCAACGCCGAGCTTCTTCAGCATCCATCCCAGCGGACAGAAGTTTGTCAATCCGTAC
>DAITAC010000041.1:0-35310 GCA_036824465.1 Burkholderiaceae bacterium
GCGCGAGGGCGGCCGCACCGTCGGCGCCGGCGTCGTCGCTAAGGTGATTGAGTAGTTCTGATTGGAATAGTCGAGCGCGTCAGCGCAACAAGGCGGGCCGGGACGGCGTCCCAGCCCCTCGCTCTTTGAAGGAATGAACATGCAAAGCCAACGTATCCGCATCCGCCTGAAGGCGTTCGACTACAAGTTGATCGATCAGTCAGCGCTTGAAATTGTTGATACTGCAAAGCGCACCGGTGCGGTCGTACGCGGCCCGGTTCCGCTGCCCACGCGCATCCAGCGTTTCGACATCCTTCGTTCGCCGCACGCCAACAAGACGTCGCGCGACCAGTTCGAGATGCGTACCCATCAGCGACTGATGGACATCATTGACCCAACCGACAAGACGGTCGACGCGTTGATGAAGCTGGATCTCCCGGCCGGCGTCGATGTTGAAATCAAAGTGCAGTAAGGGGTTGTGAACAGCACCGACTTGCGACAAGTAGTCCGCATTCAGTACAATTACCGGCTTTCCGTTTCCAGATCATTGATCTAGGAAACGCTCTGCAGAATTGCAGGAATCAGTCCCGGCCAATCGAAGCCGGGGTGTGGAGAAAACGATGAGCGAAGCAGCCCAAGGTCAGGCTGCGCGTCTGGGTTTGGTCGGCCGCAAGGTTGGCATGACGCGCATCTTCACTGACGACGGTGAGACCGTCCCCGTCACCGTACTCGACGTATCGAACAATCGCGTCGCGCAGGTCAAGTCCGTCGAGTCGGACGGCTACTCGGCAGTTCAGATTGCTTATGGCGCCAAGAAACCGTCGCGGGTTGCCAAACCCGTCGCGGGCCAGTTTGCCAAGGCTGGAATTGACGCCGCCGAGGTTCTCAAGGAGTTCCGCGTCGAGGCGTCCAAGGTCGACGACCTGAAGCCTGGCGCCGCACTGGGTGCCGACCTGTTCAGCGTTGGGCAAAGGGTCGACGTCACCGGTGTCTCGATCGGCAAGGGGTTCGCCGGCGCGATCAAGCGTCATCACTTCTCATCCAACCGCGCCACGCATGGCAACTCGGTGTCGACCAACGCGCCAGGATCAATTGGCATGCGTCAGGACCCGGGTCGAGTGATGCCGGGAAAGCGCATGGCCGGCCACCTGGGTGACGTGCAGCGCACGACTCAGAACCTGGTTGTCGCGCGTGTCGATACCGCGCGGCAGTTGCTGCTGGTGCGCGGTGCTGTGCCGGGCTCCAAGGGCGGCAATGTGATCGTCCGTCCCGCAGTCAAGGGCTAAGGAGCGTTCGATGGAACTCAAAGTCTTGAACGACCAGGGCCAGTCGACCGCGACCGTTGCGGCGCCCGCCACGCTGTTCGGGCGCGACTACAACGAAGCGCTGGTGCATCAGCTCGTCGTTGCTTACCAGGCCAACGCGCGCCTCGGCACGCGGGCGCAGAAAGACCGCACGACGGTCAAGCACTCGACGCGCAAGCCGTGGCGCCAGAAGGGCACCGGTCGCGCACGTGCCGGCATGACCTCCAGTCCAATTTGGCGCGGCGGCGGCAAGGCCTTTCCGAATACGCCGGACGAGAATTTCTCGCACAAGGTGAACAAGAAGATGTATCGAGCCGGCGTGTGCTCGATTTTGTCGAAGCTGGCGCAGGACGGCCGCATCGCCGTGATCGACGATCTGAAGGTCGATGCCCCGAAGACCAAGCTGCTGGCAGAAAAGCTGAAGGCGATGGGGCTCGACTCGGTGCTGATCATCACCGATGTGCTTGACGACAATCTGTACCTCGCTTCGCGCAACCTCAAGAACGTGATGGTGGTCGAGCCCAGGTACGCGGATCCGCTGTCGCTGATTCACTTCAAGAAGGTGGTCGTGACCAAGCCGGCGATCGTGCAGCTTGAAGAAATGTGGGGATAGGAGGCGGGGATGAACCAGGAGCGTCTTTTCAATGTGCTACTCGGGCCCATCGTCTCCGAGAAGAGCACCATGATCGCCGACAAGAACGAGCAGGTCGCGTTTCAAGTGCTTCAGGATGCAACCAAGACCGAGGTCAAGGCAGCGGTAGAACTGTTGTTCAAGGTGCAGGTCGAGTCGGTCCAGATCCTGAATCAAAAGGGTAAGAAGAAGCGCTTCGGTCGTTTCAACGGCCGGCGTGGTGACGTGCGCAAGGCGTACGTATCGCTGAAGCCTGGTCAGGAAATCAACTTCGCGCAAGAGGTGAAGTAATGCCGCTGGTCAAAGTCAAACCGACGTCAGCGGGCCGGCGCTCGCTGGTCAAGGTTGTCAACCCCAAGCTGCACAGGGGCAAGCCGCTCGCCGCCCTGACCGAGAAGAAGATTCGTGGCTCAGGACGAAACAATAGCGGGCGCATCACGATGCGTCACCAAGGCGGCGGTCACAAGCAGCATTACCGTGTCATCGATTTCAGGCGCGACAAGGACGGCATCACTGCCAAGGTCGAGCGCCTTGAATACGATCCGAATCGTTCAGCCAATATCGCGCTGCTGTGCTACGCAGACGGAGAGCGCCGTTACATCGTCGCGCCGAAAGGCCTGACGATAGGGGCAGAACTGCATAACGGGCAGGACGCGCCGATTCGGGTCGGCAACACGCTGCCGCTGCGGAATATCCCGGTCGGCACCACGATCCACTGCGTTGAGATGCTGCCCGGCAAGGGCGCGCAGCTTGCGCGTGCTGCAGGCACGTCCGTTCAGCTGCTGGCGCGTGAAGGTAATTACGCGCAGATCCGGTTGCGCTCCGGCGAAATCCGCAAGGTGCTGATCGAATGCCGCGCGACGATCGGCGAGGTCGGCAACGAAGAGAACAATCTGCGGCAGATTGGAAAGGCCGGTGCCATGCGTTGGCGCGGTGTCCGCCCGACAGTGCGTGGTGTGGCGATGAATCCGATCGATCACCCGCACGGCGGCGGAGAAGGCCGCACCGGCACCAAGCGTGATCCGGTCAGCCCGTGGGGCAAGCTCACCAAGGGCTATCGGACACGCAAGAACAAGCGTACCGATTCGATGATCGTGCAGCGCCGATACCGGAAGTAAATGCGGCAAGTAAGGGAGTGAAAAAGTGTCCCGTTCGCTGAAGAAGGGCCCGTTCGTAGACGGGCATTTGATTAAGAAGGTCGAGACGGCTGTGTCCACTAAGGACAAGAAGCCGATCAAGACCTGGTCGCGCCGTTCGACGATCATCCCGGATTTCATCGGCCTGACGATTGCGGTTCATAACGGCAAGCAGCATGTGCCGGTGTATGTGACCGAACAGATGGTTGGCCACAAGCTGGGCGAGTTCGCGATGACGCGAACGTTCAAGGGACACTCGGCGGACAGGAAGACCGCGCCCACGGTACCGGCCAAGAAGTAAGAGGACATCATGGAAACAACTGCATCCGTGCGCGGCATTCGCCTTTCGGCCCAGAAGGGCCGGCTGGTTGCCGATCTGGTTCGCGGCAAGCCGGTGGACAAGGCGCTGAACATTCTGAGTTTCACGCAAAAGAAAGCCGCCGGCATCATCAAGAAGGCGCTCGAATCGGCGATCGCCAATGCCGAGCACAACGACGGCGCTGACATTGACGAGTTGCGCGTGATGAGCATCTATGTGGAACAGGGGCCGACCTTGCGCCGGTTCTCGGCGCGCGCCAAAGGGCGCGGCACCCGCATCAACAAGAAGTCCTGTCACGTGTTCGTGACGGTCGGAGACGGCAGGAAATAAGGGGCATACATGGGACAGAAGATCAATCCGACCGGGTTTCGCCTTCCCGTCACACGCAACTGGAATTCGCGCTGGTTTGCAACGGGCACGGAATTCGGCCGCATGCTCGGTGAGGACCTGCGCGTGCGCGAATTCCTGCGCAAGAAGCTGCGCAACGCGTCGGTTGGGCGCATCCTGATCGAGCGTCCGGCCAAGAATGCACGCATCACGATCTTTTCTGCGCGGCCCGGCGTTGTGATCGGCAAGAAGGGTGAGGACATCGAAACGCTGAAGGTCACGCTGCAGAAGATGATGGGCGTGCCGGTGCACGTCAACATCGACGAGATTCGCAAGCCTGAGCTCGATGCACAGTTGATCGCCGATTCAATCACCCAGCAGCTCGAAAAACGCATCATGTTTCGTCGCGCCATGAAACGCGCGATGCAAAATGCGATGCGCCTCGGCGCCCAGGGCATAAAGATCATGAGTGCGGGACGCCTGAACGGCATCGAGATCGCGCGCACCGAGTGGTATCGCGAAGGCCGCGTGCCGCTGCATACACTGCGTGCCGACATCGATTACGGTACCTCGGAAGCCAAGACCACCTACGGCGTCATCGGTGTCAAGGTGTGGGTCTATAAGGGGGACAGATTGGGCCGTAATGAGGCGCCGACCGCAACGGCCGAGCCTATTCCAGCACCCGAGCGCGAAGATCGGCGCCCGGCAAGCCGTCGCCCCGCCAGCAAGCGCCCGGCGCGCAAGTCGGAAACTGCCAAGCCCGATGCGGTAACGGCGGCCGCGCCGCCGGCCAAGGAAGAAGCGGCACCCAAACCCGCGGTCAAGCGCGTGCGCAAAGTGGCGGCAAAGACCGCGGCTGCGCCCGAGCAGAAGACTGACAGCGGCAAGAACGGAGATTGACGATGCTGCAACCTGCCCGACGCAAATACCGCAAGGATCACAAGGGCCGCAATCGCGGTCTGGCCACGCGCGGCGCCAACGTGGCTTTCGGCGAGTTTGGACTTAAGGCCACCGAGCGCGGTCGCCTGACCGCACGCCAGATCGAGGCCGCGCGGCGCGCCATTTCGCGCCACATCAAGCGCGGCGGCCGCGTGTGGATCCGCATTTTCCCCGACAAGCCGATTTCACAGAAACCTGCCGAGGTGCGGATGGGCAATGGCAAGGGCAATCCCGAGTACTGGATTGCGCAGATCCAGCCCGGCAAGGTGATCTACGAGCTGGACGGTGTCGAGGAGGTGTTGGCGCGCGAGGCGTTTGCGCTCGCGGCTGCCAAGCTGCCGATCAAGACGACGTTTGTGATCCGCCAGCTTGGCCAGTAGCGCGGAGGAACACACGATGGAAGCAAAAGAACTGCGCGCCAAGGACACGGCGGCACTGAACAAGGAACTGCACGACCTGCTGCGCGCGCATTTCTCGCTGCGCATGCAGAAGGCGACCCAGCAGTTGCAGAACCCGAGCCAGCTGCGCAACGTCAAGCGCGACATCGCGCGCGTTCGCACCTTGCTCGCCGAAAAGGCAGCCAAATGACGACCGAAGCCAAGACAAAACGCACCCTGGTTGGGCGGGTGGTAAGCAACAAGATGGACAAGACGGTCACCGTGTTGGTCGAGCGTCGCGTCAAACACCCGATGTACGGGAAGTATGTGGTGCGTTCGACCAAGTTTCACGCGCACGACGAGACGAATCAGATCAATGAAGGCGACATGGTCGAGATCGCGGAAACACGGCCCTTGTCGCGCACCAAAACCTGGACGGTTACGCGGGTTGTCGAGACGGCGGCAACGATGTGATTTTGACTGCCGGGACATTGTTCTTGGCGTTCAATTGAAGCTATAATGCGCGGCTTCGCGTGAAGTGCTGGTGCGCGGGGTTTCCGGAGTCAGGCAGGCAGGGGGCTTTCCGCGACGGCGGATCTCAGGCTGAGCGCCGACTGGCTCTTCTCCCGGACGGGACCAAGACTGCCTGGCGCGCTGCAACTCGCGACGGGACAAGTTGGGAAGAAAACCATGATTCAGATGCAGACGATGCTGGACGTCGCTGACAACACGGGCGCGCGTTCAGTTATGTGTATCAAGGTTCTCGGTGGCAGCAAGCGGCGCTACGCGGGCATTGGCGACATCATCAAGGTGACCGTCAAGGATGCGGCGCCGCGTGGCCGAGTGAAAAAGGGCGAGGTCTACAGCGCGGTGGTCGTGCGGACTGCGCACGGACTGCGCCGGTCGGACGGTTCGGCGATCAAGTTCGACAGCAATGCGGCGGTGCTGCTGAACCCCAAGCTGGAGCCCATCGGTACGCGCATCTTCGGGCCGGTCACGCGCGAACTGCGGACCGAGCGCTTCATGAAGATCGTGTCGCTGGCGCCGGAAGTTCTATAAGGGTGATGTGATGGATCGAATCCGCAAGGGCGACGAAGTGGTCGTCATCGCCGGGCGTGAAAAGGGCAAGCGCGGCGTCGTTCTGATGCGCGTCGACGAACGTCACGTGACCATCGAGGGCATCAACACGGTGAAGAAGCATGTGCGACCGAACCCGATGAAGGGTGTGACGGGCGGCATTATCGACAAGACGATGCCGATCGACATTTCGAATGTCATGCTGTTCAACCCGAACACGAAGAAGGGCGATCGGGTCGGGATCAAAGAGGTCGACGGCAAGAAGGTGCGCGTATTCAAGAGCAACGGCACCGTCGTCGGAGCCAAGAGCTAAGGGGCGCGAAGATGGCTCGTTTGCAGACTCAGTACCGCGAAAAGATCGTTCCCGAGCTGATCAAGAAGTTCGGCTATACCTCGTCGATGCAGGTGCCGCGCATCACCAAAGTGACGCTCAACATGGGCGTGGGTGAGGCGGTCAACGACAAGAAGAACATCGACATGTCCGTCGCCGATCTGACCAAGATCGCTGGCCAGAAACCGGTTGTGACCAAGGCGCGCAAGGCGATCGCGAATTTCAAGATCCGGGAGGGATTGGCGATTGGTTGCATGGTGACGTTGCGCGGTCAGCGCATGTATGAGTTCCTTGACCGCCTGATCACGATCGCTTTCCCGCGTATGCGCGACTTTCGCGGCGTGTCGGGGCGCGCGTTCGACGGCCGGGGCAACTACAACATCGGGCTGAAGGAACAGATCATTTTTCCCGAGATCGAGTACGACAAGATCGACAAGCTCAGGGGAATGAATATCAGCATCACCACCACTGCGAAATCGGATGATGAGGCGAAAGCACTTCTGACCGCTTTCCGGTTTCCGTTCCGCAACTAACGCGGACCAAGGCTGGGACTACGAAATGGCGAAACTCGCATTGAAGAATCGTCAGGCCAAGCGTGAGGCGCTCGTCAAGAAATACGACGCCAAACGCAAGGAGCTGAAAGCCGTGATCGCGGATCAGACGCGTTCGATGGACGAGCGCATGGACGCGCAAACGAAACTGCAGGCACTGCCGCGCAACTCGAACCCGACCCGGTTGCGTAACCGTTGCGCACAGACCGGTCGTCCGCGCGGGACATTCCGCAAGTTCGGCCTGGCGCGCGGCAAGATCCGTGAGGCGGCAATGCGCGGCGATATTCCGGGCCTGGTCAAGGCAAGCTGGTAAGCGAGGAGATTGCACATGAGCATGAGTGATCCGATCGCCGACATGCTGACCCGCATCCGCAACGGGCAGCGTATCGAGAAAACGGAAGTCGTGATGCCGTCTTCGAAACTGAAGGTGGCGATTGCGCAGGTCCTGAAGGACGAAGGTTATATCGACGGGTATCAGGTCGCGGCCAATGAGGGCAAGCCCGAGTTGCGCATCGGCCTGAAGTATTACGCGGGCCGCCCGGTGATCGAGCAGATCGAGCGCGTATCGCGTCCTGGTCTGCGTGTGTACAAGGGCCGCGGCGCGATTCCGACGGTGATGAACGGGCTCGGCGTGGCGATCGTGTCCACGCCGCAGGGTGTGATGACGGATCGCAAGGCACGCGCCACGGGCGTGGGTGGCGAAGTTCTCTGCTACGTGTCATAACCGGGGCAGGAGAAGACGAAATGTCTCGAGTTGCACGAATTCCGGTCAGCCTGGCCAAGGGCGTCGAAGCCCAGGTCTCGGCGACCGAGATCACGATCAAGGGTCCGCTCGGCACGCTGAAGCATCCCGCCTCTCCTCTGGTGAAGGTCGCAGTGGCCGACGGCAAGGTGTCTTTCGCGGTGACGGACGAATCACGCCACGCCAAGGCGATGAGCGGCACGTTGCGATCACTGGTGGCAGGCATGGTTCAGGGCGTGTCAACCGGCTTCCAGAAGAAGCTGACGCTCGTCGGCGTCGGCTATCGCGCGCAGGCGCAGGGCGACAAGCTCAATCTGTCGCTCGGCTTTTCGCACCCGGTCGTGCATCAGATGCCTTCGGGTATCAAGTGCGAGACGCCGACCCAGACCGAGATCCTGATCAAGGGCGCCGACAAGCAGCGGGTCGGCCAGGTCGCGGCCGAGGTGCGGGGCTACAAGCCCCCTGAACCCTACAAGGGCAAGGGTGTGCGTTACTCCGATGAGACCGTGGTCTTGAAAGAGACCAAGAAGAAGTAGCGCGAAGGCGGAGGCAAGCAATGAGCGACAAAAAGCAAACCCGTCTGCGCCGTGCGCGCGCCACCCGTGTGCGTATCGCGCTGCAGCGATCCCATCGTCTGACCGTGTACCGGTCGAATCTGCATATCTACGCGAGCGTCGTGTCTCCCGATGGCGGCAAGGTTCTGGTGACGGCGTCCACAGTCGAGCCTGAAGTGCGCACGCAACTGACTGGTGCGAAGGGCAAGGGTGGCAACGTCGCCGCGGCAAAACTCGTCGGCACGCGCCTGGCCCAAAAAGCCAAGGCGGCCGGCATCGACACCGTCGCTTTCGATCGCGCCGGTTTTCGCTTTCATGGCCGCGTCAAGGCGCTGGCCGACGCCGCGCGCGAAGCCGGCTTGAAGATCTAAGGGGCAGCAATGGCGAAAGTGCAACCCAGGGGCATGAAGGGCGTGGCGTCCGAAGAGCGCGACGACGGCCTGCGCGAAAAGATGATCGCGGTTAACCGCGTCACTAAGGTGGTGAAAGGTGGCCGCATCCTCGGCTTTGCCTCGCTCACTGTGGTTGGCGATGGAGACGGCCGTATTGGCATGGGCAAGGGCAAGGCGCGCGAGGTGCCGGTCTCCGTGCAGAAGGCGATGGAAAAGGCGCGCCGCGCACTGAAGAAAATGCCGCTGAAGAACGGCACGCTGCACCACGCGGTTGAAGGTCGGCATGGCGCGTCCCGCGTGATGCTGGCGCCGGCTCAACAAGGAGCCGGCGTGATTGCCGGCGGTCCATTGCGTGCGATCTTCGATGTGATGGGCATCAAGAACATCGTTGCCAAGTCGCACGGTTCAACCAACCCGTACAACATGGTGCGCGCGACGCTCAATGCATTGGAACAGCTGCGCACGCCGGCTGAAATCGCTGCCAAGCGCGGCAAGACGGTCGAGGAACTGCTCGGCTGAGCGAGGATCAGATGTCTAAGAAGACGGTCAAAGTAACTTTGGTCAAGAGTCCCGTGTCGGCCAAGAAGACTCATCAGGCCACGGTGCTCGGCCTCGGCCTGAAAAGAATGCACCAGACGCGCGAGTTGGAAGACACGCCTTCCGTGCGTGGAATGATCAACAAGGTCGCGTACATGGTTCGCGTCGCTTCGTGACGCGCGTAACTCAAGGCTTGGAGCTCGATCCATGCGTCTGAACAGTCTGAAACCTGCGGCGGGAGCCAAGAGTGCGCCGCATCGCGTCGGCCGTGGTATCGGCTCCGGCTGGGGCAAGACCGCGGGCCGCGGCCACAAGGGCCAGAAGTCTCGCGCCGGTGGTTTTCATAAAGTCGGCTTTGAGGGCGGTCAGATGCCGCTGCATCGGCGACTGCCGAAGCGCGGCTTCACGTCGCTGTCGCGTCGCTTCGTCGAGGCTGTCCGTCTGTCGGAGTTGCAGAAGCTCGGCGCCGAGGAAATCGATCTGATGGTGCTCAAGCAGGCGGGCGTGATCTCGATCCTCGCGATCGATGCGCGTGTGATCAGGTCCGGCGAGATCAGCCGCAAGGTCAGTGTGCGCGGCATCGGCGTTACCAAGGGCGCCAAGGCGGCGATCGAGGCCGCAGGCGGCAACGTTGCCGTGGCTGTCGTCAAGAAGGCCGCGGGCAAGAAGGAGGCGCGACTCGCCGCCCGGCGCAAAGCCAGAGAAGCGTCGATCGCTGCGGTCGAACATAAGTCTGCCGAGCCGAAATCCGCGCCGCCAGCGAAGAAGGCGCCCAAGCCGGCGACGGATGCGGCACCGAAGAAGGCTGCCAAACCGGCAGCGAAATAGCAGGCAGAAGGATTCGCGTGGCCAACGTTCCGGGCACCCTCGGCAAGACAGGCAAGTATGGCGACCTGAAACGTCGCTTCATCTTCCTGTTGATGGCGCTGCTCGTCTATCGGATCGGCACGCACATCCCGGTGCCGGGCATCGACCCGGATCAGCTGCGGCAGCTGTTCAACTCGCAACAGGGGGGCATCCTCGGCCTTTTCAACATGTTCTCGGGTGGCGCGCTGTCACGCTTCTCGGTGTTCGCACTCGGAATCATGCCGTACATCTCGGCGTCGATCATTATGCAGATGCTGACCTATGTGCTGCCGTCGCTCGAGGCGTTGCGCAAGGAAGGCGAGTCGGGGCGACGCAAGATCACGCAGTACACGCGCTACGGGACACTTGGTCTCGCGCTTTTTCAAGCCGCGAGCATTTCAATCGCGCTCGAATCCCAGCAGGGTCTGGTGCTCGATCCGGGTCTGATGTTCCGCTTCGTGTGCGTGATTTCTCTTGTCACCGGCACCATGTTCCTGATGTGGCTCGGCGAGCAGATTACAGAGCGGGGCCTGGGTAACGGAATTTCCATCCTGATCTTCGCCGGCATCGTCGCCGGATTGCCGAATGCGATCGGCGGGTTGTTCGAGCTGGTGCGCACCGGCGCGATCGGCCCGTTGTCAGCGATCCTCATCATTGCGCTGATCGTGCTTGTCACCGCGTTCGTGGTGTTCGTCGAGCGCGGCCAGCGCAAGATCTTGGTCAACTACGCGAAGCGCCAGGTCGGCAATAAGATCTATGGCGGACAGAGTTCCCATCTGCCGCTGAAACTGAATATGTCAGGCGTCATCCCACCGATCTTCGCCTCGTCGCTGATCCTGTTCCCGGCCACGCTGGCGAGCTGGTTCACAACCGGTGACGCAACGCGCTGGATCCGCGATCTCGCGGCCGCGCTGTCCCCCGGTCAGCCGCTGTACATCCTGCTGTACGCAAGCCTGATTATCTTCTTCTGCTTCTTCTACACGGCGCTCGTGTTCAACAGCAAGGAGACGGCAGACAACCTGAAGAAGAGTGGTGCGTTTGTGCCAGGGATTCGGCCGGGTGACCAGACCGCCCGCTACATCGACAAGATCCTGATGCGGCTGACGCTGATCGGCGCGATCTACATCACGATCGTGTGCCTGGTGCCGGAGTTCCTGAACCGGCAGTACAGCGTGCCGTTCTACTTCGGCGGCACTTCACTTCTCATTGTGGTGGTGGTGACGATGGACTTCATGGCGCAGGTGCAGGCCTACCTGATGACGCACCAGTACGAGTCGCTGTTGAAGAAAGCGAATTTCAAGGGCTTCGGCGCCGGTCTGCCGCGATAGGAACAGGCCAAAGGACGGCATGGCGAAGGACGACGTTATCCAGATGCAGGGAGAGATTCTCGAGAATCTCCCGAACGCGACGTTTCGCGTCAAGCTGGAAAACGGGCATGTGGTGCTCGGCCACATCTCCGGAAAGATGCGGATGCACTACATCCGCATCCTGCCGGGCGACAAGGTGACGGTGGAGTTGACGCCGTACGACCTGAGTCGAGCAAGAATTGTTTTCCGCGCAAAATAACAGACGAGCGCGGATCAGGAGAGAACCATGAAAGTCATGGCAAGCGTCAAGAAGATGTGCCGCAAATGCAAGGTGATCAAGCGCAAGGGTGTGGTGCGCGTGATCTGCTCGGACCCGCGGCATAAGCAGCGTCAAGGCTAACGGAGAAGACAACGATGGCCCGTATTGCAGGCATCAACATTCCGCCGCAGCAGCACGCCGAGATCGGCCTGACCGCGATCTACGGCATCGGCCGCGCTCGTGCGCGCGCGATTCTCGAGGCAGTCAACGTGCCTTTCACGAAGAAGGTGAAGGAGCTGACCGACGCCGAACTGGAGAGGATCCGCGATGCGCTCGGCAAGGTCGCCGTCGAGGGTGATCTGCGGCGCGAGATCCAGCTGTCGATCAAGCGCCTGATCGATTTGGGCTGCTATCGCGGCGTGCGCCATCGCAAGGGACTGCCGGTTCGCGGCCAGCGCACACGTACCAACGCGCGCACGCGCAAGGGTCCACGCAAGGCTGGCGTGGCGCTGAAGAAAGCCGCGACCTGACGCGCTGCGCGTCCAACGCACAAGGACATCGAACATGGCAAGAAATCCGAACGCGCAACAGGTGGCCGCACAGCGGGTGCGCAAGAAGGTCAAGAAAAACGTTGCCGAAGGCATCGCGCACGTTCACGCATCGTTCAACAACACGATCATCACGATCACCGACCGGCAGGGCAATGCGCTGTCGTGGGCATCGAGCGGAGGCGCAGGCTTCAAGGGCTCGCGCAAGTCCACGCCGTTCGCGGCACAGGTCGCCGCCGAGGCCGCTGGCCGTGCCGCGCTTGAATGTGGTGTGAAGAATCTCGAAGTGCGGATCAAGGGCCCGGGTCCCGGCCGTGAATCGAGTGTGCGCGCGCTGAATGCGTGTGGCTTTCGGATCACGTCGATCCAGGACATCACACCGGTTCCGCACAACGGTTGCCGCGCGCCTAAGCGCCGGCGCGTGTAGTTACTTCCAAGGAGATCAGTTCCCGATGGGTCTCGACAATCTGGTGTCCGCGCAGTAGCTGCCAGCGCAGTGCGGACTTAATGCAGAACTCTGCAGGATAGGTAAAAACCATGGCTCGCTACACCGGAGCAAAACTCAAGCTTTCGCGCCGCGAGGGCACCGATCTGTTTCTCAAGAGCGCCCGCCGCGCGCTCGATACCAAGTGCAAGGCGGACTCCAAGCCCGGCCAGCACGGGCGCACTTCGGGCGCGCGCACGTCGGACTACGGCGTGCAATTGCGCGAGAAACAGAAGGTCAAACGCATGTATGGCGTATTGGAGCGCCAGTTCCGCCGTTTCTTCGCCGAAGCGGAGCGGCGCAAGGGCAACACGGGTGAAAACCTGATTGCGCTGCTCGAGTCGCGGCTGGATAACGTCGTGTACCGGATGGGTTTCGGCTCGACGCGTGCCGAGGCGCGCCAACTGGTTTCGCACTGCGCGATCGCCGTCAACGGCGATGTCGTGAACGTGCCGTCGATGTGGATCAAGCCCGGCGACGTGATTGCCGTGCGTGACAAGGCCAAGAAACAAGGCCGGGTCACAGAGGCGCTGTCGCTGGCAGAGCAGTCGGGCTTCCCGTCGTGGGTCGAGGTCGATCCGAAGAAGATGGAGGGCAAGTTCAAGGCCCTGCCGGACCGCAGCGACGTGGCGCAGGACATCAACGAATCGCTCGTCATCGAGTTGTACTCGAGGTAACGCTTTCGTGATCCGTTGTTCGTGATCCGTGATCCGAACAATGCAACCGACAACGGATCATTGATCACGGATCACCGGGTTCGCAGGACCATCCACCAGCCTTATCGGCGTAACGAGCCGAGGGTATTGAAAGGGATCGTCAATGACGTCTACTGCTTTGCTCAAGCCACGCGCGATCGAAGTTGAATCGATCGGACCCAACGCCGCCATCGTCACGATGGAGCCCTTCGAGCGCGGCTATGGCCACACTCTTGGCAACGCGCTGCGGCGCATTCTGCTGTCATCGATGGTCGGCTACGCGCCGACCGAGGCACAGATCGCGGGCGTCGTGCATGAATACTCGACCGTCGACGGTGTCCGCGAGGACGTGGTCGACATCTTGCTGAACCTGAAGGGCGTTGTCTTCAAGCTCCACAATCGAGATGAAGTGTCTCTTACGCTGAAGAAGGAAGGCGAGGGCATTGTCACCGCTGCTGACATTGAGTTACCGCACGACGTCGAGATCATCAATCCCGATCACCTGATCGCCCACCTGACCGGCGGTGGCCGCCTCGAGATGCAGATCCGCGTTGAAAAGGGCCGCGGCTACGTGCCGGGTAATGTGCGTGCATTCCGTGACGATCACAGCAAGACGATCGGTCGCATCGTGATGGACGCATCGTTTTCGCCGGTGAAGCGGGTGTCGTACACGGTCGAAAGCGCGCGCGTGGAGCAGCGGACTGATCTGGATAAGCTGGTGATGACGATCGAGACCAATGGCTCGATCACGCCGGAAGAAGCGGTGCGTCAGTCGGCCCGCATCCTGGTCGAGCAACTGTCCGTGTTTGCGGCCCTGGAAGGCGTTGCCGAGCCGATCAGCGCGTCGCGCACTTCACCGCAGGTCGATCCGATCCTGCTGCGCCCGGTCGATGATCTCGAACTCACGGTGCGTTCGGCGAACTGCCTGAAGGCCGAGAACATCTACTACATCGGCGATCTGATCCAGCGCACCGAGAACGAACTCCTGAAGACCCCGAACCTCGGACGCAAGTCGCTGAACGAGATCAAGGAAGTCCTGGCGGCGCGCGGTCTGACGCTCGGCATGAAACTGGAAAATTGGCCGCCGGCCGGACTGGAGAAGTAGGAGACCGACGGCGCGGCCAACTTCGGCGAGGCCAACTTCGCGAAGCGAAGTTAAGCTGCACGTACAGTGCAGCGGCCGGAGCCGAAACCGGCCCCCCGCCGGCCTCGAATAGTAAGCACAGGGTTTTAGGGGCCAGTCCGGGCGACCGCCAGTTCGGCTTCGCCGAGTCAAGGCCCGAAAGGGCCGGCGGTCGGCAAAATTGGCTGCCACCGAAATCAAACCGACCCGCCCACTTTGGGATCGAAGAGTCGGCATCAAAGACTGAAAGGAAGAACGAATGCGTCACCGTCATGGATTGCGGAAACTGAACCGCACCAGCAGCCATCGCCTGGCGATGCTGCGCAATATGTCGAACTCGCTGCTCAAGCATGAGTTGATCAAAACCACGCTGCCGAAGGCAAAAGAACTGCGCCGCGTGATTGAGCCGCTGATCACACTTGGCAAGGAGCCGACGCTTGCCAATAAGCGCCTCGCGTTCAATCGGCTGCGCGATCGAGAGGTGGTGGTCAAACTCTTCAACGAAATCGGTCCGCGTTACAAGGCGCGCAACGGCGGTTACACGCGGATCCTGAAGTTCGGGTTTCGGGTGGGCGACAATGCACCGATGGCGTTAATGGAATTGGTGGACCGTCCACAGCCGGTCGAAGCTGCTGCGGCAGATGAGACACAACCCTGAGGTGCATTGCGTCGTAGGCTGACTTCGCCGCAGCCGAAGTTCAGGCGCACAACGGCGGCCGCAGACACGATCCGCCGATCGCATCGATGGAGCCCGACGATCGGTCGGAGCCCGCGCGGGAAGAAACTTCGTCGCAGGCCGTGCGCTGACAGAGCAATACAACTCGACTGCGATAAGCTGCAAGGCCCGTCTCGTGCGGGCCTTGTCATTTTCCGGCGATGAATGCTGTGACTCAATGTGAACAAGGCGCGGTCGCACACGGGGCCGCGCTGACCGTGCGCGACTTGCGCAAGTTCTACGGTGGCAATGCCGTCGTCGATGGCCTGTCGTTCGAGATCCGGCGCGGCGAATGTTATGGCCTGCTTGGCCCCAACGGCGCCGGGAAGACCACCACGCTGCGCTGCTGCCTCGGGCTGACAAATCCAGACGGGGGCGAGATCCGGCTGCTCGATGAGCCAGTGCCGACGCGCGCGCGCGAGGCGCGCGTGCGCGTCGGTGTGGTGCCGCAGATGGACAACCTCGATCCCGATTTCACCGTCACCGAGAATCTGCTCATCTACGGACGCTACTTCGGACTGCGTGACGAGGCGATCCATGCGCACATTCCCGCGCTGCTCGAATTCGCGAGCCTGGCGCACAAGAAGGATGCGCGGATTGGCGAGTTGTCGGGCGGCATGAAGCGACGACTGACATTGGCACGCGCGCTCGTCAACGATCCCGATTTCATCTTCATGGACGAACCAACCACCGGGCTGGATCCGCAGGCGCGCCACTTGATCTGGGAACGGCTGAAGCGACTGCTCGCACGCGGCAAGACGATCCTGCTGATCACGCACTTCATGGACGAAGCCGAACGCCTCGCTGGACGCCTCGCCGTGATCGATCACGGCCGCAAGATCGCCGAAGGTGCCCCGCGCGATCTGATTCCTGAACACATTGAGCCGCACGTGGTTGAGGTCTACGGCGATGCTGCCATCGACTGGGCCCGCAGCATTGGCGCGCATCACTCGGGCCGCCTGGAAATCAGTGGCGAAACCGCGTTTTGCTACGCAACCGATGCAGCGCCCCTGCTGCGCGATCTCGAAAGTCGCGCGGGGCTCCGTTATCTGCATCGCCCCGCGAATCTCGAGGACCTGTTTCTGAAGCTTACCGGGCGCGAGATGAGGGACGAGGCATGAGCGCACCGAGCTGTCCAAAGCGCGGATCCACGGCGCGCAGCGATAAAGCGATCCAGTGAGTACGGTCAGCCAGAGAAACGCCTCGCTTGATGAGCCGCCGCGCGCGATGCGTACGCACTGGGCGGCGCCACGACCTTCGTCGCGTTTCCTGCCAGTCTGGCGCCGTAACTTTCTCGTGTGGCGCAAGTACATGACCGAACGGATCCTGTCGAACATCGTCGAGCCACTGATCACGCTGGTCGCGTTTGGCTACGGCCTGGGCAGCCTGCTGCCGCAGGTCGAGGGCGTGAGCTATCTGCAGTTCCTCGCCAGCGGATCGATCTGCATGAGCGTGATGTACTCGGCCAAGTTCGAATCGCTGTGGGGCGCGTTCGGCCGCATGGACACGCAGAAGACCTGGGCCGGCATTCTGAACACACCGACCTCGATCGACGACATCCTGGCCGGTGAACTCGCCTGGGCCGCCACCAAGGCGACCATTACCGGCGTGGCGATCCTGCTCGTGATCTGGGGCCTCGACATCACGCGCGCACCGCTGTCGCTGCTTGTGCTGCCAGTGGCGTTTTTCACCGCGCTGACATTTTCGTCGATGGCACTGATCGTCACCGCGCTGGCGAAGGGCTACGACGCGCTGTCGAACTACTTCGTGGTCGTGGTGACGCCGATGGTGTTCGTGTCCGGCGTGTTCTTCCCGCGGTCACAGGTGCCTGACTGGCTGCGCGTGATTGCGCAGTGGCTGCCCCTCACCGCGGCGGTGGACATCATGCGCCCGCTCGCGCTTGGCCGTTTCCCCGAGCACTTCATCCGGGAGTTTGCATTGCTGAGCTCATATCTCGTCGTCTGCTATTACGTCGCACTGGTGCTGACGCGCCGGAGGCTGCTCACATGAAAGAAGTTCTCATCGTCTTGACCAACTGCCCGGATGAGGCCAGCGCGGCTCGCATCGCGCGCGCCCTGGTCGAGAACCGCTACGCGGCCTGTGTCAACATGTTGGCGCCGGTGGCATCGATCTTCCGCTGGCAGGGCGAGATCGAAGAGGCAACCGAGATTCCGCTGTTGATCAAGTGCACCCGCGAGCGTTATCCGGCGGTTGAGGAAACGATTCGCCAGCTGCACCCTTACACGACGCCGGAGATCATCGCCGCACCCGTGGTGGCCGGGTTTGCGCCCTATCTGCGCTGGGTCGACGACGAGACACAGCCGCCCATGGTGGCGTAGTCCTGCGCTTGATGAGTGACGATCGCGTCCGCATCGACAAGTGGCTGTGGGCGGCACGCTTCTTCAAGACGCGTTCGCTTGCCACACGGGAAATCGATCTCGGGCGCGTGCGCGTTGAGGGTGAACGCGTCAAGCCCGCGCGCGAGGTCCGGCCGGGCGAGCGCATCGAAATCCTGCTTGGCTCCGTGCGGATCGAGATTGTCGTGCGCTCGCTGTCGGAAGTGCGCAGCCCAGCGCCGCTCGCGCGGCGGCTGTATGAAGAGACTCCCGCCAGCATCGAGCGGCGTGAACGCCAGGCCGAGCGCCGCCGCTACGGGGCCGAACCCGCAGCAACGATCAAGGGACGGCCGACCAAGAAGGAGGGGCGAGCGCTACGCAGCGTGCGCCGCGATCGCTGACCCAAAAGCAAGAACCGCCCCGCGCCGACGATGCGCGCCGGGTGGCCATCATTCCGCGCGCGCTATGCCGTCACTTCGCGCGAGGTCAGCTTGTACTTGAAGTTGTCGGGGTCGAGTGCGTCGAGGCGACCTTCCGCCGTTTCGCCTTGTGGATACATCAGAAAAGGGACCGGCGCGCCCTTCGCGCCTGGAAGCCTGACATCGTGCGCGTAGTTGTACGCCAGCCAGTTGCCCTCCCAATTGCCGAACAGGAACGAGCGCATCACCTTGACCACGTCGTCGTTCAGCGTCAGGTTGGGTTTCTCTTCCAGCACTACCTTGCGCACGTCGCCCGGATCGACCGGCACCCAGCCGATTTCTTGCGCGTAGAACTCAGCGCGGCAATGTTGTGCCTTGGTGATATCGCCCAGCCGCCCCATGCTTTTGTAGCCGCGCGGCGATTCGACCACGCGCACGCCGTACACGTCGCGTGCCGGAACGCCGGCGGCGCGGCACAGGCCGACAAACAGCGCATTCAGATCGGCGCACTTGCCACCCATCACGCCGTTCTCCAGCATCGCCTTGATATCGCCCACGCCGCAGCCGCGCGTTTTCGGATCACGGAAGGTGTTCTCGACCACCCAGTCGTAGATCGCGCGCGCCTTTGCCACGTCTGTGCGCGCGCCCTTGGTAGCCTCCTCCGCAGTTTTCCTGACGATGCCGTCAGTCGGAATCAACTCGGTCGCCTTCAGCGCCAGCGCGAGTTCCTCGCGTGTGGCCTGCATTCCGGCGCCGGATCTCAATTCGACATTGCGTTCACGCACCGCAAAGCGGCTGACAACTTCCAGCACCGGTGCAGATTCTCCGGGTTTGAATTGGGCCGAAGCCATCGCCGCTCGGTAGGTCGGGTCGATCACCATCTCAACCTGCTCGGCGTTGCCGCTCCAGCGATTGGCCAGCGTGCGGAAATAGTCGGTGTCCAGTGCCAGCGGCAGTGGCATCCATACGCGCGCCTGGCCTGCGGGCTTTGCGACTTCAATGCGGGATGTGACTTCGAAGGTGCGCCAGCCGGTTGGTAGCGCAGGCGTGGCCGACTGGGCACGGGCGAGATACGGAAGTGAGGCGGCTAAGCCGGCTGCCGGAAAGGCCTTGAGCAACGTGCGGCGATGCATGTGGTCTCCTTGAATGCAGATACTCAGCGGGGCGTGGTGTCGAGTCGCGGTGGTGGTGCGGCAACGCACGCCGCCTGGCTCATGCGAGCGAGCGAGCGACTCGAACGTGAGGTCATGCGTTTGAGCAATGTCATGAAGACTCCTTCTTGGAATTGCGAGAGCTGACCCTATCGGACAAGCAATCCGATGGATCGGCGATCGACGCTCAAAAATATACGCGGCGACGATACGGCGGTAGTAGCGCGCGTATGCGGTGTTCGATCTCCGGCGCGCCCCAGTCGAGACTGCCGACCAGTGTGTAGCGGATTCGCTGATCGGAATCGACCACAAACGTAGTAGGGAATATGCGCGCCTTCCATGCGCTCGCAACGGCGCCATCCGTGTCGCGAACGATTGGAAAGCCAATCGGCACCTTTTCCAGAAAGGCGCGGATGCGTGGCTCGCCTTCCTGGTAGTTGACGGCGATCACTTCGAACGGGGCAGCGTCGAGCTGGTTTCGCAGTCGCTGCAGCGACGGCATCTCTTCGATGCACGGCTCGCACCACGTGGCCCAGAAGTTGATCAGCACCACCTTGCCGCGCAGATCGGCAAGCTTGAAGGGCTGGCCGTCGAGTGTGCGCAGTTCAAGCGGCGGCGCGACCGGCGAACCAGGCCATGGCTGGAGGACGGCCTGCGCCTGTACGCGCCCGCCAAACGCCAGGATTGCGGCGAGGCTCGCCAGCAGCGTGCGCCGCGGTGGTCGCGCTGCCGTGTTCATGGCGCCGAAATCGAGTCGCTTTGGCGGCGGGTGTCACGCCGTGACAGCCGCCGCCACCAACTCCGCACGCGCAGCGGCTCGTCACTCAGCACCCGGTTGACGGCAAAGTACGTGAGCAGGATCAGTGCCAGTGCCGCCATACCGAACATGGTTACCCAGAAGCCGTCATGCTCCTTCAGCAGCGGCATGTGTTCGAAATTCATGCCGAAGATGCCGGTGATCAGCGTCAACGGTGCAAATACGGCGGTGATCACTGTCAGTGTGCGCACGACCTGGTTGGTTCGATGTGCAGTGGCGGAAAAGTGAAGCTGCACCGCTGTCTCGATCGACCCTTCGAGGCGGTGGGCATGGTTCAGCACGCGGTGCACGTGCTCGATCACGTCGGCGACGCGTACCAGGTAGCCGTCGCTTTGTTGTGCTTCCGGCGTGGCCTCGAGATAGCTGTCGCGCATCTCCTGCAGCGCATCGTGCTGCTCCTCACACAGGTTTTCGAGGCGGCGGATCTCGATGCGCGCATCAAGCAGCGCGCTCCAGTCGGAAAACGGCCGCCGCGGGTCGAGCAGTTCGCGTTGCCAGCGATCGAGCCGGTCGGTGAGCGGCTGGCGCAGGTCGAGATAGCGATCGACCATGCCGTTGAGCAGCCGCAGCAACAACTCTTCGGGCCGCTGCGGCAGGCGTGTCATCGGCGCCTCGTTGCTGGCCAGCGACGCTTTCAGACTGGGGCGCGACTTGAACTCGAGCAGGCGCGTTCGAACCTGGTCGATCGTGCGTGACTGCGCATTGCGCACGGTGATCAGCAGCCGCTCGAAGAGAAAGAACGTCACTGGTCTCGTGACGATCTCCTGCAGCCGCTGGCCGCGGCGCGCCAGCTGCGGATACTCGTCCAGATCGGTGAGCGGCAAGACCGAACGATCACCGGTCGCGGTGAGCTTGCGGAAGATCAGCATGTCGTAGTCCGATGTCGAGTCGAAGAACGAAGGATGCTGCAGGTTGGCGGCGTCCTGCAGGTGCAGGTCGAAAATGCGCGTGCCGGTCAATTGAAGGGCAGTGTCCCGCAGTCGCTCCGGATCTGCGCTGAATTCGTCGTGGGTCAGGTCGATCCAGAAGAAGCCGCTGGCACACGGCACCGTCGGCACCGCATCGAGCCGCAGCGCCTGATCCGCCTGGACGTGTATGGGCTCCACGGCGCGGTCAGCGGCTGTCCTTCAGCCAGCGCGCAACCGTCAGGGCGAAGTAGGTCAACACCCCATCGGCGCCGGCGCGTTTGAACGCCAGCAGCGATTCGAAGATGACTTTCTTCTCGTCGAGCCAGCCGTTGCGCGCGGCCGCCATCAACATCGCGTACTCGCCGCTGACCTGGTAGACGTAGGTCGGCGCCTTGAACTCGTCCTTGACCCGACGCACGATGTCCAGGTAGGGCATGCCGGGCTTGACCATCACCATATCGGCTCCTTCGGCCAGGTCGAGACCGACCTCCCATAACGCTTCGTCGCTGTTGGCCGGGTCCATCTGATAGACGGCCTTGTTGGACTTGCCGAGGTTTGCCTTCGAGCCGACTGCATCGCGGAACGGACCATAGAACGCACTCGCGTATTTGGCCGCGTACGCCATGATCCGCGTGTGGATGTGACCTGCTTGTTCGAGCGCGATGCGAATGGCGCCAATACGCCCGTCCATCATGTCGCTCGGCGCCACGATATCGACCCCGGCCTGCGCCTGTGTCAGCGCCTGCTGCTTCAAGACTGCAACCGTTTCGTCGTTCAGCACGTAGCCGTCTGCGTCGATCAACCCATCCTGGCCATGGGTCGTGAAGGGGTCGAGTGCCACATCGGTCAGCAGTCCCAGTTCCGGGAAGCGTTGCTTCAGTTCTCGCACCGCGCGCGGAACCAAGCCGTCCGGGTTGGTCGCTTCGCGGCCGTCGGCTGTCTTCAGTTCACCTTCAATGACCGGAAACAGCGCCATCACTGGAATACCCAGGCGCAGTGCTTCTTCGGCGACCGGCAGCAACTGGTCGATCGACAGGCGATCGACACCGGGCATGGAGTCGACCGACTCGCGTCGGCCGTGGCCGTCCAGGATGAACACCGGATAGATCAGATCATCAACGGTGAGCTGATGTTCGCGCATCAATCGACGCGAGAAATCGTCGTGCCGCATGCGGCGCATGCGCACCGCGGGGAACTGGCCGAGGATCTTCATTCGGGAAAGTCCAGGATCGTGTTTTTCGTCATGTTGGACAGCTTGGTGTCGTCGATGAGCCGTCGTTCCCCCGATTACAGTTGCGCGGGCGACTTCGAAGAGAAGACTTGCGCCCTGAGTTGCCGACGCGGATTTTGGGCGGGCCGATCATACGCGCGGTCCGTCCATCAGGACGTGTGCCAGCACCGAGCGCAGCTCCTCGATGCCTGTGCGTTTCAGAGCCGAAAAAAGCTGAACGGATGTCGGCATTGCAAGTTCTTCAGCGCGCGCTTCGGCGGCGGCCTGCACGTGGTGGCGTTCGCGAGAGTTCAACTGATCGGACTTGTTCAGCAGCAGGTGAAGGTGAAGCGCCGCCGGGTCTGTACGGCCCTCCATCCATGCCAATAGCTCATCATCGGCCGCCATCAGCGCGCGCCGTGCGTCGATGACCAGCACCACGCCCGCGAGCATGCGTCGTGTCTGCAGGTACCCGCCGACCAGCTGATCCCAGCGTTGGCGGGTCGCATCATCCACGCGGGCGAAGCCATAGCCCGGTAGATCGACCAGATATGCGCAAGGTTCGAGCGCGCCATCGGGCCCCCGCTGGCTCAGCCTGAAGAAGTTCAGCAGCTGCGTGCGCCCAGGTGTCTTGCTCGCAAATGCAAGCCGGCGCTGATTGGTCAGTACGTTGATGACGCTGGACTTGCCGGAATTGGACCGGCCCACAAAGGCGATTTCGGGCAGCAACGCGAGATGCGCCGCATTGATTTCGCCCAGCTCCGCGACGGACAAGGCAAATTGTGCCGTCTCGAATACCGGACCTGATTCAGGGGCCTGGCTCTTCGGCCGGGTCGTTCGGGTCGATCGAGTGGAGGCGGGCACTTCGGTAGAATACGCGGCCGTCGCGCTGGACGGTTTTCGCGCGGCACGCCCGACGGTCAGCTCGCGCTCGGGTTCACAACAAGATTCCATTTTCGACGAGAGCTTCTCGATGAATTCAAGAACTGGCCGCAGCCTGATCGTCGGCATTGCGCTGGCCACTGGCGTGCTGGTCACAACGACCGTGATCGCACAGGACAAGGGTGCAGGCGCCAAGGCGGATCCCAGCAAGGGGCAGCAGATTGCCAGCGCCGTGTGTTCCGCGTGCCACGCGGCGGACGGTAACTCGACCATCAGCGCGAATCCGAAGCTCGCCGGCCAGCATGCCGCGTATCTCTATCGACAACTGGTGGACTTCACCAAGCCGGCGGACGACAAGGCGGCGCGCGTCAGCAGCATCATGGCGGGCTTCGCAAGTCAGCTTTCAGATCAAGACAAGCGCAACGTGTCCGCGTACTTCGCGGCCCAAAAGGCAAAGCCGGGCGCGGCGCGCAACAAGGAGACCCTTCAGACGGGTCAGCGCATCTATCGCACCGGCATCACAGAGAAGGCGATTCCCGCATGTGCCGGTTGTCATAGTCCGACTGGTGCCGGCATCCCGATCCAGTATCCGCGAATCGGCGGGCAGCACGCCGAGTACACGGAAGGTCAGCTCAAGGCTTTTCGAGACGGGGTCCGACGCAACAATGCGCCGATGGCCCAGATCGCTGCGCGCATGTCTGATGCCGAGATAAAGGCGGTCGCCGACTACATCGACGGCTTGCGCTGATGAACGGCGAATGAAAATTCGGGGGCGCGCTGCGCCCCCATTTCAATTCAGTTGTTGCTGAATATCTCGTTGACCTGCTGTGTGACCCGAACGAACGTTGTCCGCTTGGATAGTTCCTTCAGTCGGCGGGCGCCGACGTAGGTGCAGGCCGAGCGTACCCCGCCCAGGATTTCCTGCACGGTGTTGGCGACGGGGCCGCGATACTGAATCAGGACTTCCTTGCCCTCCGCGGCGCGATACTCGGCCACGCCGCCGGCGTGTTTCTCCATCGCCGCGCGGCTGGCCATGCCGTAGAACCGCTGCATCCTGCGACCGTCGCGCTCGATCAGTTCGCCGCCACATTCGTCGTGCCCTGCGAACATCCCGCCCAGCATCACGAAATCCGCGCCCCCACCGAACGCCTTGGCGACGTCCCCTGGCGTGGCGCAGCCCCCATCGGCGCAAATGAGCCCGCCCAGTCCGTGCGCAGCGTCAGCGCATTCGATCACCGCCGACAGCTGCGGATAACCGACACCCGTCATCTTGCGCGTTGTGCACACCGACCCGGGGCCGATGCCGACCTTGACGATGTCGGCACCGGACAGGATCAACTCCTCGGTCATTTCTCCGGTCACGACGTTGCCGGCCATGATGACCAACTGCGGATAGGCGGACCGGATCCGTGCGACGAAGGTGACGAAGTTCTCGTGATAGCCGTTGGCAACGTCGATGCATACGTACTGCACGGCGGGCGTATCGCCCACGCTCGCGTTCATCACGCGCCTGAATTTTTCCTCGTCCGAGCGCGTAATGCCGATGGAATAGTAGGCGGCCGATTTGCGTTGAAGTCCATGGAAGAACTCGACGTACTGTGCATCGTCGTAGTGCTTGTGCAAGGCGGTTGACAGTCCAAAGGCGTCGAGCGCGCGCGCCATCTCGAACGTGCCCGTCGAGTCCATGTTGGCGGCGATGATTGGAATGCCGTGGTAGTTCACCTTGGCGTGGCGAAACAGATACTCACGCGAGATGTCCACATCTGAGCGCGAGGTCAGCGTCGACCGCTTCGGCCGGATCAGCACGTCCTTATAGTCAAGCTTGACTTCATGTTCGATATGCATGGCGATCTCCGCTACCCGGGCACCGCCGGGCTCGCTGCGACTCAAGGTCTTGAGTTGCATCAGTGTAGTGCGCAGCACACCCCGGAACCCTTTGGAACCCGATCGTCAACCGACGGGTCTGACATCAGCATGTAATGTTGTGCGCCGCCCCGCGACGGAGGCGGACCGGATTTGGAGCCGCAAATGTTGATTCGCCGTACCCGCGATGGGGCGCCTTCCGAAATCACGCCGCAGGTTGTCTGGAAGAAGCGGCGTGCGCTGGTGCAATCGGCGGCAGCGCTTGGGTTGATCGGGGCCGTCTCGCGTTTGCGCGCGCAGTCGGCGCAACCCCGCAAGCTCGATGCGAAACCCGGCCCATTCTCGACCATGGAACGGCCAACGTCATTCGATTTCGTAACGAGCTACTGCAACTTCTACGAATTCGGCGCTGAGAAGGAAGATCCCGCTCGCAACGCGCCCTCACGCCTGCGGACGCGGCCGTGGATGGTGCAGATCGACGGGGAGGTCAGGAAACCACGCGCGTTCGACATCGATGAATTGCTCAAGCTTGCGCCGCTCGAGGACCGCATCTATCGCCTGCGCTGTGTCGAAGCCTGGTCTGCGGTTGTGCCGTGGGTTGGTTTCCCGCTCGGGGAACTGATCCGACGCATGGAGCCGACCGGGAATGCGAAGTACCTCGAGTTCACCACGCTCGCGGATCCGAAGCAGATGCCCGGACTGGCGACACACGTGCTCGACTGGCCGTATGTCGAGGGCCTGCGGATGGACGAAGCGATGCATCCATTGACGTTGCTGACGTTTGGCATGTATGGCGCAGTGCTGCCGAGCCAGAACGGCGCACCGGTGCGAATCGTGGTGCCGTGGAAGTACGGCTTCAAGAGCGCGAAATCGCTGGTGCGGATCCGCTTCGTCGAGCAGCAGCCGCTCAATAGCTGGCAGAGGTCTGCGCCGAGTGAGTACGGCTTCTACTCGAATGTGAATCCGTCGGTTGATCATCCGCGTTGGAGCCAGGCCACCGAACGCCGCCTCGGCGAAGATGGACTGTTTGTCAGGCGACGCCCGACGCTGATGTTCAACGGCTATGCCGACCAGGTCGCATCACTGTATGCCGGCATGGACCTGAGTAAGCTCTTCTAGCATGAACAGACGAAGTCCGGCGACCACGCTTGCGGTTCCGTTGCTGTCACGCGTTCCGCCTGTGCTGGCCCCGCTGACATTTGTGCGACTCCGTGCGTTGCTGTTTGTGCTTGCCTTGTTGCCGCTGGCGCGGCTGGTTTACCGCGGATTGGTCGGGGAACTCGGCGCCAACCCGGTCGAGTTTGTGACTCGCTCGCTGGGAACCTGGGCCCTGGTGTGGTTATGCGTGACGCTGACGCTGTCACCACTGCGCTGGCTGACAGATTGGGCCTGGCTCGCGAGGCTACGCCGCATGTTCGGTCTGTTCTGCTTCTTCTATGCGTCGCTGCATCTCACGTCGTACGTCGGCCTGGATCAGTGGTTCGCGATCGACGCGATTCTCAAGGACATTTTCAAGCGCCCGTACATCACCATCGGTTTCGCTGCCTACCTGCTGCTGATTCCACTGGCGGCGACATCGACCAATGCGATGGTCAGGCGCCTGGGCGGCCGCAGCTGGCAACGCTTGCACCGGGCCGTTTACGCGATTGCGCCGCTGGCGGTCCTGCACTTTTGGTGGCAAAGGGCGGCAAAGAACAACCTTGGCGAGCCCTTGGTCTATGCAGTCGTCATCGCATTCCTGCTCGGCTTACGCGCGCTGCGTTGGTGGCGCGAGCGTCAAGGCAGCGTCGATTCGCGCGCGAACAGCTCGTCGATGGTCTCGCGCTGACGCACGCAGTAGACGTCATCGCCGTCAACCACGACTTCGGCCGCGCGCGGGCGCGAGTTGTAGTTGCTGGCCATCGCCATTGCATAAGCACCGGCGCTCATCACGGCGAGCAAATCACCGGCTTCGACCGCGAGGTCACGATCGCGCGCAAGCCAATCGCCGGATTCGCAGATCGGTCCGACGACATCGACGACGATCGGAGTTTGCGTGCGCGGACGCACGGGGTGAACGTCCATCCATGCACCATACAGCGCCGGGCGCAGAAGATCGTTCATCGCGGCATCGACGACGGCGAAATTCCTCTCCGCGCCGTGCTTGACAATGTTTGCCCGTGTGAGCAGAACGCCCGCGTCGCCGACGATCGAGCGCCCTGGTTCGAACATGATGGTCTTCGCGCCGTGTCCGCGTGCGTCAATTCGGGCCAGTACTGACGCAATCAGCGCCCCTGCGCTGGGAGGGGTTTCATCGCGATAGCGAATGCCAAGCCCGCCACCGAAATCGATGTGGCTGAGCCGCATACCTTCGCGTTCGAGCGCATCGACGAGATCAAGGATGCGATCGGCGGCGTCGACGTAGGGAGTGACGGCCGTGATCTGTGAGCCGATGTGGCAGTCGATGCCGATCACCTCGATGTGTGCCATCTGTGCCGCGCGTCGATACAGCGGCAGCGTGTCCGCATAGGCGACGCCAAACTTGTTGCCTTTCAGTCCGGTAGCAATGTACGGGTGTGTCTTCGGATCGACATCGGGATTGACTCGAACCGAGATCCGGGCGCATGTATCGAGCCGCGCTGCCACCCGCTGAATCATCTCAAGTTCCGGCACGGATTCGAGGTTGAAGCAGAGGATATTGGCGCGCAAGGCCTGCTCAATTTCCACTTCACTCTTGCCGACGCCCGAGAACACCGTCTTTTGCGGGACGCCTCCGGCCGCGATGACGCGGGCCAGTTCGCCGCCCGACACGATGTCGAATCCGCTGCCCGCGCGAGCCAGCAGGTTCAGCACGGCGAGGTTCGAGTTCGCCTTCATCGCATAGCAGATCAACGAAGTGCGCGCGGCCAGCGATTTGGCATAGGCGTCATAGGCGTGCAGGATGGCCTGCTTTGAGTAGACATACGTTGGCGTACCGAAGCGCTGGCCGATTGATTCAAGCGAAACGCCTTCGCAGTACAGCGCGCCGGCCCGAAACTCGAACGCGAGGCTCCTGCTTGCGGCAATCATTTCTTGTTTTCGTCAGAGCCCGGCACGTCGGCTGGACGTGGGAAACTCTCGGGCGCGGGCGAAGGCTGCGCCGGCGGCGGCCAAGGCGCGTTCCTGGGCGGCTGACCGGGCAGGTACAAGGGACCCTTCAGACCGCAACCGCCAGCGGCGCCGACCGCCAACACTAGAATCGCGACTGCCCATTTCATTTGGGCAATCTAACATGAGCGCTTCACGATGAACGAGAGCGAGTTCTTGACGCTGGCAGAGCGTACGCTTGACGCAATCGAACGCGCTGTCGAGTCGTCCAGCGCGGATGTCGAGTCGATGCGCGTGGGAAATGTGCTGACGCTCGAGCTCGTGGACGGCTCAAAGATCGTGATCAACAGCCAGACCCCGATGCAGCAGATCTGGGTCGCGGCAAAAAGCGGCGGCTTTCATTTCGAGCGCGTCGCTGAGCGTTGGTGCGATACCCGCGATGGGGCGGAACTCTTCGCGGCGCTCTCGCGATTGGTTTCCGCCCAGGGCGGGCAGCCGGTCGTGCTGCGCGCCAGTCGATAAGGAAACGTCAGAAGATCTGATCCCGCACCGCGTCGGCCTTTCGTTTTTCTTCCGGCGCCAGCGCGTCGTCGAGACCCACGCTGGCCACCCCTTGTCCGGGCTGGAACTCGGTGAAGTAGATCTCGCCACCGACGCTGATGATGCCGTCCGGTGCCGCGCGATCGATTTCAGGCCGGCCCTTCAGCGCGGCATTCATGTAGTTGATCCAGATCGGCAGCGCCAGTCCGCCGCCGGTCTCACGATCACCGAGCGGACGCGGTTGATCGAAGCCGATCCAGCTTACGGCGACGATGCCGCCGCCGTAACCGGCGAACCAGGCATCGTGCGAATCGTTGGTGGTACCGGTCTTGCCGGCGACGTCGCCGCGTTTCAACGAGGCAGCGCGCGCCGCGGTGCCGTACCGCGTGACGTCGCGCAGCAAGCTGTCCATCATGAATGCGTTGCGCGAGTCAATGACGCGTGGCGCAGATTCGCCCGCCTTGATCGGCTGCGCTTCCATCAGCACGGCGCCGTTCGCATCGGTGACCTTGCTGATCAGATACGGATTGATCCGATAGCCACCCGTCGCAAAGACCGTATAGCCAGCAAGCATCTGCCACGGCGTGACAGAACCCGCACCCAGGCCCATCGTGAGGAACGCCGGATGCTTGTCAGCTTCAAAGCCGAAACGCGTGATGTAGTCCTGCGCATAGCGAGGTCCAATTGCCTGCAGCACGCGAATCGTCACCAGGTTCTTCGACTTGGCCAAGCCCTGGCGCAACCGCATCGGGCCTTCATATTTGCTGTCGTAATTCTTTGGCTCCCACAATTGGCCGCCCGTCAGCTTTGGGTCAATGACAATGGGCGCGTCATTAATCAATGTGCTCGGCATGAGACCCTTCTCCAACGCCGCCGAATAGACGAAGGGCTTGAAACTCGAACCGGGCTGTCGCCAGGCTTGGGTGACGTGATTGAACTTGTTCAGGTTGAAATCGAAGCCCCCCACCAGCGCGCGCACTGCGCCATCCTCGGCAGACGCCGAAACGAATGCGGCTTCGACCTGCGGCAGTTGAGCGATCTCCCAATCCGATTTCGTGGATCGTGACAGGCGAACTACCGCGCCGGGAACGATGCGCCGTCCCGGTTGCGCCTTGGGGTCAAGCGAACGGGAGGCAAAGCGCAAGCCGTCTCCCTTGATCTCGACTTGCTCACCTCCCTGCACGACGACGCGAACCAGCTTGGGTGTCGCTTCGAGCACGACGGCGGGGAACAGGTCCGGGCTGTCGATGGCTTCCAGCAGTGCGTCCTCCACCTGCTGCTCGCGCGCGCGTGCATCGCCTTCAAGCTCGATGAATGCCTCCGGGCCGCGGTAGCCATAGCGTCGGTCGTACTCGCGTACCTGGGCGCGCAGCGCGTTGTATGCAGTTTGCTGTTCAGTGCTGACCAGGGTCGTATAGACGTTCAAGCCGCGGCTGTAAGCCTCTTCCTGGTAGACCTCGAACAAGATCTGGCGCGCCATTTCGGCGGCAAATTCCGCCGGAAGCCGCGGGCGCGCTGACTCCGGTGAAAACATCGCCATCGCAATGCGCGGCCTGAAGGGCTCCCCGACGGCAGCGTCATGCGCAGCTTTGTCGATGAAGCCGAGCGTCAACATGCGCGACAGCACGTATTGTTGCCGCGCTTTGGCGCGGCGTGGGTTGGTCCAAGGGTTGTAAGCGCTCGGCGCCGCCGGCAACCCCGCAAGAAGCGCCGCTTCACCGAACGACAGTTCGGGCAGTTTCTTCCCGAAGTAGATCTGTCCCGCCGCGGCGAAACCGTATGCGCGCTGACCGAGAAAGATCTGATTGATGTACACCTCCAGAATGCGGTCCTTGGTCAGTTGCGATTCGATCTTGTAGGCCAGCGCGATCTCGTACACCTTGCGCAGGTAGCTGCGTTCCGAACTCAAGTAGAAGTTGCGGGCCACCTGCATCGTGATCGTGCTACCGCCCTGACCGCGTCGTCCGGACGCGAAGTTGGACAGCGCCGCGCGGAGCAGGCCGAGGTAATCGACGCCATGGTGGCGGTAGAAGCTGTCGTCCTCGGCAGCAAGGATCGCCTGCTTGATTCGCGGCGGGACGTCCTTGATCGCAACGAAGTCGCGTCGCTCTTCACCGAATTCACCGATCAGCACGCCGTCCGACGTCCAGACCCGAAGCGGAATCTTTGGTCGGTAGTCGGTCAACGCCTCAATGCTGGGGAGGCTGGAGTACGCAACCGCGAAGACGAACGACAACAACAGAGACACCGCCAGCAGACCGCCGGCCGCCAGACCGGCAATGGCGAGGCCCAGGCGTGCCCAGGGAGACCTCAGCAGGACGCCGATTTGTTGCGTGCGCGAGACTTCACCTTGAGATTCAGCGGGCACGTGGAGGTACTGACCGCCGAAGATCAGCGAGCGCTTGGCTCTGCGGCAAGACGGCGGTCACAATGAGAGTAGCGGATCGTGGAGAATTATAGTTGCCGGTGGAGTAGCTTCCCGGGTCCAGCAATTCGAATGCGAGAGGGGCACATAGCTCAGCAGTTCGTGCGAGCGTCAAAGCGGCACTGCCGACTATCGTCCATTTGTAGGGCTTGTCGTTGCTTTCGTTCTATTGATAGGATTTGAAGTAGCATCCAACAAAACAGCGGTAAACACTCGAAAGATAAGGAAAATCGTCGGGCGACGCAGATAACATGAACGCGTCGGCGGAAGTGGTGTGAGCCGCGGTTTTCTCTCCGGAGGTCCGGAGCATCGTTCGGGGTGCATTGCGTTTTCGGGAGTGCCACCTTGGCCTTCGAGTTACCGTTCTTGTCGCCCAAAAGCCCGCCTTTGATCGGTCTGGATATCGGATCGTCGAGCGTGAAGATCGTCGAGCTGTCCGAACCGAGCGTCGGGACGCTGCGGCTTGAGCGCTATGCCATTGAGCCGCTGCCACGCGGTGCCGTTGTCGACGGAAACATCGACAAGATCGACATCGTTTCCGAAGCGGTGAAGCGCGCTTGGCGCCGGACTGGCACGCGCATCAAGAATGTCGCAATGGCGCTTCCGGCGTCGGCTGTGATCACCAAGCGCATTGCACTGCCGGCCAACCTGCGCGAGCAGGAACTCGAAGTGCAGGTCGAAAGTGAAGCCAATCAGTACATCCCGTTCGCCCTCGACGAAGTCAGCCTCGATTTTCAGGTGCTGGGACCGATCCCGAATGCGCCGGACGACGTCGAGGTTCTCATCGCCGCGTCCCGCAAGGAAAAAGTCGAGGACCGCATGGCAGTGGCACAAGCCGCAGGTCTAAAGCCGATCGTGGTTGATGTCGAGTCCTATGCGATGCGCAGCGCGTTGCAGCGCCTGATCAGCCAGTTGCCCAACAATGGCGAAGGGCTGGTGATCGCGGTGTTCTATATGGGCGCGGGCTCGACCAGCGTTACCGTAATGCACGACGGCGAGGCTATTTACGAACGCGAGCAGCCTTTCGGAGGCCAGCAGCTTACCGGCGATATTGCGCGAACCTATGGCATCCCGGCCGACGAAGCCGAGCAGAAGAAGCGCAGCGGCGACCTGCCGGCGAACTTTGAAACCGATGTCCTGAAGCCATTCGTCGACACCGCAGTCACAGAGATCACGCGCGCGTTGCAGTTCTTTTTCACTTCGACACCTTACACGCGCATCGATCAGATCATGCTCGCCGGAGGCTCCGCGGTCCTGGCCGGCCTGGCCGATGCGCTGATGGAGCGTGCGCAGGTGCCGACATCGGTGATCTCCCCCTTCAAGGGAATGGAGATCTCCGCCAACATCCGCGAGAAGCAGTTGCGACTTGATGCACCGGCGCTATTGACGCCATGTGGATTGGCGATGCGGAGGTTTGACGAATGAGGATCCGCGTCAATCTGCTGCCGCATCGAGAGGCGCGGCGCGAACGGCAAAAGAATGCGTTCTATTTTCTGACCTTGCTCAGCCTCATCGCAGGTGCCGGACTGGTGTTTGTCGTATGGTCGGTTTATCAGGGGCTGATCGGCGGCCAGCAGGAACGCAACAACTTCATCGCTGCCGAGAACCGCAAACTCGATCTTCAGATTCGCGAGATTGCGAACCTGCGACAGGAAATCGATGCCCTGCGTTCGCGCCAGCGCGCGGTTGAGGATTTGCAGGCAGATCGCAATCAACCCGTGTATTTGATGGATGAATTGACCAAGCAGGTTCCTGAGGGCATTTATCTGCGACAGATAAGACAAGAGGACAAACGCGTCAACGTGAGCGGCCAGGCGGCATCGAACGAGCGCGTGTCCGAGTTCCTCCGCAATCTGCAGGCCAATTCCAAGTTTCTGGAGCGACCGGAGCTGATCGAGATCCGGATCTCCGGACAGCAACCCGCAAACGTTACGCGGCGGCTTTTTGATTTTTCGCTCAATTTCTATCTCAAGCCCACGCCCGAACGGGCGCAGTTGACGCAAGCGCAGCAATCCGCGGCGCCGCCTGCGGTGGCGCCAAAGAGATAAGGCTCGCAGAGGACAGATATGGCATCCACCAATATCCGCGAGCTCGGGGCACAGTTCAAGGGCCTGTCGCTCGATAACGTTGGGACGTGGCCGCTGCTGCCGCGCCTTTCGGTCTGGCTTTTCGTAATCGTTGTGTGCGCGGTTCTGGGTTGGTTGCTTCTTTGGAGCAAGCAGAGCGACGAGCTCGATCGATTGCGCGGGGAAGAGGAGGCGTTGAAAGGCCAGTACCGCCAGAAACTCCAGCAGGCGATCAACCTTGAAGATCTGCGCAAGCAGAAAGAGCAGGTCAGCCAGTACGTGCTGACACTCGAAAAGCAGTTGCCGAGCAAGTCAGAGATGGACGCGTTGCTTTCGGACATTAACCAGGCGGGAATCGGACGTGGTTTGCAGTTCGAACTGTTCCGCCCGGGGAGTGTGAACGTCCGTGACTACTATGCCGAGTTGCCGATTACGGTGCGTCTGTCAGGCCGGTATCACGATCTTGGCGCCTTTGCGAGCGATATCGCCAATCTGCCTCGCATCGTGACGCTCAACAACGTGAACCTCCAAACGCTGCGCGATGGCGCCCTGGCAATGGACGCGACCGCAAGGACGTATCGCTATCTCGACGAGGAAGAGTTGCTTCGGCAACGTCAGGCGCGTCAGGCGCAAGCGAAGAAATAGGGCTGGCGATGAAACTACGTCTGATTGGTGCGATGCTGATTCCGGTGATGCTGGCAGCGTGCAGTGCCTCGAGTGAGACCGAAATCCGCCAATGGATGGCCGACGTTCGTCAGGGCATGAAACCGACCACCGAGCCGGTGCCGCCGCCCAAGGAGTTCATGCCCTATGCCTATGACAGCCGCGGGCTGGTCGACCCGTTTGATTCGCAAAAGGTCGTCATGGCAGTGGCGCGCCAGCAGCAGTCTCGCGCGAGCAGCAGTTCGCTTCGTCCCGATCTGGATCGGCGGCGTGAGACGCTCGAGGGATTTTCGCTCGATCAGATTCGTATGGTCGGCATGATGAAGCAGTCGGGTACCAATGTCGCGTTGGTCGAAACCAGTGGCGCTACTCACCTGGTGCGGGTCGGCAACCACCTTGGCCAGAACTTCGGTCTGGTGACGCGAATTTCGGAGACGGAAGTCCAATTGAAAGAGATCGTGCAAGACGCAGCGGGGGAGTGGGTCGAGCGCCCCTCCAAGTTGGAGTTGCAGGAAAGCGCGCCGCGCCAGCAAGGGGGCAAACGATGACCAGGCTTTTGAGTTCCGTGTGGACCGCAGTTCTAGTGGCGGCAACCACGACAATCGCATTGCTTCCGTTATCTGCGGCTTCGCAGACGGCAGGAAACAGTATCGAACGTCTTGATGCGACGCAGACTGGCGCGGGCATCGTCCTGACGATCCAGCTGAAGTCCGCGGCGGTGGGAATCCCGCCCAGCTTTTCGATCGCGAATCCAGCGCGTATCGCGATTGACTTGCCACAGACAACCAACAATCTCGGGCGCAACGCCGTCGATTTGAATCAGGGTGATCTGCGAAGCGTCAACGTCGTGCAAGCGCAGGACAGAACCCGCGTGGTCCTCAACTTGAAGCGCGCGTTGGCGCATTCAATCAGCGTGTCTGGAAACACCGTGCAGGTGGCGCTGGGCGCGATCGCGGATACGACAACCTTCCGCGCGCCGGCGGCGCCCGCTACGACGACTGCGGCAGCCGCCACCACACCCGCGGCGACGGGTCCGCGCGCACTGAAGGCAGTCGATTTTCGTCGGGGCACTGAGGGCGAAGGCCGTGTAGTAGTTGACCTCACCGATCCGACCACGAGCGTCGACATCCGCCAGCAGGGCCAGCAGATCATTGTCGATTTCCTGGGAACGACGGCGCCGGAAGCGTTGCGCCGGCGTCTCGATGTGACCGACTTCGGAACGCCGGTTGCGATGGTCCATACGACCCAGCAGGGCGCGAACGTGCGCATGGTGATCGAGCCGCGCGGCTTGTGGGAACAGAACGCCTACCAGAGTGATACGCGCTTTGTTCTCGAGGTCAAGCCGGTCAAGGAAGATCCGACGCGGCTGTTCCCGGGCACCCGTGCGGGTTATCAGGGCGAGCGCCTGTCGCTGAATTTCCAGAATGTCGACATTCGTTCGCTGTTGCAGGTGATCGCGGACTTCACTGACCTGAACATCATCACCAGCGACTCAGTGCAGGGCTCGATCACGCTGCGGCTGAAGGATGTGCCGTGGGATCAGGCGCTCGACATCATCCTGCAGAGCAAGGGTCTCGACATGCGCAAGAATGGCAACGTGCTCGTCATTGCGCCGCGCGAGGAACTGGCAACCAAGGAAAAGCTTGAACTCGAAGCGCGCAGCCAGATCTCGGATCTGGAGCCGCTGCGGACCGAGAACTTCGTCATCAATTACCAGAAGGCGGAAGATGTACGCCGGCTGCTTGGCGAGGGTCAGCAGCGCCTGCTGTCGAAGCGCGGCAGCGTGGTGGT
>DAITAC010000121.1:0-10840 GCA_036824465.1 Burkholderiaceae bacterium
TCGCCGGTGTACGAATGCGGCGCGGCGAACAGCAGCGCAATGCCCTCGTCGATCGGTTCGCCTGACGCATCCAGAAAGCGCGCGCGCGTTGCATGGCGCGGGCGCAGGCGGCCCGCAACGGTCATCCCCAGCAGCGCGCCCACCAGCGCGGACAGATCCGCGCCCGACATGCGCACGATGCCGATGCCGCCACGCCCGATTGGCGTGGCGATCGCAACGATGGGATCGCTGTCCGATGCCATCCGTGCAACCTAGCACAGCGCGCGCCGCTCGCTGCGTACACTCCTGCAGCATGCCCGGAGACGATCCCCTGGTAAAGCTCGCCCGACCGCTGGCCGGCGTGCTGATTGCGGTCGTGATCTCGATGCTGATCGCAGCGATGATCGGCGGCGCGATACCGCTCGATTATTCCGGCCGCGCCTGGGTTTACACGGGTCTGATGTGCTACGTGATCGCTGGCGCCGTCGTAGTATTCAAACTCGCCGCCGCAGGAGAAACCCAGTCGCTGACGCCGGCGCGAATCCTGAAGTGGACGATTTCGCTATGGGTCTGGCCCGCACTGCTGCTGGGCCAGCGGCGTTCATGACCGCGTTCAACCGACCGGCTTCGCCTTCGCGATCTGCTTGGTCACATACCACTGCTGCACGATCGACAGCACGTTGTTGACGACCCAGTAGAGCACCAGCCCGGCGGGGAAGAAGAAGAACATCGCGCCGAAGATGAAGGGCATCACTGCCATCACCTTGGCCTGCACCGGATCGGGCGGCGTCGGGTTCAGCTTGTACTGGATCCACATTGTCGCCATCATCACCACCGGCAGGACGAACCACGCATCCGGCGTGGCCAGGTCCTTGATCCACAGGATCCAGGGCGCATTGCGCATTTCCACGCTCGCCAGCAGCACCCAGTAAAGCGAGATGAACACGGGGATCTGCACCAGGATCGGCAGGCAGCCGCCGAGCGGGTTGATCTTCTCCGTCTTGTACATCTCCATCATCGCCACGTTGAGCTTCTGCTTGTCATCGCCGTACTGCTCGCGCAGTTTCATCAGGCGCGGCGTGACTTCCTTCATCTTCGCCATCGACTTGTAGCTGGCCGCGGACAGCGGATAGAACGCCGCCTTGACGACGACGGTGAGCATGATGATGGCCCAGCCCCAGTTGCCCAGCAGTCGGTGGAAGAATTCGAGCAGCCAGTACAGCGGCTTGGCGATGACGGTGAGCCAGCCATAATCGACCACCAGGTCGAGCCCGGGGGAAATCTGCTTCAGCGCGTTCTGGTCCTGGGGGCCGACGTACAACGTCGCCTGCAAGGATTCGCTCGCGCCGGGCGCAATTGACGCCAGCGGCAGGATCGAACCCACCGCATACAGGTTCTTGTCGACCTGCCGCGAGTAGATCTCGCGCTGCACGCCCGCGGGCGGTACCCAGGCCGAGACGAAGTAGTGCTGGATCATCGAGACCCAGCCGTCCTTGCTGCTTCTTGCGTGCGACTGCTTTCCCTTTTCGATATCGGAGAACTCGATCTTGTGGAACTTCTCGGCGTCCGTGTACACGGCCGCGCCGGTGAAGGTGTAGTAGAGGCTGGATTCACCTTCCGGCTTGTTGCCGTCGCGCAGGATCTGCAGATACAGCGACGGCGCCACCGCGTCCGTCCCGGCATTGCTGATCTCGTGCTTCACGTCGATGTCGTAGCGGCCGCGTTTGAACGTGTAGGTCTTGATGACCTTGACTCCGCCGGACTCGGCGGCGAACTTCACCTCCAGCGTGTCCCGATCGGCCGCGAGCGTCCGCGGCCCGTCGAGCGGGGTGAACGGCGTGCGGTGGTTGGGGTAGCTCGCGCCCTGCGCGCCTACCAGACCCGTCTGCGCGGTGTAGACGCGCTGCGCACTCACATCCAGCAGCACGATATTGGCCTCGCGGTCCTGCTTCTTGCCGGTGACGAGCGACATCAGGCCGGCCGCAGTCCAGTCGGGCGCGACGTTCTGTTTGAGCAGCTCCACGCGCGCAAGTACTGCGCCGCTGGGATCGATATCGGCGCGCACCATGTCGGTTTCGATGCGCACCCGCTCGGGCGAAGCGACGGCCGGTGACGCGCCCGTCGGCGGTGCGGCGGTCGGAGCCGCCGGCGCGCCTGGCTGCGCGGGTGCGGCGGGAATCGCTGTGTCCTTGCCGGTCGCCGGGGCGCCTGACGCGGCGGCTTCAGCCGCGCCCTTCGCTGGCGCCTGGGTCTGCGTCGGCGGAGCGCCGAACATCGACGGCCGGCCCTGAGAGCGCGACCAGTTGTCATACAGGAACAGCAGCGACATGCCGAAGATGATCCACAGGATCGTGCGCTGGATGTCCATTCCGTCTTTCATCGCTAGCTCTTCTCAGGTCTTGGTTGCAATCGGCGTCGCGCGATCGTTCGCGGACTGGTGCGCCTCGTCGCGCCCGCACCAGCAGCGCCAGCGAAACTGTTCCGGCACCGGATCGACGCCGCCGCCACCACGCGGGTGGCAGCGCGCGAGCCGCGTCATCGTCATCCAGCTGCCGCGCAACGCGCCGTGACGTTCAATCGCCTCGCGTGCGTAGTCCGAACATGTGGGCCAGAACCGGCAACTGCCGCCGACCCATGGCGACAGCAGGAACTGATAAGCACGAATCGCGGCAATCAGCAGATGTTTCACGGCAGCACCTCCGCTGGCAGCGCGAGATGTTCGATCAGCCTTTGCAGCAGAAGATCGGCCTCGGCCCGCAGCGCACGCCGAAACGACGCGAGCGGCATTTCTTCCGCGTCGGGAAACGCCGCCCTCATATACAGCACGACGTCAACGTGGCGCGTGGCGGTCACCTGGGTGAGTTGTGGCAGGAAGTGGCGGGCCGCTTCACGCAGCACCCGTTTCGCGAGGTTTCGTTGTACTGCCTTGCGCGCCACGCGTTTGCCCACCGTCAATCCAATACGCACCTGCGCCGGGCTGGGCTTGCCATCATCGGCTGCGACGCGCGCCGCAAGACTTACCCAGCGCAATGACGCTCGAAACTGCGGTACCCGGCAGGCTTGGAAGTCGCGCGGCGCGCGCAGGCGCGCCGCGCGAGGAAATGCTAGCGCCCGCGTGACCGCCGCCCCGCCCCCTGACTCAGGATGCAAGCCGCTTGCGGCCGCGAGCGCGACGCGCGCGAATCACTGCGCGGCCTCCGCGCGATTTCATGCGAGCAAGAAAGCCATGCGTGCGCTTTCGTTTGACGATGGAAGGTTGAAAGGTGCGCTTGGTTGACATGATGCTGATTCCTTAAATGCCGCACGGGAGGCGTGAGGCGGATGGTGTTCGGGTCCGCTTTCGTTGCGCGGCCACAAGTTCCGGTTTGCTGTGCCTTTCAGAGCGTCGGACACGCCCGCGCCCGCCGACGCGGGAAAAGGCCGCCATTAGACGCGAGATCGATTGGTAGCGTCAAACCGGCGCGGCGATCGATCGACTCGCTGTGGCCTGTGGACAGATGACCGGGTTATCCCCCGATTCTTTTGACTTATCCACATGCTTTGCACCACAGAAATATTGTTTGTGACGCCGGATCGCCCGGCATTGTAGTTGTCAGCGCTTGCTCTCGTCAAAACCATTCTGCGCCGCGGAGCCTACGGCGCCTTTGGCGGAGGCACCTGCTTGCGCGCTTGTGGATAACCATCTCCGACAAAGCTAAAATCCGCGCTCCATTGCGAATCGCCTCACCGGACGCCGCCAACATGAGCGGCAATACGGGCTCAGACGCCAAGCAAAGGATCGGCGGCGCCGGGTTGCCGCCAGAAACAAAAACATAAAGCGTCTTTCACAGAGACAGCTGCTGGCGGCCGGGTGGCATGGCCGTGCGGCGAACGAGGCGAAGAAAGAGGTCGATGGTCCATATCTGGCAAGACTGCTCGCGCCTGCTTGAGCGCGAGTTGACTCCACAGCAGTACTCCGCCTGGATCAAACCGCTGAAGCCGATCGAATACGACGCGGTGCGCGGACGGCTGCGTATCGGCGCACCGAACCGGCTGAAGCTCGACGCCATTCGGGCCCAGTTCGCCGCGCGCATCCAGGCCGCCGCAACGAACGTGACGCAGCGCCCGATCGACGTCGTGTTTGAAGTCGACGCGAACGCGGACGCCGGCAATCGTGAGTCGAACACCGAAGAAGCTGGCGACTCATCCGCAGCCGCGGTCGATAACCGGCCGCAGGCCACGCCGGACCACTTCGAGCGCGCCCGTCTGCACACACAACTGACTTTCGACTCGTTCGTGACCGGCAAAGCCAATCAGCTGGCGCGCGCGGCCGCGATGCAGGTCGCGGAGAATCCAGGCGGGTCGTACAACCCGCTTTTCCTGTACGGGGGCGTCGGGCTTGGAAAGACGCATCTCGTGCATGCGGTGGGCAACGCCATCCTGGCGCGCAAACCGTCCGCACGCGTGCGGTACATCCACGCCGAACAGTACGTGAGCGATGTGGTGCGCGCGTATCAGCGCAAGGCATTTGACGAGTTCAAGCGCTACTACCACTCGCTCGATCTGCTGCTGATCGACGACATCCAGTTCTTCGCCGGCAAGAGCCGAACCCAGGAGGAGTTCTTCTACGCGTTCGAGGCGTTGGTGGCCGGGCGCAAGCAGATCATCATCACGTCGGATACCTACCCGAAGGAACTGAAGGAATTCGAAGACCGCCTCGTGTCGCGTTTCGCGTCAGGACTGACCGTGGCAATCGAGCCGCCCGAACTCGAGATGCGCGTGGCGATCCTGCTGAAGAAGGCCGAGAACGAGGGCCATCCGTTGCAGGAGGACGTGGCCTTCTTCATCGCCAAGAATCTGCGCAGCAACGTGCGCGAACTGGAAGGCGCGCTGCGCAAGATCCTGGCGTTTTCGTCGTTTCACAACCGCGCCATCTCGGTTGAGCTTGCACGTGAGGCGCTCAAGGACCTGCTCGGTGCCTCCACCGGCCAGGTCACCGTCGAGTTGATCCAGAAAACCGTCGCTGACTACTACAAGATGAAGGTCGCTGACATGTACAGCAAGCGGCGCCCGTCATCGATTGCGGGGCCGCGTCAGGTGGCGATGTATCTGGCCAAGGAGATGACGCAAAAGAGCCTGCCGGAGATTGGCGAACTCTTCGGCGGGCGCGATCACACCACCGTGCTGCATGGGGTGCGCAAGATCGCGTTGTTGCGCTCCACCGATACCGAGCTGAATCATGCGCTGCATGTGCTCGAACAGGCGTTGAAGGGTTGATGATTGCCTGTGAACAGTTTCTGTATGAGCTGTGCATTGGTGTGGACAGCTTTGCCGCATCTTGCTGAGCCGGCGAGTTGTTCCTTGTCGTCCACAGCATGTCCGGCCGGCTCGTGCACGGTTACGCACAGCGATTGAAGTAGTCCAAGCCACTGTTGCCGCGTCGATTTGCAACGTTATCCACGTGATTGCCATTGATCTATTAGCTGGTTCTATCAAGAGGAAGTACAAATGCAACTTGTAAAAGCCTCGCGCGATGCGTTGCTCAAACCGCTGCAGGTTGTGAGTGGCATCGTCGAGCGGCGGCAGACCCTGCCGATCCTTGCCAACATCCTTGTGCGCAAGGACGGCGACCGGGTGACCTTCACGGCAACCGATCTCGAAATCCAGATCCAGACTGCCGCCGAAATCGGCGCCGGCAAGGACAGCGCCGCTGCGACCGTGTCGGCGCGCAAGCTGGTAGACATCCTGCGCGCACTGCCCGAAGCCGATGTACAGCTGTCGCTGGCGGCAAAGAAGCTCACCGTGCAATCAGGCCGCAGCCGGTTCAACCTGCAAACCTTGCCGGCGGAAGAATTTCCGACCGTCACGCAGGCGGAGTTCACGGCCGACTTCGTGCTGCCGGCAGCGACGCTGAAATACCTGCTGTCGATGGTGCACTTTGCGATGGCCGCGCAGGATATCCGCTACTACCTGAATGGCATGCTGCTCGTGGTCGACGGCAGCCTGGTGCGGGCGGTGGCGACGGACGGCCATCGCCTCGCGCTGTGCGAAGTGCAGAAGGATGGTGCGGCGACCAGCAAGATCGAAGCGATCGTTCCGCGCAAAACGATCCTCGAACTGGCACGCCTGCTGCCCGACACCGATGAGCCGGTGCGCGTTCAGATGGCGGGCAACCAGGTGAAGTTCGTGTTCGGTTCGATCGAACTGATCTCCAAGCTGGTCGAAGGAAAATTCCCGGATTACGTGAAAGTGATTCCGACGGGGAATACGCGCATCTTCCAGGTCAGTCGCGAAGAGCTGATGGCTGCGCTGCAGCGCGCCGCGATCCTGACTACTGATAAGTTCAAGGGCGTGCGCTGCGTGCTCGCGGCCGGCAGCCTGAAGATCACGTCGACCAATGCCGACCAGGAAGACGCACAGGAGGAACTTGAAATCGACTACAACGGTGACGGACTCGACATCGGCTTCAATGTCACCTATCTGCTCGATGTACTCTCGAACCTGAAGAACGAGCAAGTGAAGTTCGCGCTTGGCGACGCACTGGGCAGCGCGCTGCTCACGATGCCCGACTCGGACAAGTTCAAGTATGTCGTCATGCCGATGCGCATCTAACCGAAAGCAAATTGATGTCTGCAGTCCCGAACCAACCGCTGATGAATGCTCCGCCGCTGGGCCCTGACGGGGGGTCGCCGTCCAGCGGTGATGGCGCCGCCAACGATTACGGCGCGGCGAGCATCCAGATCCTGGAAGGGCTGGAGGCTGTGCGCAAGCGGCCCGGCATGTACATCGGCGACACGCACGACGGCACGGGCCTGCATCACATGGTGTTCGAGGTGGTCGACAACTCGATCGACGAGGCGCTGGCAGGCTACTGCGACGATATCGTTGTCACGATCCATACCGACAACTCGATCTCGGTGATCGACAACGGCCGCGGCATTCCCACCGGTGTCAAGCGCGACGACAAGCATGATCCCAAGCGCAGCGCGGCCGAAATCGCGTTGACGGAGTTGCACGCCGGCGGCAAGTTCAACCAGAACAGCTACAAGGTGTCGGGCGGGCTGCACGGCGTCGGCGTCTCGTGCGTGAACGCGCTGTCGAAGTGGCTGCGCCTGACGGTCCGCCGTGACGGCCAGGTGCACTTCCTCGAGTTTCGCCAGGGAGCCACGCAGAACCGCCGCGTCGAGATTGATGACGACATGACCGTGTCGCCGATGCACGTGCTGGGCGCCACCGACAAGCGCGGCACCGAAGTGCACTTCCTGCCGGACGAGGAAATCTTCGGCAAGGTCGACTTCCACTTCGAGGTGCTTTCGAAGCGGCTGCGCGAACTGTCGTTCCTCAACAATGGCGTGCGGATCCGCCTGATCGATCAGCGCAGCGGTAAAGAGGAGGATTTTGCCTTCTCCGGCGGCGTCAAGGGTTTCGTCGAGTACATCAACAAGGCCAAGACGGTCCTGCACAACACCATCTTTCATCACCTCGGTGAATCGGCCGGCGTCAGCGTCGAAGTCGCGATGCAATGGAACGACGGATATACGGAAAGCCTGCTCGCATTCACCAACAACATCCCGCAGAAGGACGGCGGTACCCACATCACCGGGCTGCGCGCCGCGATGACGCGCGTGCTCAACAAGTACATCGCGGAGCACGAGTTCGACAAAAAGGCCAAGGTCGAGACCAGTGGTGACGACATGCGCGAGGGGCTGACCTGCGTGCTGTCGGTCAAGGTGCCGGAGCCGAAGTTCAGTTCGCAGACCAAGGACAAGCTGGTGTCTTCGGAAGTGCGCCCGGCGGTCGAAGACGTGGTCGGGCGTGCGCTCGAAAGCTGGCTGCTGGAGAAACCCACCGACGCCAAGATCGTATGCAGCAAGATCGTCGATGCGGCGCGCGCGCGCGAGGCCGCGCGCCGGGCGCGCGAGATGACACGCCGCAAGGGCCTGCTCGACGGCGCGGGGCTCCCCGGCAAACTTGCCGACTGCCAGGAACGTGACCCGGCCAAGTGCGAGCTTTACATCGTCGAGGGCGATTCAGCCGGCGGCAGCGCCAAGCAGGGCCGTGATCGCAAGTTTCAGGCCGTGCTGCCGTTGCGCGGCAAGGTGCTGAATGTGGAAAAGGCGCGCTTCGACAAGCTGATCGCGTCCGAGCAGATTGCCACCCTGATCACCGCGCTGGGCACCAACATTGGACCCGATTTCAACCCGGACAAGCTGCGCTATCACCGCATCATCGTCATGACCGATGCGGACGTCGATGGCGCGCACATCCGCACCCTGCTGCTGACGCTGCTGTACCGGCAGATGCCGCAGCTCGTCGAGCGTGGCCACGTGTACATCGCGCAGCCGCCCTTGTACAAGGTCAAGCACGGCAAGGAAGAGCGGTACATCAAGGACGATCACGAACTGTCGCACTACCTGCTGCGGCTCGCGCTGGACGGCGCGCGGCTGTACCCGAACGCGCAGGCGCTGGAGGCGAGCCAGCCGATCGAGGGCTCGGCGCTGGGCGAGCTCGCGCGCCAGTACCTGCTCGCCGATGCGGTTGTGCAGCGACTGGCCAATGTGATCGATCGCGGCGCGCTGGAGGCGATGACGAACGGCGTCGCGCTCGACCTGCACGACGCCGCGGCGGCCGAAGCATCGGCGCACGCGCTCGAGTCGGCGATGGGCAATCACACCGTCAGCGTGTTCGCGCAGTACGACAGCATCACCGACAAGCACCGGCTGCGGATCGCGCGACACCACCACGGCAACGTCAAGGCGAGCCATATTGATGCGGAATTCACGCTCGGCGCCGATTACACCGCGCTCGCAGATGCTGCGCGGACGTTCAAGGGCCTGGTTGGCGCGGGCGCACGAGTGGCGCGTGGCGAAGGAGAAAAGGCCCGGGAAGCTCCCGTCACCGACTTCCGCGCCGCGATGCAATGGCTGCTTGCGCAGGCGGAGGCGAGCATCAGCAAGCAGCGCTACAAGGGTCTGGGCGAGATGAATCCCGAGCAGCTGTGGGAAACGACGATGGACCCGAAGGTGCGTCGCCTTCTGCGGGTGCAGATCGAAGACGCGATCGGCGCCGACCAGATCTTCACCACGTTGATGGGCGACGAGGTCGAGCCGCGCCGGCAGTTCATCGAGAACAACGCGCTGGCGGCCGCCAACATCGACGTTTGATAGTCACTGGGCGTGGCGTCGCGTGCGCAGTGATGTGCGCGGGTGGGGAGGATCACGCATGCAGACACGCGCAACGCCGCGCGCGGCGCGCACAATCCTGCAGGAGTTGCAGAGACGCCTCGCCGATCACGGTGTCGGTGCCGCGGCGGACAAGCGCGCGCTCTTGAACGCGCTGCGCAGTGCCCGTATCGATCGGGCCCGCGATCTGCTGTCGCTGCAACGAATCATCTGCTTCCTGTGCGCGTTTCCGGACGACGCGGCCATGCATCGCGCGGCAAGCCGGCTCGCGGCTGGTTTCGCTGCGCGCATCGCGCTCTTGCCGAGGGATGAGCGAGCGAAGCTCGACGACTCTGGCATGGCCGGCACGACGACCCGAAACGTGTATTCGTATGCCGCTGCCCGATGGCTCGCGCGGCGATTTCCGACGACGACCGAAATCGACTGGAAGGCATTCGAATCGCCCGCGTCGCTGACCCCGCTGCTGCAGCCGCTGCTCGATCCGCTCGAAGACGAGCACACCGAATTCGATGCGGCAGGGGTGCGCGCGTGGATCGCGCGGGCCAAGGGCGGGCGAAACGACACCGACCTCGGCTGGCTGTTTGGGCAGGTACCTTCGAAACAGGCCGCCGCCGTCGAGTTTGAACGCACCTTCGACGCCGCCGAAGTCCCTATCGTATGGCGCATCGGAAACACCCGTGCGGCCATCACAAACAACGCGTTCGCGCAGTCCATCAGCTTGCGTGCCGATGGCATGCGCAGGCCGGCCGCCGACTCGCGCGCCGCCATCACGCGGCCGCTGAAGACCATCGCGCTGCTGTCGCGGCGCGATGCGACGCGGCTGCTCGCCGTCTGTCGTGCGGCGCTGTGGGCACGTACGCGCACCGTGTACCAGATGGAGCAACCCAACCTCGATGAGTGCTGGCTGTGTGACTTCGGGCTGGGTGTGCAGATGGCAGCGGTCGGCGTGCGGCCGGATCGGCGTGCCGCGCTCGAGGTCAATTACGGGTATCTCTTTCTCGCCAACGGCATGCCGATCGGCTACGGCGGCTTCACCGCGCTGTTTCACCAGGTCAACACCGGGATTAACGTGTTTCCCGAATACCGCGGCGGCGAGGCGGCGTACACATTCGAGCAGGCGCTGCGCGCGATGCATTCGCTGACCGGCTGCGCGCACGTGATCATCAATCCGTACCAGTTCGGCGCCGGCAATGACGAAGCACTTGCCAGCGGCGCGTACTGGTTCTACTACCGGCTGGGATTCCGCTCGGTCGATGCCGACGTGGGGCGGCTGGCGCAGCGCGAGTTTGAGCGCCTGCGCGCCGAGCGTGCGTATCGAGTGCCAATCGCCACGTTGCGCAAGTTGGCGTCGTGCGATCTGCGGCTCGATCTGTCGGACAAACTCGATACCTTGTTCGACGAGACCTGGCTGGCCGCCATCGCGCAAGGCATCACCGGAGTGATCGCAAGCGAGCCAGCCGTGAACCGCGTCAGGGCACTGGCGGTCATGGTGCACCGGGTTGCGACGACACTGAACATCGATCTTGGCCGCTGGGGGCCGCGCGAGCGCGCAGGCTTCGCGCACTTCGCGCCGATTCTGGCGCAGATCTCCGACCTGACGTCGTGGTCGACGACGGACAAAAGTGCACTTGCGGAGCTTTGCCGTTCCCGCTGGGCGAAGACGGAGCGCGACTTCATTGCGCGCGCGCGCGCACTTGATC
>DAITAC010000042.1:0-34384 GCA_036824465.1 Burkholderiaceae bacterium
CTCGCCACCTCGGACGCCACTTGACTGCTCGTTCCGTATGAGGCCCTCGCCGACCTCGACTTCAACCAGCCTCGATTGAAAGCGTCCGTCAGGACACTTCCCTCCTCGATGCGCGACACAACGGCTTCCCGACCGGCCATCTCGGCGGCGCGGCTGGCTTCCTGAACCTGCTTCTCGCTCACACCGACCTGCACGTCGTGCGTGGCAAAGCCTTCGTTCCTGAGCATCTGGATCGCTTCCGTCCCGAGTCCGGTCCTGGTGCGCCAGTTACCTCCGAGATCCTGCGTGCGCGAGACCCACGCGTTCGATGTCGACGGACTCACGTTGCGCTGATCGAGGGTCGTGTTGCCTTGAGACACGTTGCCGACCGCAGCCGCTCCAGAGGCGGCCGCAGCGGTGGCCTGCATCGAAGAAAGTCCTCCGATAGCCGCTGGACCAAACGTCTCGAGCCGCTTGACGGCCGCCCAGGCAATGAACGGAATCACTGCGACCATCGACCCTACAACGGCCGCAGCCGAAATCGAATTCTGGTAGATGGAGCCGGCGGTCAGCAACGACAGGTTCTTGACCCCGGTGCCGATGTCGGCCGCGGCGGCCAGGTCATAGGCGCTATAGACCGAACCCATGTAGTTCAATATCGCGTACAGCGGTGGCCACAGCTGGATCCAGACCATCACTGCGACGTATCCTGTGAAAGCGTTCCACGCTTTCTGCCCGCTCAGCAGGAAGAGCAGGAGAATCAGTAAGGGGAATGCCCCGTACATCAGTGCTTCAACGACATTCCTGAAGATTGGAAGCGCCTCCTCGGCGATCTTCGCGCCGTTCAGCCACGCTGCATTCTGCTGAACAACGGCCTGGGCCCGGCCGACCCCCAGCGTCAGCGCTGCGTTGTCGTTGATCTTCTGTCCGACGATCTGTCCCGTGTCATTGATCGCGTTGATCAGGGCGTTTTGCAGGATCAGGTCCGAAGCGGTCGCCGAGCCGGCTGCAATCTGATTGCGAATGTAGGCGGCCGGAATCTGGGCTGCAATGGCGCCAAGCGCCGCTGCAGCCGGCAGCGTCGGATTCATCTTGAAGCCGAGCTTTGTCAGCTGGGTGTTCACCTCGAGCGGAAGCTGTGCGCCGAGGATCGAGTACGCGGTATCGCATGGGACCGTCTGCGTGCCGGTGCCGGTGTTGATCGTGGTGAAACGACCGGGGTTCGTGTTCGACAACAGCGGCCAGATGTTGTCGGACGCTGCGAACGTTGTCGGCGCGATCGTCCCGTCGGCCAGGTCATACATGGTGCAGTTGCCGATGAAGTTGATGACGTCCGTCCTCAGGTTCGGGTCTGCGATCGCGATTGACCGCGTCGCTGCGACGAGGCGATTTCCGAAGAGCAAGCCGTTGTTCTGGTAAGTCAGGTTCGAGTCCAGTCCGCCAATGCCGGGTATGAACGTGAAGGCGGTTTCGAAGAGTTCCGTGATCGTGTTTCCGATCGTGCTGGTCAGCCCACCCAGCATCGCCATCCCCAGCGGAACGTTCGCCACGACCGTCGGCGCCGAACCGCCCGTCTTGTCGACGATCTGAACCGTCGCGCGGGGTAGGAAAAGAATGCAATAGACGAGCAACACAGTGAAGAGCCAGTACCAGCCCTGCAGCTTCTGGGGAGCGAATGCGTACGCGGCAGCGGCCGCGATGAACCCGACGAACGCGACGGCTGCAATCGCGCTCAGGTACGTGCTCGACGCGATGATCGCCGCCACCGCGTTGAACATGCCGGCGAGGCTGGCTGCGTTCTGATAGGCGTAGATTTCCCACATGGCAGTTGCGCTGCTTGACGCGGCTACCGCATGGCCTGAGCCCCGTGACCGAGCATGTCGAGAACCTGCTGGGGCATCGATGTGCGAAGTTGCCTCTCCAGTGCCTCAAGATTGCTCTGCACTGCGACCAGCGTCGTCGGCCTCACCGACAGATTCCGGCTCTCCTCGAACAGATCCCTGCGCAGCGCTGCAACGCGTTCCTGCACCTGCTGCAGTTCGTCGCGCTGGCCCTTGTCCACGAGCCACATCTTCTCGATCGCCTGTCTTCCGGGGCCCACGTACATGCCGATGAACGATTCCACATAGTCGATCGCAATGAGGTCGCGATACTGGTTGATCAACGTATCGGCCAAACCGGAGCCCGGGATGGTGTTCCCCACCGACAGCATTCTCCACACCGGGATCGAGGTCTGGTTCACGAAGCCAATGACGGCGGAGTTGTTCGGCACCGCGGTGCGCGTCTGGATCGCGTTTGAAATCTGCTGCAACATCGTTTGAACCCGCGTCGAGAACGGCGTGAAGGTCTTGCTCGCGCGCGTCGGGTTGCGGCACTGCGCATACTCGTCGCAAGACAACCAGTTCGTGATCGTCACGTTTCCCGCCCCGGCGTCCAGATCTCCATAGAGCAGTTTCTTCATGTCGATGATTGACGGACCCTCGTGCCGAGGCGTCACCTGGTCGATATCCGCGTAGAAGATCACGGTCCCCACGAGGTTCATCACGAACTCCTTTTCCTCAGGGCTGAGTGTCGGCAAGGTCATCAACGCGTCCCAAACGAAATTCCCGACATAGGGCAATTTGGACGTGATCGCCGGGTTGCCCGAATTCCTGGCACTCTGCAGGATCGTCGCCCGCGACGTCGCGCACTGCACCTTCGCTGACTCGTTGTCCGATGCAAGCCCCATGGCCTGCGCAGCGAAATTGCAGATGTCCTCTGCTCTGACATTGGCGGCCTCGGCTGCGTTGGCCACGAGACTCTTGGCCGCCTCGCAGGAGTTGATCCTCGCGTTATTGACCCAGGTTTCGATGCCCTGGAAGTACTTGGTGAGATCTCCCAGGAGCGGAGAAACCGACTCGAGGGCGGCCTGAAACGCCACGCCCGGCAGCGCCGTCGTGATGTTCTTCAGCATGTTCTTGATCTCGGTGCCCGAGATGTGCGAGAAGCTGCCCCCGAAAGCATCGATGCCCCCACACGATGCCGTGACCGACGGCCAGGCAACGCTGAGGAGCTGGTATGACTTGGTCGGTGAACGCACGTACAGACTTCCGCCTTGATACGTGTTCATCGTCTGCCCGCGGAACGCGCCCGGCGCCGTGTAATTTCCAATAGCTCCGAGGTTGTTGAACATGGTCTGCATCTCGGTGTTGAGATCCGCTGCCATTGACATGCCAGGCAAGCCGATCAGCGCCCACCAGACGACAAGGGCAACTCCGCGCGCCGCGATTCGAGAGAACGGAGTCATCATTTCCACCTCCAGCATCATTGAAGGGTCAGCTTCTTGCTGATGCCGGGAAGCATCTTTTCTGCGTCTGGTGCCGTCGCCGCTGCGACGCGCTCGAGCAGCTGCCCTTCGGAAAGCACACCGAACCCGAGCGGAACGATCTTTCCGGTGAACGGCTGCGCCAGAAAAACCGCCGGCACCTGGGCCACGTCGAGTGTCTTGGAGATCCCGTTGTCGACTCGATAGGAAGGAAAGTCGGGCAATCCGGCGCCGTCAACGCTGACCGGAACCACTTGGATCCCATACTTCGCCTGGAATGTCGCAAGGGTCGGCGCAAACGCATGGCAGTACGGGCAATCACTTCGGAAGAAGAAGAAGATTGCGTGGTCCTTGTTGATCGATGCGACGCTCCTGACGCGCGAGGCGAGCTCCTGTTGGTTGAAGACTTCAAGCGCGCGCGAATTGACCGGTCGTCCCTCGAGCGTCATGTCCAGGGACGGCGTCGCCCAGGCCACACGCTGTGCGACGTCCGCAAAGTACGAAGCCTGTCGCACGACCTTGGCTTCAAGATCCATGTATCGACGAACGTTTGCTTCGGTCGGGTTGATGTAGGCGATATTGCGCAGTTCCTCCACACGTTTCTTCAGCTGCTCGAATTCCTGGAGTTCTGGTGCCTTGTTCGCCGCTTTCGGTGCTTCTGGATTCGTCGCGCCGGGCTCCGCCTTGGGTGGGGCGGGAGCCCCGAGCTCCGGTTCCTCGTAAAAGTGCCAGCCGCGCTCGTGATCGCACCAGTAGCCGGTGGCTGCTTTGCAGTTCGATAGCGCAGCCTCCTTGGCGACCGTGGCCTGAAGACACGCACTCAGTGGAAGGAACAATGCGACGCCCGCTGCGGCCGTGATCACGTTCAGGCGATTCAGCCTCATCACTTCGACGCTCCATTGACAGGTGGGTAGGTGCCGTCTTTGCACATCGACACCTGGTACGTGACCCGCTGCGAGGCCGGCGCGGTCGCGACGATCTTTGAGTTTCGATCCCGCACCCCGTCCTGAGTCGCTGTGACTTCCAGGCGTTTGCAGTCCGGGGACAGGTCCCGCGCGGTCTTCACGCTGAATCGCAGCGGTGCAGTTGTCTTAAAGAGATCGGTGAACGTCTGCGCGATGGGTCCAACGATGACGCCTTCCGCCGTGCCATATTCCATCGCCTCCAGCAGCAGCGGCTGCAGAGACTGCACCTCGCGAGCCAACGCAGTAGCGGCAGCCAGCGTGATGGCGCCTGCCAGCGACGCGACGGCCATCTTGATTGCTCGCATCAGCACCTCCCTTGCCCTAAGTAACAAGAGGGAACCTTCGATGCGGCCGCGGACCCCAAAGCTGTGGCGTTCGGCAGGGTCGGCGCAATCTCAGCGTAAAACTCCTGCAGGTTCATGCGCGAAAAGTCGAGCGCCTGCAGTTCCGGGACGCTGAATCCGTTGCAACTCGGGCTCTGCGCGGAACCGAAGCCCCGACCCACTTGCGCAAGCCCTTGCTCGTTGATGATTCGTGCCAGCCGCGAGTTGTAGCAGCAGTAAGTTTGCGTCTGCGCGATGCACGTGCGAATGATCGGCAGCCGACTCGAACAGTAGGTGCCAAGGTAGACGCAAAGACTCGCATCGCGCTTCATTGCGGTCACCTGCTCCGCTTCGCTGCAGCTAAGGATTCCAGAGTATTGAATCGCCATGATCGCCAGCGTCCACCAACCCGGGACGATCGCGCTCACGAAGTCCGACACCGCAAGATCGCCAGCCAGAACGCCGGCAAGGCCCGAGCTGTATCCAGTGTCCCAGAGGGCCTCGAAGCCGGTCAGGATGAAACCGGGCGCATCGGAAACGAACAATGCGTCGTAGGTATAGGTGCTGACCGCAGCTTTGCCGATGGATCCGACCGCAGCGGATGCAATCTGGTAGTCGGTGAACATCGAGCGCGAGGCGGTCCCACCCTCGTTGCAGCAGTTCACCAGACCGAAAAGCTTCTTCACGCAGCGGTTGTCGAATCCCTTGAACACGCGCAGCGACGCCGCATCAAGGTACTTGCCGGCTTCCCGCGACGCCTCGAGGAACGCCACCGTCTTCGCAAAATCCTGATCCGGCGGATAGGAGGCATCCCAACAGCTCCCGTCGGTGCAGAACGATTGCGCGCCGCAGTTCTCTACTGTCTGGTAGCTTGCCGGCGTCTTCTCGCAGGTGAAATCGGTTTCGTATGCCGTGCAGATCGGCGAGGTGAACGTCGTGTCCCAGTCGATGCAATAAGGAGACGAGGGGGTCTGCGTGCAGTTCCCGAACTGCGGCTGGGTACAGTCCGTCGGGTTTGTCAGATCGACGCAGTTAAACGAGTCCGTGTACTGCCAGCACGATCGCGTCACCGGATAGTCGTTGATGACGTAGGTAGCGGTCGGGGACGAGCAGGTGGAGTTGGCTCTTTCGCATTTGTCGAGTGGCCCCGCCATCGGCGGCGGGTTCTGAACCGGCGTGTTGTCGCCTTCCGGCGGCAGGTATCCGGGCGGTACCCGTGCCTCGTAGCCGGCGCACAAATCGTTCCACGTATCGGTGACAAGGGGCGACGCGTCGACCGTGGTGTACGTCGTGACCTGTGTGGCCGTCGCCAGCGTCTCCACGCCGCTGACACTGTCGAGGCAAACCTGTTGTCCCGTCAGCGGCGGCGTTGTCGAGACGTACGGACCAACCTGTGTGGCGGCGCACGAGTACACGGTGTTCACCTGTGGCATCTCGCAGGTCCACGTTGCCGTGCCTGTCACCGGATCCACGACCCTGGTCGGTCCGGACGTCGCCCCATTCGGACACACCCAATCGACCGTCACGTTCAAGGTGTTCGTGCATACGTTGTCCAACGAACGCATCAGGTAGGTGAAGCAGGCCTGAGAGTCGTACGTCGCGGGCGCGAGCAGCGTCGTTGTCGTCGTGCATCCGCTGTAGACGCTACTCAGCGTGACGCCTTGGCTGCTTGGATTGTTGTAGATCGCGTTCGCTGCGGCTACCGAGGGGTCCGTTGGAGGAATGGGCGGGCGCGGCAACGATGCCGACGACTGCGCGCCCAGCAAAGCCTGACACGTCGGATCCGTCGGGGTCGACAGACATGCTGTCAGGGCGGCCGACGCGTTGACTGAGAGCGAAGGCTGCGAGTACAGCGACGTCTGCGGCGGGTTGGAGGTGTATCCGGGGACGTTGGTCGACGCGGTTGAGCTGTTGACCGTCGTCCGAATCGCGCTGTTCGCAGCTGCGCCGTTGGCCCTCGCTTCCGAGACGGGGTCTGCGGACGCCGAAGTCGCGAATGCAAGGGCGAGGGCAAGCGCGCAAACCAAGAAGGGCGCTTTCACGCTCATCCCCTCAGCCGCTTGAGGAAGGGGGCGGCTTCACGCGAAAACGCCGGCGCCCGTTTTGTCATGAAGTCCAGCGCGTAGTCGAGTGAGACGTCGCCTTGCGTTGATACGAACGCGTCTGCCGGAAAACATGCCTGACCGTCGCACTGTTTGATTTCCACGCCTCGCCGCACCAGCACGAAGGTGGGCACGCGCGATACGCTGAACCGGTCGAATGACTGTGGATCAATCTGGAACGGTGCCTTGTGCCGGCCGATCAGTGTCTTAACGCGGGCGGCTGTGGCGGCGAGCGAGTTGTCAACGAAACCCCGCAACACCAGCGTTGCACGCGCGCGTTCGGCCTGCCGTACCAACCGCGCCAGCGCCGCCTCGGGCATCGCAAAGCTCACGAACACGAGAAGCGCGCCCTCGGCGCCAAGGACGCCGTTCCTGCCGTCCTGTTCCAGCAACGAATAGCCTTTGGCGATCGCCTCCAGATCGACCGTCGCCGGTGCTGTCGGCCTCGGAAGGACCTCGATGCGCGGCGCGGAGGGAACCGGAACACGCGAGGCTTGTTCCTCGGTCGGCATGCGGTTGAGCCGCTGCGCCCGCTCGATATCCTGGTCGGTGATCACTGGCTGCAACTTGCGGGCGCGCTCGATGTCCGCATCCGTGACCGTGCCGATCGGTTGTGCACGGGTTCCTGCAGCGCCAAGGAGCGCCAGAACCGGCACTGAAACGCGCCACAGCACACTACGAGCCATACCCTTCACAGCAGTTTCTCTTTCTGAACAACTGGAATGAAAAGTCTTCCCCGCTGACCGGGTACTCCTTGCCGGCGCCCCACAGAATCGTCGTCCTGCCGAAGGGCTGGCAGCATCTCCCGGATCCATCCTTGCGTGTCTGTGGAGTGGGGTAAAGCAACTCGGTCTTGTAGGCCCGCTTGTCCATCGTCGGAAGCACGTAGGGTCCACACAAACCCTGCGCACCGTGGTATCCGTTTGCAATCAACTGACGGTGCATCTTGTAGGTGAGCCGCTCCGTGATCAGTTCTGCGTCGCGCACTCCACCCATGTGATATGGAATTCGCCCATCCAGCGGATATATGCCCCCTTGGCACCCAGCACACCAGAACAACTCCTTGATTCCGAAACCCGCTGTGGCCGCAACGCAATCTGCGGCACATGCGGCGACCGCGACCGGATTTGCGAACAGAACGGCGTCCGGGTTGAGGATCAGCGTCAATTCGTCGTCATTCCAGAGTGGATCGACCTCCGTCAGGTAGGCCAGATCAAAGGACCCCTGCTCGAGACAGCTCGTGTAGTCGCCGAGGACCTCCAGCCACGACAGAACCGGGTTTGTGTAGTAGTGCGCCTGGTAGAACGCCGCGCCAGTGCCATTGGCTTCTGGTCTCGTGAAGCGTCCATGCTCGGGCGCCGCGATGCCAGGGCTCAAATCGAGCCCTCCCATCGAGACGAGGCAGAACGGCTTGCGAACGACCTCGACGACACGGGCCGGCTCCCAGAAACCGATCGACACCCCGATGATCGGTCGCAACCCGCAACTGCAAATGGGAGCAATCGAGCCGTCAGAAAAATTCTCCTGGCCCATCGACGCAACCGCTGCATTGCCGATCGTGATCGGCAAAACGCAGCTCCAACAGATGTCCGAAATCGGGTTAGGAAACTTGCCCTTGCAGGTCAGGCTCGCGGCGTGACACGGGCTGGCGCCGAGGAAGACGAGTAGCGCGATAGCGGCGAAACGCAAGAGTGCTCGCATCACATCACCACCAGTTCATCAATTCGAAGCCGCATCCCCTCCTGAGACACGAGCGCCGGCACGTGCAAGATCCCGAGTTGCCGTGTGAGATCGCCGTGCTGGTCGAAGTACACCGGAACGTTCCATGCCTTCATCAGATCCACGTACGAGCCGCCTACCAGGATCGGCTTCACACGCCCACCGAAGGAATCGATCACGTAAAGCGCGTTGCGGACCTGCTTGCTGTCCCGGGCATCGAAAAACAGCAGCCGCTTTGTCATCGACACAACCTCAAGCGGGTTCTTCCTCGTTCCGGCGGGGAACAGCACATTGCCTTTGTCGTCGAACACGTTGCGGTCGAGGACAAATGTGGGGTCGTAGTAGAAGGTTCTCGCCGCCGTCGCTTGACTGAGTCCCGGTACCGGCTGGGGATTGCGAACGGACTCCTCGGCTTGCCACTTGAATTGCTCTTCGAGCCGCTTGAGCTCGCCGGTGCGCGCCTTCTCTTCGATCCGTGCGCGAATGAACTCCAATAGGTTCGGCTCGCGCACCTCGTAGGTCGGGCCGATCTGGCTCAGGCTCACCGCTGCCGCCGACGTCGCGCCGACCGCCAAAGCGATGAAGGTAGCGATGCACCACACGGCTACGCCCGGCCTGGACACGGCACTGACCTCGCCAGAGGCTGCGGCGCTAAAGCATCTCTTCTCTGCGAGGCATGCATCATCCGCATCAAGATCGGGTCGCCATCGGCTTCAGACACCCGGCGACGGGGCTCGCCGATCGCGAGTTGCCGATCGCAGCGCCGCTCGAAGGTTTGCAGCGTGATCTCGACGCTCTCGCGCGCCGCTGGGACGAGTTCCGCGCGACCTCGTCGATAGTTCTCCAACGAGACGTCGAAGCGGTCAGCGCCCCGCGCCGGCGCCGACCAGGCGTTCGGAGCCGAAGCAAGCCACACAACTGCAACGAAAGTCGCGATCAGGGCGAGCAGCGCCATGACTTTTCCTAGAGCAACGGAGTAACGCGGCCGAGAAGCTGCGCCTGCCTTACCAGTCCGCTTTCCGCGTATCGCGAATCGAAACTGTCCGGCGATGAGCCCTGCACGAAGATGTGCCCGGGCGGAATGACGCCAGCGGCGATCGGCGCGAGCGGCCGATGGTCGAACGTCTGGGGCTTTGCCACCCCGACCAGTTCGCCATTGACGAACACGCGCCGGCCCTCAACCGCTATGCGGTCGCCCGGCAGGCCGCGGACGATCTTGAAGAACGGTTGCTGGGCCAACCCGGGATAGTCGACGACTGCCCTCCCTTCGAAGCGAAACAGAACGAACTCGCCTCGTTTCAGATCCGCCGGCGGTCCTGCCGAGTACCACGCGACCTTGTACGGCAGACTCGGCGTCCAATTCACCACGAGAGGAATCCGCGGCGTCGGATCAATGAAGACGCGCGTGTATGCAAGGCCCCAAATCGCCAGCACGGGCAGATACAGGTACCACCTGGCGCGCATGTGGCGCCCGGTTTCGCTCAGTTGCTCTTGCGCCGAGGAAAGCCAGCGTGGCATTACGTTGCTCCGAGCTTGCGCTGCAGCAGCGGCGTCAGGTCCATTAAGTTGCCTCCCCCACCCGCGACAGCCGACTTCAGCATCACGATGCAAGCACAGTCACGCGGAAGTTCATCGAGCACCACCGTCAAGCGCTCGGCGAACTTGCGCGCACGGTCAAGCGCGAGATTCCGGCCGTCCTCCGTGCCGTTCTTTGTGATTTCCGCGGCGAACGCGGCTTCCCGGGCGCGATACACACTGGCGAGATCAACAACTCCGACGCGTACTGCGGGCTTCACGACGAGACTGTCGTAGGCGAGCAGCGACGCCGCCACGATGAGAGTTGTCGTCACGACGTGCAAAGCGAACGCCTTCATGGACGTAGTCCCCGCTGCCGCAGCACTTCGTCGATGGCTTCATCGATGGACAGGCCGCGCGCACGCAGTTCGTCGATTGGCTTGTTGTCCTCGAGCTTGTTGGAGAACAAGAGATTCGTCGCCGGATCCAGAATGTTCCGGGCGATGCCTTCTCCCACCGGCGAGGACACATAGACCTCCGAATACACCCCGGGCTCGGTGCGCAGCGAATAGAGCAGGCGCTTCTTGTTCTCGTCGATGCTCAGCCGCTGGTTCTGCTGCAGCAGGTCGATCGACTCGTTCTTCTGGCGCAGCAGGAAGACCCAGTCGCTGCACTTGAAGGCCGCCTCCATCTGCGCCGAGCCGTAGTAGTCGTTGGCGTCCTGGGTCGCCGTGCCCAGCGCCCCGCCATACTTCCGAGCCCGCCGCGCGGCTTCTTCGATCACGGCCGCCTTGAGCGGATCGTCGGCGCCCATGTCGCCCAGCTGCTGCTTCAGCTCGTCGATAAACAACACCTTCTGGCGATCGCGCGCCAGATACATGCGTCCGGTGATCTGATACATGAGCAGGATGTTCACGACCGCCTGCAACTCCGGCTTGCGCTTGAGCTCCTCGTTTTCAATGACCATGAAGTCGTTGGAGAAATCGATGTTGTTCGTGCCTTCGAAGAAGCGCCCGTACTCGCCGTCGCGCGAGTAGGGATTGAGCATGACCGCGAGATCCTTGACGCGCTGATCGTTGACGAGCCCCAACTCGGGGAGCGACCCGTCCCGCGCGGCATCGCGCAGTGCCGTGATCGTGAGCTCCCGTCCATATTCCTTGTACTTCTTCAGGATGAGGGCCCCCACCGCCTTCGTCTGCACTTCGTCGAGCCGGTGGCTCAGCGAACACATCTTCGCCAGCGCCGGCTTGAGCATGTCGATGTCCTCGTTGATGCCGCCCTCGAGCCCGTTGGCTCCCATTCGCTCCTCGGACACCACGGAGAACGGATTCAGGCAGATCCGCGAATCCGGCCGGAACTCGATGTACATCCCGTTGGCCTTGCGGCACAGCTTCTCGAAGGACCGCCCCAGGTCCATCATCCAGACCTGCGCCCCCACGGAGCGGTAGGACCACGCCATCTCATTCATCAGCACCGATTTGCCTGACCCCGGCGCGCCGATGATCGCGAAGTTGTAGTTGCCCAGATCGTTGTCGTAGACGTCGAGAGTCATGAGCTGGCCGCGCCGCCCGCCGAAAATCAGCGTCGGCGTACGGGTGCCGCGCCATTCGGCGATGAGCGGCGCCAGGTGAATTGCATTGGCGACGGTCTTGCGGCTCACGCGCCGCATCTTCTTCAGGTCTGCGTGAAATGCCTTCGACAGCGTCATCGGCAGGCTTGCCATCAGCGCCTGACGGTGCTTGAAGATGTCCGCGTTGAGTTCGAAGCCGCGCGCGCGCCAGATTGCCTTGGCCGCTTCTTCCGACTGCGTCGCCTTCTCCGGCGTCGTGAACACTGCGATCTGGTGATACAGGCTCACGAGCGACCCACCGACGTCGATGACGTTGGCGGCCGCGGTCCAGTCCTGCAACTTCTTGCCGGTGTCCGGCATGATGGACGCCATCTGGCTCTTGGCGTTCTGCGTGGCCCGCACGTGGTTGGCCTGAACCGCGGCCTTCATCTCGGTCGGATCCAGGACGTGCACCCCCATCGTGATCAGGAACGGCGCGTTGTACTGCAACGCCGGCTGCATCAGATCCCCGATGAGTGAGCCCATCTGCCACAGCGCGTAGCGCTCGGGGAAGCTCTTGATGGAGAAGAAACGCGCTTCCAGGACCGTGTCCAAACCGCGCTTGGAAAGGATCAGCCCCTGCGGCGTAGCGTCCTGGATCGTGTCGAAGTCGACGATCTGGTCGCGGATCTCGCGCCCGTCGTCGTAATGCAGGCTGGGCGCATCACTGCGGGTCAGGCGATCCGGATTGGTGAAGAGCGAGCACCAGTTGATCAGATCCGCCGCATCGCAGATGCGATTCGGCAGCGACGCGGCGCGCAGCGTCGTCATCATTCCGTCGCGCTGGTGACACAGCTCCTCCCGCTTGGCCAGGTCATCGGGGTTCGCATCCGTCGTCACACTCAGCATCAGACGGAAGTCACGCAGCGTGTAGTGAAACCCCCTGGTCAGCGACGTCTGTGCCCCCGCCAGGAAGTGATCGGTTCGTGTCCGTGCGAGCTTGCGATATATGTTGTCGTTCCGGGCCGGCCGGCCGTACGGCCGGGACCGCTCAAGGGCGTCCGCATCCTCCATGCGACGGTTGGCGTAGCGCCGCATCGTTTCGCGAAGGTGCGGAGACGCGAACAGATGAACTTGCACTCCCGTGAAAGGTGCACAGGACGAGTACAGAGAAGTCAGCACCTCGATCATCCGTTCGTCGGCGCCGGACTGCGGCATCACTTCGAGGAGGAACCCGACGCTGTCGCGATTCACGAAGAGCTGCTCGTCTGCGAGATAGGAGGCGTAAGGCAACCAGCTCGCGAACTGATCCGCCGAGGACTCTTCCTCTCGCTTGAACGAGAAAAGTTGCGCCAGGCCGGGTTTGTCAGTCTCGCCCGCAGCTGGCCTAAGAAAGTCGAACATTTGCCTCTCCGTTCGCGCGCCCGCAATCTGTCATCGCCATCATTCCGCCTCGTCCTGCTGCGCGTCATTGCTCCGCTGCAGCGCCTGCATGGCCTTGAGCTTGTCGGCGGCGCCTTGCGCGTCGATCATTTGACTTGCCGTGGCCGCCTGCTGCGAATCACGCGCCGGCGCACTGGCGGCGATGCGCGGCGGAGTGACCGGCGCGTAGGCGTCACGGATCTTTCGCTGGGCGTGATCGATCAGCCATCGCCCCTGATCGACCTGAACGTAGAGATACGACTGGTCGAACAGGTCTCCGTCGTTGTCCTCCCAGGGCTTGATCCACATCCGCAGAATTTTCTGCGGCGAATGCAGCGAGGCCAGCGCGATCCCGCCGCTAGCGCCAGGTTCGGGCATCGACATCGCGATCGGCGCGATCCCGGCGACTTGCCTACCGCCGCTCGCCGGCGCCGCGACGCTCGGTCGTGCGGCTGCGCTCGAGGATTCCTGCGTCGGGATGCGCTGCGATCGTTGAGCGGGCAGGTTGTTCTGCAACGCGTTGTAGTACGTTCCGCTCACGGAGTCGCACTTCACGCCTTCCGGTGCCCTGCATGAATAGCTGGACGAAGCGTCCAATCCGCTCATGCTCGCGCAGCCAGTCAGCGCGACTGAAATCCCCGCCGCAATCAATTGCAGCGCGCTGCAGATACGGGCTGTCATCGCTGCTTCTCCTTCGTTTTGGCGATCGTCGTGGTTGACGGTTCCGCGGCAGTCGCGACCAGTTGGGCTTCGATTTGCGAGGCGGAGATGTAGCCAGCGATCCGGCGCCCGTCTGCAAAGATCAACGTGGGGGTTCCGTTCACGCCGAGGCGCTGCGCCAGCGCCGTGTTGCGGGCAAGGAGCCCCTTGTCGCAGCCCGTGTCGGTCGGCAGGCTCGTGGCGTTGCCGCTCAACATGAAGTTCGTCCACGCCTGGCTGCGGTCCGGAGCGCAAAGGATCCGTGCCGGCAGGACCTCCCCCTGAAACGGCACCATGAAGACGTGCACGGAGATGTTGTCCAGCTGCGCGAGCTCGCCTTCGAGCCGCTTGCAGTACGGGCAGGCGGGGTCCGAGAACACGTAAAGTGCGCGCTTGCCGTCCCCGTGGACGACGGTCAACGAATCGCTCATCGGCAACGCGGCGAGCTTCACGCGCGCATCGGAACGCTCTGGCGCCTGGCTGGCCTGGGCGAGGCTCTCGATGCGCGCCAGTTTCGCCGCCGTCAGGTCCTGCATCGTCTGGGTGTCGAAAAGTCGCCCGAAGACGAAATACCTTGGGTTGCGCTCCGACACCAGCGCCAGATTCGCACCCATCCACACCTCGTAAAGCCCCGGAACCGGCGTCTTCACCACGCTCGCGAACTGCGTGCCGGGATGCGCTTTCTTCAGCACAGCAAGCAGCCGATCTTCGTCGCTGGTCGCGGCTGCAGCAGCACTGGCGATGAACGCCAGGGCGAGTGCGGCCAATTGAGGTGCGCCTTTAGTAGTCGTCATCGTTGGACACCGTCTGATAGCGGCCATCGGGTGCTTGACTGCCCGAGCCGGATGTGGGGCGAGACTTCCCGCCGGTTCCAGAGTCAATGCGCACTCCCTTGGTGATCACGACGTCGATCTCGCGGCCAGCGTCGATCTCGATGATCGGGAACATGGCCTCGCTGAGCTTGATGTAGTACTGCGCCAGTCGATCCAGCGCCTTGCCGATGCCACTGCCCACGCCCGCCCGCAGCCCTTCGACGCCGCCGGTTGTGGCGACCGTTCCCCAAACCGATGTCGACGTTGTGGTGTTGTAGGTGGCGATGCCCTGGCCAATGCCGCTGACGACACCGGCCAGCAATGCATTGGCGAGCACCTGGCCTTGCTTCGTGACCAGTCGGCCGCGCATGCCGACCTTGCCGTCCTCGCCGAAGATGCTTCCGTGAATCTTCACTTCGAGCGTGCTGCCGTCATTGCGAACGCATGACAAGGATTCGGTGCGTATGTAGGCGCGCTCCGAACTGATGTCGCCATAGCCGGCGCCAATCACGAAGCACTCGCGGAACTCGGCGCGAAAACGATTCGGCAAGATTGAGTTGTCCGACAGCCGGACCAATACCGGATGCGGGTTGGATTGCGCCTGGCCTCCTGTGGGCGCATCCAGTCCTCCCAGCAGCACGCCACGCGTGAAACTCACGGGCAGGTACGTTTCGACAGACCCGGTTTTTGTGTCGCCGTCACCTCCCTTGGCGGCCGGCGCCGGCGTGCTCTTCTCGTCAGTCTTCGCCTGTGCGGCAACACTGACCCGCACCAACGCAGGCACCTGAATCCGATCAAGCTCGGGTACTGAGCCCGTCCCGGTTGGAGGAACGCCGCCGGGCATGGCTGCGGCCGAAATCCCTTGATACCCGGGTGGCGGTGGCAGCGGCCCGCGCGCGCCCTGGGCGGACCCCACCGATGGCATCGACGCCGACGGTGGAAACCCTGCACGCCCGGGAAGCAGCCCGGTCACGGGCGATGTTCCGACCGGAGGCTGTCCGGCAGACGACTCCACCTGGTTTTTCGTGGAATCGGCAATCCGCTGCTCGAGATCGCCGAAGCGCTTCATCACGCTGGCCGCAAAATCCTTCTGTTCCTTGTTGATGCGCTCTTGCTCCTGCCGCTCCCGCTCGTACTTATCGAGCTTGTGCCCCGCGGTTCCAACCCACGTGTCGAGCGCGCTGACCTGAGCGCCGGGCGGCATCACCCCGATGTTCGTCGGCGGACCGTTTCCGCTGGTGGACATAGTGCGCTGCAGACCGCCCGAGGAGCTTCCCGACGAAACCAGCAACACCACGTACAGGATCCCGAAGACGCCGCCGCCGAGTCCGACCAGCGTCAACCACTGCCGCTCCTTCGGTGAGCGCTTGTCCCACTGCGACTTGAGCCAACCCATGTTCAACTCCCCGACCTGATGACGTACACGCTCGTGCTCTCGCCCGGCCGCAGGTTGTGGTTTTCGATTGCGACGGCGCGCACATTGCCGTCCTCCCGATCGAACTCCTGTTCCGCAACCACGATCGGTTTTGCACTGACGTTGGTCAGCTGGTATTTCTCCCCGATCAGACCGCGTCCTTCGTAGATGCGCATGAGCGAAAAGCGCGCCTCCGCCCAGAGCTGCACCGGGCGATTCGCATCTTCGATACGGATGTCCGGGCTGACACGGTCGGATGCCATCGCAATCAGCATCGCCTTCAGCGATCGGACATGGTTGGGTGCCTGCCCCTGCAGGCGAATGGATTGACTTGCCGCCTCGGCAGCGGTCATCTTCCGGGGCGTCTTGTCGCGAAGGACAATCGTGTCGGCTGGGGTGTCCGAACGTCGCAGAAGCAGCGTGTAGGTCGCGCGCGCCGACGAAACAAAGAGGTTGACGGGCTTCGTCGTGCTGCCAACCGGCCGGACGTAGACCTCGCCCTTGTCCCGGTCACATTCAAGGACAACTTCGCCACTCGGATTGACCGCCTGCCCCGACTGCGGCGTTCCCGCCGCCTGTCCGCAGTTGCTCGAATAGATATTGCCGAACACGTCCGTGATCGGCGCGCCCTCTATTCGAATGCGCGTCGGCTCCCGCAGTGACAACGAAGCGTCGACCGTTACGCCATCGCGCGCCTCGACAAGCTGAAGCGCGAACGCGGGCGTGCTAGCGAGAAGCGGTACTGACAGAAGTAGAGGCGCCAGGAACCGTTTCATTCGGTATCTCCTTGAAGGATTTCAACTGGGCACGACCACCGAGGAAGTCGAACTCGGCCAGGTACGTCTTTGTGTCGTTGCTCGTTTCCTGCCCGTTGACGTCGGTCCGCAGACGTCCGCGGAGGATCACGGTTTGCCGCTCTTCGTTCGGAACCAGTTGTTGCGGCTTGAAGAACGTCGACGCCCCAATCCGCTTGAGTCGGTCCGCCTCAAGCGACATTCGCGTCTTGAAGGCCGCATGCTGCGAAGGCTCGACCCAGCCGAGCAGGGTTTCCGTCTTCCAGTCGACCACGTCCTTGTCGACGTCCAAAATCAGATAGGCGACGTACGCGGCCATCTGGTTGAGGTAGTCGTTACTACCGCGGTCGCCCGTCACCCAGAAAGACTTGTTGATCGACGGCGGGACGACAACGGTGCGCTCGGAACCAACGATCTTCAGGATGACAAGCAGGGCGATCAGCAGACCCGCGCCGAGCGCAGCCACGCCCAGCCCGAGATCACGATTGCGGGCGCGCAACTGCTTCATATCGTTGGAATGCCGTTCATGTTCCATTCAGTTTCTCCACGCTTGATCGGTCAGCCGACCATGCGCCGGATGTGAGAAGGCGGCGTCGCGCGTAACTTGGTCAGCGGAGTAGGTGGCATGTGCCAGTACATCCAGTGGATCGCGAACGCCGGGTGTTTGTCGGCTTTCTTGCGCGAGAACCACCGGCTGATTGCAAGGCCGGTCAGCGCACACAGGACGAAGGCCACTTTCGAACCGGAAACGAGGCCCACCATCAAGAAAAACAGGGTGGGAGCCGCGATGTCGACGTCCCACAGGCCAATCTTCCAGGAATCGTCGAGTCGCCGCGGAATGTAGGTATCGGACTGCATGCCACCCTCACGAGTCGATGTTCAGAGATCGGCTTCAGATGACCGCGCCCATGATGGCTCCGGCAATCGGCAGCCCCACCGTCGCGAAGATCGCCAATCCGAGATAGAACAGAACCGGGCCGAAGTTACGCAGCGCGGTGAGCGCGATCAGCGCGACGACGAAACCGAGGAAGCCGACGATCGCCTTGGCGCCGGGGCCCAAGGTCGCCAGCGTGGCCAGGGCCGTGGTCAGCGGGCCCGTGATACCGGTGAACGCCACCAGGTCGAGCGCGAACGATGGAGCGGCGGCGAACATCGTCAGCAGCATCGCCGCGGCGACCACCGCGCCGCGCGTGATGCGCGACGTGTCGAACGAGACAGGGGTCATCATCATTGCATTCATGGTCTTCTCCGAGAAAGAAAGGGTTTAGGGCTTGCGAACTTCAGATTTCAGGCGTGCGAGCGCCTGCTCCACGATGGCTTCCTCTCCTTGATCGAGCGCCATCTGCACGCACGCGTCGGTCAGATAGCTCAGGTCGATTCGAGGATTGACCGTGCCTTGCTGAATGTTCCGAAGCCGCAGAAACGTTTCCTTGTGGAGCAGGGTGCTTTTCCATCCAGGACGAAGACGTTTCTGAGGCGCCGGAGATGTCGGCTCCATGCGCGGCGCCGGCCGAGGCTTGGCCGTTGCCGTGCTGTGAACTCCGGGTATGAGCGTCGGGCGAGTTGTCATGAAACGCTCGTTCACGTCCCGCCCCCACTTCCGATGTTGAATGTGACTTCCACGCGCCGGTTCCGGCCCCGCCCTTGGGCGGTGTCGTTGCTGGCGACGAAGCAGCATTTCCCCCGTGCGTCGATCGAGATCACCCCCGGCATGTCGGGTGCGGCCTCGCGCAGGTAGTTTCGAACCGCGATCGCTCGCGTCAGCGCCAGCGACTGATTGACTGTGGCGTCACCCACGTCGTCGGTCCGGCCGCTGATGACGATGCGATCGGATACTCGCGCCGCCGGCATCGCCCGGTACAGAACCGAGCGCCCTTCCTGGGTGAGTTCCGACTTGCCGAACGCAAACAGCACAACCAACTGCTCGCGCTGCGAACGTTTCTCTTCAGATCCAGCCGGAGCGGTTTCAGACACCGCTGGCAGCGCCACCGCGGACATGGTGACTGGGCCGCTTTGCTGAAGAGCTGCTGCGGTGGGCTTCATGGCCGGCGCGTCAGACATCGGCGCAAATTGCGGCGCAGGCTGTAGCGCGTTCTGCGGTACCGGCACTGGCGTTACCGGGATGACCGACGCTGGCTCGGGACGCAGGGGTACGGTCTTCGGTGTGACGCGCGGGCACGCGGGCTCAATGCAAAGCGCGTAGTGCGCATCACGGCCAAACGTCAACTGAGCGATGCGCTCGCGTAGCCGCATCGCCTGGTCATGGCGCACGTCGCCTTGCTTCGCGCGCGTCGCGTCCGTCGATGCACACGCTGCAATCAGCAACACGGTCGATGTGACGGCAGCACACACCGTGACCATTCCGGCAACACGCGCACTCATCATTCCGAGACCCGCACAGAGAGGATGGTGCGTTGAGGCGCTTCGGCGGCGATCACAGCGACCTGTGTCAGCCTGTTGCGCTCTTTTGAGGCACGAGGCGATGTCTTGCCGGGCAGGCGCTCATAGACTCGCCATGCGTACCGCGAGCGGACGGCGTCGCACTCGGGCCCTGGTCCTTTGACACATGCGGCGTTGTACGCACCCACGGCGGTCCAGGTCGGGCCATACACATGGACGTTGTTGGCCAGGATCCACGCGCCGACCAGCAAGTTCTGGCAGGGGTCTGCGCGCAGGCTTGCCTCGGTGATGCCGTACTTCGCCAGTTGGGCCAGCCAGCGGCTATTGATCTGCATCAGTCCGATGTCGTACGAATTCGTGCGGACCAGATGCGAGTAGTTCATCGCCTCCGGGCGCTTGTTCGATTCAACGTCTGCGATCGCCTCGAGCAACTGACGGGCAACCCCGTATTTCGCGGACGCCTCATCCCAACACGTCGCTGCCGCCGACCAGCTCGCGGCGGCCAACGCAATCAAGAGAACCAGCCGGCGGCCTCTCACAAGGCCTCCTGATCGAAGCCATAGGTCTGGCGAGCCACGAAGTCGTTGCGCGCCTGTCTGTCGATCTGCGCCACCGCGTCCGGAGACTTGAGCAGCACCTTGACGGCAGCGCTTGCGAGGTCACACAGATCGAAGCGCGGCGACCCCTGTTGCAGACGCTGAACGGCCTGCAGCGCGCTGAAGGCATCGGACCACACGTACAGCTTGCGCCGGTTGCTCGCGCCATCCCGGTCTTCTGCACACGCTTTGCCCATCGCAATCGCCAACATCCACGTTCCACTGTCGATTCGCTGCCGTCATTCCCGCAGCCCACGGATAGGTGAAAGGTACGGAAGAAATGGCCGGCGCCGCACACGAAAGTCGGGGCTCGGAGGTGCGTTTTTCTGCGACCCCCCCGCCAGGAAGCTGTGTCAGACGGCTTGGTGAAAGTGCGCGGCAATGCGCCACCCGCAGAACGCCAGAGCGAGCGGAACGCCTGCGAGCAGCAGCGGGTGAAACGGGCAGGGCAGGGTGAAGACGATGGGCAGCGCCGCCACCAGCACGACCGCTACGAGCTTGAACACGCCATAGATGGTCGGGTTATGGCTGCGGAACTCATGCGACCGGACTGTCCGCTCGACGAGTCCGTCAATCAACGCCAGAAAGATGAATGGAGCCAACAGCGGAAAGATCTCCCACAGGCTGGACAACCGGTACAGAACCAACGAGCCCATCAGGTCAAACGCCCGCACATAGTCGGTCCTCGCCAGGCGGGCAAAGACGTCGAATCCGGTGACGGGTGAAGTCCGGCCGTTGCCTCGCGTGTTGTCAGTCAACAGATGCGACTGCGCTTCCACGCGAAGGTCGCCCGTCCTCTTCAGAATCCGATCCGCCCGCTGTTGGCCCCAGATCTGCGCATTGCTCCGGTGCTCTGCCTCGAGCGTGTCGACGAACCGCGCAGGCGCGTGATGGGCTGGCTGGAACAGGAGCACGGCGAGCAGCGTCACCATCGCCATTTCGAGCACCAGCTTCATCGAGCCGCCACCTGCCGGTTCAGGATCGGAACCCGTCCCTTGTAGAGGCGACCGCCGGACACCGACGCGAAATACTGCAGGTTCGGAAGCTTCACGAGCACTTCGGTCGGCACGACATCTTCCCTCGTGCTCGACAACGATTTCGAAAGGCTCGCCGAGAATTCGTGAACGTGATCGTCGAATCGCGTCCCGTGCGACACGTTCACGTCGTGGATGTAGGTCTTGCCGAAGGTCTCGCTGATGAATTCCTGCGTCTGCAAGTCCTTCGACCGGAAGGCGATCAGGTTGTTGAGATTCCCGAGAGCCATCCGCGCCGCATCCGCGCTGCCGAGACGCTCCGCGAGATCCGAGAAGGTCTGCATCGCGCACACCACCTGCAGACCGGACTCGGCGCCCTTGTTCAGGATCTCGATCAGGGGCCGGTTGATGACGTTGCTCACCTCGTCCACAAAGAGGGTGATGCGCGAGTCCTGATGCTTGAGGTTGTATCGCATGCCGGATAGCGCGGCGAGGTCAGCGAGAATGATGGCTCCGATCGCTGAAGCCACCGTCGGATCGGGCAACGAGTCAAGCGCGATATACATGACGTGCCCGCCGCGCACGACTTTGCCCAAGTCCATGATCGGTCGCCTGTCTGACGGATCGAATGGGTCTGGCGCGAGCGACTTTCCGAGCGTGCCCGAGGTCAGCGCGTCAAGAACCGGCAACAGATTGGCGGTGATCTTCGCGTAGTGATCCCGGTTGTGGCGCAGGACGGCAATCAACGCATCAATGGACTGGTTTCTCTTCAACGCGGCCAGCTCGCGCTCGTAGTACGCGACGTACGCCACGAGCTGGTCGCTTGCCTGCTCCGAGGGCCGTCTGAGCTTCCCCTCGTTGGCGGCGCGCACCAGTGGCCGCACGGCCTCGCGCCATTCCGTCGGCCCCTCCGCCTGAATGAACCGCTCCAGCAGCGGCTCGAGCACACCCTCGATCCCCGAACGAACGAAATGAGCGAGCTTGCGCAGGTTCGGTCGATCTTCGATCTCGACCATCCCCTGGAACACGACATTGGCCGCGTTCCAGGCGAACGCGCCAAACGCGCCGTCCGTATTCGCCGGCAGGATCGAGTGAATCCGTGATGCCAGCTCGGTCGCTTTCTGCCAGTTCGCCATCGGGTCAAGCCGGATTCCCCTCTCAGGAAACGCCGGATGAAAGTCCAGCGGCGGCTCACGCCCGGCATCGGCGCACGCCCGGATCACGTTGTTCTTCAATCGTTCGCTGTTCTTTGGATCCAGGATGATCACCACGTCACCGCGATAGATCGCCTGGCTTGCCAGGATCGACATGCACACGCCTTTGCCGCTCTGAGTCGTGCCGACGATGCACGTACCACCTTCAAAGTTTTGCAGCGGGCGATAGATCGGGTGCTCTTGCGGTTCGACCCCGTGGATGTAGCTGACACCGATCTCCGTATCTGGCTGCGCTTCCGCGTTGAAACCGAAGAGACGAAGCCAAAATCGCGCAAGCGCGAAATCGCGCACGTTCACTTTCGACAACTCGTACACCCGCTGCGCGTGCTTTGGGCCCCACTCAAACCCGAAGCCGAGGAACACCTGATTGTTGTCCGAACACAATTTGCGCAGTCGCGCGGAGTCAATCGCTTCCATCGCCTTGCCCACCAGCGCCGCGCGAAGCTTCAGGATCCGGCTGGCGGCGAGCGCGCGCCACAAGCACAACCCCGCGCAGGTCACGGCCAGTCCGGTCAGCAGGTCGCGCGGACCCCCCTCCACGAACGCGAAGTAGGAGAAGTACGCGATGCCGGCGAACCACGCCCACGCCGAGTACCCCTCGTAGGCGACCCGCCACGGCATCTCGTAGCGACGGATCAGCATGGCTCTCTCTCCTCGAAGTCACGCCCGTCGAATCCGTTGACGAAGGCGACTCTCAGGACCACGCCGAGTGTTGCCTCGCGATCGAATTCGAGGCTCCGCGTCTTCGCGCCGTCCTTTGCGGGCACGATCATGTCCGCTGACGAAAGTGACCGAACCGCAAGGCTCGGCTCGATGCTTCTCGCCTCGAATGCCCGCAGTGGCACGAAAAGGCCTTGTCTAACCGACCGGCAGGCCGCCGAACTGCCCGGACCATTCAGCGTCTCGATGATCTCCGACAGCGCAGCGCGAACCGCCGGACTCATCTTCGGAGGAGCTTTCAGCGAATATCTTGGCGAGGTCACTGCCCGCGCGCTCTCGCCACGTTCGGATGGTGAATTGGCCGCGCGAGATGCACCGCCCTCTGGGTTCAAGGCAATCTCCAGCTGCGTTGCGTGCCTCCCGTTCGCTCTGCCAGGCGCGACGGCCGCCACGGTGGCCGATGCGTGAAGTGGCATCACCGACGGGCCCGCGCTCGCGGCGGCAGGATGCGCGCTGCCGGCTCCACCCACTGCGACCGACAATGATGCGTTCGGCGGAACTGGCCGACAAAGCTCGATATCCAGGGGCGGTGGCCCAGAGGGGAGCGCCGACAACAGAATCGTCGGTGACGAAAGCTTCACCGCATTCAACGCCACGCTCGCCCCAGGCGGGGCGATTTGCCATACCGCCGAGCCGTCCTGCGCCGCCTCGAAGGCGCCTGCCGCCACCAGGAGTTCGGCCAGCGTCTCCGGCGATTTCGGAATGCCAGGGAGTTCGTCCTTCTCAGCCAGCAGGCGAACGATTTCGGTTGCGCCTCCCGGCCAGACCAGGAAGAGCCCATCCCGCCCGAACCACACGCGCGACTTTTCGGCGTTGATCTGCCACACACGGCTCGCCACCAGACGACGCATCGCATCGACCAGATACCGTTCAAGGTGCGCTCCCTGTGCCGGCCGCCCGTATCGGTCGGCGCTCGAGCGCAGATCCGTGTCGATGACCACCGCAACGCACCGGCGCACCAGCTGGTCGATCACGCTGGCCTCGTGGTACGCGGGTAGCCCGCCGATCGAGCCCATCAACTGCGGCACGATGACCGTGTTGTCCTGGTTGAGCCAGTGCATGAGATCGGCGGGCACCACCTGCGGCAACACGAACAGCGCCGTCGCGCGGTTCTCCCGCGCTCGTTGCGTCCACCTCAGGAAGTAGCGATCCCTCCCGCACGATTCGCACCAGTCGACGACGCCACCCAGGTAGGCGGGCCAGGACTGTCCGTCCTCACCGATCACGATCAATTGGTTGAGCGCCCGGTGGACTTCCGAGAGCAGACCCGCGAGGAACGCCGCGTAGCGCCAGCGCGGCTCGAGCAGCCGCCGCTGGCTGATGGTCTGTCGGCCCCCGAAAATCTGCCCGTCCGTGCCCTGCAACGCGAAGAACCCGATCTCCAGGCCCATCCGCAGCAGGCCCCCTCGCTCGCGAAAGAAATTGTCCGGGGTGGCTGGCAACAGGTGGACGAACCGCGCATACCGTTCCACGACATCAACGATGAATCGCTTGAATGTGGCGTCATCGCACCCGTAACTCAGGCGTATCCGTTGCAGCAGATCCGTGTTGGCCTCCATCAGACGCACGACCGGAACGACTTCGATCCCGGTGTCGACCGGCGGGAACTGCGGCACCTGTGGTGCGCGCGGCGCAGCGGCTGCGGCTGGCGACTGCATCGGCGGTCGCGACCGGAATAAGTTCAGGAACATGGCAGTCCAGCATCAAGCGGCGCACGTCACTGGCGAATGCCGATTCGGTCGCTGCCCCGGGGGCTGGCCCAAATCAGGAGGCGGCGCTGTGACCGTGCTTTTTCTGTCCCGACGCTTCCGGCACCGGCTTCACTGCAGGCAGAAACGGCCGCAACCTCTGTGTCCGCGGTCGCCTCGATGCGCTTCACAGCCGCGAACTCCTTGAGGCTTCCGCCGTCGGCCGACCTTGCGAATAGATTCTTAACAAACAAATTGTTGAGTTCGAAATTCTTACGTAGCCGGCAGTACGGACACTCCTGTCCGTTCTTCGGCACCGCTCCAATGCAGGCGACATGTCTCGATCCGCAGCAACAACACGTTGTCAGCTGCAGCTCGCGGCTCCCCTCCCACGCGCCGAAGCACGCGCACACGATCTCGAACGCTTGATCGAAACTGATGCGCACGTGCTTCAACTCGAACACAGCCCGTTTTCGCGGCCCGCCGCGGCGCCCCCACCGCTTCTGGCGCGTCGCATAGACCCGATAGGTGGTGACAAGCGCTCGACCGTCGCTGACACCCAGCCGAAGCAATTCCTCGAACACGCGACAGATCTCGCTCGCCTCAATCGCGGTCATGATGCTTCGGCTGACGATGTTCCACACGGACATCGGCGGCCGGCCGGAGACGCGCAAAGTCGAGGAGGGCAGAAGCTGCTTGATGAGACAGGGCTTCAATCCGGTGAGGGTGCGCACCGTGATGAGGCGCGCACCCAGCTCGACACAGTCGCCCGCCAGCGTCAGCGCCTCGAGATGACGCTCAAACCCCCAGGGTTGCACAACGGACCCGGCTACGCGTCCGCTGCCGTGCGCCCCCGCGCCGCAGCCATCACGCTGACCAGGGGCAAGGGAGCCTCCAGCAGGCCGCTCAGTTCGGCCGTTGACATGGCGGGTTTGACTAGCGCGCGGTCCATGGTCAGTGCAAGGACGGAAAGCGCCTCGGTACTCATCGCGGCGATGCACTCGATGTCTGCGATCGGCAGATCGAATGCGTAGGCCGCGCTCGGCGGATCCTCCTGGGCCGCCGCACGCAGTCCAAGGAGGTACGCGTGATTGATCCGGTTGATGTCGTTGAGGACCTGCACTTGCACTGACATCGGCTCTCTCCGTGCACCCGTGTGCGGGCGGGCTGTGTTTGTCTGTGTAAACACGCTGACAACGGACGATGCACCGACTGCAAGCGCGTGCTGCGAGACTAAGTTTTGCCGACGAGCGAGGTCAAGGTTCGACGCCTATGCCAAATGGCGCAAGCGGGTTCACTTGCTCTGCGATGACACGCATACCGTGACGCTCACGGTCACGAAGTACCGGAGTTCGATCCGCGGAAGAAAAAGAGCCCCGCGAAAGCGGGGCTTCGGATCACTGCTGTTTGTTCGCCAAGGGCAACTGTGGTGGGTCAACGACGCGCTTGGAGACGATCTTCACATCGCCGGTGCGCCGGTATTTCGTTTTGAGAATGCGACGCGCATCCCTTGCCTTGTCGGCGAAAATGATCGCGCGCTGCCGGATGGCGCAGCGCGTCCTGGTTCCAAACGCCACGAACTCGACGACAAACTCGAACGTGGGCGGACTGCTTGGGTCGTTCAGAATGAGCATGTCCCTTCCGTGCGCCGCTTATGAAAGCGCACCGGCTCCGGTTGGTTAATGGGGAAAGAGGCGGTGGGGCGAGCCGCGGCTCAAACCCCACCGTCCAGATACGCGACTACTCTGCTGCGACGAGATCGACGAGTTCGCCCGCCGGCGCAGTCATCAGCGACCCGGCGATTGCCTCGAGCTCCGTGGCGCGGTCGTAGTCTTCGACGCCTGCAGACATGGTGGCTACGGCGCTGGCCAGCCCGAACGCGCTCAAATCACCGCCCCGCGCCAGCGCCTCCAGAATGCTGTCGCCCTCCCGATCGCTCAACACGTACTTCTGAGCCAGGACTTCGACAACTTTCTTCACGCTGCCGATGATCGGAATCCCCAGCGAACGCTGGATCTTCTCGCCGACCACTGCCAACTGCGCCTTTGAGACGCAGTGATCGACGACATCTCTGACCTTCTTGTAGAACGCCCGGTCCTCCGCTTCAAGCGTGTCGTCCTTGAAGACGGTGAACCCCTCGTCCTCCGCATCGAGAAGCCGGCCAACGTGCTTCTTCGCGAACCCCTTGTCGGGGATGATGAATCCCGACCCAGCCTTGCTCCTGACGACCAGAGGCTGGACCGACAATGACCCGCAGCCAACTTCGCTATTCGAAACCGCAACGCCGGCCTTGATCACGTCTGCCGGCGCGATCTCGTACGTTGTCGCCTCCGAGATCACCTTCAGGTACAGCTTCTTCTCCGTCAGGCAAGTCGAGGGGAAACTCGCGCTTGGCAATTTGCACAGCAGCGGCAGGATCGCTTCGCACAAATCGACGTTGTCTAGCCGCCGGTAACGACTCGACAGAATCGCGCGGACGTTTCCATCCAGAATGCGCACGAGCCGCTCTTCCTCGGTGGTCTGGAGCCACGTATTCACGTTCTGCTCCAAAAGGGTGCGCTGCTGACTCTCCATTCTCTGGAAGTACGCGAGCGGAATACCGAGTTTTTCCGCCAGCTGCTTGCGCGCAAGCTCGGTCGTCCCGTACTTTTCTTCGCCGCGAGGCAGATCGATGGTGATCTCGCTCACGGGACTGGCGCTGAACTTCAACAGATTCGACGGGGCTTTCAGGTCCCGCTTGCTTTCGACCTGCCGGCGAAGTTCAGCCGAAATGGCGCCAAGGGGCATTCCACTTTTCATGTCATCTCCAAATGAAAAGCGGGAACGCAGCCCCCTGTGGGGGCTATCGTCCCCGCAGGGTGTGTGAGATGCAACGCGGCACATCGCGCTGCCGTTTGAAGTGGCCATGGCCGCGAGGCCACGCGCCGATACGATGCTGCCTTCGGACAAACGTCCCTGGATGGTCAGCGTCCAGTCAGAACAACTCAAACTCTAATAGCCCTCAACAACGACATCAAGCGCGCGATGCTTCACCCTCGAATCGCGACCCGCATCGTCTCGATGTCACGTTCTTTGCTTCGCTTTTCGGAAGGATCTGCCGTACAGATCTCTCTGAAAAGCGGGACGACCTTGCGGTCGTCCCCAAAACAGACCTATGCCGCTCGCTTCAGCCGACAACGCGCCAGCCAGAAGTCGGCCCAGTCCTTGTTGACGCCGGGCGCAACGTGCACTTCAACGTCGCGCTCGATGCCGTTCTTCCGTTCTTCAGATTTCAGCCGCCGCGCGAGCGCGAAGGCTGCCGCCTGGCCGGTGAACGATGCGTCGTTGTCCGCATAGATGCGAACCTTTTTCACCGTCTCGGGCACCCACACCTGCTCCATGTTGCTAGCAGAGTAGGTGGCCCACGCCGGCTGCTTCGTCGACAAATGCACCGCCAACGCCGTTTCGATCCCCTCGGCCAGCGCCAGCACGTCTGTCGTCTCGAAGAGCCTGATGGCAGGCCCACCTGTGAAACTGTTGACGCACTTCTTCGGCGACGGCATGGGGGCCTTGCGACCCTCATGCACATACGTTCGATGCACCGTGACGGCTTCCCCATTCTGGTTCGTCAGCGGCGCGAGCATGGCGGGGAACTCCCCCATCTTCGTGGACTTCTTTGCCGCGAGATCCTTCTTTGCATACCACGCCAGCATGGGGTGGCAGCGCAGGCAGCTCGGATAAACGTCCATGCCGAGCCCCCGCGCACGCAGGTATTGATCGACCGGGTCGCCGCTGACGATCGCCTTGCTCTCCTTCCACATCGTCCTCGCCAGCCGCTTCATGAATTCATCGGATGGTCTCGTTGACGACAAGGGTGCCGTGACGCATGCAAGGCCAACCGCCTCCTGCACGCGCTTGAGCACCTCCGCGAACCCCAAGCCCAGCACACCTTCTGCCAGCTTGAACCCGTCACCCGGCCCACAGTGACGACAGTAGTAGTTCCCGTCGTCGAACTTGTCCGTGTACTGGAAACGGTCCGCGCCGCCACAAAGCGGACAGGGTTGGTTCTTCCCATTCACCACCCGATCGCTGACTCCCAGATGAATGAGAATCCGCGGCCAGTGTCCGTGCGCCCGTGCCTTCACATCCGCCACGAGCCTGCGGTATTCGCTGTTGTCCATCTCGTCCTCCAGCTCAATGTCGCTACCCGAGCACGGGCCTAGATCGCCTCGGTGAACAGTCGCCCGTACGCGATGCACTGGCCGAGCATCGACTGATGGAGTTCGCTTGCGGCGACGAAGTACTGCTTCGCACCCGCCGCCGATTTCGACTCCTTGACTTCGAAGCCGCAGCCGATGGTGGAGACATCAAACTCGATATCCCCATCATCGGCCCGTGCAACAAACTTCCGGCCTTGCTCACCGAGCAGGAGCTCACGCTCCTTGATCAGGTAATCAAGGTCCGCCACGGAACCCACGCGAACGTGACTTCCGAACCGGGTTGGAACCCCCGCGACACACATTCCGTACATCACTTTCTCCCGCTGAATATTGAGCAGCGAAGTGGCAATGCATCACTGCCTGTCAGATCCGTTGTCGCAACGAGACGGACGTCGTTCGAGCGCAAAGCTGCGTCCGAAGCACTCGTTGCACCCAGTGTGCGGGCGCTGTCGCACAGCGATCGAGCCGCCGTGCGTTCGACCCGCACCTTGTCGATTAGCTCTTCGTCTTCGCGGTCCCAGGATCCAACGATCCCAAAGAGCACGAGGACTGCGATGACACCGATGAAGACCTTCAGGGAGGAGTTCATATCGACCACCTCACCCGAGCAGAGACATCTGAGTTGAAGCGCTCCGGGTCTTCGATCCCTTCGGCGTCTTCGTCTTGTCCCTGTTCCGCTCAAACCGTTCGATGAGCACCAGGGCCTGCTCCGGTTCAACGACAGCAAGCGTCTGCACAGAGCTCGGTACCTTCACCAGTCGCGAGGCGTCGAAGGCCTTCGGACGGCGCTTAAGCAATTCGTCGACTTCCTCAGGTGCATCGCGAACCAGCTGTTGGATCCAATCCGGCAACTTCTGGATTGTTCCAATGAGCCAGGGCCGAATTTCTTCAGTCAGCAATTCCCGAACGCTGTCCGCGCTGAGCTTGCCCCTCGTTGCGTCGGCAAACGAGTCCGCGTACGCACAACACACGCGCAGGCAGTTCTTGAAGCTGAATGGCTGGTCTTCCTTATCCGGGTCGGTAAACACCCAGCGCAGGAGTTCGGCCTTTTCAGCGAGCGGCGCTTGTTGCGATGCCAGTCGCTCGAGGTCGTCCAGCAGCATGGCGTGCAGGAAAAGCACTTCTTCCTTTCGCCACGCCTCCTCGTTCCCGTCGACGTACGCCCGCAGAGCCGCTGCCTGCTCGTCGGTGAGATCTTTGAAAAGCGCTCGCTCCTCTTCTGCGATCTCGGCGCACTTCGCCGCCGCTGCAGAAAAACACTTTGTAGACATTTGGCCCCCTTTGACGGGGGCGCAAATGCCCGAGGAGGGCAACGCGCCCTCGTCGGGATGATTGGACTGGGTTCGAAAGCCGCGAAGGCGGCTTCAATGCGGTTTCCCAGGTGACCGCAGAGAAAACTTTCGGCGCACCGTGCGCCCCGAAAGCACTCTCTGGGTCAGCAAATGAAGTAGTACGCGGCACCCTGGCGCCACGCACGCGAGATGATGCTGCCTATTGCAGGTACTGCTAGCGTCCTGGTCAGCTTGAGACGCCGACTGCACCGTAATCCGGGCCCGGCGACATGTCAACGGGTGACGCGCCGGACCCGAAAAACGGTGCTTTTAGGGCCGCCATTTCGTGTAGCCGAAACCCCACCAGGCCAGTCACGATGGCTCCGACCCTTCGTTGGAGGCATCGATGGACCAACCCGTTCAGCACCCGGCGCGTCCCCATTTGGCGAACCAGCGCCTGCTGCGCCAAGCTGAAGAGAAGGAGCGCATCGGGCAACTCGAATGCGCATTTGTGGAGTTTCCGACTCAATTTGGCAGCTTCGAGATCAAGCGCCTCTATTCGCGCTTATTCGAGACCGCTGCCCACGAGATCTTCGTCATTTCCATCAAGAGCCGCGGCCTCGCGGTGGACAACGCCGTCGTCGATACCGCCGAGGCCGCTCTGCAGCAGCGCCTCGATGAGGCGAAGAACTGGATTTCCACGGGAACCCACGAGGCCGAGACACTCTGCACGCAAAACGGCATCAACCCGCTGCCCAGGTTTCTCGCGCCGCTGAAAGTCGAAGTCAAAGTCATTTCCCCTCTGCAGCGGGAATACCTTGAACTGATGGTCGGCGCTGACCACTTGATCGGCCTGATCGAGATCCTCGCGATCACCGGAACGATCCAGATGCGGCGCGCCGCGCAGGAGAAGAACGCCGTTCGAGCCAAGGTGCGCAAGATCTCTGGCTACATCCGTCTGGTACGGCAAGGGATGAACAAGGTGATCTACGAGCGCCTGCGTCTTGGTTCGCTTGAAGTCCGCAAATCACCTGGTACCGGCAAGGGCGCATCCGCTTCACACACGTTGCCCGTGGCCAACGAAGATCATGACGAGGGCCCCGATCGGAACCCGGTATCGCAAAACACCGCCTTGCAGGGGGCTCAACTCACTATGGCGCCGCTCAACGCCGGTTCCGGCGAAAGTACGGCCGCACAGGATGCCCCCGCCAAGCCATCGACAAAGCGCCCGAAGGAAGTCGTCGCGAACGCGCCGGCCGCATGACGCGGCAGCCTGCACGCACTTAACTCTTGGTCTCCGCAGCTTTGCGCTTCTTCCAGATAGCCTTCATTTTCGCGCTCAGCGCCTTCTTCTGCGCCGCCGACATCGACCTGCGCTTTGAAGGGCCCTTGCTCGCTACCGTTCCCGTTAGCGCCGCAAGCGCCTTCTTCAGGGCCTCGAGTTCGCCTTCACGCCGCTCAATCTCGCTTCTAATCGCCCGCTCTACAGCGTTCATCGCATGCCTTTCCCGAGGACGGTGGGCAAAGAGCTTACGCGTGCTGCCATCGAGACGGAAGCGCAAGATCGGCTGCTCGAGAAGGAAGCAAACGAGTTGCTGCTCCATGCAGTAGGAGTTTGCTCGCCGCGCGACCGCGCGCAGCCGTCCACTGCTTGCTGCATGGTCGTCTGACGCTTATGATTGATAACGTCCTTTATCATTCATAATGCGAAGAGGGCCGATCGGCAACCCTGCCATGCGGCAGACCCAATGCAATTGAAGAGCCTGTTCCAGCGACGACCGACGCTTGCGCCGTACGTCAACGTTTCCATTGCTCGCCAGACCTACCCGGTGCCGGCGTTGTTTGCGGGCGATCAGTTGACGGCGAAGGCGTTCATCCGGTTCTTCGTCAGCGAGGTCGAGAACGCGCACACCCGACGCGCCTACGCACATGCCGTCGACCGCTTTGCCCGCTGGTCCACGAAGCAAGGCATCGCGAAGCTTGCTCAGCTTGACCCCGTCATGGTCGGTCAATACCGGAATTCCCTCGCACGGTCCCTGGCCCCTCCGTCCGTGAAGCTGCACCTGGCCGGGATCCGGGCGCTGTTCGATTCCCTGGTGGTCAGTGGCGCCATGCCGGTGAATCTCGCGGCGTCGGTCAAAGGCCCGATCCACCGGGTCGATGTCGGCCAGACGCCGGTGCTGTCCGGCGCCGAGGTTCGCGCCCTGCTCGATTCGATCGACGCTGCCTCAGCGATCGGCGCGCGCGACCGCGCGCTGATCGCAACGATGGCCTATACGTTCCTGCGCGTGGGGGCCGTCACGCGCATGAAGGCCAGCAATCTGCAAGTGGAGAAGCAGGGCCTGGTCATCGTGCTTCGGGAAAAGGGCGGCAAGACACGGCGTCTGAGCTGCCACAGTGCGCTGCAGCCCTATTTGCGTGAATACATCCGCAAGGCTGGCATGCACCCTTCTTCGCGCGATCCGTTCTTTCGCAGCGCCTCGCCAAGCGGCGCCTTGAAGCGGCGGCCGATGCGGCAAGCCGATGTGTTTCGGATGATCCGCCGGCGCGCACTCGCCGCGGGCATTGACACCCGGGTCGGCTGCCACACCTTTCGCGCGACGGGGATCACGGAGTTTCTGAAGGCCGGTGGAACACTCGACAAGGCCCAGCGCATGGCCGGTCACAAGAGTGCACGCACGACGCGGCTGTACGACCGCCGGGCGGAAGAAGACCTCGCGAAAGAGATAGAGCGCCTTTCTTTCTGAGCGCCCTCCTCTCTCTATTCGATCCGCAGCGATGATGAACGCCCCACCGGTTTCTGACGCGCTTGCGCCGCATCCGTGATCAACAGGCTGGCGCTGATCGCCGGCCCGGTTCTATGCCATTTGGCAGAGCGACAAACGGCGGCGGCTTGACGTATCTTGGCCACTCGCTCAACAAATTCGCGGAGACATAGACCGGCTTTTCGGACGCCGTAGTAGCAAACCTTCATCGCTTCGATGAAATTGGTCCGCGGCGCGCGCGTGCACAGATGTGCCTTCTATCGGTTCGTGCAGGAGCTCGTGGGTCACGAAGATTCAGGGGAAAACGCGCCCTTCCGGGACGAAGATGTGGGGGAATCCGGCGTCCTTATTGTTGCGAAGAACCGGCGGGAATCCGGCGGCCACAAGGCTGAAACGACAGGTCGATCCGGAGCGCTGGGCGCCGCCCGGCGTTTTCGCTTGCCTGGCGAAGATTCAGGGGAATCGCCGAGCGCCCTCCTCGCGCATCCAAGACGCTCGAACGGGACGCGGCATTCCGCGCGCGTCATTTCCCCCAAAACTCCGCGCGAAATGAGAGCCGTGTCTGCCCTACTTCGTCGCGGTCGAGGCGCTCGTCGAAAGACTGTGGACATCCTTCTGCAAAACGAAAACTGTCCACAAAGATTCAGGGGACGACTGGCGAAGAATCAGGGGAGCGCAACGAAGATCCAGGGGAATGGCACGCAGATTCAGGGAGGACTGGCGAAGAATCAGGGGGAAAAGATCTCGTAAGTCCTCGATGAAGTTGAATTTTTTCAGCGCCGTATTTAGTAGTAAAGGCTATCTATGTATCAAACCCTGGTAGTAAGAGGCGAAACGAGTGTGGACAGCACGCTGCCCACACTCATTCCGCCACCGATTGCGAATTTGCGCAACGATCAAAGCTCCCCGGATTCCGCGTGACGTTCGCACGTGCGGCATCTACGGCATTTGAAAGCCCGATGAGCAAAGCAAAGGCCCCCCTGCTCCGCCTTGTGGCCAGGAACACAAGGGAAGAAAGCGAGCGCGCTAGGCGCAATCGATTTGACCGACTCCACGCCGAAGCACTTTGCGTCGAGGCCGACGACGCAAGGTCTTCAGGAAACCTCGGCTTCATCGCGAAGTGGGTTGTGCACGCCGCGCTTCCCTATCGAGATCCAGGCAACGATAAACCGGCGTGGGGTCGACGCAGTGGCGACGTGAGCTTGATGATCCAGCCCGGGTTCTTCAAGCGTGCCGTACAGGCCAAAGGCGCTCGCGGAAGGGACAGAAGCGTCGATGAGGTCGTGAGCGTCGGGTTCCCGTATGGAAGCTATCCGCGGCTCTTACTCGCCTGGATGGCAACCGAAGTCGTGCGCACGAGGCAGCGCGAATTGACGCTTGGCAATTCTGTCGCCGACTTCATGGAACAGCTCGGCAAGTCAAACGCGAGCGGAGGACAACGAGGGACAATCACTCTGCTGCGTAATCAGATGACGAGGCTGTTCTCGGCGACGATCGCCGTGACTTCCGACCCTGATGCGGTTGTATGGCAGAACGACGGATTCCGCCTGCTCGATCAAAGCATGATCGAAACGTTCTGGGCGCCAGGCGACCCGAGACAGTTGTCCTTGTTCAAGTCAACGATCAAGCTCTCCGAACGCTTCTACGGCAATCTGATTACTCATCCAGTGCCGGTCGACCTGCGAATTCTTAGAACGCTGTCCCGCAGCCCCTTGGCGATCGACATCTACTGCTGGCTCACCTACCGCAGCGCAATTCTCGCTCGTCCCACTCTCGTGCCCTGGGAGGCACTCAACCAGCAGTTCGGCTCCGAGTCAACCTTTTACAAGTTCAAAGAGAACTTCCTTCGAAACCTGAAGGACGTCCTGGTCGTCTACCCTCGCGCGAAAGTGAAGGGGGAGAAGGCTGGTCTTCACGTCTCGCCCGCTCCACCATCGATCCCGCGTCGCGCACGCGCGTA
>DAITAC010000222.1:0-3224 GCA_036824465.1 Burkholderiaceae bacterium
GGCGTCTCGATGATCGAGCCGTCCGGCTTGGCCATCAGGCCGCGCATGCCGGCCAGCTGGCGAATCTGTGCCACCGAACCGCGCGCACCCGAGTCAGCCATCATGAAGATCGAGTTGAACGATTCCTGCCGAGTGTCGCGGCCATGACGATCGACGGTCTGCTCGGTGGCGAGCTGCTCCATCATCACTTTGCCGACCTGATCGCCGGCGCGACCCCAGATGTCGACCACTTTGTTGTAGCGCTCGCCCTGGGTAACCAGACCGGAGGTGTACTGCGCCTCGATCTCCTTCACTTCTTTCTCGGCGGCGCGAATGATCTCTCCCTTCTGTGCGGGCACGAGCATGTCGTCGATCGCGATCGACAATCCCGCGCGCGTAGCCAGCGCGAAGCCGGACTGCAGCAGCTTGTCAGCGAAGATCACTGTATCGCGCAGACCGCACTTGCGGAACGCGGTGTTGATCAGCCGCGAGATCTCCTTCTTCTTCAGTGGCCTGTTCAGCACGCTGAAGGGAAGACCCGCAGGCAGGATTTCGCTCAACAAAGCGCGGCCAACAGTGGTTTCGTAGCGCGTGACTTTTTCGCTGCGCTCGCCGGTATCGCGATTGACGTCGACCTCCCGAATGCGCACGGTGATACGCGTCTGCAGTTCGACCTGGCGACTTTCGTAGGCGCGATGCACCTCCGCCACGTCAGTGAAGAAGGCGCCTTCACCCTTCCCGTTGGTCTTCTCGCGCGTCGAAAAGTAAAGCCCCAGCACCACGTCCTGCGACGGCACGATCGACGGATCGCCATTGGACGGGAACAGCACGTTGTTCGACGCCAGCATCAGCGAGCGTGCTTCCAGCTGCGCTTCCAGCGACAGCGGCACATGCACCGCCATCTGGTCGCCGTCGAAGTCGGCATTGAACGCCGCGCACACCAGCGGATGCAACTGGATCGCCTTGCCCTCGATCAGCACCGGCTCGAAGGCCTGAATGCCCAAGCGGTGCAGCGTCGGCGCGCGGTTGAGCATCACCGGGTGCTGGCGGATCACCTCTTCGAGAATGTCCCACACAATGGGCTCCTGCCCATCGACCATCTTCTTGGCGGCCTTGATCGTGGTCGCGAGGCCCATCAGTTCAAGCTTGTTGAAGATGAACGGCTTGAAAAGCTCAAGCGCCATCAGCTTCGGCAGACCGCATTGATGCAGCTTCAACTGCGGTCCCACCACGATGACCGAGCGACCCGAGTAGTCGACGCGTTTGCCGAGCAGGTTTTGGCGGAAGCGGCCGCCCTTGCCTTTGATCATGTCGGCAAGCGATTTCAGAGGACGCTTGTTAGCGCCCGTCATCGCCTTGCCACGACGCCCGTTGTCGAGCAGCGAGTCGACGGCCTCCTGCAGCATGCGCTTCTCGTTGCGCACGATGATCTCGGGCGCTTTCAACTCGAGCAGACGCTTCAGGCGGTTGTTGCGGTTGATCACGCGCCGATACAGGTCATTCAGGTCTGACGTCGCGAAGCGGCCACCATCGAGCGGCACCAGCGGGCGCAGTTCCGGCGGCAGTACCGGCAGCACTTCGAGGATCATGAACTCGGGCTTGATACCCGAACGCTGAAAGCCTTCCAGCGTCTTCAGGCGCTTGGCGAACTTCTTGATCTTCGCTTCCGAACCCGTCTCCGACAGGTCTTTGCGCAGCGTCTCGATTTCCTTGTCGACATCGATCGCGCGCAGCAGTTCGCGGATCGCCTCCGCGCCCATCAGCGCACGGAATTCATCGCCATACTCTTCTGTCTTCGCGATGAAGTCGTCCTCGGTCATCAACTGGCCCTTCTTCAACGGCGTGAAGCCCGGGTCGGTGACGCAGAACGCCTCGAAGTACAACACGCGTTCGATATCGCGCAGCGTCATGTCGAGCACCATGCCCATGCGGCTCGGCAGGCTCTTCAGGAACCAGATGTGGGCGGTCGGGCTGGCCAGTTCAATGTGGCCCATGCGCTCGCGGCGCACCTTGGCCAGCGTCACCTCGACGCCGCACTTCTCGCAAATCACGCCGCGGTGCTTCAGCCGCTTGTATTTGCCGCACAGGCATTCGTAGTCCTTGATCGGCCCGAAGATCTTGGCGCAGAACAAGCCGTCGCGTTCCGGCTTGAACGTCCGGTAGTTGATCGTCTCCGGTTTCTTCACCTCTCCGTACGACCACGAGCGGATCTTGTCCGGCGAAGCGATGCCGATCTTGATCGCGTCGAACTGCTCATCCTGCTTGTTAACTTGCTTGAATAGATCGAGTAGCGCTTTCATGCTGACTCCTGCTGAATCTGTCGGGCTGCGTTAGCTGCGCTCAAGGTCGATATCAATGCCGAGCGAACGGATCTCCTTGACCAGGACGTTGAAGGATTCCGGCATGCCGGCATCGATCGAATGCTCGCCCTTGACGATGTTCTCGTACACCTTGGTGCGGCCATTCACATCGTCCGATTTGACGGTAAGCATTTCCTGCAGCGTGTACGCCGCGCCATAGGCCTCGAGCGCCCACACTTCCATTTCGCCAAAGCGCTGGCCGCCGAACTGAGCTTTGCCCCCCAGCGGCTGCTGGGTGACGAGCGAGTACGGTCCGGTCGAACGCGCGTGCATCTTGTCGTCAACCAGGTGGTGCAGCTTCAGCATGTGCATGTAGCCAACCGTTACCGGGCGCTCAAATGCGTCGCCGGTGCGACCGTCGTAAAGGGTGGCCTGGGTCTTGGTCGGTGTCAGCTGAAGTCGCGCCGCCACCTCGGGTAGATAAGCCATGTCGAGCATCGCGCGGATCTCCGACTCCGATGCGCCATCGAACACCGGGGTCGCGAACGGCACGCCCTGTGAGAGATGTTCGGCAAGCTGCATGGTCTCGTCGTCCGACAGTCCGTCGACCTCTTCTGGCTTGCCCGATTTGTTGTAGACCTCGCGCAGCAGTGCACGCACCTGCGCCGATTTCGCCTCCTTGACCAGTTCGCCGATTCGCAGGCCAAGGCCCTTCGCGGCCCATCCGAGGTGCGTTTCCAGGATCTGGCCGACGTTCATCCGCGACGGCACACCGAGCGGGTTGAGCACGATATCGACCGGACGCCCGTCCGCCATGTAAGGCATGTCTTCCACCGGCGTGATCTTCGATACCACGCCCTTGTTGCCGTGACGGCCGGCCATCTTGTCGCCCGGTTGCAGGCGGCGCTTGACGGCCAGGTAGACCTTGACCATCTTCAGCACGCC
>DAITAC010000223.1:0-3221 GCA_036824465.1 Burkholderiaceae bacterium
TTCCGCGTTTTCGTGTTGCTGCTCGTCGCGCTGCCGTTCCTCGCGGTTGCCGCACTCGCAATGTGCTTCCAGAGCGAGCCGCTGGTCACGGGCGTTGCGCAATTGACTCCGCAGGACATTGAGCGCGCGAAGCGCGTCGTGAACGCACAAGATCCCCGCAAGGCGGGCCCGGACGGACTGCAAACCGTAGTGATCGACGAGCGGGACGTCGGCCTGGCGCTGAACTACCTGGCCAACCGCTTCGGTCAAGGTGCAGCGCGCCTCGCACTGCGGCCCGGCACTGCATCGCTGCAAGTGAGCCTTGAACTACCGCAGAACCCGATTGGCCGCTACTTGAACATCGACGCCGCATTCCGTGAGGCTGAGGCCGCGCCGCATTTCGATCATCTGAAGATCGGCAGCCTGCCGGTGCCTCGGATCATTGCCGACTACCTCTTGCGCGAGGGCCTGCGGCGGCTGACGGCTACGGATCGGGGGCAGCTCGCGGCTCGCGTCGTGAAGTCTGCGAGTTTCAGAAACGGGAGGCTCGTGGTGACGTACCTATGGTCCGACGACGTCGCCACGCTAGCGCGGACCGTGCTAGTCGCTCCGGAGGATCAGGTGCGGCTGCGTGCCTATCAGGAGCGTCTCGCCACTGCAGTCGAGAAGGCACCGCGCAAGATCAGTCTCGCCTCGCTCATGCCGCCTCTCTTTCAGCTGGCGCTCGACCAGGGAGCCGCCGGTGATCTGGTGCGCGAGAACCGAGCGGCCATCATCGTGCTGGCGCTTTACGCAATCGGCAAACCACTCGACACGCTCGTGCCAGCAGCAGCGCAGTGGCGAAAGCCCTCACAGCGTTCCGTGACGCTGACTGGCCGCGACGATTTCCCGAAGCACTTCCTTATTTCCGCGGCCATTGCGGCCGAGGCGGGAAGCCCGCTTGCCGACGCCATCGGGGTGTACAAGGAAATCGAGGATTCCCGTAGCGGGAGCGGCTTTTCGTTCAACGACATCGGCGCCGACCGCGCCGGCACGCGCTTCGGCGAGGTCGCCTCGCAATCGCCCGGTCGTGCGCGTGAATTGGCGCGGGCTATTGCATCCGGCATTGAGGAATCCGATTTCATGCCCGACGTGTCGGACCTGCCCGAATTCATGCCCGAAGCGGAATTCAAACGACGCTACGGCGGGGTCGGCGGCCCCGGCTATAAGGACATGATGGCCACGATCGAAGAGCGCGTCGCCGCGCGGCCGTTGCTGCGCAGGTAAGCAAGTTGATCCACAGTTCCCTGGTTCGAGCCCAGGTCGGGGAGCCAGATACCTTGATGGGCCAACGTTCAGTGCAACGCCGGCCCATAGCACTTACGACCCGCGTTCTCGGCAGTAACTGGATTCGCGGTGCAGGCAACTGCGTCCAAATGCGTCACCGCCGGTCGAGCGGCGAACCGTCGACCGATCAGGACTCGTCGAGTTTTTGCGTCGCCGTGGTGACGCCGAAAAGGCTCGATTCCAACGCTTGCGTTTCCGTTTCGCCGCCTTCGAACAGAAGGCTGGTCGCGGTGATCTTGATCCGCACTCGAACCCGATGTGAACGTCCCAGCATCAAGCGCACGGCCGGATCATCGATTTCGACTTCCCGATACAGATCGATACGCCGATCCAGCCCGTGCTTTGCCAATGCCTGGGCTGCCTTTCGGCACAACTCGCCGAGGGTGATGGTGTCCGGAACCTTGGCCATGGGCCCGTTGCCTTTGAAAGTGAGCGATGCAGATGCGCGCGCACGCGAGTGTGCTTGAAAGTTGGCAATTCGTTAAGGCCTTGTCGATCGTTGCGCTGGGCGGTGCGACCGGCGGAATCCATATCGCCCCTCTGGCCCAGCCCCTGCGTGCTCGATGGAGTCAAGACGCTTGACCCAACGGGCCAATTACGCCGGCTGGCCTACCGTATCCACGCGGGTCTGCCTTGCGCTCAAGCTTTCTTACGCCCCGAGCGCCTGTTCAAGATCGCGCTTCAGATCATCAAATGCCTCGAGCCCGACCGCGACTCGTATCAGCCCCTCCCCGATTCCCGCACGCGCTCTCGCTTCCGCGGTGAGACGGCCGTGGGTGGTACTGGCCGGGTGCGTGATCGTCGTGCGCGTATCCCCTAAATTGGCGGTGATCGACATCAGTCGCGTGTTGTCGATCACGCGCCACGCACGCGCCCGCAGGCCCGCGCCGTTGGGGTTCCTGAGGTCGAATGACACCACCGCACCCGGCCCCGTCTGCTGGCGTCGCGCCAGCGCGCGCTGCGGATGCGATTCAAGCTCGCAAAAATAGACCCGCTCAACCGCTGAATGCCCCTCCAACCACTGCGCCAGAGACAATGCCGTTGCGGATTGCGCTCGCAGGCGCAGGGACAATGTTTCGATTCCCTTCAGCAGAACCCAGGCGTTGAACGGCGAGAGGCTTGGCCCCGTGGTGCGGAGTACCGGCAAGACCCCATCACGGATGAAGCTGCGTGCGCCGAGCACCGCTCCGCCCATGACCCGACCTTGTCCATCGAGGAACTTGGTCGCTGAGTGAATCACCGCATCGACACCGAAGCCCAATGGCCTCTGCAACGCAGGGGTGCAGAAGCAGTTGTCGACCACGCTCAATGCGCCGCTCTCGCGCCCGAGCCGCGCGAGCGCATCCAGATCAACGATTTCCATCAGCGGATTGGACGGTGACTCGCAAAACAACAGCCGCGTGCGTGGACGGACCGCGGTGCGCCAAGCGTCAGGGTCGGCGGCGCGGACAAATGTGGTTTCGATGCCGAAACGCTCCAGATTCGTGAACAACTGAACCGTGGCACCGAACACATTTGCGCTGCAGATGACATGGTCGCCGGAGCGCAAGACGGCGAGGCACACGGCAAGGATGGCGGCCATGCCCGATGCCGTCGCCAGGCAGTCCTCGGCACCCTCGAGGGAGGCGAGCCGCCGCTCGAACATCTGCACTGTCGGATTGCTGAAGCGCGAGTAGACGAATCCCGGCTCGTCGCCCGAAAACCGCGCTGCCGCCTGCGCGGCGCTCTTGAACACAAAGCTCGAGGTGAGAAAAAGCGCCTCGCTGTGTTCGTTGAATTCGGACCGCACTGTGCCAGCGCGAACCGCCCTCGTTTCGAACTCGAAATCATCAGTCATAAAAAAACCCGCTGGCAGCGCGCGCGGGTTTCGTCCAACGACTCCCTCGCTTTAGCTGCATTTGTTAAGCGCCCGCAAG
>DAITAC010000224.1:0-3208 GCA_036824465.1 Burkholderiaceae bacterium
ACGTCGGTGTAGATGACGTTCATCGCGATCCTCCCGCCGGCTTGACCCATGCGGGCGTGTACGTCTCACCCACCCGATCTGCGTGTTCGATGCCGATCTTGATGTAGGCCGCGAGTGTCGCCAGCCCGAGCACCACGAAGAATGCGGTCAGTGTCCATTTGATCGTCTGCAGACGGCGCCGGCCGGCGTTGGCATCAGCGCCGACGAACCAGCCCCACTTCACTGCCAGTCGATACAGCCCGATTCCGGCGTGCAGTTCAATCGCGAACAGCATCGGCAGATACAGCGGCCACCAGCGCCCGCTCCACACGCGATCGGACGACTCGTACGGGCCGATCAGCCCCGGATGCATCAGCATCTGATAGAGATGAACCGACGCCATGAAGAAAAGGGCAAAGCCGGTGATCACCTGAATCCACCACAGCGTCGTGTCGCCGTGGTGCATCAGTGCGCGATGCGCGGCGAAGGTCTGCCACTGCCGGTAGTTGGCAGGAAACTTGCGCATCGCCAGGAACGCGTGCAGCACGATCAGGGCGAGCACGCTGCCGACGATGACCGACACCATGCCGGGATAAGAGCGACCGAAGAAGAAATACCCTTCAAACAGCTTGGTTATCGTCCACATCGCATCCTTGCCGAGCAGGATCGACGAGACGAAGAACATGTGGCCCCACATGAAGAGCCCCAGCACCAGGCCGCTGAGGCTCTGAGCGAGGTCCATACGCGCCGGCCAGCGGCTCTTGCGGGCCGCGTCGGCCAGACCGACGCCGGCTGCGAAATTGAGTTCGGTTTTCATCTTGAGGATGCGCTGCCCGTTCCGATGCAACGCTGCGCAGTGTCGCCCGCAGGACCACCGCCGGCTTGACGGGAGTCAACACGATCGAACGCGGCTCCCGCGTCCTTGTTGCGCAATGCGACACGCGGTCACGCATGCTGAAGTGCTTGATCGTGGTCAACGGTAAGCGATGGGCGAGTGCGAGCATCCGTCGCAAGAAGGCTGTACGAGGCCGCCATAGGGCGCAGCGACACGGCTTGCGAATTTGCGTCGAGAATGTCGCGCGGCCGCTACGGCGCGATGGCGAATCGGCGGCCACATCGATCAATCAACTGACCCAAGGGCGCTTCATGTACCAGATCATCCGGCGCGAAGCCTTTTCTGACACCACCTTTCTCTGGGACGTAATGGCGCCTGATGTCGCCAAATCGTCACAGCCCGGACACTTCATCATGTTGCGCCTGCATGAGGGCAGCGAGCGCATTCCGCTGACGGTCGCCGATTACGATCGCGACAAGGGCACCGTGACACTCGTGATCCAGGCGCTGGGCAAGACGACGCTGGACATGCGCGATCACTACAAAGAGGGTGACACCTTTGCGGACTTCGTCGGGCCGCTCGGGCTGCCGCAGCATGTGAGCCAAGCCGGGCACGTGGTGCTGGTCGGCGGCGGCCTGGGCGTGGCACCCGTCTATCCGCAGTTGCGCGCGTTCAAGGAAGCAGGCAACCGCATCACCGGGATCATCGGCTTCCGCAACAAGGACCTGGTGTTCTGGGAAGACAAGTTCGGCGAGTACTGCGACAACCTGATCGTCTGCACTGACGACGGCAGCTACGGCAAGCCGGGCTTTGTCACCGCGGCGCTGAAGGAAGTGCTCGAAAACGACAAGCCGGATCTGGTCATCGCCATCGGACCACTGCCGATGATGAACGCCTGCGTCGAGACCACGCGGCCGTTCGGGGTCAAGACCATGGTGTCGCTGAACGCGATCATGGTCGACGGCACCGGCATGTGCGGATCGTGTCGCGTGACGGTCGGCGACGAAATCAAGTTCGCCTGCGTGGACGGGCCGGACTTCGACGGCCACAAGGTCGACTTCAAGGAGCTGATGCTGCGCCAGAAGCGGTTCAAAGGCGAGGAGGCCACCGCCAATACCGACTATGCGCACGTTTGCAACGTCGAGAAGATGCTGTTCGAGCAGAACAAGCACAACTACAAGAAGTACAAGGACCTGGCGCCACACGCAGTGAAGATGCCCGAGCGCGACGCGCTCGAGCGCTCGCGCAATTTCAAGGAAGTCAACCTCGGTTACTCGATGGCCGACGCGCTCGCCGAAGCCGAGCGCTGCATCATGTGCTCGAAGGCCGCCTGCATCGAAGGCTGTCCGGTGTCGATCGACATTCCGCGCTTTATCAAACATATCCTGGTGCGCGATATCGATGGCGCGCTGGCGGTGATCAACGAAACCAATCTGCTGCCGTCGATCTGCGGGCGCGTATGCCCGCAGGAATCGCAGTGCGAGGCGCAATGCGTGGTCGGCCGCAAGCTCGAGTCGGTGGCGATCGGAAGATTGGAGAGATTTGTCGGCGACAACGCGAAACCGCGCACGGCCGCGCCGCCGCGCTTCGAGCGCAGGTTGGGCAACGTGGCCGTGGTCGGCTCGGGCCCGTCGGGGCTGGCGGTGGCGGCTGACGTGTTGCGCTATGGCTGTGATGTCACCATCTACGAGGCGCTGCACGTCGTCGGCGGTGTGCTTCAGTACGGCATCCCGTCGTTCCGCCTGCCGCGCGACATCATCAGCCGCGAGGTCGAGAACCTCAAGTCGCTCGGCGTGAAATTTGAAACCAACAAGGTGATCGGCAAGACCTTCTCGGTGCTGCAGTTGATGAACGAGATGAAATACGACGCCGTGTTCGTCGGCGCGGGCGCAGGAGCACCCTCTTTCCTCGGCATCCCGGGCGAGTTTGCCGGCCAGGTGTATTCCGCGAATGAGTTCCTCACGCGCGTGAACCTGATGGGCGGTGACAAGTTCCCCTACATTGACACGCCGGTCACGCTCGGCAAGAGCGTGGTCGTGATTGGCGCCGGCAACACTGCGATGGACTGCCTGCGCGTGTCCAAGCGTCTCGGCACACCGACGGTGCGCTGCGTGTACCGCCGTACCGAAGCCGAAGCGCCGGCGCGCATTGAGGAACTGCGCCATGCGAAGGAGGAAGGCATCGAGTTCTTCTTCCTGCATTCACCGGTGGAGATCCGGGTCGACGACGACGGCAGTGTGCGCGGCATGAAAGTGCAGAAGATGATGCTGGGCGAGCCCGACGAAAAGGGCCGCCGCAAGCCGGTGCCGCTGGATGAGTTTGTCGAACTCGAGTGCGATACCGTGATCTACGCGCTCGGCACCAAGGCCAACCCGATCGTCACCAAGTCCACGC
>DAITAC010000122.1:0-10565 GCA_036824465.1 Burkholderiaceae bacterium
CCGACCAAGCTGCTGAAGCAGGGCGTGCGCGACATGCTGCGTCTGAGCGATGCCCGGATGAGCGGCACCGCGTATGGCGCGTGCATCCTGCACGCCGCGCCGGAGTCCTACATCGGTGGTCCGCTGGCGCTGGTGAAGACGGGCGACCGGATCACGGTGGACGTGCCCGCACGTCGCATTCACCTCGAGGTGAGCGATGAGGAACTTGCGCGCCGGCGCAAGGCGTGGACCGCACCGCCGCCGCGCTATGAGCGTGGCTACGGCTGGATGTTCAGCCGCCACATCCTGCAGGCCGATCAGGGTTGCGACTTCGACTTCCTCGAGACCACCTTCGGCGCACCGGTGGCCGAACCCGCCATCTTCTGAGTGCAGCGCTACACCCATGCTCCAATGGAGCGAGGAGGATCAACCACCATGAGAGAAAACCGCCTGCGCACGCTGTGGCGCGATGACAAGACCGCCATCAACGGCTGGCTCCACATTCCCGACGGTTTCAGCGCCGAGACGATGGCGCACCAGGGCTGGGACACGCTGACCGTCGACATGCAGCACGGTGCGATCGACTACCAGGCGATGGTGACCATGCTGCAGGCGATCTCCACCACACCCACGGTACCCATCGTGCGCGTGCCGTGGCTGGAGCCGGGCATCGTGATGAAGACGCTCGACGCCGGCGCCTACGGCGTGATCTGTCCGATGGTCAACACGCGCGAGGAGGCACAGAAGCTCGTCGCATACACGCACTACGCGCCGCGCGGCACGAGGAGCTTCGGCCCGATTCGCGGGCTGCTTTACGGCGGCGCCGACTATCCGCAGCATGCCGACGCCACGATCGTCAGGTTCGCGATGATCGAGACCGCGCAGGCGCTCGACAACCTGGACGCGATCCTGTCGGTCGAAGGGCTCGACGCGATCTACATCGGCCCGTCGGATCTGTCGCTCGCACTGGGTTGTCGTCCGGTGCTCGACGACGTCGATCCGCCCGTAGCACAGGCGATCGATCACATCCTGGCGCGCGCCAAGGCGCACGGCGTCACGGCCGGCATCCACAACGGCGATGCGAACACCGCGCGGGCGCGCGTGGCCAAGGGATTTCGCTTCGTGAGCATCGGCTCCGATGCGCGGCTGATGGCTGCGGGGGCGCAGAGCGTATTGCGCGCGATGCGCGCCTGAGCGCCGACGGCCAATGTCGACGTCGTCGACGTGCCGCTGACTGAAGACGCGTCGCGGCATCGACCTCAAAGCGAGACAACTGCTGCTGAGCCGTTGGGCTGAAGTCGCCGAGACTCCAGCGCACTCTGGTCTCGCTCTCACGTGTTGATGGTTACCGTTTCGAGGCGAGGCTGGCTGGCCGAGTGCTTAGCAGGGCTTCGGCTCCTAGACTGCGCGGGACGCAAGCGCGGCCTCGGCCGGGGAGTCGATCAATGAAGCGCCTGTCCATGCTGTTCTCGTGCGCATTGGCAGTTGGTACAGGTGCAACGCTGGTCGGTTGTGGTGGAAGCGAGGGCGCAGCCGCTCCGGCACCGGTTGCAGCGCCCGCGCCGCCGCCACCGCCGCCGGCCGCACCCTTGCTGACGCGCGAGGACGTCGCCGTCGCTGGCGGTTTGAGTTCGCCGTGGGACCTGGCGTTTCTGCCTGACGGCTCGATGCTGATCACGGAAAAGTGCAGCGGGCTGTCCATCATCCGCGCGGGCGCACGAACCCGCCTGTTCGGCGCACCAGGCAACCCACTGGTTGCGACCGACTTCTTCTGCGAAGGGCAGAGCGGCATGCACGGTGTTGCCGTCGATCCCGATTTCGGCGGCGGCAACCGCTACGTCTATGTGTTCATGCCGTCGAATGCCACCACACCGCGCCGCAACCGTGTCGTGCGGCTGACGCTGAATGCGGATTTCCAGAGCGTGAGCGGCCGCACCGACATCATCAATGACATTGCGTTCAAGGATGTCGGCAATGCGCATGGCGACGCTGGCGCCCACAGTGGTGGGCGGATCCGCTTTGGAGTCGCTTCGAGTGACCGCTATCTCTACGTCACGACCGGCGACAACCACAACGGCACTCTGCCGCAAAGCCCGGTTGCGCCGCTCGGCGGCAAGGTGCTGCGCGTCACGCGCGACGGAGCGGCCGCACCCGGCAACAATGCCCCGCCGGGTTTTGATGCGCGCATCTTCACCTACGGTCATCGCAATGTGCAGGGCATCTCGTTCCGCCCGGGCAGCGGCCAGCCATTCATCTCGGAGCATGGCCCGAATCATTCCGACGAAGTGACGCCGCTCGTGGCCGGTGGCAACGGCGGCTGGGATCCAAAGGATCGGCCCAGCCTCACCTGCCCCGACAACTACTGCGGCTATGCCGGCAACGCGACGACGATGCCGATGACTGACACCACGCGCTTTCCAGGCGCAATGCTGCCGAGCTGGAACAACAACGGCGCATCACAGGGCACCGGGCCGTCGACATTCCTGAGCGGCGCGCAATGGAAAGCCTGGGACGGTCGTCTCACGGTCGGCATCATGGGCGGCCAGCGCATCGAGATCCTGACGCTCAACAGCGCGGGAGTGTCCACCGCCAACACCACAGCCAGCGCAACCAACGCATCGCTGTCGGCGCGTATCCGCTCGCTGGTGCAGGGGCCGGACGGCAATCTGTATGTGCTGACGGACGCGGGGCAGCTCTGGCGCCTGGTTCCGAACTGAGCGCGGCGCCTCGTTTCGTCTGAACGGTCAGATCCAAGGCTTCTTCGCCCACGTGCTGAAGCTGCGGTTGCGCGTTCATACGCCCTGCGCGCTGATGCCGCAGACAGCGCGCCGCGATCGATCATCAACCGATGTGCCGGCAGCGGAAGGATGCGCAGGCGCGATTTGAATCCAAGCTGAACCGACAAACGCGCTTGCCCGCGAGGCCCGTGGACGCGGGCACAATCCGGCCATGTCGAAACGACTCGTCTTCCTGGTGCCGGGGTTCTTTGGCTTCACATCCGTCGGCGCGGTGAGCTATTTCGAAGACGTGGAGCGCGCACTCGACGGCGCGCTGCGGCGTCGCTGCGTCGCGGCGCGCATCGTGCGCTGCATGACGCAGCCGACCGCCTCGATCCCGCGCCGCGCCGACGCACTGCGCCGCCAGGTGCTCAGGAGCGGGGGCCTCAGGGCGCAGGAACTGCACTTCGTTGGTCACTCGATGGGCGGTCTCGATGTACGCATGCTGCTGTCTCCGGGGGTCAACATCAGCGACGGCAAATCGGAGGAACAGATTGCCCGCCGCGCGAGAACGGCCATTACCGTGGCCTCGCCGCACCATGGCACGCCGCTGGCGAATCACTTCGTCACCGTCCAGGGGCAGACACTGCTGCTGGTGCTGAGCGCTCTTGCGACATCAGGTCAGGGACGCGGTGCAATTCTCGCGGCGGCGAAGGCGATCGCTCTCGTCGCGCGGCTCGACGACTGGCTGGGCCGCTCGGAAGGTCCGCTCGATCGCATCGCCGAAGGCCTGTTGCGCAAGATCCGGTTCAACCGCCGCGACCCGGTGTGGAAATACCTCGGCGAGATCGAGCGCGACCAGGGCGCCGTGCTGCAGCTCACGCCCGAGGGCATCGCGCTGTTCGACGCAGTCGTCGTGGATCGTGCCGGGATCGACTACGGCTGTGTGGTCGCGGGCGTACCGAAGCCACGCGAGCAGTTGAGGATGAAGGAGCTGCTTGATCCGGAGTACATCGCGCTGCGCGCGGTGTTCAGGCTGCTGCACGCGCTCACCGCGCGTCCGCACCCGCGTTACCCGTATCCCAAACCGAGCCAAACGACGCAGCGCCTGCTCGATCGCGGGCTCCGCTTTAAGGTGACCCCGCACGCCAGCGACGGCATCGTGCCGACGCTCTCCCAGTTGCACGGCCGCCTGCTGCACGTTGCGCGCGCCGATCATCTCGATGTGGTCGGGCACTACACGCTCGCCGGCGGTCGCGGCGGCGATTGCAGCGAGGCGGTAACTTTCTCCGGCGAAGCCGAGCCTTTGGTTTGTGAGCCGCCTAAGTTCTCCAATCCGAGACTTGTTCTGGCAGCCGGCGTCAAATCGTGGCGGCGCTCGTTCGGCAAAGATCTCACTGCCGATGTTGCGCCACATGCCGTGACGCGCCGCTGTGGGACGAATACGCGATCGGCGACTGTCGGCCACTTCCGGTCGCTGGCCATGGGCAGCCTCCCCGCATCTCACCTGGCCGTTCTCGCGGCGGAGGCGGCAAGTAGGTCGTCGTTTGCAGGGCCCGAATTTACACAACGCAGGTGTGAACTTGAAATCACACGCTACCGGCACAGCTGCTCCAGCCGCTGGCGCTCGTCGGCGCCGCAGCTGAGTGCCGACTACAGGCTGAACCCCTGCACGTCGGCACACGGCGTCAAGGTGATCGCGACGTCTCGGGGCATGGCGCCTTCGCCGTGAACACCTTCTGCCCCGCACGTGCGCCGAACGCGACTCGGTAGGCTGAGACTGGGCACAAACAGTCCAGACGGACTGTTTGTGCCCGGCGAAGGCCAGGACCACTTGCCCTGGCGCAGGCCGGGGAAGACCCCAGGCAGGCGTCGTGCGCCCGACGTGAGGAATTTCGAATAGCTATGAAGCCTCACCGCCGCGCGGTCGGGCCGCTGCGTTGATCGCGCTCGTCCTCACCGGGCCCTTGCGCCGTGGGCGCGCCACGCATGAACTTCGTTGCGGCCAGCGCGCCGATCTGTCGCCCCATCGCGGTGCCGGCCGTCGTGGAGAAGCGGTAGTGCACGCCGTCATAGATGCGTGCCAGCGCAACTTCACTGACGAAATCGTCCACCGACTTCCAGCTGCGCGCCGCACCGTTGGCGGTGGGGCTGGTCGTCGTGAGCGTCGGCATGGCGTCGGCACCGATATCCGCCTGCAGCACGACGCCGACGGAGCCTGCGACGATGCAGTGCGCACACGGATACTCGGGGTGCATCGGCGTGTCGATGAACGGCGTCCATGAGGCATCGCGCTCGGTCGCGTCGTGGCCGTCGAGGTCGCCGTTGCGGATGGCGGTGATCGGCCGCCAGAAGTGGTAGTGGTACTTGGCTTCGAATACCGCTATCAGTGCGTCGTCGCTCGCCTGCGCGACAGCGGCGAACAGGCGAGCGTTGCGCGTGACCTCGCGACCGGGAGCGTTGGCGACCGAGCGCACGATGCCGTGATAGATTGGCGGCAGCGTCGCTTCCCAGAAACGCGCGATGTCGGTCTGCTCGGCGCTGCGCACCGAACTCGTCTTGCTGCCGACCGCCTTGATCTCGTTGTAATCGCTCGCCCAGGTTTCACTGGCGAGCCCCGGCGGCGGGCCAGGACGGAACTGTGCAGCGGTCTTCATCAGCCATGGCCTGCGCTGCGGCCACTGCGGTGTCACGGGAACGGCGGTCGGCACATAGGTGCCGGGGGTCGCGCGCGGCCGGTAGCTTTCGCCGGCCGCGGCGCCGTCGTCGGTGCGCGCCGCCAGCATGGCGGCGGCGGCCTTCTCGCCGACCGCGATGCCGGCTGCTTTCTCTGCACCGTCGGCGATCTTTGCGAGTGCGGCTTGATACGCGCTGTCGATGGCCGCCTGCTGCGCGGCAACGAGCTTCGCCAGCACCACGCGGTTTGCAGCGGCCACCGCCGCGTCGACTGAGGCGCCGGGCGTTGCTTCGAGCCTCGATTCGCCCGCTGGATAGCGCCGCGTGATGGCGTTGACTGCGTCGTAAACGGCAGTCTGAAGCACGGCCATCACGCGGGTGGCCGGTGGCGCTCCCAGTCTGGCATTGACGACGATCTCGCCTGCCTTGACGTTCCACTCGGTGATGACGTCGGCACGTGCCACCGCGCAAGTCAGTGACATCGCTGCACAAGAGAAGGCCGCTATACGGCGCACCCACAAGGCGTTCATCACAATCTCTCCTTTCTTCGCGATCATGGGCGACGACTCGACGCCAAATGTCGAGAGGAATTGTATGAACGAGCCCGCACGAAGACCATCCGACTGAAGTCTCGCCGACCGCCTGAACCGCGGGACCTTGGTCACGGGACTGAAGTCCTGCGGACGTCCCTTTGCGAACCGCCGCGCAAGGCGTAAGTTGAGTTCATGAAACGCCGCCCGATCGCCACCCGCTACACCGTGCTGGTGGTCGGGCTGTTGTGCGCCGCGTTGCTCGCGAGCGGCGCGCTCGAAACGTGGATCTCGCACCGCGACCGCCAAGCCGTGCTCGAAGCGCTGCTGCGCGAGAAGGCGCTGGCGACTTCGGCCGCAGTGTCCGGTTTCATCGACGACGTGATACGCGGCGTGGAATGGTCAACATTGGGCGCGCCGCCCATCGCCCGCGACGAGCTGGCGCAGCGTCGGATCGAGTTCCTGAAGCTGCTGCGCCTGCAGCCGGCGATTGCGACGGTGACGCTCGTCGATTCGCTCGGGCGCGAACGCCTGCGTGTGTCGCGTCTGACAACCGATCGGCTCGCCGGCGGGATCGATCTGTCGGCAGACCCCGGGTTCGTTGCCGCCCGCGCCGGCCGCGCCTACTTCAGCGATGTGTATTTCGTGGCCGGCACCGAGCCGTATCTAACGATCGCGCTGCCGAGCGCAGCGCGCGACAGCTCGGTCGTGCTCGCCGATGTGAACCTGAAGTTCGTCGGCGACGTGGTGTCTGAAATCAAGGTGGGCGCGACCGGCTACGCCTACGTCGTCGATACGCGCGGTCGGCTGGTGTCGCATCCGGATCTCAGCCTGGTATTGCAGATGACGAACCTCTTTGACACGCCGCAGGTGCGCGCAGCGCTGACGCACGACGGCGAGCCGCAGGGGCTGCATCGCGACGGGCGCAACCGCAGCGGCTCACCCGTGCTGGCCGCGCACGCCACGATCGCCCTGCCCGCATGGACAGTCTTTGTCGAGCAACCTCACGCCGAGGCCTACCAGTCGCTCGTCGCGTCGATCGGGCGCACTGCGGTAATCCTGGTGCTGGCGCTCGCGCTGGCGGTTGCGGCGGGAATCGCTGCGGCGCGCCGAATGGTGGCGCCGATTGGCGAGCTGCGCCGCGGCGCACAGCGCTTCGGCGCGGGCGACTTCGCGCACCGCATCGAGGTCGCCAGCGGCGACGAACTTGAGGAACTCGCTGCGCAGTTCAACGCGATGGCGTTGCAATTGCGCGAGGTCTATGCCGATCTCGAGCGGCGCGTGGCTGAACGCACGCGTGAGCTGGATCTTGCGAACCAAGCCAAGTCTCGATTCCTCGCCGTGGCGAGCCATGACCTGCGCCAACCGATGCACGCGCTGGTGCTGTTCGTCGATCAGCTGCGAACCAGTGGCACTCGGGCCGAACGCACAGCATTGACGCAACGTATCGAGGAGGCGGTGGGCAGTTTGTCGGCACTGCTGGACCAGCTGCTGGACCTCTCCAAGCTCGAAGCCGGTGCGGTGCAATCGGCAGCGCAAGACTTCGAGTTGGGCCCGGTGCTGGCGGCGATCGAAATGCAGTTTGCGCCGCTGGCGCGCGCCAAGGGTGTGGAGTTTCGCTTGCGCTCGAAACAAGCCTGGTTGCACGGCGACCCTGTCCTCATGCAACGGATATTGTTGAACCTGGTTGCCAACGCCATCCGCTACACCGAGCGGGGCGGCGTGCTGCTGGGCGTGCGTCGGCGCGGCGAGCAGGTGCGGATCGCCGTCTGGGATACCGGGTGCGGCATCCCGGACGACCGCAGCCAGGACGTGTTTCGCGAGTTCGTTCAGCTGGGCGACCCTGCGCACCGGCACGGGCGAGGAATGGGGCTGGGGCTGGCCATCGTCGCGCGCTTGGCTGGTGTGCTCGGCACGCGCGTTGAATTGCGGTCGCGGCTCGGCCGCGGCTCGATGTTCGCTTTCGAGCTGCCGCTGGGCGATGCGGGCGAGTTGCGTACGTCCCAGCCGCTGGCTCCATTGCGCACAGCCGATTTGAGCGGCACGTTTGTCTGCGTGGTCGACGACGACGAAGCCGCGCGCACGGGCATGTCGGGTTTGCTCGAACGCTGGGGCTGCTTGACGGTGGCGGCCGCCTGCGGCGACGAGGCGATCGCGCAGCTGGCGAGGCACGATCGGCCGCCCGAGCTGATCATGTGCGATTACTGGCTGGCCGCGGGCGAAAGCGGTCTCGACGTGATCTCGCGTGTGCGCGCTGCGACCCAGGAAGATGTCCCGGCGATTGTCGTCACGGCCGACACCACTGCCGCCGTCTTGGCCGCCGCGCAGGCCGCCGGCGTGCCGCTACTGCACAAGCCCGTCTCGCCGGCAAGACTGCGTGCGTTGTCGGTGCACCTGTTGGCGCACGCTGCAGGGAGTCAACGCGCGGCAGCGTAGCCGGCCGCGACGCACCAACGTCGGCGGCATCAGGGAAGTACAACTCCCAATTTCGCCACTTCCAAGACGGCTTGCGTTCGGCTCGTCACCTTGAGTGCCTTGAGGATTGCAGTGATCTGGTTCTTGACGGTCGACTCGGCCAGATTCAGCTCGCGACAGATCAGCTTGTTCGACTCGCCTTTCATCATCAGCGCGAGGATCTGCGCCTGACGCTCGGTCAGCCCGATTTCGGCGGGCGTTGTGCGACGGCCCGCAGCGGATGTCTCGAGCGGCGCCGCGGCATGGTGGTTGCCGAGGATCTCCGGTGGCACATAGACGCCACCGGCGAGCACCAGCTGCAATGCGCTCTGAAGCACCTCGTTGCTCGAGGACTTGGGAATGAAACCCATCGCGCCGGACTCGAGCGCCCGCTTCACGCTTTCGCGATCGGCAGTCGCCGACACCACGACGACGGCAGTCGCCGGGTACTTTTCGCGCAGTTCTTGCAGCCCGGTCATTCCATGCATGGCCGGCAGCGCGAGGTCGAGCAAGACGAGATCGAGGTCGGGTTCGCGCTCCATGACGTGGAACGCAAGCCGCAGATCGGCAGCCTCCCGCACCTGGGCGCCGGGCGCCAGTCTGACCAGCACGCGCGCCAGCGCGTCGCGAATCAGGGCGTGATCGTCGACAACGAGAGCCTTCATCGCTGCGGATCGGGGTCGATCGTTCGATCGATGCGCACGAGCAGTGCGGTGGGCAGCGTCAGGCCGAGCGCCCTCGCCGTTTTGGCGTTGACGACGAGTTCGAAGCGGGTCGGCCGCTCGATGGGAAGGTCGCGCGGGGTCGCGCCCTTGAGCAGCTTGTCGACGTAGCCCACCGTCGCCCGGGTCAGCGTGGGGCCATGCGGCGCAAACGACATCAGTGCACCCGCTTCGGCAAACACGGGCGCCGGACCCACCGCCGGGATCCGCTGGCGAAGGGCGAAGTCGACGATCAGCCGCCGGTTCACAAACAGCACCGCCTCCGGCCCTATCCAAATGGCATCGACACGCTCGCGGGCGAGTTCGTCGAGCGCTCGTTCGATGCCGGCCGAATGGGTCACCTCGACCGGGCGGATCTGCAGGCCAAGACCAGGAGCCGCGTGACGCGCAGCCTCGAGCAGTGGACTGGCTCCCGGGTTTTCCGGGTTGACGAAGAACGCGACCCGAACCACGCTCGGAACGGCCTCTTTGAGCAGTTCGAGAAGTTTGATTCCGACCTCGTTCACCTGGAACGACGTTCCGGTGATGTTGCCCTCGGGCCGGGCGAGGTTCGTCACCAGGCCGTATCGCACCGGATCGCCGTGCCCGTGCATGACGATCGGGATCATGTCGGTCGCCTTGCGCAGGGCCTGTGTTGTGGGCGCCTGGCCCGCAACGATCACCTGTGGCTTCAGGCGCAGTACTTCGTCGACGAGCGCAGGCAGCCGTTCGTAGTGGCCGTCCGCGGACCGGTACACAATTTCCAGATTGCGCCCGGAAACCCAGCCCGCGTCACGCAGAGCATCCTCGAACACCCGCATGGACTCGGTAGACAAGCCCGTGGCCGAGAGGTACACGACGCGCGCACCACGCTCGGACGTCTGCGCACTCACCGCTGCCGGCACGAGTACCGCCATCGCTAGACGAACGATGATCCACGTCAATCGCCGACGGAACGTTGGCCCCACAGCGAACATCGGTACATTCTCCTGGACGCTTGCTTGCCCGCGGAAACGTGTGGCTCGGGCAGCGAGAGCCTGCAATACTGCAAGGATCATATCGGGCGCTGGACCTCTTACCATACCGCACGGCGCGACGGCACCACGCACATCGTGATGTCGACGCTGGAGTTCATGCAGCGGCTGGCGGCGCTGGTGCCCTGGCCCCGGCTGCACCTGGTCCGATTGCTTAGGGTGCTGGCGCCCAACGTCGAGCCGCGCGCCGGTGGTGCCAGCGGGGCCGCAGGAGGCCACCGGCGAGTCGGAGCTCGCCGCGACCGAGTGAGGCTGCGCGCACGGCCGGCCGGTGCGCATCAGCTGGGCCCGGCTGCTCAAACGCGCCTTTGAGATCGACCTCGAGCACCGCCCCAACTGTGGCGGCGACAGACGGCTGTTGGACGCCGAATTGATCAGGCTGGGTGGCAGGTATGGGTCGCTATGTAAAGCTTTACATAGCGACCCCTACGCATAGATCTCAACTAGGGATAGTTGGCACGCCACAGAGGGCGC
>DAITAC010000123.1:0-10535 GCA_036824465.1 Burkholderiaceae bacterium
CCGGCGTCGTTTGCGGTCAATTCGATCTCATCATGGGCAGCGATCTGCTGTACGAGCGTGATGAGAACGCGTCGCTTGCCGGATTCGTCGCGCGCCATGCATCTGCTGCTGCAGAGGTGTGGATCATCGACCCGGACCGCAGCAACCGGCCGGCTTTCAATCGGCAGATGGCAGCCGAGGGTTTCCTGATGCGCGAGGAACGGCTGAACACACCGGCGTCGGTCGGCGCCGCCGCCTACAAAGGGCGTGTACTGGTCTATCGACGCGACCCGGCGGCGATCGCATGAATCGATCTCTCGATCAGTCATGACAATGATCCCGTCGTCGGGACCATCATCATTGCGCTCTTGAGTTGGAATCAGACCGGAACGAGGCCCTGCCTACTGTCCCTTCGCCTCGGCAATGCGATTGCCGAGGTGTGCGACGCTACGCATTTCGCGCAGTTCGGGCGGCAGCGAGTTGAAAAGGCCGCGCGCCTCATCGAGCAGCGTCTTACCCTGCTCCGGATTGGCTAGCGCGGCGGCATAGAGCACACCGGCCATCTCCGATTTCACCGTCTGGTTTTCCTTGTTCTTCGCACCGTAACCGCGATACAGCTCGAGCACGGGCTCGATCGTTTGCCGCGCTTCACTGAGGCGCCCCAATCTTGCAAGTGCAGCCGCGTGCAGCGCCACTTCGACGGCCGCCTCGCGCTGCTCGAACTGATTGCGCACGGGCGTGCGCTTGCGGTAGTCGACCGTGGCGCGGAAGTGCTTCTCGGCGCCGGCGAAATCGTTCGTCCACTCGGCAGCGGTACCGAGCGCAAAGCTCAGCCGGCGCAGCAGATCGGTCTGTTGTTGTCGAGAGAATTCGGCTTCCGGCTTCAGTTTCTCGACCTGGATGCGCGCACTGTCGGCCAGGCTGCGGGTGCTCGCGAAGTCACCCAGGCTCAGCGCTGCCTCCACCTTCACGACCTCGAGAAACGCCGCCCAGTACGCGTAATCGTATGTCCCCGCCGGAATGCCTTTGAGAGCGACATTGAAATAGCGCAGGGCGTCGGCGTTGTAGGAATTCGCGCGCTGGATATCTCCCAGTTCGGCCGCGAGATTACCCGCGAGGGTGCGATTGAAGGAATACGCTCCCGCGACCATCCCCGATTTGGCCGTCATCGGTTCGAGCACGCTGGCTTCTTCCAGCTTGGCCATCGCGGCCCGCACGCGTCCCAGTGCCAGCAGGGAGCGGTGCGCACCTTCACGTGCGACGCTCAGGTTGTTCCAGGCAATCATGTTCGACGGGTCGACCCGCAGCAGCATGGTCCAATCGCGCGCCGAATCATCCGCCCGCGCCTGCGCTTCGGCCGGACGGAACGCGGTCCCCGCGAGGCGGGCCAGATTGATGGCTAGTAGTGCCCGGCCGCGCAGCGCCAGCATGTGGGTCGGGTTACGGTCGAGTACCATTGATGCGACGCCGATTCCCTCCGTGCCGACCGCTTCGGCCTCGTCGTTGCGGCCCTGGATCGTCAGGCTTTCCGATAACCAGGATGAGGTGATGCTGAAGTTGGCCGCGGCGTCGAGGTCCTTCAACTGCAGGTCATCGATGCTACGGAACATCGCCAGCGAGCGTTGCAGGGTTGGGGTCGCCAGATCGTCGCGGTTCTGTCGCATCTGAAAGAAACCGAGCTGCGTCAGCGCCAGCCCGTAGGTGCGCCGCGCCGTCACCGATGCCCCCGGTGCTTCGGCCACCGGTTTGATGACTTCGACCGCGCGCTCGGCCGGCGGCAACGCATCGATCGATAGGCCGGAGCTGTCGATGACGCGGCCCTTGGCTGCAAGACCCAGAGATAGGCCGATCGCGGTCGCTTCCGACGTATCTCCGTCCTTCTGCAAGGCATCAAGCGTCTTGATCGCATCATCGAGCACCGGGCCAGCCTCGGCCAGCTTGCCCTGTGTGCGCAGCGCCGCTCCGTAACGCACCAATGCCAGCGAACGATTGCGATCGGTCTCCTTTGTGCGCAGCTCGCGCGGCAGCCCCTGGTAGTAGTCGACCGCGCGGCGCGCCAGCTCGGCGACGATGTCGAGACGGCCGACGGGCTCCAGTTCGCGATAGAAGTCGTCGAGCAGATAGACGATCAGCCGCTCGCTTTCGCCGCGTGCGGTCTCCGCCATCTGGCGCGTCGCCTGCGCGCGGTGCATGCCGATGAAGCCGAACACACTGGCGGCGACAGCGACGAGGGCAAGAACCGCGCAGCCGGCGGCGATCTGCCGTGCACGAACGAGCGCCTTGCGCGTGGCTTCTTCGCGTGCGCGCTGCGCGGCAAGTTTTCTTTCTGCTTCTTCCAGCGCCTCGCGCTCGAGCCGCAGTTCGCGGCTTGCCTTGACCACGCCGCACAACACATCGTGCGTGAGCTCGACGCGGCGCACGTCGAGTCGCTCTTCGATGCGCAGCAATCGCCGGTTCACCAGCGTGGCGAGTGCATTAGGGGCTGCGCCGGCGGCGGCGAATGCCTTGATCACGCGCTCCTCGGCCAGGCTCTCGCGGAAGCCGGACTCGGTGAGCAACTGGTCCTCGATCACCTTGCGCACCGCCGACGGCTGGTCGGCGAGCGCGCGTTCGTAGAACTCGGCCAGGATCGTGTCGTGCGTGCCGGCCAACAGGTCGGCCGAGATCTCCGATCGGCCCTGCGCGGTGCGCGCGTTGTTGAGTTCCCGGCAGATCAAACTCAGCAGCGAGGGTTCCACTTCGGCGTTGCGCAGTTCCGCACCGCCGGCGATGAAGCGCACGATCGATTCGGCGACTTCCTGTGACACGAGTTTGCCGCCGGGCTTCATCACGGCGGCGAGCGCCTGCTGCCCGTTCATGCGCGCCAGCCGCATCCGGTTCTGCGTGATCGACGGCATCACGCCCTTCACACTCTCCAGGTGCGCGAGGTAGTCCTCGCGCAGTGCGATCAGGATGCGATAGTCGGCGCGGCTGAAGTCGAAGCGCTCGGTGATCGACTCGTCGAGGTCGAGCTTGGCTTCGAGTGCCTTGGGCAGCCGGTTCTCGACGAGATCAGCCAGATCCTCGATGAAGTGCGCGGCGCGCTGCCGGCCCGCATCATCGGCCTGCGCAAGCGTGAAGATCTCCTCGAACTGGTCGAAGATCAGAAGCGGAATCACCGGCTTGCCGCCGGCATCGAGCAGGACGTCGTCGCGGTGGTGCAGGAATTCCCACAACGTCTCGCCCTCGACGGCCACCCCCTGCTTGGTCCATTGACCCGACGATTCGGTGGCGCGGAAGATGGCCTGCTTGATCTGCTCCGCGGGCGGCGGCGTCTCCGGCGAGTAGTCGATGCGCACGTACACCGGGCAGTAGCCCTCAGGCCGCAGCCTGGGGACGATGCCGGCGCGCAGGATCGAGGTCTTGCCCAGGCCCGACTGGCCGAACAGGATCGTCAGTGGCTTTCTCTGCACGCGGCGAGCGAGTTCGGCGACTTCCTCTTCGCGGCCGTGGAAGTAACCGCGCGTTTCCTCGGTGAACGAGGCGAGTCCGAGCCATGGATGCTGGGCGTCGACGGCCGACTGCACGTCGGCCGCCGGCCTGGCTTCCTGCTGCTGCCGCCCTTCGGCCGCGGGCGCGAGTTGTGCGCTCATCGCGCGCCTCCTGCGAGCAGTGCCTGCAGCCGCTGCACGAACTCGGGCGTGGGCTCGCCGCCCGGCTGCTGCAGGATGTGCACGGCCTTGAACTTGTCCGGCACGCGCGCGCCGCGCGGGTCGGTGGCGTCGATGCAAACGGGCAGGATGAAGATCGCCTCGTCGGCCATGTTGCGCGTGCGGTCCAGCGCATAGCTCCATTCGCGGCGGAAGTACGCCTCGAGCCGGCGTTCCGTCGCCGCGGAAATCACCGGGATGAAGTAGGAGCAGCGGGCGATGTTCTTCTGAATCTTGCGGTCGTAGTCGTCGCCGCCCTCGAGCCGGTCCATGTCGAACCAGGTCCTGATCCCGGCGGCGTCAAATCCGGCCTTCAGTTTCTGAACGGCGGCCAGATCCTCGCGCGCATAGCTGATGAACACCGCGTTGTCCGGCATCTCGCGCTCTGGCGGCAGGACTCGCTGCGGAGCGGGGCTCATCGGGATCACCTGGGCCGGCCGGCGCCGCAAGGTCCAGCGACGATGCAGTTCGTCGACGAAATGCGCGGCGCCGCTGTACACGCGGGTGCGCACGCTCACCTGCTGCAGGAACGCCATCAGGCGCTCGTCGCCGCCGCTGTGGTCGTCGGCCAGCACCTCGCCCACGTCGCGCGGATCGGACAGCCGGCGGCGCTTGGCCATGCGCAGGAACAAGCGCGCGAGCCAGTTGGAGAAATTGCTGCCGATGATGAGCAGGTGGCTATGCTCGAGTTCGTAGAAGAGTTTCTCCGGCGTCAGGTGCTCGCTCTGCAGCGCGCACACGAACTCGAGCATGTCCTCGTCCGAGACGACGTAGGTGGGCGACGCCGAGCAGCGGCCGAGCAGGTGGTAGACCACGGGTCGCTGAAAGTGCTCGCGCTCGCTCGGCAGGTCGGCGACGCGATTCGGCGCATAGCCGATCACCTCCGTGGATTGCGCGCCGCCGAAGCGCTCGGCGTTGATCGCGTTCTCCAGCAGCGAATCAAAGGTCGTGGTGACGAAGAGATCAAAGTCGGTGATCTCGGCCAGCTGGCGCAGCGCCTTGGGCGTGGCGAAATTCGTTTCGCGCAGGATGCTGCGCAACCGCGTGTACGTGTCCTCGCGCCGGCCGCGCGCGGAGAGGAACCAGCACACCACGTCATTCAGCGTATACGGCACCGGAAGCTGCGTCGTATCGACATTGAGCTTTGCGGCCAGCTTGTCCGCCATCCAGTCGTACAGCAGGCGCGGACCGGTTTCGGTTTCCACCGTGAGAAGTTCGGGGCCGACGATGGGAATCACCCGCTTTTCTTCAATGAAGTTGAGCAGGTCGTCCCACGCGTCCTCGTCAAGGCTCGGCGACTGGGCTTCGAGACGATGCACGTTGCTCATGGCCGGATCGTCCGAATTGAATGGAGCAGATCTGTGCGCTGGATCGACACGGAACTCGTTCCCCTTGATGGATCTGGCCCGCCGTGCAACCTGCGGAAGTGCGCCGCGAAGAACCGCAGCAAGGTGCTTCGAAGCGGGTGCCGCGCAGCGTAGGCGATCCGGCGTGGTTTGGGTAGGGTGGCTATGATGAATCATCCTCTTTGCAAGGGTTACCTGGGATGCAGCAGCCTGCATTGGCCACCCGCAGCCACCGCGATGGTCGATTGACCTTGATGGCTGGCCGGGACGCGTGGCCGTGAGTGATCGCCGGCCGGACGAACCGGACGCCTCCCCCGAAGCGTCCGTCATGCTCGCCGAGCGACACCTGCGCCGAGGCGAGCCCTTGCAGGCGTACAACGCGGCGCAGTCCGGCCTTGCGCGATGGCCCGATCATGTGCGGCTGCGCCAGCTTCAAGGCTTGGCACTTGCCCGCAGCGGGGATGTGGAGCGCGCCAACCAGCTGCTTGGAAAACTGGCCGACGAAGGTCGTGGCGACGCCGAGACGCTTAGCATGCTCGCGCGTACCCACAAGGATCTCGCGCTGGCGGCGAAAGACGCCTCAAAACGCGCCCAGCACCTGGAGGCCGGATTCCGCCTTTACACGCGCGCCTTCGAAAACGCGCGCCGGGACGATTCAAATGCCGGTGCGTACTACGCCGGCATCAATGCCGCGACGATGGCCGTGCTCAAGGGCGAACTCGAGCGCGCCCGCGACATCGCGCGGGAAGTCCGGGAGATCTGCGAGCGCGACGATGCGGTCGGAGAGGACGAATCGTCGCGCTATTGGAAGGAGGCAACGCTCGGCGAAGCAGCGTTGATCCTGGGCGATTCGGACGCGGCCGATTTGCACTACACGCGCGCCGCAGCGCTCGCCGGCGACCGCTTCGGGGACATGAGTTCCACGCGCCGACAAGCGCGGCTTCTCGCGGCCCACCTTCCCGGAGACGGTGCCGTCCATGCCGAGGCGCTGCGCATACCGCCTGTCCTCGTGTTCACAGGCAACATGATCGACCAGCCCGGTCGACCCGTGCCCAGGTTTCCTCCAACGATCGAGGCGGCCGTTCGCGCTGCCCTGCGGGAACGGCTCGCCGCGCTGCGACCCGTGGCTGCATACGGGTCCGCGGCGTGCGGCGCGGACATCCTCTGCCACGAAATCGTCCGCGAGATGGGCGGCGAGACGCACATCGTCCTGCCGTTCCCGCCGGCGGAGTTTCGCAGCACGAGCATTGATTTCGCGGCCGGCAACTGGGGCGAGCGATTCGAGCGGGCACTCGCCGCAGCCGACAGCGTGACCATCGCGAGCGACCACCGCGCCAGTGGCAGCGCGGCGACGTTCGAGTACGCGAACCTGATCGTCACCGGTTTGGGCGGGCTGCGCGCAGAGGTGCTCGACACAAACCTGCGCGCGCTTGCGGTCCTGGATCCCGGAGCGATGGGCGCCGCGGGTGGCGCGGTGTCGCTGGCGTCGCTGTGGGAGAAGCGTCGCCTGGCTGTCGAGCATATCGACCTGTCCCGGCTTCGCGGTGGGAGAGCGGATCCGACTGTTGCGGTACCGGAAGGCGACGAGAGCGGCGGGCGGGTGGTGCAGCACGAAATGCGGGCGTTGCTGTTCGCAGACGCGGTGGGCTACAGCCAACTGAGCGAGGACCAGATTCCCGGCTTCATCTCCGGATTCCTCGAGTCGGTGGCTGAGTTGAATCGGCGCACGGTCCATCGTTTCGAGCATGTCGAGACATCCGGCGACGGTCTGTATATGGTCTTCCGCAACGTGGACGACGCGGGGCACTACGCGCTGGAGTTGAGCGCACTGATGCGCGAATTCGACCGCGAGGCGTGCGGCCTTCCGCCCGGGTTCGATCTGCGCATTGCGTTGCATTGCGGGCCGGTGCACTGCGCACGCGATCCCATCACTGGAGGCAACCTCTACACGGGTCCGCACACAAGTCGTGCGGCGCGCATCGAGCCGATCACGCCGCCGGGCCAGGTCTATGCAAGCAGCGCTTTTGCCGCCGTGGCGGCGGCGAGCGGCGTGGACGGACTCGCGATGCGTTATGTCGGGCGCATCCCGCTGGCGAAGGGATATGGGACGCTTGGCTTGTACTGCGTGCGTCCGGCCGAGTGAGTACTGCAATACCGGCGTCGGGCCCGCCGGCTTCTAATCGCGGAAGTTCTCGAATCCCACCGGGACCTCGGTCACGTTCGCGCGCACCAGCGCAATGCATTCCTGCAGCGTGTCGCGCTTGGCGCTGGTGACGCGCACGGCGTCACCCTGGATGCTGGCCGTGGCCTTGAGTTTGGCGTCCTTGATCGATTGCACGATGCGCTTGGCGAGCGCCTGCTCGACGCCGCTCCGGACCTTGAAGACTTGCTTCATCTTTTCGCCGCCGATCTTCTCCGGCGCGGCGGACAGATCGACGAAGCGCAGGTCGACGTTTCTCTTGGCCAATTTCGCGAGCAGTACATCGCGCACCTGACCGAGCTTGAACTCGTTTTCCGCGTACGCGGTCAGTTCGAGTTCCTTCTGTTCGATGCGCGCGTCCGACCCCTTGAAGTCGAAGCGGTTGGTGATTTCCTTGTTGGCCTGCTCGATGGCATTGCGCAGCTCCACCAGATTCGGCTTGCAGACGATGTCGAACGACGGCATGGCGGCTCCTTGGATTGCGTGCCGAAGTGAGTCTAGAACCTATCTCATAATCCGCGGCGGTCGCGGCAGGGCCGCATTGGGCACAGAGCTAGGCGCGGCGAGAGGACCATTGCTCATGCAAGGACTCGAGCCGCAACAACGCTATGTGCCCAATGCGACCCCGCCCCGAAGGGTTGCGAAGATAAGCCGGCGTCTGCGGCGTTGGCGGTCTTGGCCGTAGCACGAGCTACTGTCCTGCGACCGCCGCCTTGCATCCACCGGCTTCTCTTCGCAACGCGATCCGTCGGGGATTATGAGATAGGTTCTAGCGAGAACCGCTTTCTATAATCGGCGGATGCCACTGCAACTGATCGAAAACGCATCGCTCAGACCGTTCAACACCTTTGGTGTGGACGCGCACGCGGTGTTTCTGGCGCGCATCACGGCGGTCGAACAACTTGCGGAGCTGGAGGCACTTTCGGCGGTTGCAGGTCTGCCGCGGCTCATTCTTGGTGGCGGCAGCAATCTGCTGTTCACCGGCGATTTCGAGGGCGTGGTCATCAAGGTCGATATTCCCGGGCTGAGCGAGCTTGAACCGGGCGCCGACCATTGGCACATCGAGGTCGGCGCCGGCGAAAACTGGCATGCGACGGTCGAGCGCCTGCTGGCGATCGATCGTCCCGGGCTGGAAAACCTGGCGCTGATTCCCGGCCAGAGCGGCGCGGCGCCGATCCAGAACATCGGTGCCTATGGACTCGAACTGGCGGAACGCTTCCACTCGCTGCGGGCATGGGACCTCGAGCAACGGCGCGTGATCGAAATGTCGCTCGCCGACTGCAATTTCGGCTATCGCGACAGCGTGTTCAAACACCAACTTGCGGGCCTGCGCGTGATCCTGAGCGTCACGCTGGCGCTGCCAAGGCAATGGCAGCCGGTGGCCGGCTACGCGGACGTCGCACACGAACTGAAGACGCGCGCGATCACGCAACCGGGCGCGCGCGACATCTTCGATGCGGTGGTGGCAATCCGCCGCCGCAAGCTGCCGGATCCGGCACTCATCGGCAACGCGGGCAGTTTCTTCAAGAACCCGATCGTCGCGCGCGACAAGCTGCAGGAATTGCTGCAGCATTTCCCGTCGCTGGTCAGCTATCCGATGTCGGGTGGCCGCTTCAAGCTCGCCGCCGGCTGGCTGATCGATGCTGCAGGACTCAAGGGCGTCACGCGCGGCCGCGCCGGCGTGTACGAGAAACAGGCGCTGGTGCTGGTCAATCGCGGCGGCGCGACCGGCCGCGAGATCCTCGCGCTGGCGCACGAAGTGCAGGAAAAGGTCGCCGCGAAGTTCGGCGTGTCGCTCGAGCCGGAGCCGGTGATCGTGTAGTTTCGAGCGCCGCACATGCGGTGTAACCTGATCATAGGATTGAACCCTGGAGGCGTGGATGAAGTTCACTGTGACCGTTATTCGTGACGAAGACGGCGCCTGGGTCGCCGAATGCCCCGCAATTCCCGGCTGCGTGAGCCAGGGTGCAACGCGGGAAGAAGCGCTTGCCAATGTGCGCGAGGCCATTGCCGCGTGCCTCGAAGTGCGCGCCGAACGAGGTATGCCGCTGACCGTCGAAACCCAGCAAGTTGAAGTTACCGTTTGATGGCCAAACTGCCCTCGCTGAGCGGGCGTGAGGTCGTGACTATTTTCGAGCGGCTCGGATGGACGATTGTGCGCCAACGAGGGAGCCACGTCATCCTTGTCAAATCCGGACACGTCGCGACGTTATCGGTGCCGGAGCACAAGGAAATCGCCAAAGGCACGCTGCGCAGTCTGGTTCGCGCGGCGGGCTTGAGTGTCGAGGAATTCCTGGCAGCGATGCGGCGATAGATCGATCCTCTACCCCTATCAATCGCTCTTCTCGGCGTTTCCCAACTGCGGCAGCGCCGTGCCTTTGCCGGCCGAGAGCAGGCCCGCGTTGGTGTACACGATCAGCTTCTCGCGCGTGTCGGTGATGTCGAGATTGCGCATCGTCAGCTGGCCAATGCGGTCCTGCGGCGAGAAGCTCGACTCGCCTTTCTCCATCGTCAGCCGCTCGGGCTTGTAGGTGAGGTTGGGCGAGGTGGTGTTCAGGATCGAATAGTCGTTGCCGCGACGCAGTTCCAGCGTGACTTCGCCCGTGATTGCACGTGCGACCCAGTTCTGCGCGCTGTCGCGCAGCATGATCGCCTGCGGATCGAACCAGCGGCCCTGGTAAAGCAGCCGGCCGAGCTTGCGGCCGTTGTCGCGGTACTGCTCGATCGTGTCTTCGTTGTGGATACCGGTGATCAGCCGCTCGTACGCGATGAACAGCAGCGCGAGGCCCGGGGCCTCATAGATGCCGCGACTCTTGGCCTCGATGATGCGGTTTTCAATCTGGTCGGACATCCCCAGGCCGTGGCGGCCGCCGATGCGATTGGCCTCGAGCAGCAGCTCGACCGGATTCGCAAACTCGATGCCGTTCAGTGCGACCGGTTGGCCCTCAGAAAAGCGGACCGTGACCTCCTCGCGCTTGATTGCGACGTCGTCGCGCCAATGGGCCACGCCCATGATCGGCTGCACGATCCGGACGTTGCTGTCGAGCTGCTCGAGGTCCTTTGCCTCGTGGGTCGCGCCCAGCATGTTCGAATCGGTCGAGTACGCCTTCTCGACACTCATCTTGTAATCGAAGCCGCTGGCGATCAGGAACTCGCTCATCTCCTTGCGGCCACCCAGCTCGTCGATGAAGGCCTGATCCAGCCACGGCTTGTAGATCTTCAGCAGCGGGTTGGCGAGCAGGCCGTAGCGGTAGAAGCGCTCGATATCGTTGCCCTTGAAGGTGCTGCCGTCGCCCCAGATGTGGACATCGTCTTCCTTCA
>DAITAC010000124.1:0-4097 GCA_036824465.1 Burkholderiaceae bacterium
TCGCCGCGGCGCTCCTTCTTGATCACCGACTCGTAGATCTGGCCGGTGGTGAAGTTGTTCACGCGCCGCATCTTGGCGGAGATGAAGCGCTCGTAATGGCCGAGGTCGAGGTCCGTCTCGGCGCCATCCTCGGTCACGAACACTTCGCCGTGCTGGAACGGCGACATCGTTCCGGGATCGACGTTGATGTAGGGATCGAGCTTGACGAGGGTGACTTTGAGGCCGCGCGATTCGAGGATCGCAGCGAGGCTGGCGGCGGCGATGCCCTTGCCGAGGGAGGACACCACGCCACCGGTGACGAAGACGTACTTGGTCATGGGTCTTTCGCCTCCCCGCACGGAAGCGATGCCGGTAAAAGGGAAGTATACCGATGCATCGCCGCGCGACCGCGGATTGATCGGCGTCGAGGGCGATAATCCGCGCACTGACCGCACGCCCCCTCATGGCCGAAGACCGCCGACTTCCGTTGCGCACCTCGCCCCGCATGGCGATCATCGACGCCCTGCGCGGCTTCGCGGTCGCGCAGATGGTCGTCTATCACTTCATCTACGACCTCAACTTATTCGGCTGGGTCAAGCTGCGCATGCTGCAAGACCAGCCATGGACCGGCTGGCGTACGGCCATCGTCACGCAGTTCCTGCTGCTCGTAGGGATGAGCCTCGTGCTGAGGACCAGCTACAAGCCGGCCTGGAGTGATTTCTGGAAGCGCTGGCTGCAGATCGCTGGCGCAGCGGCGCTTGTGTCCGCCGGAAGCTGGCTCGTATTCGGGCCGCGATTCATCTGGTTCGGCATCCTGCATTTCATTGCCGTGGCGCTGATCCTGGTTCGCGCGCTGGTGCCGCTCGGCGTGTGGAATCTTGCCCTCGGCACAGGCGCGCTGGCGCTTGGCCTGCTGTACGCCGACGCCGCGTTCAATCCCGCCCTGTTCAATGCGATCGGGTTCGTGACACAGAAACCGTACAGCGAGGACTATGTGCCGCTGTTTCCTTGGGTCGGCGTGGTGCTGATCGGCACGGGCATGGGGGCGCTGTGGGCACGGCGCGGATTTTCACTCGCGACACCGATCGCGGCGCTGAATAATTCACCGCCGCGCGCGCTGGTGCTGCTCGGCACGTGGGCGTTGACTGTTTACCTCGTCCATCAGCCGATCCTGATGGGCGCGCTGTGGGTGATCAGGAAGCTGGCTTGATCGGTACCGCGGTAGGCGGCGGGTCGCGTCGCAGCCACTCCGGCTGCAACGTGATGTGGTCGATATGAAACTGCGTGGCAAGGATGCCACGCGCCTGGCGCAGGATCACTGGCCAGTCATCGATGTCCTCCACCAGGACATGCGCCGACAGGGCGCTGCGCCCGGGAACCATCGACCACACATGCAGGTCGTGAATCTGCAGCACACCCGGCACGCGCGCCAGGGTTTCGCCGACTTTCGTGTAATCGACGCCCACGGGCACGCTGTCGAGCAGCACGAAGGTGGTTTCCTTCAGCACGCCGATCGTTGAGCGCAGGATCAGCGCGGCCACGAACATCGATAGCAGCGGGTCCGAAAGCAGCGGACCACCGAAGTAGATCACGACGCCGGCGACGATCGCCGCCACCGATCCGAGCAGATCGCCGATCACGTGAATGAATGCCGCGCGCGTATTGACGTTTTCGCGGTCGCGCGACAGCGACCAGGCGACGGCGATATTCACCAGCAGGCCGATGGTCGCGATCACGAACACTTCGCCGCCCTTGACGCTGACCGGGCTGCGAATGCGATCGATCGCCTCGATGAAGATCCACGCCACGACCGCGAGCATTGCGATCGAATTGACGAAGGCGGCGATGACTTCAACCCGTGCCAGTCCGAACGAATGGCGGTCCGACACCGGTCGGCGCGCGATCAGATTGGCCGCGAGCGCGAACAGCAGCGCAGCGCTGTCGGTCGCCATATGCCCCGAGTCCGCCAGCAACGCGAGCGACCCGGACCACAATCCCCCGATCAGTTCGACGACCGCATAACCGCCCGTGAGGGCGACCGCGATCGCGAGCGGGCGCGATCCCGAGGTGCGCGACTGGTGCGTGTATGCGCTGTCGCCGTCGCGGTGTTCGCCGAGCTGATTGTGGCTGCCGCTCATGCGGCGCTCGAAACTATGCCGTCACCGGAAGGTGCGACACGCGGACATGGCAGCCGGTCTTGATCCGCACCTCTTCGCGCGTCACACCGGTCGCAAGCTCGGCCGCCTTCAGTCCCTCCGGCGTCACGTCGAAAACGCCCAGTTCGGTGATGATGCGATTGACGACACCGACGCCGGTCAGCGGCAGCGTGCATCTCTGCAGAATCTTGTGCTCGCCGTTCTTCGCGCAGTGTTCCATCAGCACGACCACGCGCTCCACTCCGGCCACCAGATCCATCGCGCCGCCCATTCCCTTGACCAGCTTGCCCGGAATCATCCAGTTGGCCAGATCGCCTGTCTCGCTCACCTGCATCGCGCCGAGGATGGCGAGGTTGATATGGCCGCCGCGAATCATCGCGAACGAATCGGCGCTGGAGAAGTAGCTCGACCCCGGCAGCGCGGTGACAAGCTGCTTGCCCGCGTTGATCAGATCGGGATCGATCTCGGATTCGAGCGGAAACGGCCCGATGCCGAGCAGGCCGTTTTCGGATTGCAGCATCACGTCCATGCCGGGCGGGATGTAGTTGGCCACCAGCGTCGGCAAGCCGATGCCGAGATTGACGTAGAAACCGTCGCGCAGTTCGTGTGCCGCGCGTGCGGCCATCTCTTCACGGGTCCAGGGCATTTGATTCCTCAGTCGGGAGTCGGGTGTCGGGAGCAACGGTCAAAAGCGTTCCGGCCGTTCGTACTCAGCCTGTCGAAACGCATCGAGTTTGCTGGATCTGATTCCTTCGCTTATGCGCTGCGCTCTTACGCAACGCGCTGCATCTTGTTCGCATAGTCCCGGCCTGACGTTTGAGGGGGCAGGGGTTTACCGTCGCGGTGATAGAGCGCAATCGCCTCCTCCACGACCTGGCAGAGTTGATTGAAGACCGCCTTCTCGTCCGGGCCGTGGCATCCACCAAAAATCAAACCCGGCGAGCTTCCGACGAAGCATTGATCTTCTTCGGACCACTCAACGATCTTTGCGTACCTTGCGCTTTCTTTCATGACTTCGACTCCTCTATCGCGAGTCTCACGGCGCGAACCTGGTAATACTTTGCATCGTCGCCGAGCGCGCCCGAGATTGTGATCGGCTTCGAAACTCCCCGGGTGCACAAAGTCCCTGTGGCTGCCCTTGCCGCCGCGGTTGACGAATCCCGCACGTTCAAGCTCGACGACAAGGTCTCTCACTTTCTGCGGCACGAATTCACCGTGACGCGTTTGACGGCATCGCCCTTAGCCGAGGCGAATTCACTGCGAATCGTCCTCCGTTCTTCACTTCGCGCGCACCGTTCGTTGTTCGATGCGTTTCTCGGGGTTCGCGTTCAAGACGATCCGCTGCACGAAGATGCCGGGGGTATGCACATGATCCGGGTCGATCGCGCCGTTCTCGACGATCTGCTCGACCTCGGCCACCGTCACCTTGCCGCACATCGCCACCACCGGATTGAAGTTGCGCGAAGTCTTGCGGTAGACGAGATTGCCCTGCTTGTCGGCCTTCCACGCTTTCACCAGAGACACGTCGGCGCGGATGCCGCGCTCCATGATGTAGTGGCGTCCGGCCCATGGGCCGTCGAACTCACGCGCATCCTTACCCTCGGCGATCACCGTCCCATAGCCGGTGGCGGTGTAGAAGGCCGGGATGCCGGCGCCGCCGGCACGCATGCGCTCGGCCAGCGTGCCTTGCGGCGTGAACTCAAGCTCAAGTTCGCCGCCGAGGTACTGCCGTTCGAACTCCTTGTTTTCTCCGACGTAGGAAGAAATCATCTTGCGGATCTGCCGCGTGGCGAGCAGTTGGCCCAGGCCAAAGCCGTCCACGCCCGCGTTATTGCTGACGCAGGTGAGCTGTTTGACGCCGCTATCGCGCAGCGCGGCGACCAATGCCTCGGGAATTCCGCAGAGGCCGAAACCGCCGACGGCGATGGTCTGTCCGTCCTTGACCACACCCGCAAGCGCCGC
>DAITAC010000124.1:4197-10522 GCA_036824465.1 Burkholderiaceae bacterium
GGCACCAGTGCCTTGCCCAGCCCGAGGCGAAACGCCGTGTTGCCGGTCTTGAATGGATCGCTGCCCGCCATGCCTGCCGCCGCGTAGGCGGCGATGCACACGGGCGGCGTGATATCGGCGAGCACGCCGTAATAGAAGACGAAGAAGTGCGCGACGATCGGCTCGACCCCAAGTTGCACCAGCGTCGGCGCCGACACGGTGACCATGATCAGGTAGTTCGCGGTGGTCGGAATGCCGCACCCCATCAGGATGCATACCAGCCCCGTCATGAAGAGCGCCGCGAACAGCATCACGCTATTGACGCCGAACAGGCCCGCCGGCAGCAGCGGATTGACGAACTCGGCGATCGTTTGCGCCGCCGAGGTGACGATGAAGCTGACCTTGAATCCGACCCCGGTCAGCGTGACGACACCGATCACGATGCCGACGGTAGCTGCGGCCGCGCCGACCGCGAGCGCGTACTTGGCACCGGTCTCAAAGGTCTCGACGAGCGAAACGGCATCGATGCGCCCACGGATGCCGGCGCGATTGAGCGCAATCGGAGTAATGACGATAGTCGCCACGAAAAGCACCGTGCCGATGTGACCCAGGTCGCCGAGGATCAGCGCGAGCAGGATTGCGTGCAGGATCGCCAACGCGGTGAATCCGCGCACAGTGTTGCGATCCTCCGCGGTCGTCAGGCCGACAATCACTGCAGACGAGATGCCGGAAAACGCGGCCAGGTATGGCGTAAACCCGTTGACGATGATGCTGATCAGCAGGACCAGCGGGATCAGGGTCGGCCAGCGGCGGCGCAGGCTGTCACTCAGGTTGGGCAGTTCTTCGGCGCTTAGACCGCGTAGCCCGGTGCGCTTGGCTTCGAAGTGCACCTGCATGAACACGCCGAAAAAATGCATGAACGCCGGCACAATTGCGGCCAGGATGATGGTCTGGTAAGGCAGCCCGAGGAATTCGATCATCAGAAACGCTGCTGCGCCCATCACCGGCGGCGTGATCTGGCCGCCGGTCGACGCGGCCGCCTCGACCGCCGCTGCAAAGTGGCGCGGATACCCGACGCGGATCATGGCCGGGATCGTCAGCGAACCCACGGTGACCGCATTGGCAACCGACGATCCCGACAGCATGCCGAACATCGCCGAGCCGAACACCGAGACCTTGGCCGGTCCGCCCGCATACTTGCCCGCAACCGCGGAGGCAATGTCAAGAAACAGCCGCCCCAACCCGATGCGCGTGGCCAGCACGCCGAACAGCACGAAATGAAATACATAAGTCGCCACCACGCCCACCGCGATGCCGTAGATGCCCTGGCTCGTCAGGTACTGATGATTGACGATCTGGCTCCAGTCATTGCCGGAGTGCCTGAGCAGTCCGGGGAACGTGCTGCCTGCCAGCGAATACACCATGAAGATGATGGCGATCACCGGCAGTGGCCAGCCCATCGAGCGCCGCGTCGCCTCCAGCAGCGCGACGATCAGGATCGACCCCATGACCACGTCGAGCGTCTCCGGGTTGCCGACCCGGAACGCCAGGTTGTCGAAGATGTAAGGCACATACAGCACCGACACCGCTACCGCGACGCCGAGAGCCCAGTCGGCAAGCGGCACCCCACCGGGCGCCGCCCACGATGACGGACGCTGCACGCCCTGCCCCTTCTTGCTGAAGGCGAAGACGAGAAAGATCAGTCCAAGCACGAACGCGAGATGAACCCCGCGATGCGTGGTCTCGCGCAGAAGACCGAAACCCGCCGTGTAGTAGTGGAAGCACGAAAGCGTGACCAGCAGCCACTTGACCACGTGCGACGCCGGCGGCACCACCGGCCGGAAACGCATCTCGGGATCAAATTTCTCCTCGAGCTCCTGCAGTTTCTTCTCGTCGATTGGCGCAAGCTCGGCGGCAGCCATCGGGGTCTCGTCAGGTCCGGAAATAAAATGGGCCGGCGTTCACCGGCCCGCGATCAACGATCGGCGCGCGATCGATCCTATTTGAGCAGACCTACTTCCTTGTAGAAGCGCTCTGCACCGGGATGGAAGGGGATACCGGCACCCAGCACCGCGTTTTCGCGCGTGATCACCTTGCCCTTGGCGTGACCAGCGTCGAGCAGCTTGCGCGAGTTGCCGTTCCACAGCGCTTTGGTGAGTTCGTACACCAGCGTGTTGTCCTGCTTGTCCGACGTCACCCACTGCGCGCCGACCGCGAGCGTCTTGACCTCGGCCACGCCCTTGTAGGTGTTGGCCGGAATCGTATCCGGCGCGAAGAATGCGTACTCCGCGCGCATCTTGTCGATTTCGGGCCCGGCGACCGGAACCAACTCGACGCCGGTTCCCGCGGCGGCCAGTTCGGCAATCGCGCCGGTCGGATAGCCGCCGACAAAGAAGAACGCATCCAGGCCGCCGTCGCGCAGCTTGTCGCCCGACTGATTGGGCTTCAGGTACTCGGCCTTGATGTCCTTCTCGGTAATGCCGAATGCACCAAGGATGATGCGCGCGTCGACCAGCGTGCCCGAGCCTGGCTCATCGAGCGACACGCGCTTGCCGCGCAGGTCGGCCACAGTGCGGATGTTCGCGCCCTTGCGCGCAACGATGTGAATGCTTTCCGGATACAGATTGGCGATCAGCCGCAGCCCGGAAACCTTGGGCTTGCCCTCATACACGCCTGTGCCCGTATAGGCCCAGTACGCAACGTCCGATTGCGTGAAGCCGGACTCGAGCGACCCGCCCTGGATGCCATTGATATTGGCAACCGAGCCGTTCGATGCGACCGCGGTCGCGACCAGACCAGCCACTCCGCAACTGCCGCCCTGATCGCACGGGCGAGAGCCGGGTGGATTGGAGATCGCATTCGCAATCAGTCCGCCGACCGGGTAGTAGGTCCCTGCCGTGCCGCCGGTGCCGATGCGGAAGAACTTGATGTCCTGCGCCAGCGCGGCGCCAACCGCGAGCGCGCCGGCCACGCCGACGCCAAGCAGCGAATGAATCAAACGCATGGTCTGTCTCCTGGAAAGTCGAAATCACGCGCGACCCGCGCGATCGGCGAACTCTACGTGGCGGCGCAGGCGTTGGCTAGAGGCTCGCCTATCCGGTGCTCAGGCCAGTGCGACGCGGACGTGCTCCGGCCAGGGCGCCGACTTGCCGGTCGTGTAGTCGAACCAGACGATTACCGTGCGGCCGGTTGCGTACGGCACACCAGGTTCGTCGGTGCGCTCGATCACGACCGACATCTCCACGCTCGACCGCCCAAGCCGCGTCACGATCTGCTTGACCAGCGCGGTGCCGGGGTACGTCATCGCCTTGACGAAGTCGCACGCCGCGTGCGCGAGGATCGGTGCCTCACCGGTCGGCAACGTCGGGAAGCCGAACTGGGCGAACCACTGGATCCGCGCTTCCTCCATCAGGCGGAAATACTGCACGTTGTTCAGGTGTGACATGGCATCCATGTCGCCCCAGCGCAGGGGAATCTCGACCAGGAATTCTTTCATCGCTCTCCGCCATCGCCCCGGCGCAGGCCGCGGGCCAAGTCATCAGTGCGTAATGCTTTCGTAAAGATCATCCCAACGCGGATTCTTGCTCTGAATTAGGCTGACTTTCCAGTCGCGACGACAACGCTTGAGTGCCTTCTCGCGCGCGATGGCTCCAGGAAGGGAGGCATGATGTTCGTAGCAGACCAACCGCCTCAGCCCGTGCGTCTTTGTGAATCCAGAGACGAATCCTTCCTTGTGCTCCCAGGCACGCTTAACGAGATCGGATGTCACGCCGACGTAAAGAGTGCCATACGGCATGTTCGTCATGATGTACACATACGCCGATTTGCTCATCGGAATCGCCCCGGCCTGCGTCGGGGCGACGACTCAGCTCACAGACAAACCATCGTCCGCAGTGATGATCGCACCGTTGATGAACTGCGATTCCTCGGCCACCACCAGCAGCAGCACACCGTCAAGGTCTTCGGGATTGCCAACGCGCCGGCGCGGAAGCATCTGCATCAGTTTCCTGCCCGCGTCGGTGTCCCAATGTTCTTCGTTGATCTCCGTGCGGATATAGCCGGGGCAGATCGCATTGACATTGATTCCATAGCGCCCCCATTCGAGCGCCTGCGCCTTGGTCATCTGCACCATCGCGGCCTTGCTCATCGCGTAGATGCCGAGTTGCGGCATGACGCGCAGTCCGGCAACCGAGGCGATATTGACGATACGGCCGCGGAAGTTCGGCTGCTGCTTGCTGCGGGCGATCATGCGCCGCGCTACCGCCTGCGCCACGAAGAACGCGCCCTTGACGTTGGTGTTGAACACGTAGTCGAAGTCGAGCGGCTCGACCTCGGTCAGGCGCTGCGTGGTCGATACCCCGGAGTTGTTGACCAGGATGTCGATCGGGCCGTTTTCCGCCTCGATCTTCGCCACCGCGGCGTTGACCGATTCCAGATCGATCACGTCCATCGTCACCACGTCGGCCTCGCCGCCCGCGGCTTCGATTTCGGCGCGCAACTCCTTCAGCCGCTCCTCGCGCCGTGCCGCCAAAACGACCAGCGCGCCATTGGCCGCCAGCACACGCGCGAAGCGCGCGCCCAGCCCGCTGCTGGCGCCGGTGACCAGCGCGATCTTTTCTTTCAAGTTGGTTCGCATCATTTTCTCCCTGCAATCATGCCGATGATCGCATAACCGCTCCCTCTAGAATCCGCGCTCTACGCGCGGCGGGGACAATGTCTCGCGCAGGGAAATCATCGGGGGAAGACATGACAGACATGCAACGCGAGACGATGGAATACGACGTCGTCATCGTCGGCGGCGGACCCGCGGGTTTGTCGGCAGCGATTCGCATCAAGCAACGCGCCGCCGCCGCCGGCAAGGAGGTCGGCGTATGCGTGCTCGAGAAAGGGTCCGAGGTCGGCGCGCACATCCTGTCCGGCGCGGTGATGGACCCCATCGCGATCGCCGAACTGTTCCCGAACTGGAAAGAACTCGGCGCGCCGCTGAACACCCCGGTGACGGAGGACCGCTTCTACATCCTCACCGAGAAGAGTGCGATCTACAACCCTCATTGGCTGCTGCCGAACTGCTTCATCAATGATGGCTACTACATCGTCAGCCTGGCGAATGTGGTGCGCTGGCTCGGACAACAGGCCGAAGCGCTCGGCGTCGAGATTTTCCCGGGCTTCGCTGCCGCCGAATTGCTTTACGCCGACAACGGCGCGGTGCGCGGCGTGGCGACCGGCAACATGGGAATCGGCAAGGACGGTCAGCCAACGGGCAACTTCCAGCCGGGGGTCGAACTGCTCGGCAAATACACGCTCTTCGCGGAAGGCGCGCGAGGACACCTGGGTAAGCAGGTGATTGCCAAGTACGCGCTTGATGCGGGCCGCGACCCGCAGACCTGGGGCATCGGCATCAAGGAAGTCTGGGAACTCGACCCGGCCAGGCACGTCCCCGGACTCGTGCTGCACAGCGCGGGCTGGCCGCTGGACAGCGCCACGTACGGCGGCGGGTTCATGTACCACTTCGAGAACAACCAGGTGTCGCTCGGTCTGGTGGTCGGTCTTGGCTACACCAATCCGTATCTCGAACCGTTCCAGGAATTCCAGCGCTACAAGACGCATCCGACCATCCGCGCCTTTCTCGAAGGAGGCAAGCGCCTCGCGTACGGTGCGCGCGCGATCAACGCAAGCGGCATGCAGTCGTTGCCGAAACTGGCGTTTCCCGGCGGCGCGCTGATCGGCTGCGATGCGGGGTTTCTCAACGCGCCGCGCATCAAGGGCTCGCACGCGGCAATCAAGACCGGCATGCTCGCGGGAGAAGCGGCCTTCGACGCCGTCGCGGCCGGGCGTTCGCACGACGAACTGTCCGCCTACCCTGACGCGTTCAACTCATCGTGGCTGTTCGACGAACTCTATCGGGCGCGCAACTTCAAGCCTTATCTGGACAAGGGTCTCGTCACCGGCGCGGTGTTGTGGGGAATCGACCAGCTGATTTTCCGCGGCAAGGCGCCGTGGACGTTGCATCGGACCAAGGCCGATCACGAGAAGCTGAAGCCCGCCGCCGAATGCGCGCCGATCACTTATCCGAAACCCGACAACGTGATCACGTTCGACAAGCTTTCATCGGTGTTCCTGTCGAATACCAACCACGAGGAGAACCAGCCTGCGCATTTGACGTTGAAGAATGGCGCAGTACCGGTCGAGGTCAACCTGGCGAGGTTCGCCGGACCTGAGGCACGCTACTGCCCGGCCGGCGTGTACGAGTTTGTGACGATGGATGGCAAGGACAAGCTGCAGATCAACTTCCAGAACTGCGTGCACTGCAAGACCTGCGACATCAAGGACCCGACGCAGAACATCG
>DAITAC010000125.1:0-10490 GCA_036824465.1 Burkholderiaceae bacterium
CAGAAGGCGAGAGCGAATCGGCGCCTTATAGCCTGCCCATCAGCAGCAGGATGATCAGCACCAGCACCACCAGCCCCAGAACGCCGCTGGGCGCGTAACCCCAACTCCTGCTGTGCGGCCAGGTCGGAATCACACCGATCAGGATCAGCACCAGAACTATGATCAGAATCGTTCCTAAGCTCATGTCACTTCTCCACGTTTAACCAACCTCGTTGCTCTTGCGCCGATCGACTGAGCCGCGACCCCGCACACCAACCGCGGGCACCCGGTATGAAGTCAGTCAACCTTTTTGAGGTCTTCCTTGAAATCACCAAAGCCCGCCTGGACCTCGCCGACGGTTTTCTGGACAAAGCCCTTTTCTTCCAGGTGCTTGCTGCCGACGATCTTGCCGGTGACTTCCTTGACCTTACCTTGCGCTTCTTTGATTCGGCCTTTGACTTGATCCTTGTTCATGACGATCTCCTGCTGATTCATTTCGACCGTTGCTTGAAGCCTCGTACCGAGTTTCCGACACTCGTCCGAAACTGTATGCGCATGACTACGCGCGAACTTGACCTGCGCCGGCTTCTTGGAGCCATTCATTCGAGGGGGCGTTCAACTGCTTTGCTTGCGTCACTTTCATGAGCGGAATGCGAATTGAACCGATGTCGCACCGCGGTTCGAACTGCGCGTTCAATTCGTCGCGCCGCGCCCCGAGTTACTCTGTTCCAACGTGGCAAGCGATCAACCCGCAGGATGCATCCCGCTTCACATCAACGGCAGATCTCAGAGTTCACCTCGGCCGTCGACCAGGTCCTTTCTTATGACAACCTCGTGGTGATTCATTTCGACAATCAATCGAAGCCGCACACCAGGCTGTCCTGCGCTCATTTCAGAAAGAGACTAGGTGCAAGACGATGTACGGTCTGTTCGGCAGCGCACATAGTCGAGGGTGCTCTCGGCGGCAGTCCACGCAGGCGGGATGCGCGCGCCGCAGCGCTTCGTCGCGGCAGCAGCCTGCGATCGAGGTTGCCGGCGGTCGGGAGTTCGTCCGCTTGCTTACAACTTGCACGTGCAACGCGCGTCATGCAAGGCGAGCGATACCGAGCCTCCGGGAGCACCGCGCCGCTTCACTGCAAGACGGGCAGCATTAGATGTTCCCGGCCGCGGCTGAAGCGCATTTCCTTCGGTTTTCTCGCCGTGATCGTCTTTCTGATCTTCACAACGCGGGTCTACAGGGGCAACCGCGACGCTGCACCGTCGCAACGACTCAAACTCCCGATACTGAAGAGAGAACTTCTTTGATTGCGAGCCCGGATGCGCGGAGCGTTACGGGTCGCGAATGGGCCGGTCGTGCGGCGAAATCGGTGGGGGCCGAACAGCACCACGGACGACACCGACGCGCTCTCGTTAAGGAAAACGTCGGCTTCGGCGATCGTTACGCTAATGGCAACGCCGATCATGGCGACGTCGGGGGAAGACTCAGCAACCTCTGATTCGACCAGACCGGGAAAACGTGGGGGAACACCGTTTCCTGGCAAGGGGTGCCACGGGCGACATCCGCTGCAGACGCCCTTTCCCGCTGGCTGGACAACTGACTGCGGTGTCGCCGTGGGGATACCGGCAGTCGGGGACTTCCGCGGCAAACCCATTAATACGCAACGGTTGCGTTGCGTTATCACACCTGCTACCGTGCTCTCGAAACGCAGGAAGCCGCTCCACTCTTAATGGAGGAAATCGCGATGCTGATCAACCGCGCCAAGCCCGTTTGCAGCCTGCTCGCCGTTGCGCTCGTCGCGGCACCGATTTCGGCGGCCCATGCCGACGGCCGCCATCATGGAGGCGGGCACGATTACGGCTATGTCGGCGGCCCTGTCGTTGGGCTCGCCAACGCGCTGGTCGGCGTCGCCGCGGCCATCATCACGGCACCGATCGTGATTCTTTCCGCCGTGGCTCGCGCACCGTACGCTGCGGGCGGATATCCACCGGGCCCGGTTGGCTATGACGCGGGTCCCGGCGGGCGCGTCGGGTACGGTCAACCAGAACCGGCGTACTACGGCGAAGCGCCGGCCACCGGCGGCGGCTATTACGAGAGAAACGACGGCGCAGTCGCGCCGGGGTACTACGGCGCCCCTCGGGCGGCCGAGAACTATCCCCCGCCGCCGGCCGCAACCTACTATCTGCCACCGCCCGCAGCGGCCTACTACAGTGCTCCGGTCGCACCGGCACGGGTCAATTACGCGCCGCGTCGCGCCCCCGTGTATTACGGCCCACCACCCAGCCGTGGCGATTACGGGCCGCCGAGCAATCGTTACTTCGGACCGCCGCCTCGCGTGAGTTATGGTGCGCCGACCGCGAACGTCGGTTACGGCGGTCCGCCGCCGCGCTCCGACTACCGTCCGCCGATTGCATCGGCCAACACCGGTGCACGCCAGGCAAACGATCCTGGGCGCGTCGCGGTCTATGGCCCACAGCGCCACGGGGAAACCGATTACACGCAAGCATTCCAGGCGCGAACCTACTATCCCCGCTGAATCGTTTTTCGTTTCACGCGGGCGCGAAGCTTCGCTGCCAATGCGCAGCCCCGCGCGTGATCGTCGCTGTGCCTTGAGCGCGAGCGACACTCGCATCCGACCCACGATCGGTCCGCCTGGCAGACGCTGCCCACCCGATCCTGGCAAGGACGCGCATCGAAGCCGACAATACGTTCGCCCGTGAAGGCCTCAGCGAAAAGAATTCTCCCGCGGCCGGTCGCCGGCGCGACCGCAAAGGTCCCTCGTCGCGGCGGGCGGCCGTCACGAGCCGAAGCCAAACAACTCGCCGATCGCATTCTCGATGCGGCAACCGAACTCTTCTTCAGCGTTGGTTATGGCGCAACCAGCATCGAAGCGGTTGCCCGCCACGCTGGCATTTCCAAGCGCACGTTCTACCATCGCTTCGACGACAAGTCGGCCTTGTTCAGTGCGGTCGTGCATCGAACGATCGAACGGATGCGTCCACCTGCCGGCGTCCCGCTGCTCGAAGGGGCGAACCTGCAGGTTGTGCTCGAACACCTCGCCGGTCTGATTCTGCGCGCCGCGTTGTCGCCACCCGCGCTCGCACTCCATCGCCTGATCGTCGCGGAGTCCTTGCGATTTCCGGAACTCGCCGCGGTCGTCAATGACCAGGGCGCGAGCAAGGAAGCCATCCAGCTGATCGCCGGGGTCCTCGACCGCGAAGCACGCGCAGGACGACTGACGCTCGACAATCCGACCTTCGCGGCACAGCAGTTTCTGCAGATGGTCATTACCTTGCCTCAGAGCCGAGCGATTGGACTCGGCAAGCCAATGACCCTGGACGAACAAGGCGCCTGGGCGCGCGACGTCGTCAATCTGTTCCTGAACGGCTGCCGTGCGTGGGAACGCTCGGGCGGCTGATCCCTGACCTCCTGCCGTCAATGCGGTGCTGGACTGCGGATGAGATTGATAAGCACCTTCACGCAGGCAACGACGAGCGGAAGCTGATTCAGGCGGCTCATCAAGTTCGACCTGACGACATCGGCAGTCAGGCCCGACCATGAGAGAAGCGGCGGGCTGCCACTGACGCCGCTGCAAATGATCGTCACGATCACCGCGCTGGTACCGGCGCCGACGGCACGCACTTCCGTTGTCATCGCGCAGGCCCCGGCGCCGCGTGGGCGGCATACTGCAGCGGGTGGGATTCATGCCCAGCCGAAACCGAGGGACACATGCAAAAGCCCTGGCTTGCCCAGTACCCGGCCGGAATTCCGGCCGAGATCGATATCCACGAATTCGCGTCGCTGAAGGACGTGCTCGCCGCGAGTTGCGCGCGATTTGCCGACCTGCCGGCATTCAACTCGATGGGCACGGTGATGAGTTTCCGGCAGCTCGACGACGCGAGCCGCGCCTTTGCGGCCTGGCTGCAGAAGGTCGCCCGGCTCCAGCGCGGCGATCGCGTCGCCTTGATGCTGCCCAATCTGCTGCAGTACCCGGTTGCGCTGTTCGGGGTACTGCGGGCCGGCATGGTGGTGGTCAACGTCAACCCCTTCTACACGCCGCGTGAACTCGAGCACCAGCTGAACGACGCCGGCGCTGCGGCGATCGTCGTGCTGGAGAACTTCGCGCACACGCTGGCCAAGGCGATCGCATCCACTTCGGTGCGCACGGTGATCACGACGCAGGTGGGCGATTTGCTGCCGCCGCTCAAGCGGCTGCTGACCAACGCCGTGGTCAAGCACGTGAAGAAGCTGGTGCCGCCATGGCAGCTCGCCGGCGCAGTGAGCTTCAACCGCGTGCTCGCCGCCGGCCGCGCACAGTCGCTCGACGACGTGCCGCTCACCCACGACGATCTCGCCTTCCTGCAGTACACGGGCGGTACCACCGGCGTGGCCAAGGGTGCGATGCTCAGCCACCGCAACATGGTGGCCAACGTGCTGCAGGTGGCCGCCTGGATGGCGCGCGACCTGCACGAGGGTGTCGAGACCGTGGTCATTCCGCTGCCGCTGTATCACGTGTTTGCACTGACCGGGTGCCTGTCCTTCTTCAGCATGGGCGCGCAGACCGTGCTGATCGCCAACCCGCGCGACCTGCCGACATTCATCAAGACGCTCAGGCAGACGCGCTTCACTGCGATCATTGGCGTAAACACGCTGTTCCGCGCGCTGCTTGACGCGCCGGGCTTCGCCGAGGTCGACCTGCGCCATTTGAAGCTCGCGGTGGCCGGCGGCATGGCGGTTCAGCACGTCATCGCGCATCGCTGGAAGCAGATGACCGGCGTGCCGCTGGTGGAAGGCTACGGACTCACCGAGAGCGCGCCGGTGGCGATCGCCAATCCGGTCAACATCGAGGAGTGGAGCGGCCAGATCGGCGTGCCAGTCCCCAGCACGGACGCGGCGATCCTCGACGACGAAGGCAAGCCGCTCGCGCTGGGCGAGGTGGGCGAGATCTGCCTGCGCGGTCCGCAGGTGATGAAGGGCTACTGGAACCGGCCCGAGGAAACCGCCAACGTGTTCACCGCCGATGGCTGGCTGCGCACCGGCGACATGGGCGTGATGGACGAGCGCGGCAGCATTCGCATCACCGACCGCAAGAAAGACATGATCGTGGTGTCCGGATTCAAGGTGTTCCCCAACGAGATCGAGGATGTACTGACGCAGCACCCCGGTGTGGCGGAGGCCGCGGCGATCGGCGTGCCCGATGAGCGCTCGGGCGAGGCGGTCAAGGTGGTGGTCGTGCGCGAGGACCCGGCACTGACGGAAGGCGAGCTGCTCGCGCACTGCAAGCAGCATCTGACCGCCTACAAGATGCCGCGCATTGTCGAATTCCGCAGCGAGCCGCTGCCGAAGACCAACATTGGCAAGATCCTGCGGCGCGAGCTGCGCGACAGCAACGCGACGGCGTCCGCCCCGGCAACGGCAGCGCCCGCCACCGAAGCCTAGCGTGCGTGTGGCGACACCGCCGCGGTATCGCCCGCGCCGGCTCAGGCTGCGCGACGGACGCGAGGCGACGCTACGCGCGATCGTCGCGTCCGACGCGGCGGAGATCGTCCAGGCTTTCGAGCGACTGTCCGCCGTTTCGCGCTATTACCGTTTCATGCAGCACAAGAAGAACCTCGATCTCGAAGCGCTGGAACGCGGCGTGCACCCGCGGCCCGGGCACGACTTCGCGTTCGTCGCCACAATTCCTGCGGCCGACGGCATCGACATCGTGGGCGCCGCGCAATACTTGCGGGCGAATGACAGTGATCCCAAGACCTGCGAGTTCGCGATCACCGTGGCCGAAGACTGGCGCGGCAGCGGACTCGCCGCCAAGTTGCTGGCCAGCCTGGTGCGCCGAGCGCGGCGCGATGGCTACAGGACAATGGAAGGGTTGGTAATCGGCGATAACGTGCCGATGCTTGCGCTGGCGCGAAGGCTCAGATTCACCGTACAGCCGGTGCCGGAGGACGCAACCGTGCTTCGCGTGCAGCGCGCGCTGTAGATCGCATCGCGCTCCTTGGGCGGAGTCCTAAATGCGGGCCGTGTCGAGCAACTGATCCATTTCATCTGCTTCCGCCCGCACACAGGAAGGCCTTTCATTTCTGCCGGCGCGCCATCGCTTCGGCATCGGAATTTCGCCGCATTCAGTCGTTCGCGGCTCATGGATAAGCCCCTCGCGTGGCACCGCCCTCGCCTCCCAACTTGTGCTCAGGAGCGCAAGTACCCGCGTTTGAGATCCCGCAGGCGCGACGGTAGCTCGATCATCTGCCATCCTGGCGTCCATGTCGCGAGCGGCGCCACTGCGGTTGTTCTCGCTGTTCGAATCGCTCGAAAGCGGCTCGTCGCGAATGCCTGGCACTCGCTGCATCTGGACAGCGACGCCTCAACTCAAGCGGCTGCCCGCCGAGGAGAGCTCGGCCCGTCCAAGATGAACGCCGCGCTCACATGCCCCGCGTCGACAGCACCAGATGGAACACCGACGAATCTACCGGCACCAGCACGCGCAGCTTCTCGTGCACGACCACCGATACGCGATCGCCGTGACGCGCCAGCCGGGCGAGCAGCCGCTGCAGGTGGGCGACGTGCTGCGCCTGCAGCTCCTCGATGTGCAGGGTGAGTGTCGAATGCGTGTCGCGCAGCAGCTTCTCCAGTCGCGGGGCGGTGCGCGAGAAAAAGCGCGCGTCGAGCAGACCGGCGAGTGTCAGGTCCAGCTGAAGCGGCCCCGGCCGCCAGGCGAGTGCCACCTTGCCTGCATCCAGATAACGCGCCACCGCGCGGCGCAATGCGCGCAGGCGCCGGTCCACCACGGACTCTTCGACGGCGGCCCGAGTGAATCTCCGGCGTACGTAGGACTGCATCGACAGGCCTGTGATCCAGTCGGAAATCACCGTCGGCAGTTTGCTCGGAGAAAAGACGGGCAGCGTGCGGACAAACGTCGCCCAGCGGCGCGGGCCGCCAGGCAGGATGCCCTTGGCGAGCAGGCGCGTGAGGATGCGCACCTTGTCGAGCGCGGTGTACTCGCTGCGGTACACCGGCGCGCGCATCCAGCGCAGCTTGTTGCGGATGCGCTGGGCGATGCCCTGGTCGCTCAGTAGTTGCTCGTACAGTTGCCGGTAGGCGGAGATCATCGCCTCGTAGCTCATGCGCTTGGGCACGATGTTGGTGCCCAGGCGCGTGTTGTCGCCATCATCGGCGCGCTCGAGCAGCCGGCCTTCCTGCTTCAGGCGCTCATAGAGCGGCGTGCGCGGTAGAGCCGTGAGCAGTCCGACCATCGCGGCCTGGATGCCGGAGTCCAGGATGAAGCGGCGTTGCCGCTCGAAGGTTTCGAGCGTGTCATTGTCGAAGCCGACGATGAACCCGCCCAGCACGTCGATGCCGTGCGCATAGATACGCCGCAGCGCGCCCAGGATGTCGGTGCCCATGTTCTGTGTCTTGCGACTTGCCTTCAGCGTTGCCTCGTCCGGCGTTTCGATGCCGATGAAGACCCACGCGAAGTTGGCCGCGCGCATCAGCGTCAGCAACTCGTCGTCCTGCGCGAGGTTCAGCGATGCTTCGGTGCCGAACGCAAACCGGTAGTGATGTTGCCTCTGGTAATCCGCCAGGAAGCGCAGCAGCGCCTTGGCCTCACCGCGGTTGCCGATCAGGTTGTCGTCGACGAAGAAGACCTGCCGCGCGCCCTGCGCCCGTAGCGCATCGAGTTCGAGGCCGATCTGCTCCGCGCTCTTCATGCGCGGGCGCCGGCCGAACATCACGATGATGTCGCAGAAGTCGCACCGGTATGGGCAGCCGCGCGAGAACTGCAGACTCGCGGTGTTGTAAAGGTCAAGCTTCAGCAGATCGAAGCGCGGTGTGGGCGAATCCGCGAGCGCCACCGTGCCGGTCTCGCAATACAGGGGTTTGGGTTGGCCAGATTCAAGGTCGCGGCAGAATTCGGGCCAGATGTACTCCGCCTCGCCGGCGATCGTGGTGTCGGCGAGTTGTGTGAACTTCTCCGGGCACAGTGACGCGTAGCTGCCGCCTGCCACCACGTAATGGCCGCGGCGGCGATAGTAGCCAATCAGTTCGCTCTGGCGCGGGAACTGCACCCCCATGCCGCACACGCCGACGATATCCACCTCGGGGGCAAGCGGCACCGGTTCGACGTTTTCGTCGACGATGGTCACCTGCCAGTGCGGCGGGCACAGCGCCGCCAGCGTCGCGAGCCCGAGCGGCGGATTGATCGTGCGCTTGCCGGGCACGATCTCCGTCATCGCGAAGCGAAAGCTCCAGAAGCTCTCGGTGAAACGCGGATTGATGAGCAACAGTCGCATGCAGGGGTCCGTACAGCGCGGTTGAGAAGACACTTCGGCGCGACAGCGCTGAAGCGACCATCAATGCGGTCAGAGGTGTGATTTCGGCGGTGCGTTCGGGCCCATATCTAACTGTAAACCTTGGCGCAGCATTCAGTCGGACGCAAGGGGCCTCACCGGCCCGGTGCAGATTCATTAACAAGGATCAAAGAATCGGCGGCGCATTCCCGCGAGGCAAGGTCAAGTCGCGGCGGATGAAATTCATACTCTTGCCGGTGGTCGAGTTGAAGGTCCGGCGTCAAACGTGAACAGGTCTGACCGCTCCAAGCCCTTCGCAACCACAACCCACCTCGACCATCAACGTTCGCATGCCAAGGACGGGACGGCGACCACAAAGAGCCCGCCGGCGGGGAAGATCGTCCCGGCACGTACCCAGCACAACGTCGCAGGACCTGCAGCCCAGCGCCGCGGTGACTCTCCGCGGTATTCATCAGTCGCGGGCCGCTTCTGGGTTGTCGTTGCCACATGTCGCTCAGGCGTGATGGACTTCAAGCGCAACGCTCATTGCCAAAGGAAGAATCGCTCCGATGCACGCAGCGGCCAACACATCAGTCGGCCAATGCGCGCCCAGAACCAGACGCGAGAGAGCAACAAGGCTGATCCAGGAAGATGCTGCCAACAGAGTGAATTTGCTCGCGGCAGGCCAAGCCCTGTTCGCGCACAGGGCCGCGGCGGTGGCAAACGCGGCGACAACGAGGGTATGCCCGCTGGGAAAGCTGGAGCCCCAGTACCACTCTGCTTCCCATAGCGCTGGCCGAGTCCGGCCGACAAGCGTCTTGATCATGTAGACGACGGCCGCACCGCCGACGACCGACGCTGTCAGGAGCGCAGCATCGAAACGGCGCCTCGCCAGGAGCAGCGCAATCACAACCGCGGTCGTAAGCGGAAATAGAACGGTCGATGACCCGGTGTACGTGATCGCTTCGAAGAGGCCCGTCAGATTGCCCGGAGCATGTTTGTGGACGAACAGCAGTATCGCCGCGTCAACGGGTCCGGACTCTCCGCCCAGCACATCCTCGCTCACCTTGATTGCCGAAACGGCAAGCACAAGGATCAGCAGGATGGCCAGACGACGCTTCCTCACCGGCGCGGACCACGTCGGCTGCTCGTGTCGCACATAGGTACGCAGCGCCAGGTAGAGGCAAACAACGATCAGCGGGAGCTTCACGATGTCTGCGATCAACTCGAAGATCATTTACCTCCGCGCGTTGACTTAGGCGGTCCGTGGCCTCTCGTTCAGGATGCGCGCGCGTATTCGCGTCACGTTCACAAGATACCGGCGCGTCCCAAGGCGTGCACTTCTGCGCGACTCAGCGAAGGCAGAGTCATTCAACGGACTCGGCCCCGCTCAGTGGCATTCTCAATCGACCAAGTTCGGGCCGTTGCAATCGATCGGCCTGTCGGGTGACGCCGACGTTCACCTCCGGCGCAGCGCACCCTTGACGTCCCGGCTCGGACTCATGGCGTTCGCGCGTAGGCGACACAGCAGCGTCGGCCGGGAAGCCTCGTCAGGCTGCCGGTACAGCAGCTAGCTCTGCTTGCTTCCAAAAAGCAGGAGCGCGCCGCCAATCACGATCGCCCCAACGCCCACCCAAATGGGGACGTTGACCTTCTGTTTGTCCTTCACCGTCAGTTCAATCGGTCCCAGTTTGAGGTCATGGGTCTCCTTGGTGTAGCTGAAGCCGCCATACACCAGCGCCAGAATACCGGCCACGATCATTGCGATTGCCGCCATTTTCACTGCGTTCATCTCGTCTTCCCTTCAAAGAAAAGGAGTCTCTTGAACCGGATGACGCCGATGCCACCGGCACTGAACATCCAGTTGCTTGCAGCCATTGAAAACGCTTCCTGGAACTGACTCACTCGACAAACAAATGCTACGAATGACCAAGGCGCGCCGTCTGTACGCTGACGCACAGATTGGCTGACCTGATTGAGGAGCGCGCGTCGGGCAGTTGACTCAGGCACACGTCGGCGCGCGGGCAGTAGCGCTGTGTGCGATAGCGAACAGACGACGTCCGGGTTCGAAGATAGTCTGCTTCTGTGCCCGCCCTCTGGCGGACTGTTTCACACAAAGGGAAAAGCATGACAAACATCAATCGTAAATTTGCCGCCATCGCAGGCGCGCTGTTCATGGCCACCGCACTGGGCTGCGCCTCGACGGCGAAACACGAAGGCACCGGCGA
>DAITAC010000126.1:0-6552 GCA_036824465.1 Burkholderiaceae bacterium
AAGCGTTGGTCACCAATGCCCTTCGACTGCAGCTCGACGCAACCTCGGCGCCGGATTCCAGAACGAAGGATCGGCGTGCGCATTGCCGGCAAACCGTTCCATTGTCTTGATCACGCGATCAAAGCCGATCGTTTGAGCATAGAACATCGGTCCACCAGTGGCGGCCGGAAAACCGTATCCCGCAAGATATGCAACGTCAATATCACTGGCACGCTGGGCAATACCTTCATCAAGGATGCGCGCGCCTTCGTTGACCAACGCAAATATGCAGCGCTGCACGATCTCCTCGTCGGAGATCGCGCGCGCCTTGATACCGATCTCCTTGCGATAGGAATCGATCAGCGCATCGATCTCCGGGTCCGGAACCGGCGTGCGGTTGCCGGACTCGTAGCGGTACCAGCCCTTGCCGGTCTTCTGCCCCAGCCGACCCAGCTCGACAACGCGATCGCCGATACGCGAGTAAGTCACGTGCGGCTTTTCCTTGTAGCGCCGCTGCCGGATCGCATAACCGATGTCCATGCCGGCCATGTCGTACATCGTGAACGGTCCCATCGCCATGCCGAATTTGGCCAGGGCCGCGTCGATCTTCTGCGGACTGGCGCCTTCGTCGATCAGGAACAGCGACTGGCGTACGTACTGCTCCAGCATGCGGTTGCCGATGAACCCGTCGCACACGCCCGACACGACCGCGACTTTCTTCAGCTGCCGCGCCAGCTTCATCACTGTCGCCAGCACATCCTTGCCGGTGCGCTTGCCGCGCACGACCTCCAGCAGCCGCATCACGTTTGCGGGGCTGAAAAAGTGGGTGCCCAGGACGTCCTGCGGACGTCGCGTGACGGCCGCGATCGCATCGACATCGAGCGTCGACGTATTGGTCGCGAGAATCGCACCCGGCTTCATCACGCGGTCGAGCCTGCGGAAGAGGTCCTGCTTGATCGCCAGGTCCTCGTATGCTGCCTCGATCACGATGTCGGCGTCTTTGAGGTCCTCGATCGCGAGCGTCGGCTTGAGCAGCGCCACACGTTGCTCGACCTGCGCGGCCGTCAATCGGCCCTTGCGCGCGGTCGCCTCCCAGTTGGAGCGGCACGTTGCGAGACCACGGTCGAGCGCCGCCTGGTTCATCTCCATCACGGTCACTGGAATGCCGGCGTTCGCACAGCTCATCGCAATGCCGCCACCCATCGTGCCGAAGCCGATCACGGCCACCGTTCGGATCGTTCGCGTCGGCGTCTCCTCGGGCACGTCGGGAATCTTGGCCGCCAGGCGCTCGCTGAAGAACGCATGCCGCAGCGCCTTCGATTCGCGCGATTGCATCAGTTCCACGAAGAGCTGCCGCTCAAAAGCGAGCCCTTCGTCGAATGGCCGCAGCACGGCGGCCTCGACCGCATCGACGCATTTCAAGGGCGCTGTCAGTCCACGCGACTCGCGCGCGACCTGCACCCGCGCTCCGGCGAAAAACGACGCCGCATCGATACCGGACGGCAATTGCGGTGCGTGACTGCGCAGCTTGGGCAGCGGCATCGTGTCGACCACCTCGTGCGCGAAATCGAGCACGCCCTGGAATGATGTGTTTGGAACGATCCGTTCAATCAGGCCGTTCTTGAGCGCGTCGTCCGCGCCGATCGGCTCGCCGCCTGCGATCATTCGCAGTGCCTTGTCGGCGCCCACCGCGCGCGGCAGCCGTTGTGTTCCGCCGGCGCCTGGAATCAGTCCGATCTTGACTTCCGGCAGCGCCATCGTCGCGTTCGGTGTTGCGACCCGGTAATGGCAGGCCAAGGCGAGCTCGAGACCACCGCCCATGCAAACACCATTGATCGCGGCGATCACCGGCTTGTAGGAACCTTCGACCGCCTCGATCACCTGCAGCAGATGCGGTTCGGCCAGTGCCGCGGGCGTATTGAACTCGCGGATGTCCGCGCCGCCGGAAAATACTGTGCCGGTGCCGGTGATCACAACTGCATTGACGCGCGGATTGTCGAGCGCGTGCTCCAGCCCTGCGCGCAGGCCATTGCGCGTTGCGTGCCCCAGACCATTGACGGGCGGGTTGTCGATCTGCAGAACTGCGACATCACCCCGAACCTCAAGCCAGACTTTCACCGTTGCTCTCCCCCATGTTTAGCCCTCATCCCTGCGCGTGGCCATCAGTGCTATCGCCCTGACCAGCCCATTTTTGCAAACCCGGATGCACGCGCTGGACTTCGGCTATTGAGCGCTTTGCCCCCTCGGGCGCCAGCACGCCGTAAGCCGCGATGACCTGCGCCGACAGCGGGCCGACGATCCGGGCCAGCTCGCCGAAGCGCACCCCCTGGCGCGCCATGAATGCGAGGTAAGTATGTCGCAGTGCGGCCGGTGTGATTTCCGACGGCTGAGACAGTCCCGCGTCATGACAGGCGTATGCCACCAGCGTGTCGAGATCGTCGCCGGCCGGCGTCTCGCGACCGTGGGCAGTCAGCAAGTAGCTCTGCGGTGGCTGCCCCGCGAGGGCCGCCGCGGCGATTGCCAACAATTCGGCCGCGAGCGAGAGTTCACGCGCCACGGGTGACTTGATCCGGACCGTTTTCGCATCAAGCTGCACATCGCTCCAGGTGAGGGTCGGCACTTCATCTGGCGCAATCCCGCTCAGAAGCAACGCGAGAATAAAGCGCGATTTCTCATCGACGCTGGCCAGCAGCGCGGCTACTTCGTGTTCATCGAGCTCGCGCAGTACGGGTTGCGCCGCAGGCAACTGCAATGTTTGCGCTCCCGCATGCATCAGTGCCGGACTGCCCATCTGCGGCGATGCATGTTGCAGGCCGAGTGATTGCAAGGGATACGCCACCGTGGTGGGTGTGACCACCACGCTCGGCCCGGCTTCGCGGCGCGTGAGAAATGCGGTCAGCCACGCCGCGAGGAATCCGAGCACGATCGCCGCCGCCACCGTGATCGCGGAATCGCGTAGATACAACGGTCGCCACGCATCGACCGGCGTGATCGCCGCTTCGATGATCTTGGCCTCGGGGCGGCGCGCGCGGTCGCTCGCCTCGAGCCGGACCGCTTTCTCGTTCGCGCCGCGCAGCAACCCTTCCAGGTTGGTCAGTTCTTCCTGCATTGCCTTGTATTCACCGAAGCGTGCCGAAAACGCCTGCACCGAGCGGCGGTCTGCGGACAGCCGGCTGCGCAACTCCTGCACGTTGTCGCGCGTTCGCACTGCCTCCTCCTCGGCTTCGGCCAGGTTGGTCTCCTGGCTCGCGACCCGCTCACGCTTGATCTGCGCTTCGAATTCGGCGATGCGCACGCGCAGCGTTCGCGCCGCCGGATCCTTGGCGAGATAGTCTTCGGTGTAGCTGCGCTCGAGCTGGCGCAGTTCCTCGCGCGCCTGCGATAGTCGCGCCTCGACGTTGGCCAGTGTCGGGTTGTCGCGCGCGCGCACGGCCGCCTTTCCGCTCGCGACGGCGTCGCGCAGCGAGCGCAGCCTCGCTTCTGACGCGACCGCCTTCTCTTCCGCGGCATTCAATGACGTGGCGAGCCCCTTAACCCGCGCCAGCGCCTCGTTCTCGTCGCGCTCGAGCGACACGATGTCGTGCCGGGTACGAAACGCCTCCATCGCGCGCCGCTTTTCCCGGACCGCGGCGTCGTAGCGCTGCGCTTCTTCCTTTGCCTGCGCCAGGGCTTCATCCGACGTGTCGCGATAGCGCTCGGCGACGTGGTCACGATAGATCTCCATCAGGCCATTGAGTGCGAACGCGAGCACGTCGGACTTCTCTCCGACCGCGGCGAGCTGCACAACCTGGGTCCCGGCCACGGGCGTGACGGAAATCGCCTGCAGCAGTGCCGCGATCGGGTCTGATCCGGCCAGTGCGGTTGTCAGCCCGGCCGACCGAATCCGCTCCAGCAGTTGCTCGAGCAGCGGCCGGCTGGTCAGGAACTCGATCTCGGTCAGAAACGGACTCGCAGCGGCGTTGGTTCCGCGCTCGTTCTGCGACGAGGCTGGCTGCGGCACACCGACCTGCGCGTTGCGCGCCTGCAGTCCCTCGGCGGGAACGATTTCGAGCCGCGCCGTGGCACGGTACTGCGGCGTGCGGAGGAACGTGTAGCCGAGACCGAGTGCGGTCACCAGCACGAACACGATCAGAAACGAAAGCAGACGTCGATTCGGCCCGCGACCGCCCGGCGAGCTTGCGTCCGTGTTTCCGGCGTAGTAGCCCTCGACCCGGTCAAACACCTGCATTTCTTCTCCACGCATCCAGATGTGTTGGGTTGTAGCAGCGCGGTGCGCGCGGCGCAAATGCGCAGATGCAAGTGGTGGGTTGAATAGTCGCAACCTACCGAAACTTCATGCCTTGCCTGCCGAGGTCGCCCCGGCTGATGAAGTGGAGCGAGTGCCACTCCCATGCTCCTGTTCGGCGCGGGCCAGGTCGTCCCTGAGACGTCCCGTCAGCAGGCCGATCAGGTGGAAACCGAATGCCGGGTTCTGGAAGTAGAGTTGCCTGACCGTGCTTTCATCTATTTCGAGCACCGTGCACCTGGTGAGGCAGCGCACCGTGAACGTCCGAGTATGGTCGGGCGAAAAGAGCGCGATCTCGCCGAAGATGCGGCCGGGCTCCAGTCGAACGCCGATTTCGACCACTTCCATCTCGCCGTCTACCAGCAGGTACATTCGGTGGGCGTTATCGCCCTTGCGAAACAGGACCCGGCCGGCGGCAAGCCGCCGCTTCTTCATATAAGGTTTGAGCCACACCGTGGCCAGTTCGCTCGCCTCGGCGGTACGCATCACGCGGCGCGTCAGCCGCATCATCTCGATCGCCCGGTAAACATTGATCGGCATCAGCGCTGCCGCGACCGCCATCGTGGTCAGTGATGGGTGCAGCGCACCGTAGATGAACAGTCCGACGTTGCTGCCCACCACCAGCCAGCGCAGCGGGATCATCGTGCGCACGAACGCCGCGACGATCAGCAGCACGACCGCCATCGCGGCCGCCAGATGCGCCGCGATCTGCATTGGCGACGACGTGATCGCGGCGATGTGCGTCGCGAGCATGCCTCCGACCTGGTTCGTGATGTCCGAAATGGATAGCTGCAACGTGATTCACCCGGAGTACGCGCGACCGATTTCCCGGCACGAAGGATAACCGCGCGTTGCGCAGCAAAGGCCTGCGCAAACGCCTTCAAGACTGGCATGATGCCCACCCTCCGCGTCGGCATTTGCCCATCAGGGCGCCCGTGGCACCTCCCGGAGGTCGAACGCCTCATGTCTGCACGCAGCACGAAGAGAGTGTCATCTCGAGCGGGCTCGACGGTGAGTCGGCGGGCAATGCCGTCACCCGCCGCGCGACAGATCGCTGACCTCGCCTGGGCCGGTCAGCACGCCAAAGCCATTGAGCAAGCGAGTGAGGCGCTGTCTGCGCCCGGTTTGAGCGTCGAGAACCAGCTTGATCTGCTGGACCTGCGTGCGGATGGCTGCATCGCGCTCGGAAACCTCGATCGTGCCGGCGCCGACGTGGCCGCGATGCAGTCGCTTGCGCAGAGCGAGCACGACGCTGGGCTCGAAGCCATTGCGCTGAATCGAACCGTCATGGTGCAGCTATACCGCGGCCAGGCGGCGGCAGCGTTCGAGACGGCAAAGGCGGCGCTCAAGGCGGCGCGCCGCAGCGGCGACACGGCGCTCGAGGCAATGAGCCTGCTCCGCTTGTCCGAAGCGCAGTGGCGCTCCCTGGCGGGCGCCGGGGAGGCGGCCGAACATGCCGGGCAGGCTGCGGCGATGTTCGCCTCACTCGGCCTGACCGCACTTCAGGGCCGGGCGATGTGGAGCCAGGCGTCGGCGCTGGACCAGCTTGGTCGCACCGCGGCGGCTGAGGAGTCGGGGGCCAGGGCGCTCGAGCTCGCGCGGCGCAGCGGCGACATGCTCGGCCTCGGTAGCGCGCTGAACTACCTGACGTTCCACGAGCCGGACATCGCGGTCAAGCTGAAGCGGTACGGCCAGGCGCTCGCGGCCTTTGAAGCTGCCGGACACGTCGTGCGCCGGGCTGCCATTGTCTCCAACATGGGCAACACCTATACGGAGCTGGGTCTGTTTCGGCGGGCGCGGCGGTTCTACAGCGAGGCCATCGAAACGTGGCGCCGCGCGGGCGTGATCCCCGGGGTGGTCAATTCGCAATGGAACCTCAGCGATCTGATGGTCGAGATGCAGGACTTCGCAGGTGCCCGGGCGAGCGCAACGGAGGCCGACGCGCTCGCGCAGGCGACCGGGGATCGCCGCTACCCGACCAGTCTGGAGAATTTCGAGGGCGAGGTCGCGCTGCATGAGGGCCGGGCGCGCGATGCCGCGCACCACTTCAAACAGGCGGCCGAGAAGGCAGGCTCAGAACACACGGCCTTCCGCATCAACAGCCTGATGCAGGAGGGCCGCGCGCACCTGGCCGGCGGCAACCCGTCGGCCGCGCTCGCCGCCACCCGACGCGCAGCCGAGATGCATCGCGCCGCGGGCATGGCGTGGCTGGACGGGATGGACCCGATCGCGCTGTGGTGGCGGCACAGCCAGGCACTGCTGGCAAACGGCCTGGCGGACGAGGCGGC
>DAITAC010000126.1:6652-10433 GCA_036824465.1 Burkholderiaceae bacterium
TGTGGTGGCGGCACAGCCAGGCACTGCTGGCAAACGGCCTGGCGGACGAGGCGGCGGCTGCACTCGAGCGGGCCTATCAGTTCCTGCTGACCGCGTCGGCCGGCCTCGGCGATGAGGGCCTGCGCCGTAATTACCTCAACAAGCGCCAGGAACGACGCGGGGTCGTGCTGGCGTGGCTGGACCACGCGCGGGCGCATGGCCTGCCGCGCCGGCGCCGCGAGGCCCACCTGGCGGGCAAGGCCAGCCTGCGCGAGCCCTTCGAGCGACTGGTCGATGTCGGGCTGCGTCTCAACGAGCTGCGCAGCGCCGAAGAACTCACGGACTTTCTCGTGGAGGAAGCCACCGAGCTTTCCGGTGCCGAACGTGTGCTGCTGGTGTTTGATAGCTCGGACGGCCTGCACATCGCGGGCTCGCTGCTGCCGCGTGGCGAGGACGAGGCCGCGCTGCTCAAGGCGATCACACCTTGGCTGCACGAGGCACGCCGCACGCGCGCCGTGAGCCTGCGGCACGGCCCCGAGAGTGCTGAGACCGTCGACCAGCGCAGCTGCCTGGTGGTGCCTCTCATCGCACAGCGCGAGCTGCTGGGCTACCTGTACGCCGACATCGCAGGCGCCTTCGGCCGCTTCAATGACACCGACCGCGATCTGCTGGCCATGTTCGCTGCGCAGGCCGCGGTGGCGCTCGACAACGCCCGATGGGCGCAGGGCCTCGAGCGCAAGGTCGCGCAGCGCACCGTGGAACTGAACGAGCGTGTCCGTGAGCTGGAGGTGATCAACGCGATCCAGCGCGGCGTGGCGGCGGAGCTGAATTTCCAGGCCATCGTCGACCTTGTGGGGGACAAACTGCGAGAGGTGCTGCGCACGCAGGACATCAGCGTTTCCTGGTACGACCCGCAGACTCGACTCGTTCACGCCCTCTATCTCTTCGAACATGGGCAACGACTGTCGGTGGCGCCCTTTCCTATGCGTCCGGGCGGTCCGGCCGAGCGGATGATCGCGACACGACGGCCGGTCATCTACAACAGCGCGGCCGCGATGGGGGCCGACGGGCTCACTGCGATCCCCGGCACGGACGCCAGCAAGTCCGCCGCATTCGTGCCGATCATCGGCAGCGATCGCGTGCTGGGCGACGTCACGCTTGAGAACTACGAGCGCGAGAACGCCTTCGGCGAAGCAGAAGTGCGACTGCTGCAGACGGTCACCGCGTCGCTCGGCGTGGCGCTCGAGAACGCGCGGCTCTTCGACGAGACCCAGCGCCTGCTGAAGGAAACCGAACAGCGCAACGCGGAGCTGGCGGTGATCAACAGCATCCAGCAAGGCATGGCCGGGTCGCTGGACTTCCAGGGCATCGTCGACCTCGTCGGCGACAAACTGCGAGAGATATTCAAGACCGGGGACATCGGTATCCGCTGGATCGACGAGGCGGCCAACGTTGTGCACTACCTCTACGAGTACGAGCACGGCGCCCGCATCAGGCCGCAATCCACACCACTGCGGCAAGACAGTCCAGTTGCGCAAGCCATGCACAGGCGCCAACCGCTGGTGATTGGGTCACCCACCGAATTCGAGGCGCTTGGCATTGGGGTGATCCCGGGAACCGATGCAAGCCTGTCAGCCGTGTTCGTGCCCATTGTCGGTGGCGATCGCCTGCTCGGATCGATGGTTCTAGAGAACTATGAACGCGAGCATGCGTTCGGTGCTTCCGAAGTGCGCCTGCTGCAGACGGTTGCCACCAGCATGGGCGTGGCTCTGCAAAGCGCGCGCCTGTTCGACGAGACGCAGCGCCTGTTCAAGGAAAGTGAGCAACGCGCCGCGGAACTGGCGATCATCAACAGCGTGCAGGCAGCGCTGGCTGCCGAGCTCAGCATGCAGGGCATCTACGACGCAGTGGGCGACAAGATCCGCGAGATCTTCAAGCAGGCGGACATGGGCATCCGCATCTATGACCCGCAGACGAACCTGGTGCACTACCCGTACGTCTTCGAGAAAGGCCGGCGGATCGCCATCGCGTCCAATCCGCTGAGCGCGAAGGGATTCGCGGCGCACGTCATTCGCACGCGCGAGACGTTGGTTGTCAACGAGAACATGGCGCAGGCGATGGCGAAGTACGGCAGCCATGTCCTGCCAGGAACGTCGCTGGACAAGTCAACTGTCGCCGTGCCACTGGTGGTGGGCGGCCAGGCGCGCGGACTCATCGAACTCAACGACTTCGAGCGCGAGCACGCCTTCAGTACGTCCGACGTGCGCCTGCTGCAGACGCTGGCTGGCGCCATGAGCGTCGCGCTGGAGAACGCGCGCCTGTTCGACGAGACGCAGCGACTGCTGAAAGAGACCGAGCAACGCAATGCCGAGCTGGCGGTGATCAATTCGATCCAGCAAGGCATCGCCGGATCGCTCGACTTCCAGGCCATCGTCGACCTGGTGGGAGACAAGCTGCGCGAGGTCCTCAAGAGCCAGGACATCGGCATTCGTTGGTTCGACCACGACAAGCGCACGGCGCATGCCCTGTACGAGTATGAGCACGGCGTGCGGCTGCCACCTAAATCGCCGACGCCGCTGCGGCCCGATGGTCCGGGCGAACGCTTGATCTTGAGCCGCGAACCGATCATCACCCACACCGCCGCCGAGGATTTCGCGCTGTGGGGCGCCCCCACCCCGGGCACCGACGCATGCAAGTGCAGCGCGTTCGTGCCAATCATCGGCAGCGACCGCGTGCTCGGCGGGCTGATGCTGGAAGACCACGAGCGCGAAAATGCTTTCGGCGAAGCCGAAGTCCGCCTGCTGACTACAGTGGCCGCGAGCATGGGCGTGGCGCTGGAAAATGCACGCCTGTTCGAGGAGATCCAGCGCCGCACACGTGAGAGCGCGGCACTGGCCGAGGTCGGGCGCGACATCTCGTCCACGCTGGACCTTCCCACGGTAATGGACCGCATCGCGCGCCACGCCAAGGAACTGCTCAACGCGGACACCAGTGCGATCTTCCTGCCGCAAGGAAAAGTGGACAGCGCAGATACCGGTGCAGCGGGCTTCCGCGCCATCGTTGCGCTGGGCGACATCGCCGGAGAGCTGCAGAGCGAGGTGATCGAACCCGGTGTCGGCATCATCGGCAACATCATCGCGAGTGGCCGCGCCGAGTACGTCAACGACACGAGTCACGACCCGCGGGCAGTTCAGATCACCGGCACGGGTGAGCTGACCGATGAGCGGCTGATGGTCGCACCGCTGCGTGCGGGCAAGACGGTCAAGGGCGCGATGGCGGTGTGGCGCACGGGCGGTGAGCCGTTCCGTGAGAGCGAGCTCGAGTTCCTGGTCGGCCTGTCGCTTGCGGCCACGGTAGCGATGGAGAATGCGCGGCTCTTCGCCGAATCACAGCAGCGCGCCGCCGAGCTGGACACCGTCAACACAGTGTCGCAGCAATTGGTCGGCAAGCTCGACTTGTCGGCGCTCATTGAGCTGGTGGGTGAGCAAGTCCGCAGCTTGTTCAAGGCCGACATTGCCTACGTCGCGTTGCTGGACCGCGCCACCGACATGATTCACTTCCCCTACCGGTACGGTGAAGTCAGCGAATCGCGCCCGCGTGGCGAAGGGTTGACCAGCAAGATCATCGACACCGGCCAGGCGCTGATCCTGAACACGGACGCAGAGCGCCAGGCCAAGGTCATCGGGACGAAGATCGTCGGCAAGCCGGCCCTGTCCTATCTGGGGGTGCCGATCACCGTCGATGGTCGCACGGAGGGCGTGATCAGCGTGCAGAGCACCGAGCGCGAAGGCCTGTATGTCGA
>DAITAC010000127.1:0-10419 GCA_036824465.1 Burkholderiaceae bacterium
GTATGCGCCGCCTCGACGGTGCCGTTCTGGACCGCGTCAACGACGCCAAAGGCAGGCACCAGTTCACCGCCCTGGTGGACGGACACCTCGAACTTGCCGCCCGACCCATCCTTGATGACCTTGGCGAACACATCGGCACCACCGTAGATGGTGTCCAGGCTCCTGGGGAAGCTGGACGCAAGCCGCCAGCGAATGGCGGCCTGCGCGCGCACGGCTGGCGCGGCGACGACCGCGGCCGCCGCCGCTGTGCCGATCGCGGCTCGCGCCATGAATGAACGACGTTGCATAAGTTCTCCTTGCGTTATATCGAGTCGACGGGGAACGCGAGCCGGAGTGCCGCGAGTTCACCCGCCGCCCTGGAACCGACTCCACCGCAGAGTTTAGTCAAAGCCCGGCCAGGGGCAAACGGTATTTGCATCGAAAAGCCAGGCCAGAGCCTTATGCGCCACCAATGGTCAAGCCCTCGACGATGACGGAGCCCGTGATCCTGCCACCCCTCTCGTAACGATCGGCGCCGACCGCGACGATGCCGGCGAACATGTCAGGCAGCCGCCCGGCGATCGTGATCTCTTCGACCGGGTAACGGATCTCGCCGCCCTCGACCCAGAAGCCGCTGGCACCCCGCGAGTAGTCGCCGGTGACATAGTTGACGCCCTGCCCGATGAGCTCGGTCACAAGGAGCCCGGTTCCCAACTTCCGGATCATCGCGGCGAAATCGTCACCGCGCTGTGTGAGTTTCGAATGCAATTCAAGGTTGTACGCGCCGCCCGCATTGCCGGTCGTCTTCATGCCGAGCTTGCGCGCCGAATAGCTGGACAGAAAGTACCCGGTCAGCACGCCATCGGCGATCACATCGCGCTGCAGGCCGCGCACGCCTTCCTCGTCGAAAGCTCCGGAACCTGACGCCCGCGGAATGTACGGATCTTCGTGCAAGGACAAGTGCGGGGCGAACAGCGGCTTGCCCAGCGCATCGACCAGGAACGAAGCTTTTCGGTACAGCGCACCGCCGCTGGCGGCCTGCACAAAGCTGCCGATCAGGCCGCACACCAGCGGCGCCTCGAACAGCACCGGGCACTGGCGCGTGCCGAGTTTGCGCGACGACAGGCGCGCCAGCGCGCGGCGCGCCGCGTAGTCGCCGATCGCCTCGGGAGAGGCGAGTTCGCCGGCCAGGCGCGACGACGAGTACCAGTCGTCGCGCTGCATGCCGTCCCTGTTCTTCGCGATCGGGGTGACCGAGACCGAGTGGCGCGAATACGCAAATCCGCCCACAAAACCGCGCGTGTTGGCGAGCACGAAACGCCCGGAGTTGGTATAGACGTTTGCGCCTTCGGAGTTCGTAATCTGCCGACTGACGTTGAAGGCCGCCTGCTCGCAGCGGCGCGCCAGCTCGATGGCGGCATCGGTATCCAGATCCCACGGATGAAACAGATCGAGGTCGCGCGGTGCACGCTCGAGGACGTCGGCATCGGGCAACCCCGCCGCGTCATCCTCAGCGGTGAAGCGTGCAATGTTGTAAGCGGCCTCGACGGCCTGTGTGATCGCCGCCGGCGCGAAGTCCGAGGTCGATGCGTTACCGCGGCGCTGGCCAAGGTAAACGGTGACGCTCAGTCCCTTGTCGCGCGTGTGCTCAATGGTTTCGACCTGCATCTTGCGCGTCGACACGGACAGGCCCGTGGCCTCCGTAACCTCACATGACGCGTCGCTGGCACCAAGCCTGCGCGCGTGATCAAGCACGGTCACGGCCAGCTCGCGCAGGCGCTCATCGGAAAGTGCAAACGGGGAGCTCATCGACAGGACTTCAGCGGCGGGCCGCTATGATAGCCGCCGATGAAAACCGCCTCGATCGCTCCTGCCGTGGTCACCCAGGATGAGCGTCCCAGCAAGACGCAACGCAAGCGGGAAATGACCGCTTTGCAGGATCTGGGTGTTGCGCTTGTGGGTCTGAACGCCGATCAGCTGGCTCGCGTTGATCTGCCGGAGAAACTGCGTGAGGCGATCGCCGCCGCGCGCCGCATCACCGATCACGAGGGTCGCCGCCGGCAGCTGCAGTATGTCGGCCGGCTGATGCGCGGCGTTGAAGCCGAGCCGATCGAGCAGGCGCTGGCCGCGGTGACCGGAGATTCACGCGCGGCGGTCGAACTGATGCATCGCTGCGAGCGCTGGCGCGACCGACTGCTCGAAGACGACGCGGCGCTGACGGAGTTGCTGAGCACTTATCCCGACATCGATGCGCAACCGCTGCGCGCGACGATCCGCGCCGCGCGCCGTGAGCTGGCGACCGGCAGCGCGCCGCGGCATGCGCGCGACCTGTATCGATGGCTGCATGCGACCTTGCGCGTATCGAACACATGAGAGCAAAGCGCCGCAACCCGGATGACCTGATCGTAGGACTCGTATCGATTTCGGATCGCGCGTCCGCGGGCGTCTATCAGGACCAGGGCCTGCCGGGTCTGCGCGACTGGCTCGGCCGCGCACTGCGCTCAACGTGGCAGTCGCACGAACGCCTGATCGCCGATGAGCGTGCCGCGATCGAAGCCGCGCTGAAGGAACTGATCGACGATGTCGCGTGCGATCTGGTCCTGACGACGGGCGGCACGGGACCGGCGCGCCGGGACGTCACGCCCGAAGCCACGCTTGCGGTGGCGACGCGGGTGATGCCCGGCTTCGGCGAGCAGATGCGGCGCATTTCGCTTGAGTTCGTACCGACCGCCATCCTGTCACGACAGGTCGCGGTCATCCGCGAAACGGCCGACCACGCGGCACTGATCATCAATCTTCCCGGACAACCCAAGGCGATCCAGGAAACGCTCGAGGGCCTGCGCGATGACAGTGGCAAGCCGAAAGTGCCAGGCATCTTTGCCGCCGTACCCTATTGCATCGACTTGATAGGCGGCCCATACATCGAAACGAATGCTGAAGTGATCCGCGCGTTTCGGCCGAAGAGCGCGCTGCGCGCGCAGTCGGGTGTCGGGCGTCGGGCGTCGGGCGTGGACGGCACCTGAGCGTCCCCTTGAATGCTTCAAGACTCTGACGATCAATCATCTTGACCGAGCACTCGATGCCAAGCTCTCCCGACACCCGACACCCGACGCCCGATGTGCTGGCCTGCGTCGAACTGCAGACCCGTGATGCCCCTGACGCCAGCGTGATCTGGTTGCACGGACTGGGCGCCGACGGCTACGACTTTGTGCCCGTCGTGCGCGAACTCGAAACGATGGGCGCGCCTGCAGTACGTTACGTGTTCCCGCACGCGCCGATGATGCCGGTCACCATCAACGGCGGCTATGTGATGCGCGCGTGGTACGACATCCTTGGCACCGATCTGGTCCGGCGCGAAGACGAGGCGAGCATTCGCGCATCGCAACGCGCGGTCGAGCAACTGATTGCGCGCGAAGTCGAACGCGGCGTGGCACGCTCACGCATCGTGCTCGCCGGCTTTTCTCAAGGCGCGGCGATCACGCTGCAGACCGGACTGCGCCAAAACGAGACGCTGGCTGGGCTGATGGTGCTGTCTGGATACCTGCCGCTTGCGGACACGCTGTCATCCGAGCGTGCATCAGCCAGCGCCGCGGTGCCGATCCTCATGGCGCATGGAAGCAGCGATCCGGTGATTCCGATCGAGCGCGCGGCCGCTTCCCGCGATCGGCTGCGTGCGCTCGGCTACGCGGTGCAATGGCATGAGTATCCGATGCAGCATTCGCTGAGCGCGGAAGAGCTGGGTGAAATCGCCGCTTTTCTCACGAGAACGCTCGCGTAGCGCTACGGCCGGCCATTGAATCGATCGAATGCTGCACGCACGAGGCCCTGCGGCAAGCCGGACTGCGCCGTGCATAGGGATCACTTGCCAGCGCGACCGTCCAGGCTCCACCGTCCAGCACCAAACGCCACGAGCACAAACATGCCGCCTGCCACCGCAATGTTCTTCATGAACATCAGGTATTCCACCATCCTCTGACCGGCCGGCACCGCCCAGAAGTTGTGAAACAGGACGCTCACAAGCAGGGTGAACAAGGCCAGCACCAGGGCCGCCCAGCGAGTCCTGTAGCCAACGATGAGCGCCGCTCCGGCGCCGATCTCGACGGCAATGGCCGCCCCGGCCAGCACGGTCGGCAGCGGCAGACCCCGCGACGAGATATAGCCAACGGTGTCGTTGAATCCACCGATTTTCGAGACGCCTTCCAGAACGAACATCAACGCCAGCAGGACGCGACCGATCAGCGCCAGCAGGTCCTGATTGCCATTGCCCATGATTTCTCCGCCAACGATGCAAGATGATGCTAGTGCAGATCGAACAGAAGCACTTCTGCGTCGCGGGCGTGCGTGATACGCAATTCCGATTCGTCTCGCACCATCGCCGCGTCACCTGCGGATAGCGCCACGCCGTTGACCTCGACGGCGCCACGCACGACGTGCAGATAGGCCTTGCGGCCCGGCGCCAGCATGTGCGTTGCGGTCTCGCTCCCGTCCAGCAGTGCCGCGTACAGTCGTGCATCCTGGTGAATGGTCACCGAGCCATCGGCGCCGTCAGGCGATGCGACGAGGCGCAGCCGACCCCGCTTCTCGCTGGCGTCGAAACGCTTTTCCTCATAGCCGGGACGGATGCCGCGCACATCGGGCTCGATCCATATCTGCAGGAAATGCGTGGTGCGATCCTGCGCGTGATTGAACTCGGAATGCATCACGCCCGTACCGGCGCTCATCCTCTGCACATCACCGGGACGGATCACCGACCCGTTGCCCATGCTGTCCTTGTGCGCCAGTTCACCGTCAAGCACGTAGCTGATGATCTCCATGTCGCGATGACCATGCGTGCCGAAGCCGCTGCCGGATGCAATGCGGTCCTCGTTGATCACGCGCAGCGAGGAGAAACCCATGTGCCGCGAGTCGTAGTAGTCCGCGAACGAGAAGCTGTGATACGAGCGCAGCCAGCCGTGGTCAGCAAAACCCCGCTCTTCGGACTTGCGCACCGTGACCATCAGTTCCTCCTGTCCGGCAATTGAACCGAAGCTTCAGCCATTTCCCGATCGATTCCGGCCGCAATGACGCAAACGATCAGGCGCCCGGGCAGAGGCGATCGAAGCCCGGCCTGCGTGCCGATTTTCCAAAACTGTATCTGAGGCGTCGGCGGCGCAGCGGACATGCTGGATGCTCCGTCGCGCAGCGCTCTGTGTCTGGCCGGGCGCCGCGGCGGACGGCGCGCCCTAATGCGACGCTACTGCACGCGGCCCTTCCAGCACAGCCGCGTCGGCGGGAAACTCATAGCGGTTCTTGCCGCGCAGCTTGGCGTGATACATCGCCGCATCAGCGACCTGCAGCAGCCGCTCCAGGTCGATGCCCTGCTGCGGCGCCAGCGCGATACCGATGCTGGCCGACACCCAACCTTCGCGCCCGCCGGTGAGAATCAGCGGCTGGCCCACGGCATGCAGCAGTCGCGAGGCAACGCGCTCCGCGTCGACACGCGTTCCGACATCGGGCAGCAGCACGGCGAATTCATCGCCCCCGCGCCGTGCCACCGTGTCGTGTGGGCGCACGACCCGCAGCAGCCGGTGCGCGATTTCACGCAAGACGACATCGCCCATGCGGTGGCCAAAGCGATCGTTAATTGCCTTGAAGCCGTCGAGGTCGAGGGCGAGCACCGCGCACAGGCTGCGCCCACTCGCGGCAGAAGCCAGCGCCGACTGAGCCCGCGTGGCGAGCAGACGACGATTCGGCAACCCCGTCAGCTCATCGTGGTGTGCGACATGCAACGCGTCGGTTTCGCGGCGACGGATCTGATCGATGTCCACCAGCACGATCACGAGCTCATCGGGTGCCACCATGCGCGCGGTGACCTGGCACCACATCGACGCGCCGTCCTTGCGTGCGCCCTGGCGAATCTGCAGCTCCTTGACAGTTGCACGATCTTCACCGCGCGCGAACTCGGCGGCGCCGGCAATCTCGCTCCAGTCCTCCTGCCGTTCGAAGTATTCAGCCAGATCGGAACGCGCCAGATGCGCCGGCTCCGCCTTAAGCAGCCGCATGAAGGCATCGTTACAGCGCAGCACCTTGCCGCCCTTGACCACCGCAATGGCCTCGCCGGCCGCGTCCAGCACCGTGCGTTCGACCTGCAGCGCTTCAGCCAGTCTCGATTCGCGCTGCTTCATGATCGTCAGGTCGGTCACCGTCCCGACCGCGCCCTGGAATGCGCCATCGCTGGCGTGCAGCGGCGCGGCGGTCAATGCGACCGCCACCTTGGCATGGTCGAAGGCGCCATGGGTCATTTCGACATCGCGCAGCGATTCGCCGGCACGCAAGCCGGCCAGCGCTCGGAGTGCGGTGCGCTGATCGACGCCCTCGGCGAGCAGCTTGGATACCGGCCGGCCGATCAGATGATGTGGTTCACAGCGGTAGATCTCACGCGCCGCGCGCCGACTCGCGAACGTGATGCGGAAATGCTCATCGCACGCCCAGATGAGGCTTGCCGACGCATCGACCAGCGATTTGTATTGCGCACGACTGCGACGCAGTTGCTCGACCTCGATCAACTCGTGCGGACCGGCAATCGTATCCAGCACCAGCGCCGACGCGTTGGATTCGCCCAGGCTCTCGGTTTCCGGTGACGAGAACGGAACGAAATGACTGCGGAGCGCCACCAGCGCTCCCAGGCGAGTGCGCCGTCGGTTGAGCACGTCAAACGTTGATTGTCCGGCAATGGCGCGCGCAACTGCACTCTCGACCTCAGCACGACTCGACTCGTCGAAGGCGAATGCCTCTGCCCAGTGAGGCCGCTCATAGGCGCCGATGCGCAGGCCCCAGCGCCACGGCGCATCGCCACGCACCTCGGTCACATGGCCGCGGGCGTTGACGTTCCAGACCAGTCCAGGCAGACGTGCGTACAGCTCAGTCGTACGATCCAGTCCGCCAGCCGCCGGCTCGGCCGGTGCCGGTTCGTTGATCAAAGCCGCCGGCGCAGGGACTTGCTGTGGAAATTGCGCGTCTACCGGAGCACGCGCCGACCACCAGACCGCGAAAATCCAGAGCGGGAATCCGGCAAGAAACATAGGTGCGACCGCGACATTCCAGATCACGATCACCGCCGCGACCATCCAGCCAGCAATCACCAGAGTGCAGACCGGCGCAACATGGCGCAGCGAAATGCTCGCCAGCAAGACCGCGCCCGCGGCGCCGAAGCCGCCGACGCCATTGGCGCCGTTCGACGCCGGCGTCGTCAGCAGCAGCGCCGTCCACAGGCCGACATCGGTCAAGTGCAGGCCGGTGACTGACCGCATCGCCCCGGAAGAACTCGTCGGTTCGCTCCAGCGCGCCGCGAGCCAGCGCGCCGCCGCGGTCGCCATGGTCAGAACGGTCCAAAGCCCGATCCAGCTCGACCGGTCGAACAATGCCAGGCCAACCGCGGCCAACAACAGCAGCGCGGCGGCCAGAAGGCGACGCTCACTGTCAAGCAGCGACTGCACAGAAACCGGTGGCGCGGATCCAGCGGCGCTCAAGTGCGCTTGCTCCGTGGCACCTGTGACGCGGGGTCAGCGTGCGGCGCGGCACGCAGAGCGCACTGCGTCGGACCGGGTCGAGCAATCCGCACGTACCCCATGATGTAGTGGGTCAAGGCTTAAGAACAGCGACAGATAGTACTTGCGCCGGGCCGCACAGGCAACGTGAATGCGCCCGTATCCGGGCCTTTCAATGCAAGGGTACCGCGGGGTCCTCGGGGGGCGAGGCAAGACGGTACTGGTTCTTGCCGGCCGCCTTGGCGGCATACATGGCGGCGTCGGCGCGCACCATCAGACTGTCGAAGTCCTGGCCGTCGGCGGGAAAAAGTGCAATGCCGACGCTGGCGCGGATGCGCACCGAACGACCGGTGTCCTCAATGTTGTCCGCCGCGGCGGCGATCAGCTTTTCGGCCACGTGATTGGCTACCAGAGGTTCGTCGATCTCCGGCAACAGCACCACGAATTCGTCGCCGCCGGTGCGCGCCACCAGGTCGTACTCGCGCAGCACGCTCGACAGCCGCAGCGCCACTCGGCGCAGCAGCGTATCGCCATGGGCGTGGCCGAACACATCGTTGACCTCCTTGAAGCCGTCGAGGTCGAGAAGCATCAAGGCGGCCAGGCGCTTGCGGCGCATCGCCACGGACAGCAGGCGGCGCGCGTTTTCGACCAGCAGGCGGCGGTTCGGCAGACCGGTCAACTCGTCGTGGTTCGCCTGATGCCACGCCAGTTCCTCGCGGCGCTTCAGTGTGGTGATGTCGGTCAACACCAGGATCATGGTGGCCGCAGCGTCCGTCTCTCCGTCATCGCCAACGCTGCGGGAGGTCAGCTGGCACCATACGCTGCGGCTTCCCGTGTTCGCATCGGGCGCGCGCATCATCACTTCGTGGTTGGCCGCTTCGCCCTGCTGCCCGGCCGCTTGTGTGACCCGCCGGATATCCTCCCAATCGCCCGGACGCGCCAGGATTTCGCGCACCTGACGGCCGATCAACCATTCGCGCGTCACGCCGAGCATCTTGGCCAACGCTCCGTTGGCGCTTTCGATCGCGCCATCGCGAACGAATGCAATGCCCTCGCCCGCCGCATCGAAAATCACCTGCTGATTGCGCAGTGCCACGTGCAATTCGCGCTCGCGCCCCTTCAGGGCCGTAATGTCGGTGCAGATACCCAGCACCGATTCGACCTTGCCGTTGGCGTCCAACGTGGGCAGCGCACTGACCGTGACGTGGATCGACTTGCCCGTGCGTGAGATGTGCGTGGCTTCGATGTCGTAGACCGGCAACCCGTGAAATACGGGCAGAAACCGCCGCAGGAATTCGCGGCGGCCGAACTCCGGCGCGTTGAACGATGTCACATGCTTGCCCAGCATGTGGCGCGGCTCATAGCCGTATAGGCCGCGGCTACCGCGTGTCGAAACAAAGGTCAATCTGCCATCGCCATCGCACATCCAGATCAATGACGGCGAAGCCTCGACCAGCGCACGGTAGCGCCGTTCGCTCGTGATGAGTTTCACCTCGGCCTCGCGCCGCGCGGTGACATCGACAATTGACATGACGAAGCGTGTGGCACGACCATCCGCGCCGCGTGTCGATTCGCCGCGCGCCTGCACCCAGATGTAATCGCCGCGCGCAGTGCGCAGACGGAATTCCTCGCGAAATGGAACGCCCTCTTCAATGTGGCGCCGGCGTGCCTCGAGCACGCGCGCACGATCGTCGTCATGCAATGCCTCGGAAAAGCGATGCGCCTGCATGAATGCAGTGCGATCCGAATAGCCAAGGATCTCGGCATAGCGGGCGGAGAAGAACCGTTCACCCGTCACGACGTTGGTATCACCGATGCCGGCATCGATCGCCTCGAGCGCGAGCCGCAGCTGATCGCGGCCATGGTTCAACTCGAGCAGCGTCTGCTCCTTGAGCGTTGCCGCTTCCTGCGCCTGGAAACGCAGGCGCAGGTTTTCGGCGATTCCGCGCTGCAGACGCAGCGACGCATACACCGCGATGCCCATGCAGATCACCCAGGCGAAGGCGAGTGGCAACACCATCGGCAGATCGCGCGTCAGCAAAATGGCCAGCTGCGCAAATCCGAGTGGCACCACGCTGGCCAGCCAGGCGCGCGGGATCGCCCCATAGGGCAGAAGCGAGCCGACCACGGCGGCGATCGACAAGCCGAACTGCAGCACCATCCCTACCGGCGTCGGCGCGGGCAGCGCGATCAAGCCGCCGGCCCACAGCACGCCCTCCGTCGCAGCGAAGAGTGCATAGATGCGATGCGCGGCCTCGTCGGGCAGATCCCGTCGCGCCACCTGGCGTGCGCTGTAGACGCCGCGCGTCAGCAGCACGATGCCGAGCACGACCCACCAGCCCAGCCCCGCCAGCGCCTGCGGGCTTCCCCAAAGGGCCATGACCAGCAGCAGCGCGAGTCCCAGATTGCCGATCCAGGTGAAGCGTCCCAGCCCCATCGCCAGGCGCAGCAGCTGCCCTGCCACTTCCGGCTCGGGCGGCAGTGTCAGGAAGACGGTGGCAGGGCGATGGGTCATGGACAGAAACGACGGCGCAGGGCGCTATTGTCCCTTCAACCGACCATAAACACGAGCCCGAAGAATGGCCGCAGCCGATTCAGCCGCTTACGCCTACCGCGGACGCTTTGCCCCCTCGCCAACCGGAGCGCTGCACGCCGGCTCGCTGGTGGCCGCGTTGGCGAGCTGGCTCGACGCGCGCGCACACGGCGGAACGTGGCTGGTCCGCATCGAGGATCTCGACCGGCCGCGCGCGGCCGCGGGCGCCGCAGCTGACATCATCGACACGCTGGCCGCCTTCGGCATGGAGAGCGACGAGCCCGTCGTGTTTCAAAGCGACCGAGCCGCGCTTTACGAAGCCGCCCTGGAACGCCTGCAGCAAATGGGGCTCGTCTACGCCTGCGCATGCTCGCGCAAGGA